>CAZCZU010000007.1:0-79905 GCA_964503475.1 uncultured Zetaproteobacteria bacterium
AGCAGGTGGCCATCCACCTCATATGAATTTACAGCAGTATAGGGACTCAACCAATATGTTATGCCGGCGCTTGTGGTCATTTATAGGAGAAATAATGATGAGATTTGCGAAGATGATTTCAATATCGGCCTTCAGTTTAATCTGTTGCGCATGTGTACCCTCAATCAATATGAAGGAGGCACAAATCCATTACCAAGCTGCCCTAAATTTTGATGTTCAGGGAGATTATGTTTCTGCTCGAGAACAGTATTGGAAATCACTTGTCGCTGCCCGTTCAGCTGGTGCTGAGCCTGAAGTGATTTCGATGCTCTCCTATGAATTCGGCAGAGTCACAGGTTATACGTGCCACTTGGATGAATCGGAAAAGTACCTTTTAGAAGCTCTGCAAATGGAAGAGAACCTTCCCCATAGAAATGGCCGCAACATAACTATTCGCCTTTTTGAGCTTGCACGGCTTACATATGATCAGAAGCGTTATAAAGATGCCGCCAGTTACTATTCAAAGGCCCTGCAGGAGGCGGAAAGAAACGGCAGCATCAAGTTAAACCCAATAGCTTTTGCGAACGCCTATGAAGAATGTGCAGTTGCTCTTTCGCAGTGTGGAGATAGTGGTTCCGCACAAGAGGCCCTCCAAAAAGCCCAAGGCTTGCGAGCTGCATATCCTGGGCGCACTGCAAAGTTCAAGCCCGTTCGCTATAAGTGCACAACTCACCCAGCCCTTCAGATGCCGCCGTTCCGCGGCTTATCCACCTATGGATAATTGAAAGCCCATTTTTGGCTGATACCGGGCGGCCAGAGAAATGACTGCTTCCGGCCAAGTGTATTGACATCAACCTTATCGACGACTTGGTTAAAAGGTAACAAGGATACAGGAGAGGTTATATGGCTACTTGTCCGGGAGAGCATTGATTGCCTGCCATCGCAGTTGCCCTGCTCTGCCTGCTGGTCTGGCTGTTGCCGCCGGACTGGGTGGCGGATTTGATCTATCGTCGCAGTGCGATCGAGGCGGGGGAGTGGTGGCGCTTGTGGACAGCTCACCTGACCCATTACAGCTGGGGCCATCTTCTGGTGGATGGTGGCACCATCGCCGGCCTGGGCTGGCTGCTGCAGCGGCGGATGTCGCCCTGGTTGCTTGGTGTCGCGCTGGTGGTTGCCATGCCGTTGATCTCGGCCGTGCTGTACATCGGTTCGCCACTGATTAGCGAGTATCGCGGCTCCTCGGCCATTGCGGCTATGCTCTGGGTGCTCGTGGCGGTGCAATTGCTGAAAGAGCTCCCCTGGGTCGGAGGCGGGCTGCTGCTTCTGCTGGCTGCGAGGATTGGCGGCGATGCTCTGGGGATCAGCGACCTGTTTACCTCTCTTCCTCCCGGAGTGTTTGTGGCATGGCAGGCGCATCTGGCCGGAGCTGTCGCCGGCATGATTGTGGCACCTCTGGCCTTTATATTTCCGTATAAGCTAAAAAAGCGGAGCTGAAGGAATGCTTCAGCCCCGCCTTGTTACTCCCGCAGCCCGCGCAGGCGCGGCAGCCGGTCGCCGAGTTCGAACAGGGCCAGGCCTGAGAGAATCAGCAATGCGCCGGTGATGATCTGGGTCGTAATCACCTCGCCATTGAGCAGGCTGCCCAGCGTCAGGGCCATCACCGGTGCCACCAGCGTGATCAGGGCCACCTTGGTTGCCTGCACATGCCGCAATACATGGAAGTAGAGGGCAAAGCCGATCACCGAGCCGAACAGGGCCAGGTAGCCGATGGAGCCGATGGTGCGGGCCGAGGCCGTTGCGGGCAGCGGTTCACCGATCAGCAGCCAGGTGAGCAGATAGAGCGGTGCAGCCAGGGTCAGGCCGCCACTGGCCAGTACGATGGCCGGCACATCGGCATTCAGGCGCTTCAGCCATACGCCGGAGGCGGAGTGGATGGTGGCGCCGAGCAGCACACCGCCGACCCCCAGGGCCGCATAGTGGCTGAGCTCCATGCTGCTGCCGAAGATCACGGCCAGCCCGGCCAGCCCTAAGGCCATGCCGCCGATGCGTGGAGCGTTCAGACGCTCGTTCTTCAGCCAGATGCCGGCCATCAGGCCGGTGATGACCGGTGTGAGGCCGAAAATCAGCGAAATCCAGCCGGAGGGAATATACTGGGCTGCCCAGTAGATCGACAGCATGCCGCCATAGATACCCAGCCCACTGACCATGTAGGCGAGCAGTGCACGACGATGCCAGCGCATGCCCAGGCCCAGCAGGGCGGTGACGATCAGGGCCAGCACGGCGCCGATGATCATGCGGCTGGTGACGCCGAACAGGAAGCCGACCTCCTGGCTGCTCCACAGGATGGCCAGCGGGGTGGTACTCCAGATCATGATGACACCGATATAGGCAAACGGCACCGACATTGTTTATCTCCTCTGTTGTGAATGGGACCTTGCGGTCAGAGCAAAAAAAAGGCCACGGATGGTCTGCATCCGTGGCCGTTCCAGGTTGGGTGGCGTTCAACTCTACGCCAGGTTCGGAACCCCACGGCACACGGGCAGTAGTCGGCGGACCACCGGCCAGCCGATCGGACGTACCACGATTGCGTGTGCGATTCCCTGTTTCATGGCGCGAAGCATCGACCGTTACGTTTCAAAGTCAACTCAGGCGACAGGGTAAGCTGCGGCAAAGCGGCACACACGCTTCGGTTGACGCAGGATGAGGCGCTTAGCAGCCTGCCGCCATGAAGCATGCAACCGACTCCCCGACCATCGGATTCATCAGCCTCGGCTGCCCCAAGGCGACCGTCGATTCCGAACGTATCCTGACCCAGATGAAGGTGGAGGGTTATACCTTCACCGACGATTATCACGAGGCCGGGGTGATCGTGGTCAACACCTGCGGTTTTATCGAATCGGCCGTGGAGGAATCCCTGGCCGCCATTGGCGATGCCCTGCACGCCAATGGTCGCGTGATCGTCACCGGTTGCCTGGGCGGAAGCAATGCCGACAAGGTGCTTGAGCGCCATCCCGAGGTGCTGGCCATTACCGGCCCGCACGACTATGAGGCGGTGATGGAGGTGGTGCACCGACATCTGCCGCCGCCCAGCCGCAATGCCCATCTCGATCTGCTGCCTGCATCGGGCGTGAAGCTGACACCGCGCCACTACGCCTACCTGAAGATCTCGGAAGGGTGCAACCACAGCTACTCTTTCTGCATCATTCCGGATATCCGAGGCAAGCTGGTGTCGCGCCCGATCGGCGATGTGGTGCGTGAGGCCAAACGACTGGTCGATGACGGTGTGCAGGAGCTTCTGGTCATCTCGCAGGATACTTCCGCCTACGGCGTGGACCTGAAATACCGTACCGATTTTATTGATGGTCGCCCGGTGAAGACGCGCATGCGGGAGCTGGCCGAGGAACTGGGCAAGCTGGGGGTATGGGTGCGTATGCACTACGTCTATCCCTATCCGCATGTTGATGAGCTGATCCCGATGATGCGCGATGGCCTGATTCTGCCCTATCTTGATGTGCCGTTGCAGCATGCCTCTCCATCCATTCTGGCGGCGATGAAACGACCGGGAAGCCACGAGCAGATGCTGGAGCGGATCAACAGGTGGCGCGACATCTGTCCGGAAATCGTGCTGCGCTCGACCTTTATCGTCGGTTTTCCCGGCGAGACGGACAAGGAGTTCAACGAACTGCTCGATTTTGTGCGCGAGGCGAAACTCGACCGGGTCGGCTGTTTTGCCTATTCCGATGTCGATGGCGCCGCAGCCAACCTGTTGCCGGGCCACGTTTCGGAGGCCGAGAAAGAGGCTCGCCTGGAGGCCTTTATGCAGGTGCAGGCCGAGATCAGTGCCGAGAAGCTCGAACAGCGGTTGGGCGATGAGATGATGGTGCTGATCGACGAAGTGACCGAGGAGGGGGCCATCGGGCGCACCTATGCCGATGCGCCGGAGGTGGACGGAATCGTGCATCTGGCCGGAGCCGTGTCGTTGGAGCCGGGGCAGAAGGTGTGGGCCGAGATCACCGCATCGGACGAGTACGATCTCTACGGCGAGGCGGTCGAGATCGCTTCGTGAGTCGATGCTGATTTGTATGGTTTCAGCGAGGAGGGGTTATGAGTGATCCATTTATGCAGGCGGCCATCGAAGAGGCGCGCCGGGGCTTTGAAGAGGGCGGAATCCCGATCGGAGCGGTACTGGTGTACAAGGGCGAGATCATCGGCCGCGGTCACAATCGCCGTGTGCAGAAGGGGAGTGCCATACTGCACGGTGAAATGGATGCCCTGGAGCGGGCCGGACGCCTGCCGGCCGCGATCTACCGCGAATGCACCCTCTACACCACGCTCTCTCCCTGTTCCATGTGCTCCGGCGCTATCCTGCTCTACGGTATTCCGAAGGTGGTGATCGGCGAGAACAAGACCTTTATGGGCGAAGAGGCCTGGCTTACCTCGCGCGGCGTGAGCCTCGACGTGCGCCAGGATGCCGAGTGCATCGCCCTGATGGAGCGCATGATCGCGGAGCGCCCGGACCTGTGGAACGAGGATATTGGCGTCTGATTATCCTTCTTGTCCGCAGAAACATGGATTAATCCGGAGGCTCCACGCGTGTTATTGTGTGTGAGACGATGCTGCGTTTTGCCCTTACGTGCTGATACTTGCCAGGTTAGCAAATATTAGCCTCGATCTAGCTGTGATTCTTCACCGTCGGCGGTGTGATGTTGCCGGAGGCCTGCATGTCGATCGCTTCCGGATGGGCGCGGTAGTGGGCGCGCACCACTTCGGCCAGGCGTTGTTTGGTCGCCTCGTCGATTTCGACAGGGGCCTGCGGAGGCAGTACATCGATCAATCCCTGCAGCAGGGCATCCTGCGGCGGTGTCATCCGCTCCACCCATGAGGAGAGCAGCCCCGGATCGACCATGGCCGGCAGCGAACCCATGATGCCGACATCGTTCTGGTCATGCACCAGCAGTCCCGTGGTGGTACCGCGGTCCAGCGTCAGTACCTGGAAAAAGTAGAGGCTATGGTAGGCCAGCTGGCGGGCACGTTCCTCGGCCGTCGGTTCGCCGGCTCGTTGCAGGGCATCGCCGAGAATGGCGACATAGCTGTCGATCGCCGCTTCACCCACCGCTTTAGCCAGGGCGTAATCGGCCTCCGCATCGCCAGAGTTGTAGTTCTCCAGATAGAAGTGGGCCACGCCGCGATGGCGCTCCAGTACCGGGATGTAGAAGTAGCGTTCGCCCTGCGCTTTCGCCTCCTCGAACCGGGCCGGGGCAGCGGCTTTCAGGGCCTCGAAAAAGCGGGCCGTGTCCTCGTCCACAGGGTTGGAGGGGTTCAGGTCCGCCATCATGCGCCAGTAGCCGTTGCCATCCTTCATCTCGGTCCAGCTGATATGGATGTGCACCGATGGCGCCAGCGGATGGCGGGGATGGATGATGGTGGAGATGGCATTGGCCGAGCCGAGCTTTTTCTCCGGCATGTCGTCGTAGTGCACCTGCGAAACATTGACCGAACCGCGCGTGATCATGAGGCCCTCGCCCGTCTCGAAGCGGGTGCCGCCGCCGTGCCTGCCTTCATCGCGCAGCCACGAGACCGGCGTGAATTTCTGCTCGCAGTCAAGCTCTGCGGACAGATTCTCCAGCCCGGCAACAAAGCGCTGCTGCAGGCTTTTGACCAGTTCATGGGCGCGTGTGGCGCTGGCGGATGAGGCGGCGGTAGCTGTCATATCGGTGAATTCCTTACGCTGTGAAAATCGGCGGGCAACTATGGTCGCCTGAGCGTGAAGGTTCAACCTCCGCGGCGGCTATTCGATGGCCCAGCCGTCGGCCAGCAGGGCAGCGACCGATTCGTAATGGGTGAAGGTATGGCTCTGGCGTTCGGGGCGCAGGTGCAGCATCCCCTTCTGCAGTTCCGCTTCGTAAATAAAGGCGCGGCTGCGATCGGTACGTTTGAAAAAGATCTTGCCGTTGCGCTCCAGCCATTTGCCGCTTTCCAGCTGTTCCCGCGTCCTGCGCGTGGCGTATTCGGGCCATTCCTCTGCCATGATATCTCTCCTTCCTCTGGCGGGTGATGATAGCGTCCGGGATGCGATCCTGCAGGTGACACGTTACATTGGCGCCATGGAACAGAATCCGGAACGGCCATTTTCACCCGGCTTTATCGGCGTCTGCCAGGGGCCCCGCTGCGGGGATTACGGCGGCCGGACGCTGCTGGAGGCCCTGCAGGAGCGGGGTGTGGATGCGATATCCATCGCCTGCCAGAGCCTCTGCCCCTCCTCGCCGGTGGTGAGGCTGGCTGATCGCTGTCTGCATCGGGCTACGGCCGAAAGGGTGCTGGAGGCAACCGGTCATGATCCGGAAGCAGGGGAGAGTTGAATGACAACTGAAAAACATGCTGCCGATCGCAGCAAGCTGGCCACCATCATCTGGTTTGCGATGCTGGCCTCCGGGCCGCTTATTTTTGTGCTGGTCTTCCTGATGCTGAAGGGCAAACACTTTTTTGATCTGACACCGAGCTACGAGCTCGGGTTCCTGATTGCCGGCCTCGTCTCGGCTGTTGTCAGCCTGCCGGCCATGGCGCATTTCCGGCGTGTTGTCGAGGCGGGTCACTCCGCTTCCGGCAACAGCCACTACTGGCAGCGGGTCCATGCCGCCATGTTCGCAGGGCATGCTGCGGCAGATCTCCCTTTCCTGATCGGCATGGCCGCCTTTCTGACCGGCGGCTTTCTGCGTACGGCCGTGCTGTTGCTGCTGCTTTCGCTGGCGTTGAACAGCCGTTTCAGGCCGCCGGCACACTGATTCCACCCCTTCGGGCTATTTCGGTACGATGTGGTGTTTGCCCACCGGGTGAATGCTGGTCGCCTGCGGCCCGTGCTCGTCCTGTTCTGCCTCGAAGCGCACCTCGCTGCCCAGTTCCAGGGCGTCGAAGCCCCCGTCGAGTACGGCGTTGCGATGGAAGTAGAGCTCGCCGCCATCGGGGGTGCGGATATAGCCGTGGCCCTTTGTCGGCATCAGTGAAACGACCTCTCCGGTAGCGGGCTGGGGATGTATCTTCACATCCCCACGCTGCCTGCGCTGGTAGTCTTCAAGCTGGCGGTAGGCCGCGTTGAAGGCGTCGCGCAGGGCCACATACGGATCCTCGTGGGCATGGTTGTCCTGAGGATCGTGGCTGACCACCACCTCGCCCTGCGGCAGGGTAACCGTCAGGTGCACACTGTAGAGCTTGCCCTTGTGGTGACGGCGATGCGGTTCGTCGACCACGACATGACAGGCGACGATCTGGTCGTAAAAACGCTCCAGCTTGCCCATCTTCTCTTCAACGGCTTTAGCCAGAGCATCGGAGTGTTCCATGTTGCGGAAAGTGACCTGGGGAGTGACTTGCATATACCTGATCCTCCATGACGGGGCCGGCGGCAGGCCGTCAACCAGCCCTCTATCCCGAGTATAGCGCAATTGCCGCCTGTCGGTAGCGGTATGGACCAGGGCCTGTTATAGACTCATTTCGATGGCGCCGATACGGCCATTTTTTCGGCCCTGCAAGGCTGCGCACCAAACCGGGCCACTCGGCGTTACTCAGGATTCATTTGGAGGCAGCAAATTTCATCCCTCGCGCCTTGATTGGCCCGGTTTGGGGCAACAGCGGCAACACCGAAATGAGTCTATAACAGGCCCTAAAACATGCATGTAGAATACGCGTTGTAAAAAGCATGGTTTTATATCGTGTTGGGAAGGAGTACAATCTCAAGTTTCCTGTGGGGTAATTGTGTGAGAGATCGTCGTATGTTCCGGGTTTCGGGTTTTCTGGCTATGGTCCTGACAAGCATGGCAATGCCTTATGGCACTTCAGCCAGTGGCCTCGATGAGGGTACCCATCACCTTTCCAATGTCGATATCCACTACATCGAGGCGTTGCCGAACAGCAGCGAAGGCGATGAGCTGCAGGATCGCATGCGCCGGGTCTACAAACAGCTGGATGAGGCCGGGGCATAGCAGAGCATGGCCGAAAGGAAGCAGGCCGATAACCTGGCACTCGAGAACGGCTTCCTCGATATGCCGCATCCGCTCTACGATGCCCTGATCCGACAACTGGCCCGCCATCAGGTGAACGCCTACCCGACCTTCTATTCATCCGTGCGCAGCACCGAACAGACGGAGAAGTTGCGCAAGCAACTGGCCGGCAAGTACCGCACCCATTCTGCGGATGCAGACTATGTGCTGTCGTTGCTTCCTTATCAGGCAACGCTGAAGGATGCGCGGCACTCCGTCGTCTGGATCGGGGTCTTGCTGCACAACCGCCGCACCAACAACAGCAGCCTCCATTACCTGAAGGTCCCTTTCGACAGCGATCGTCATCATGGATTCGATCGGGGCGATGGCGAGCGCATCGCCTCCAGCCTGGTGGCCTGGATGGCCGAGCAGGGGCTGATCAGCAAGAAACAGTAGCGGTTGCCGGCATCCGGGTAGATCCATGGTGATCCCCATCCGATCCCTGGATGCCTTCTTTCCATGCCGAATGTGCGAGGGATAACGGAGGAAATATGACGTTGCCGACCTCATTCAATCTGGAGTTACCTTCACGTCTCGTCGGCCTGGCTATGCACTGGCGCCAGCCGTTTGTCACACCGGAGCAGCGTATGCAGTTCATGCTTGCACTCGCTCGTTGCAACCTTGCCGAAGGGGGAGGGCCGTTTGCCGCTGCTATTTTCGAGCACGCCTCACGGCAGCTGGTCGCCATCGGGGCCAACCGGGTGGTTGCCGGGCATGCCTCCATCGCTCATGCCGAGATGATGGCCATCGCCCTGGCCCAGCAGGCCCTGATGCACTACGACCTGGGTACAGATCCGGAACACGAATACGAGCTGGTTACCAGCTGTGAACCGTGTGCCATGTGTTTCGGGGCGTTGTCCTGGTCCGGTATCCGCCATCTGGTCTGTGGTGCATATGCTGCCGATGCACGTGCTATCGGCTTCGATGAGGGGCCTCGTCACCCCGATTGGATCACGGAACTGGAGTCGCGTGGTATCAGCGTGCAGCGCGGTGTGTTGCATGACGAGGCGGTCGCGGTGCTCAACGAGTACGGCGTAGCTGGCGGGGAGATTTACAACGGTCGCCAGGGATAGAGCCGTGGCATGGTCAAGTCGCTTCGCTGCGACTATGTTTGATAGTGAAACGGTGACGCAGGAAGGAGGTTGATGTGCAGGCATATCTTCGGCGTATGGCGCAGTACAACCGGTGGGCCAATGATCGTCTGTTTGAGGCTGCTCTCAAACTGCCCGCGACCGCCATCAACGAGAATCGCGCCGCCCCGTATGGCTCCATTCTCGGCACCCTGAATCATATCTACATCGCCGATGTGTTGTGGCTGATCCGTTTCGGTTCCAACCCTGCCTGCCACGCCCTGGCCCCGATCGGCGATATCCCCAAGCCGACGTCACTTGCCGAAGTGCTTTATGACGCCCTGGGCGAACTGCGGGAGGGTCGCGCCGATCTGGATGCGCTGATTATCGACTTCAGCCATACCTGGACCGATGAGATGCTCGAGGTGCCGATCCGCTACCATGCCCTGAGTCGTGAGAAGCAGGAGCACCCGCTTTGCGAGTTGTTGCAGAATCTTTTCAATCACCAGACCCACCATCGTGGTGAGGTGGTGACGCTGCTGTTCCAGGCCGGCATCGATCCCGGCCCGCTCGATGTCGTGGCTATGGTCGGAGAGGAGTAAAGCGACCTTCGTTCTCTTTTTCGGATGGCAGGCTATTCGCATACTTCCGGAAAGGTTATGCTCGCCACCGGTTAGGGAGGGGAAGATGAGCGGGCAAACGCAGTTTCAGTTCAGCTGGTGGCAGCGGGGTGACCTGGACGGTTTCTTCGGCCTTTTTGTCGATAACCTGATCCAGCTGATCCTGATCGTCGTGCTCTGCTCGCATCTGCTCGGCATGCCGGATGGGCTGCTCTATGGCCATATCCTGCCCGGCGTGGCGGTGAGCCTGCTGGTCGGCAATTTCTTCTATGCCTGGCAGGCGCGCCGCCTGGCCCTGCAGACGGGGCATCCGGCCACAGCACTTCCCTACGGTATCAATACCGTATCGCTCTTCGCCTATGTGCTTTTCGTCATGTTGCCGGTCGTGAAGGCAACAGGCGACCCGGAACTTGCCTGGCAGATGGGGCTGGTGGCCTGTCTCGGTTCCGGACTGATCGAGCTGGGCGGGGCCTGGATTGCGGCGCGTATCAAGCGCATTACCCCGCGTGCCGCCCTGCTGGCTACACTGGCCGGCATCGCCATCACCTTTATCTCGATGGATTTCGCTTTCCGTATTTTTGCCGATCCGCTGGTCGGTTTTGCGCCATTGGCGCTGATCTTCATGCGCTATATCGGGCGCATGCGCATGCCGTTCAACCTGCCGGCCGGCTTTGTGGCCGTGCTGGTCGGCACCCTGCTCGCCTGGGGGCTGGGACGCATGGATCTATCCGCCCTGCAGGCGGCGGCTACGCTTTCTCTTCATCCGCCGTTGCCAGCCGTGGGTGAACTGTTCGCTGCTTTTGCCTCTCCGCAGCTGGCCGGCACGCTGGCCATCATTATCCCGATGGGGCTGTTCAATCTGATCGGTTCATTGCAGAACCTCGAATCGGCCGAGGCTGCGGGTGATACCTATCCGGTGAAATCATCGCTGGCAGCCAACGGTGCCGGCACCATTGCGGCCGCCTGTTTCGGCAGTTGTTTCCCGACCACCATCTACATCGGCCATCCGGCCTGGAAGGGGATGGGGGCAGCAGCCGGCTATTCGGTCGCCAACGGAACCGTCGTGTCGCTGCTCTGCTTCTTCGGGCTGGTCGGTTTTGCCGCCGCCCTGATTCCGATCGAGGCGGGCGCGGCGATCCTGCTCTGGATCGGCATCATGATTGCGGCTCAGGCCTTTCGCGATACGCCGCATCACCATGCCCCGGCGGTGGTGGTCGGCCTGATACCGGCCATTGCCGCGTGGGGGCTCTTGATGCTGGAGAGCGGCCTGCGCGCCGCGGGCAGCAGCGTGGGTGGCGTGGGGCTGGCAGCCCTTGCGGCCCAATTGCCTATCCATGGCATGATCGCCCTGAATCAGGGCTTCATCTTCACTTCGATGATTCTGGCGGCGATGACCGCGGCTCTGCTCGATGGCGAGCGGCGTATCGCAGCCGGCTGGGCGCTGGCGGCCGCCCTTGTTGCCGCCAGCGGTATTACCCACGGTTATACCATCCAGGGGCCGGCGATCGTCAATGCCTACGGGCCGGCCACCACCTGGCCGTTTGTCGCCGGCTATCTGCTGATCGCCGGTCTGTGCATCGCGGCAGCGCTTGCCGGAAGGAGAAGGGTGTAGCAATTTTGGGCTGTGAGCCCATCGATAAGGAGAAAGGATATGATGAGAGGAATCATGATGCTGCTGGCGCTGGCTGTGGCAGGAGGAGCCATGTCGGGCTGTGCGGTCCGTTACCACGAGCATGAGGATCGCGGTTACCACCGCAGCTATGACCATGATGAGAATTACGGCCAGGAGCGTCGTCGCGAAGTGCACGAGCGCAATATGGAGAAGCGCGAGCAGAAGTGGGAGCACCATGAGCAGCGCCGGGATGAGCGACAGTATCGCAAGGATCAGCGACGTGACATGAAGTGGGGCGAATCCAGGCCGCGGAATACGAAGGAGAAGCGTCGGGATGACGACGATCGCAAGCGCATGGAGTACCGGAATCGCGACCGCGACTGAGAGGGGCCAGGCCGTTGCCGGAGGAGTACCCTTTCCGCATTGCCCACCTTTCCGATCTGCACCTGACGGCCACGACGGGCGGTCGACGGTCAATGCCATCGCTGTTCGGTGCCCTGAAGGGGATGAACGATGCCTTTGTCCGCCTGGTCGACTCGGAGCCGGTGCAGGCGGCCGACCTGCTGCTGGTGACTGGCGACATTACCGATCGCGGTGACCTGAAGGCCTGGGCCTTTTTCTGGCAGACGCTCGAACAGGCCGGTCTGAAAGGGCGGGTGCGGGTGGTGCCCGGCAACCACGATGTTTGCTGCCTGGGAGCGCGTCTCCCCGGGCGCGGGTATGAAAAAGCGGATATGGCCCGCCTGATGACGGGGCTGGAGATGGGCGGACAGGCGACAAAGTTTCCGTGGGTCGAGAGCCCCGATCCGCGGCTGGCACTGTTCGGACTTAACTCCAACAACCTCGGAAACTTCAGCGGCCTGACCAATGCCATGGGCGAAATCGGCTATTACCAGCTCAAGTCTTTCGCCTCGCATCTGCACAGGTACCGCGACGTGCCGGTCAAGCTGGTCATGATGCACCACAGCCCCAACATTCCGGAAAAAGAGACGGCCATCAAACGCGGTCAGCGTCCTGTCGGCATGGCCGAGCGTCTGGCCCACCAGCTGCCGCAGTCGCAGCGCCAGGCCCTGAACCTGCTCTGCATCAGCCATAAGGTGCGCCTGCTGCTGCACGGTCACCTGCATGTGCACGAGGATCGTCGCATCACCGGTGTGCGCTATGTCGGTGCCGTCGCCTCCACTGAGCCGCATCTGGGCCCTGGTGGCCCTTATCTGCAGTTTCCCCTGTACACCATCTCCGCCGGCAGCCACCGGGTGTCGGTTCGCCACGCGCTGGTTCCCCTGAAATAGGCAGTAAATGGCAGGTCTGTCGGGTTCTTGCAGGCCTGTCCCCGGGTTATGGTAACGGCGGAGCAAACGTGAACGGGGGAAGAACCATGACCACCTACGATCTCAACTGCCGGCTGCTGTGCGCTTCGGCCGCAGCCTATCTGATCCAGCCGGATTCGAAATCCGGCCAGTACGATCCTTCGAAAGGGGCGGATGCAGGGGCTAAGGCCCAGTATGACGCGGTCGGATATAGCGCGGAGCCGTGGATTGTCTCCGATGAGATCGATGCCGTGCTGGTCGGTAAAACCGTATCGGAGTTGATCGTTGCCTTTCGCGGCACGCTGCCGCCAGCCTGGAACCTCCCTTCGGTGCTCGACTGGCTGAATGACATCATTCTGGCCGAGCCGGCCACGAACGCGAACCTGCCGGGCAAGGTGCACTCCGGTTTCCTGCGGACCACGCTGACATTGATGGATCAGACCGTCGCGGCGATCAAAAGCCTGGACCCGAGCGGTTCACTACCGATCTATATCACCGGCCACAGCAAGGGCGGCGGCGTGGCACCGATTGCCGCGCTTTACCTGCAACGGGTGCACCACATTAAGGCGGCCAATGTTGTCACCTTCGCAGGGCCCAAGCCGGGCGATGAGGCGTTTGCCAGCGCTTACAATGCCGAATTTCCACAGGATCTGCGCTACGAGAACTATCTCGATCTTGTGCCGCTGATGGCGCCCAGCGATACCTTCATCAACCTGATGGCCGAAGTCATCGACAGGATCAGCCCGGAGCTGGCGGCCCTGCTGGAGAAAGCGGCCAAATGGGATTATGTCGATATCGGCACGCTTCGTTATATCGAAAAAAGCGGTCATGTCATTGGCGACAGGCTTTTTCTGATTGAGGAGCGGGTGGGCGAAATTCTGGAAAAACTGGTCACGGGTAATCTGGCCGCAATCGGCGATGCCCATCACGCTGCCTGCCACTTTGGCTACATGAACGGCACCTGTGCCGGCGGTGTCTGTCCGCCCAAGGCGTAGCTTTACTCCTGTCGCGACGACAGGACAAAGATTTTCCTGCGGCGATGGCCGCTTTTGTCCGGTTCTACTCATCATGGCGGCGTACTATGGTTGTTGCGTCAAAGGAAGGAGAAAGGGGAGAGGGTCGGTAGCCCGGGTGGCTATATTCCGTCGGAAGGATTATAGCGTCTTTTGTCACCTGCATGGCTGTTCTTGCCTCGGTCCGGATGCGGTCCGAAGTGTTCGGTGTCGTGGCTGTTCATGTTGTCCTGTACCGCGCCACGGTCTCTCCCGTCATTCTGCATATTACAAAGCTGCACCGGAAGTGTCGGCCTCGGGCAGCATCGCAAGGGGAGCAGGGATGTTTGAAGATCAGGGAGTCATCGAGGCGGCAACCACCGGCCCGGCCATTACGAGTATCAATCCGAAAAGCGGACCGACTTCAGGCGGTACGACGGTGACGATTAGCGGCAGCGGCTTTTCGAAAGCGATGACCGTTCTGTTCGGGACGACCGGAGCCACGCCGAAGGTGAGTAATGATGGCAAGACCATCACAGTCACTTCGCCGTCCGCAAGTGAGGGTGGTGTTGTCGATATCCGCGTCAATGTGCCGACCGGCAAGAGTCCGGTCGTTGCTGCGGATCAGTTCACCTATGTCGCACCGCACATCACCGGTGTCAGTCCCGGCAACGGTCCGCAACGTGGCGGCACCGAAGTCACGATCAGCGGCCAGGAACTGAGCGCGACAACCAAGGTGCAGTTCGGCGGCGTGCCGGTCACGCCGAAAAGCGTTTCCGAAACCCAACTGGTCGTCGAATCGCCCATGGGCCAGGTCGCCGGCACTGTCGATATCCGGGCCGAACTGCCGTCGGGCCTGACGCCGGTCGTCGCGGCGGATAAATTCGCCTACATTGCCCCGTCCGTTACCGGCCTGGATCCGGATTCCGCGCCGATCACCGGCGGTACGGTGGTCCATATCTACGGCCATGGCCTCACCGGCGCGACAGCGGTGCTGTTCGGCAGTGTGGGGGCGACCCCCATCCAGGTCACCGACAGCTGTATCACCGTCAAGGCACCCGCCGAGGCCAAGGCCGGCAAGGTCAATGTTGCGGTGAGCCTGCCATCCGGCGAGGTCAAGGCCGCTTCCGAATTCAAATATTATACCCCGGCTCCGGTGAATGCCCTGTTCGTGATCGACAATCAGACCGGTGTGCCCGACGAGCATGTCTATGTGAAGTTCCTCGGTGCCGAGATCAACAAGCAGACCCTGGCTCAGACCTACGGCGATGATCAGGCGCTCAAGACCGGTGGCCAGACCGCCAGCTGCTCCTACAGCCTGAAAGAGATGACGGCGAGTGTGGCAGGGGCTGCCGGCCTGCCGAAGCCGGTGCCGCAGTTCCGCATCAACGACTATGCCGGCGGGCGCATCTATTTCAGTCTCGGGGCTGAACTGGCGGCGGAAAATATCCCGGCGGCCCAGAATCCGGACGATAAGGATTTCAACACGGTCTACGGTTTTGTCGAACCTTCGATCTTCCCCTCTGTCGCGGAGGGCAACACCAATATCGACGCATCCTATGTCGATTTCATCGCTATTCCGGTCGATGTGTCGATCCGCAAGCGGGCCGACGGCAGCCTTGCCAAGCCGCCGGCCAACAATCCGCTGACGACGCCGTCGGGGGATACGGTGTTCCTGGCCCTGACCGGCGACAGCAATATTCCGAAAGACACCGTGGTGTCGGCGAATACGAGCGTGCCGCAGGGCAGTGCCCAGCCGACGCTGAGCATCGGCGGCACCGCCCGCATTCTGTCGCCATCGACCTATGAGTCGTCGCTGATCAGCGGTGCGACGGCCTATCACGACTGGACGAGCACAGGCGGCCTGATCGATACGTTGCAGCAAGACGCAACCAGCCTGCTGGTGGCGAGTTATACCACGGGCGACGCCT
This sequence comes from uncultured Zetaproteobacteria bacterium, assembly GCA_964503475.1. Classification (GTDB taxonomy): domain Bacteria; phylum Pseudomonadota; class Zetaproteobacteria; order Mariprofundales; family Mariprofundaceae; genus CAZCZU01. The sequence continues at coordinate 15,545 of CAZCZU010000007.1, forward strand.
CCCACGGGGTGCCGGCACAGACCCTGTTCGGCTTCAGCGGCAGCAAGAAATCGGCGATCGGAGCCGACTGGAGCAAGAAGCAGGGCTATTCATTGACGGCCACCTGCCTGAAAGATCTCAATAAGGATGGCGCCAACCCGCGCATCGCCCCGCTGCAGGGGAAGGCGGGTGTGTGCATTTCGGGCAAGGGCGATACGGTCGGCAATTTCGATATCTACATCACCAACAGCGATCTGGATGACCCCTCCGGCATTTACGGGGCCAATCCCCCTTATACCGTCGACTGGCTCGATGCGCCGGGGCAGGCAACCGCCTACGTGATGGCGGGTATCCAGAACGATCTTGGCGGCCGTGTGGTCGGCGATCTGCTGGCCGGCTTCAATTTCGGCTGGGCCGGGTGTGCAACCACCGTCAAGGACCAGGCCACGGCCACCGACACCACCGCCAACCTGAGCGGCACCGTGTTCGATACCACAAGCGGCTCGCTGGCCGGCAAGGCAATCGGCGAGCTGAGCACCGGCGAGTTCTTCTATCTGCTCTCGCTGCAGCCGACGACAGCCGATATTGCCAAGTGGTTCGGGTCGGCGATCCAGCAGGGGAATCCGGAGTGGTACAACAACTACGCCAGCGATTTCCAGGCCCTGACCAACTGCTACAACATGGCCTTCACCGATCGCCTGCAGGGGCAGAGCGATCCGGACATGTTCTTCTCACCCAGCGAAGAGACCTATGTGCAGGTCACCCTGTTGCCGGGGGCCTATACGGTGACGAGTTCATAAGCCATTCGCCGGGCAGGGCAGGGGCCGGCATGGCTCCTCTCCTGCCCGTGCGCAGGGTGCTGCCGGGTCATCCGGCTTCGGGGAGGGAGTCATGCAGGAAAAGCAGATGGCGTGGTACCGGAAACTGTGGTGCAACAATGAGGGCGAGCCTTCGGCCTATCGCATCCTCTTTATCGTGATGTGTCTCTATTCGCTGGCCATTCTGTGGGCAGCATCCCTGAATGGATTGAACAGCGTCACCCTGGACAAGGGCTATCGTCAGTCGCTGAACTGGTCGCTCTACCCGCTCTTCTGGATGCTGGTGATCCCCTTTGTACGGGTCACCTGGCATGAATTCCTGAATGCATGGGCATCACTGTTCGGCAATGGCGTTATCGATGGCAAAGGCGAGGCGAAGCTGCCTGCAGCCCTTAAAGCGCGATTCGACTGGCACCGGCGTTTTATTCTCATTCCTGTGGCCATCATCCTGGCTGCCGTGGTGATGAGCCTCGATACCCAGAGGTTGCAGAACGAATACGCCACAAATGCCCTCGCTATCTACCAGGTCAGCGGGGCTAAGGGCGACAAGGTTCAAAAGATTGATGCCGAGTCGGACAAGGAGAAGGTCGCATGCCAGGCCGGCGAGTCGGAAGGGGTGCACTACGACTATGACAAGCCGGCCGACAAGCCATTCCGTGAATGTGAGCCGCTTGCCAAATCCGCGCTTGCCAAGATGAAGGTGAGCGGCCTGGACTGAACCATGGCCTGGATGCTTGGCAGCGATAAAAAGTCCGCCGGGGACAACAACAAGCAGGATCAGAGCGAAAGTGAAGAAGCCATAAAGATCAGCGAGGGAGGCAACGCAATATTCGTCATCTGCGCCTATGTGCAGCAGTTCGTGATCATCGTGCTGGGTTTTCTGGCTCTGCTGCAGATCTGGTATCACGTGTGGCTGTTCCATAAGCCGGAGCTGGCCGGGTCGGGGATAGATATCCGCCTCGATCCCTTCTCGAAGCTGCACGAGTTCGGCCTGGAGGGGTGGAATCAGGCGATCAACTCGATCTACTGGTGGCTGGCGCTGGCGCTGATGGTGCCGATCGCATCGCGTATGTCGCAGCCGGCCGGTGCCGAGCTGGATATCGGCCAGGCGATGCTCAACTGGCTGGTGCCGCTCCTGTTCCTGTCGCCGATGCTGTTCACCGTCGCCACCCGCCAGAAAAAGATGGGCGGCGTATGGGCGCGGGTGCGGGACGAGGAGGAGCCCTCCCGCATCGATCTCTATCACCGCCAGCTGTTGTGGCCGCTGGATCGCAACTGGGCCTCCAAGCTCGGCATTGTCCTCGCCTTTGTCATGCTCAGTTATCTGGTCGGTGATGCGATGGCCAATCTCAAGCACATTGTCCTCTAAACGATAAGCTGGAAAGCCAAAGCAGCCTCAAAGGAGTAAACATGACCACCAATACAGCCGTTAGCAGCATCGATACCGGAGTGCTGCCCGATGAAATCCTCTCCAGTCCCACCTATGCGGGTATCGATACCGATGCATTGCGCCAGCGCTACGACATCAGTGCAGCGATGCTCGATAGCATCCAAGGCGCATCGGATGCGGCAGCCGCCCCGGAACCACTGACCGCGAAGAGCTTCTCCGCCATTCCGGCGAATGGCTGGATCATCGAAGCATCGGGCAGCTACAGCATGAGTGGTGATTGCAGCTGGAGTCCGGCCGCAGTGGGAGCCGCCATCACCATCAGGGGCTCGGATGTGGTGCTCGATTTGGGCGGGCATACGCTCACCGTTGAGCAACCTGCCGGCAGCGAAGCCGTAGCCTTTAATGGCATCCATATCGAGAGCAGTTCGAATGTCACGCTGCTTAACGGCACGATCAGCGGGGCGAGCCTTTACGGCGTGCAGGCGGCATTCTCTGATCAGGTCGGGCTGAGCAAGGTGAACGTAACCGATCTCAGTTATACCAACACGAGTGCAAAGTTCGCCACGCCGAGCGGCATTTTTATGGGGATGTGTGCCGGTATTCAGATCGACGGCTGTACGGTGAGCGATATCGAGGTCGATTCGGCCGCCTGTTCCGGTGTCCAACTGGTTGCCTGCTGGCTGGGCTCGGTGAACGACTGCAGCGTCAGCAAGCTGCACAACAGCGATGGATCGGCGCAGGGCTTCAGCTACCTGCTCTGCCAGGGCATCGAAACCAGCCATGCCAGCTGCAGCGATTTCAAGACCGATAACAAAGGCGTAACCCCCACCATGGGCCATACCTCGATCGGATTTATCCCGGTCTTTTGCAAGGCGCTTGGATTCGATGATTGCAGCAGCAGCGATATCACCGGCTGTTGCGATGATGCGCACGGCATGTCCCTGTTTCTGGTCAGGGAGGTGAGCGTCAACAACTTTGCCGCCACGGGCATCACCGATGGCCCGCCCCCGTACAACACCGGTGCCAAGGCCACAGGCCTGGAGGTGTATGGCGATCAGATCACGATCAGCAACAGCCAGGCCAGTAAGATTTATGCGACCGTACCGCAGGATCTGCAGGCGGCCGGATTCAGTCTCTGGGGCGATACGATCACCCTGAAAAATTGCAGCGCCGACGATGTGCAGGTGTTCAACAAGGATGGAAAGCCCGATACCTCGCTGGGCTACGGCACGGGCTACGGCTGGGCGCCCGATCCGCGCAAGGCCTTCAACCATACCGTGGCCAGCCATGTGCAATACATCGATTGCAGCACCAGCAACAGCCAGCTCGGTTGCGATACCTGGAATCACAACGACTCCGCCTGGACGGGCTTTACGGCCGACAGCTGCGGCCATTGCTGCCTCAATCTGCCGAAAGGGGCGACGCGCACGCTGACCATGAACCGCTGCTCCGAATCGCCAACCGGCAAATTCGAGTCGGTGACGATCACCAATCAGGCTGCAAACAATACGGTACCAGCCTGCTGCCAGGCGGAATCGGCGGCCTGATCGGGGTGGGTCGGATTCGTCCGGTTCCTGATGGCGGTGTGCCGGTCTAAGCCACGGTGTGGACTACTCTCAAACCAGTGGGTACCTGTAAAGCCCCCCGCGGAGACGGAATAAGAGGTGTTTATGAGGCGGAGATTTACAGCCGAATTCAAGGCTTAAGCTATCAAGCAGGTGACGGAGCGCGGTTACTTGGTGGGCGAAGGCGTCTAGATCACGTAGCCGAACACGGCGATGAAGTGGCAGGTACTGCCACCGAGCACAAACAGGTGCCAGATGCCGTGGGCGTGTGGCATGCGCTTATCGAGGCCGAAAAAGATCGAGCCCAGCGTATAGATGACACCTCCGGCTACCAGCCATACAAGTCCGGTCGGGGCGAGGGTTGCGGTAAGCTGCGGCCAGGCCACCAACACAATCCAGCCCATGACCATATAGATCACCATCTGCATCCAGCGCAGCCCCGAGCGGTGCATCAGATCGAGCAGGATGCCCGCTGCGGCCAGCCCCCAGACGACACCGAACAGTGACCAGCCCCAGGTGCCGTGCAGTGTGACCAGCATAAAGGGGGTGTAGGTGCCGGCAATCAGCAGGTAGATGGCAAGGTGATCGAGTTTGCAGAACAGCCGTTTGGCTGTGCCTTGGGCAAGGCCGTGATAAAGGGTAGAGGAGATATAGAGCAACAGCAGGGTACTGCCGAATACGGAGGCGCCGACGATTTTCCAGCCATCGCCGAACATGGATGCCTTGAGGATGAGGGCGACGCAACCGGCTAGCGCCAGAAGGGCGCCGATAAGATGCGTATAGCCGTTCAGTCGTTCGTTTTGAAACTCGATTTGAAACATGCAAGCCACACTCTCCCCCAGTTTAGTCGATTCGGGCCGGTAGAGTTCTGTTTGCAGTTGAAAGGGCGGTAGGGCGGGCTCAGGAGCCCAGGCTGCTGAAGGGGACTATTCGGTTGCGGCCATGCTTTTTGGTCTGGTAGAGCGCCTTGTCGGCGAAGTCGATCAGCGAGTTCGCCATTTTGATTTCTCTGGTCGTAAATGTCGGGGTTAATTTCGGGTGTTTTGGCTGCGTGGCAGGTGGTGTCGGGGGATTGTCTGTTTTGTCCGGTTGACGGTGAATCGGAGTTGTCATGGGATGGCCGCTCTTGGGGAGAGAGGGGCACGCGATGGTTTCATTCGGCGGTTATCGGGCACTGCTGCGCCATGCAAAAGGCGCTGTATTTGTCGCATCACTTCTAGGCTGTGCAACCTCTCCCGCATTTGCTGCCGAGCCGGATGCCGGCTGGTATGCCGATCTCGATGCCCTCTGGCTGCAAAGGGATCAGGGCAACAATATTACCCTGGTCGATAATCGCGTCGGTACGACACAGGTCAGCAGCCTGACGACGCACTCCGTAAGCTACAAACTCCGGACGGGCGGCAAGCTGCGTATCGGCAGACGCTACGACGCGCACAACAGCGTCGAAGCCGCATTCTTTACGGTGCAGAAGTGGAAGGGATCGGCCAGCAACGTGCCGGGTGCCGCGACGCCAAGCTCGGCCGCCTCGGTCGGCATTTCCTTGGTGAACATGGCTGTCATCTCCCGCATCGATGCCAACTTCTCCTCGCAGCTCTACAGCGGCGAGATCAATATGCGCCATACGCTCGACAGCGGCGCGACCTCCTTCCTCGGCGGTATCCGTTATCTGCAGGTGCCCGACAACCTGACTATCCAGGCGGTCGATATCCCTTCCGGCATTACCGATACGACATCGATTGCCACGCGCAACCAGCTGATTGGCCTGCAGGTGGGCGGCGAGCATGATTTCAACCTGGGTGGTGGCGGCTTTGTCTTTTCCGCCAAGGGCGGTGTCTTTCTCAATATGAACAAGCAGTCGATGGTCGAGACGACGAATGCACCCAGCCCGCCTTACCTGAACGGCACCCTGATCAACTTTGCCGGCAGTCAGAACAGCCTGGCCAGCATGCTGGAGGCCGGGGCCCGCGTCTATTTCAACGTCAACGACCATGTCTCCCTGCAGGGCGGCTATCAGCTGATGGCGATCGGCGGCCTGGCCCTGGCGCCGGAGCAGATCGCCCTGCTTGGTAATGCAGCCTTTGTCGGTGCACGGGCGATCAACGGCTCGGCCGGCACCAACCACAACGGCACGATGTTCCTGCATGGCCTGTACGTGGGAATGAACGTCCGATGGTAGCGCCCGGGAGCAGTGCGGAAGCACCGATGCAGCTCTATCACCAGGGCAGCGGTTGCTATATCACGGCCGCGAAACCGGATGCGCAGACGGCCTTTGTCTACGTGCATCCGCCTCTTGCCGATAACTATCCCGACACCCTTCCTTTGACCAAGGTGCTCGCCGCAGGCGTGAACGCGGGAGCGTTCTGCTTCGTGCCGTCGTTCCCGAGCAGTGCCGAGAATTTTGCCGTCGAGATCCGCCGCCTCTGCATGGAAGGGCCGAAGGGAAGAATCCATTTCCTGTGGGTCGCCACCCCGGATGCGCCGACCGAATCGGATATCAGGTTCACCGCCAATGAAGAGCTCTACCTGCCCATCGCGGCTCCGGTCTCCTTCTCCTGCCGCAATGCCTTCCTGCACCTGCAGTATGGCAAGGGCAGCAATCCTTTTCCGAGTATCGGCATCAACAGCGAGGGCAACGGCCTCCTGATCCGGGCCAACTCGGCCAGCATCGCGCTGCAGCAGAGTGGAAAGCCTGCGCCGCTGAATGTGCCGGTCACGGAGATCAACCTGCAGCTGGCCGATGCGGTGCAGGGCATTATGCAGTTTGATGTGGCCCTGAGCGAAGCGGATATCGATGCCCTCGATATCGGGCTGCGCTATTTCTGGCAGCAGAGCGGCAAGGCGGAGAGCTGCCTTTCGGTGCGTTACCCGCTCTTCGCACTGCCGCAAGGGAGCACCATGCCGCTGCAGGGCAATTTCGATCCCTGGCACCTGAATGACAGCGCGCGCACCTATTACCAGTTCCTGCCGGGCGATTCGGGCGGTGCACCGCAGTTCGGCAGCTATCTGCGTACCCTGCTGGGGCGCGAGCTGAACCTGACGCCGCAGCTTGCCACAGCACCACCGCGCCTGCTTTTCGCCGACAAGCCGGGCACGCCGCCGACGGGCGAGGAGTCCGTCTATCTGGTGCCGTCCGGCGGCTTCACGCTGGGCATCACCGATGCCGTGACGGGGGGCAGCGATACCTGGCAGGAGCAGCTGCTGTGCGGCCTCTCCGGTACCGAGTGCCTGAGCCTGAATCCGGCGGCGGATGCGCTCTCCGGCGATACGCTGCAGTTCATCCCGGGGCGGAATGCCTGCACGACGCTGACCAATGGCACGCCCGGCAAGGGCGATCTCTGCTTTGCCGGGCTGAGTGATACGTACACCACGGCATGGACCATGCTGCTCGCGGGGGCCAAGGCTTCACCGAGCTGGTATTTCTCCGAGCCGGATGCCTCACCGCTGTTCCAGCATACGGCAACGGATGCCAGCGATGCGGTGACCGATTACCTACCGGTCTCCCAGTCCAAGCTGCCACTCACGCCGGGTGATGTGGGCAACCCGAACTGTTTCCCGCTCGTGCCCTATGCGGCCAGCCAGGGGGATAGCGGCAGCGCCATCGATGGCAGCGATATCGCCCGCTTCGAGCAGCAGATTCTCAATCCGCACCGTAAGGGGCTTATTGCCGCCATGGCGAATCCCCCGAGTGCGACACCCGCCGTGGAGGGGCCGGCCGGCCCGGTCGACGGGACCCTGCTGACGCAGCAGGGCGTGCTGAACAGCTTCAGCAGCGGCATCTGGACGCAGATCGGATTCGCGCAGGTGAATGGCCAGGAGCTGGCATTTACGTCCTCACAGCCGAAGGCTAAGCCGCCAACACCGCTGCCGCAGGCGCTGCAGAACGCCTTTCTGACCAACCAGCAGTTCCTGGTGGTCTCGATCGCCAACGATAATCTGGGCACGCTGACCGAGAGCCTCACCATGAGCGGCTGGACCTTCGATCTGAGGCCGCCGGCAACCCAGATGGTCGGCGATTACCGCAATGTGCTGATCTTCAAATCCGCCCAGGGGACGATCAAGGAGCTGGCCGCTTCGCCGGAGAAGTGGACGGCCTACGATGCCTTCAACGACGCGAAGCTGGACCCGAACGGGACCTACCTGTCGCGCTGGATGCTGGAGTACTTCGAGGCGGCCGAGCAGGCCTACAAGGGGGGCAAGGGTGCCACGGCATTCGAGAACTTCTGTACCCTGATCAACGATCCGAAGTGGAGCGGCTTTATCGTGCTCAGGGTGGATGTCGATATGGGGGCATTGCCGGCCGAGCTGGCAGCCCTCACCGCCGGTATCGATATGAGCCGTTTCTATGCCCATCATGTCGGCAACGAGATCACCCGCATCAAGCCCGATATAGCATCCGCGCAGGGATACATCCAGAACAGTGCCGTGTTCGGGCTGCTTTACTATACCGATCCGGCCTATGCGCAGGCGACGGCGAGCGGCGGCAGGATGGCGCTGATCCAGAATTCGCCCGCCACTTACGATTTCACCGTGCTCAGCCTGATTGCCGTGTTCGAGAATGCGGCGCTGGTCACCTTCAGCAGCAAGGTGATGCTGCTGATGAACCGGCTGTTCGAGGCCTCGGTACTGCAGCAAAACCCGACATCGGACGATCCGCCGGCCACTAATCGCCTGATCCTCGACGGTGCCGTGCAGCAGCACAACGGTGTGGCGGTCTACTCCTTCGCCACGCCCAAGGACGAGGAGAGCTACTTTTTCCTGGCCGGGGACACGCTGGACAGCATCCGCATCGAGCGGGCGGAGTTCGGTGTGCGCAGCCAGAGCGGTACGCCGGATAACGGCGGCGAAACGTTCAGGACCCGCTTCAACCTGTGGGGCGATTTCGCTTTCCAGCCCGGCCCGCCGCTGGATAGCGGCACAGCGAAGACAACGGAGACCTTCGATCTCTTCTCCTACCGCCAGCTCGCATTCTCGACCCTGGCCATCGACATGGATTTTACGCTGAAGCAGTCGAACGGCGAGGGGAGTGTTTCGGATCGGAGCTTCGCCTTCGACAGCTCCCAGATGACCCTGGATCAGCAGCAGCTGCAGATCGACGACCAGGCCACGGCCGCGGGCATCAACTACGCCCGCACCGGCAGCCTCTTGTCGCAGTTCCCGCTGAAGCTGAAGGGCTTCGTACAGGCAACCACCCAAACGCCGGCAGCGATGGGGTATGGCGCCGTCACCACGCCGCCGCTGAAGCGGGCCGGCCTGATCGGGAAGCTGCAAGCGCCGTGGTATGGCCTGAGCTATCAGCTCGATATCGGCTCGATGGGTGCTTTGGCCAATAACGCCGTCTTCACCGCCGACATGCTTTTCGCCTGGAGCCCGGCATCAGGGGCATGGTATGTGGGCATGAAGCTGCCGGGGCTGGGGCCACTGGACAAACTGCTCGATATCGAAGGGGTGATCAAATTCGGGGCGCAGGAGGTGCTCTTCGATCGCATCGAGGCGCCGGTCTTCTGCGGCGGTAAGGATAAGAGCGTGCCGCTCTACACCATCAAGTTCGCCAGCATCGGCCTGACGCTGCTCGGCCTGAGCTTCCCGGCCAGGGGGAGTACCAATGCGCTGATCTTCGGCGATCCCTGCCGTACGGGCGATACGCCGCCGAAGACGCTCGGCTGGTTCGGCAGTTATGTGCGCCCGGGGCAGGACGAGCCACCGGCACTCTCCGGTCCGGACAAGGGCTAGGGGACGACGATGCCGATTATCATGGCCTGGAATATCGAGAATTTCGGTGCGCGGCGTGCCCGTCGCGGCAACTACAGTGGCGTGGTCGATTTCGTGGGGATTCTGCTGCAGACCCTCAATGCCGATGTACTGGTGATCCAGGAGTTTCGTCGGCAAGGCGTCCAGTATCTGAATCAGTTGCAGGCGCGTATGGGCGTCAACTGGCGTTTCGATTATCTGCCGGGGGCGGTGAATCAGGACAACCGTCCCAATGTCGTCTTCGGCGACCTGGCCTACACTTCGGCAGCCAATACCGAGGGCTATGGCGTCGTCTACAGGCAGAACCAGCTGGAGCCGATCGCCAACGGCATGTCGTTCCAGGGCAGCAACGCTCATCCCCCCCAGAGCCTGCTGAATCTGGTGACGCTGGGGCGGGTTCCGGATATTACTCGTATGGCCAACGTTCCGATCCGGCCCTCGAACGTGGGCGGCAATGCCAATGATCTCGGCTTCCCGATTCCAAAGTGCTCGGACATCGCGGTATCAAAGAAGCGAACGAGATCGGGCGAAACGCGTCCCGATCGAACGATCTTTTCCATGCGTTTAAGTCGCTGCCCCTGCTATTGCCAGGTGAGTACGGGGGGCGACAATCATATGCCTTTCGTGGTCTATCACGCGCCGAACGGGAACCGGAGCTCCTTCTATGGTACCCTGATTACCGGCCTCTCCGGGCCATTGCAGGGAAATGGAAATGCTGTCGTCGCCGGCGATTTCAATATCACGGCTCAGGATCAGGTGCAAAACGGGTTCGATAACTTCACGAACATCCCCCCGAACAGCATGACAGCCGGCACGACGCCCGTCGGCGGCAACTATCCCTCATCGATGGTGAAATACGTCGATAATGTCTACCGGCCGCAAGCCCTGATCGCCGCCGATGTGAAGGCACAGGCCCAGGGGTCGGCACGCGATCAGCTCTTCTATCGGCTCGGTGCGGCGCCGGGCAATGTCGGCATCGTTGATCTGATCAGCAGCCTGCATCAGAACGATCCGAACTATAATGCCAACCTGACAACGGCCGTACTCGCATCAAACGATATCCGTACCATGGTCCGCAATGCGATTGCCAATAATGATCTGCCGGAAATGGTGCGCACCAACAATGCGGCCATCACGGATCTTCAGAATACCTTCACGGACCCGACGACGCCTCCGGCGGCCGGTTTCGCCAACTACCGCACCATCGCGATCTTTCTGAACTGCTTTATCAGCGATCATCTGCCGGTGGCCATCGATGTCTGAGACGAAGGGAGGGGGCGTGGTGACCGAGAACCCGAAACAGCAGCTGGTCGATAAGATCAAGCAGAGCCTGGCCAGCGGCACGCCGTTCATTGCCGATTATCAGAGCCTGATCAACATTGCCGACGATCCGAAGAAGCCGCTGGTCTATGTCACCGTCGAGATCGATACGACACTCGATTCGCTGGCGCAGATGCCGTCGCTGGTCGGGCTGCCGGTCGGCAACCTTGTCCCGACCAATATGCCGCTGCTCAAAGAGGTGTTCTCCAGCATCAGTCTGCAGTCGGTTTCCTTCACGCTGGCCACGGATACGAAGAGCATCAGCGATATCCAGTGCATCATCGCCTTCGGGAAAGACGACACGGATGCCACGCTCCCGATCACCGATAAGTTCGCGGTCAGTCTGAAAACGCTGGCGCTGACGCTGGTGACGCCGGGTGGCGGCCTGCCGCCGCAGCTGCTGGCCGGAGCCCAGGGCGGGATGCAGATCAACGGCAAACCGCTGGATGTGGAGGTGCTCTTTCCCGACGCCTCCCTGTCGGTCAAGGAGTCGCCGCTTGTCTATATCACCATTGCCGATTTCCTTAGCCTGTTCGAGCTTGATGCCGGCTCCCCCTTTGCCGACCTGAATGTTGTCGATCTTGATTTCTATACCGACCTGAGCTCCAAATCGGTCAGTTTCTCGGCCAATGTCATCTACGACGGCGGCAGCGATCAGTTCCTGCCGCTGATTCCCGATACCCTGGGCATGTCGCAGATGGGATTCGGCTTCAGCCACGATGCGGGCGTCAACAGCGGCAGTGTCTCCGGCACCCTCGATTTCAAGCTGCCGACCGGCCAGGCGACGACCGGCCTGATCTTTGCCGTCGAGGCGGACTACGGCAGCAAGGTGTGGAAATTCAGCGGCGATATCGATGTTGCGGCCACGAAGCAGGCCTGGAAGGTCACGGACGATAAGGGGCTGACGCTGGCGGCCATCTCGCAGAACATGTTCGGTATCGAGGGCTCGCTGCTTCCGCAGGGGCTGGCTTCGCTCTATATCGCCTCGTGCGACGTCTCTTACACCACGGGCGGCAGCGACTACAGCTTTAACGGCGTTTTCGGGGGCCAGTGGCAGATTTTCGATCTGGATGTGCAGACGCAGGTTTCGATTGCCATCAGCAGCCAGACGGCGGATAGCAAGGTTGTGAAAAAGCAGTGCGTGAACTGCGAATTCATCATCGCGGTCGAGGGCTACGGCAACAACGGTTTCGAGTTCGAGCTTGGCTATGACTTCGTCAACAAAAGTGCCACGGCAGCCATTCCCGCCATCGGCCTTGAGGGCAGCTTCGCGGACGACACGGTCAGTCTTACCTTTGCCGAAACACTGGCACTTGAAGCGCTGGTCGAGTGGTTTGTGCGCTCGGCGACCGGCAATCCGGGTTTTGCCTTCTCACCGCTGTGGTCGGAGATTTTCTCGCCGTTCGCCATCCCGGCCAAAACAGAACTGAGCATCGGTTTGAAGGATAAGTCGGTCAGCTGCACCTATCCGGTGAACAAGTCTTTCTTCGGCAATACCCTCGATAGCATCAAGATCGACTACGATCCGACCAAATCGAAAGACGAAAGGCTGCAGCTGCAGCTTGAGGGCGATTTCCCCGGCCTGATCCTGAGCAACGGGGAGGCCCCCGAAAAAGGCAAGCCGGTGGCCTGGAATCCGTCCAAGCCAGGCAGCGAACCGGCCGTGCCGGGCCTGGGCTCCAAGTTCGAGCTCGATATGGTGGCACTGGGCCAGCACATCGCCTTCCCGACTCCGGCACCGAAAACGGTCGAAGACGCGGTCAGTACACTGATCAAGGCTCTGGAAGATGAACAGCACATCTTCCCGAAGGGGCTGGAGTTCTCCGATCAGAGCGGCTGGCTGATCGGGGCCAAGGCGGTGTTCGTCGGCCAGATCGAGGCCGAGATTATCTTCAACGACCCGAACATCTACGGCCTGATGATCACGGTGGTGAAGCCGAAGGGCAAAACCCCGTCCGATCCCAAGCTGGCCGCCTTCGAAGGCCTCTATTTCGAGGTGCTCTACCGCAAGATCAACGATGCCATCGGCGAATACTATGTGGCGCTTACCCTGCCCGAGAAGTTCCGCAAGCTCGATTTCGGCGAAGTAGTCGTGCAACTGCCGTCGTTCAGCCTCGCCATCTACACCAACGGCAACTTCAAGATCGACCTTGGCTTTCCCTACAAGGCGGATTTCAGCAAATCGTTTGTCCTGACCTACCTGGTCTTTACCGGCCAGGGCGGCTTCTACTTCGGCTACCTCTCCGGTGCCACGGCCGATTCATTGCCGGCCTACAATCCGAAGCTTGGTGACTTCAATCCGGTCATCGAGTTCGGCCTCGGACTGGCGGTGGGCATACAGCGGGGCTTCAGTGCCGGGCCGCTTTCGGCCCAGGTCAGCCTGCTGCTGGAGGCGATCGTCCAGGGTACCTATGCCAAATACAGTCTGATTCAGGTGCCTGCATCGGGGCCGTCCAGCGATATCTACTACAAGATGCAGGGCACGGTCCGTTTTGTCGGCCAACTGACCGGCAAGGTCGATCTGGTGATCATCACCGCTTCGGTGCTGGTGCGCCTGGTGGCGACGGCTGTGCTGGTGATGGAGGCCTACCGCAAGACGCAGGCCGGCTTCAGCGTTGAGGTGAGTGTGGCCGTGACGGTGAAGATCGGTATCGGCTTCTTCAGCATCCATGTTCACTTAAGCTTCGATACCACGGTGACCGAATCGTTCGAGTTCGGCAGCAACGGCAGGGGCCTTTGGGAGCCGGATTCCCAGGCGCTCGAGGCGATCATGCTGGGCGGGGAAGCCGGGAACGGCTTCCAGGTAGGCTGGCAGCCGGTGCAATTCAGCGATAAGGGCGACACCTTCTGCCAGCTCAATACCTATTTCGTTCCGCAGTTGACCATCGCCGGAGCGAACGAGCCGCACTATGTCGGCATGCTCTACCTGAACAATCCGCAGCAACCGGTTTCGGGCAAGGTGGACTACCAGGATACGACCCCCTCTTTCGGCGATTTCGCCTCGGGCGTTCTGCTCTGGGTGCTCAACGCCTGTAACAACGGCGGCAGCACGACCCCGATCAGCCGCACGGATGCCATGGCGAAACCGGTATCGGCCGCGGATGTCGCCAATATGCAGGCCTTTTTCGACCAGACCAACGATCCCTTCACCCTTGCCCAGTTGCAGGCGTTCACGAGCTGCTATTACCAGCTCAAGGTCGCCCCGCTGGCGGAAGGCAATGGCAAGCAGGCGGACTACGGCCTGGCCTTCTTCCCGATGCTGAATGAGCTGCAGGTCAGCTATAAGGAGTCCGATCAGCCGGCCATGCTGATGCGTATGGAGTCGCTCAGTGTGACTGACGACTTCCTGGAACATCTCAGCGGCGGAATGGGGCAAGGTGCTCTGGCTCAGGAGTATCTGGCCGGCTTTGCCACCGCGAAGCGGCCGGTTGTCGGCGAAAGCACGCCGCTGTCTCTGGATCAGCGCATGCTGCTCGATTATGTCTTGCTGGTGATCAAGTTTGGCCTGAAAGAGACGGCCACGCAGATGGCGGCAGCCAAACCGCCAGCCACGATCGGCGATTTGCTGAATGGCCTGCAGGGCAAGTTTGGCGGTGCGGCCGGCTATGCCTCCCGCTACATGCTGCATGGTATCCGGATGGCTGAATCCACCTCGGCTGCTGCCCTTGATCCGCTCTACCGGCTGACCGGCCAGCAGTTCCCGGTCGGTGGAACGACGGCCGACAGTGCCACGATCGAGCTGGCACTGGCCAAGGGCGCGGACGATCACTGGAATATGAGTTTCCCGAGTGGCGACGCTCTGGTGATCGAATCGGGCGACGGGCTGTTCAAGAGTCCGAAACAGATTGCCGAGGATATGACGCTGGATTTCAACCCGGCAGCAGGCGGTCAGGTTACGGCCGGAGCCCTCGATATCGCATACACGGCGCCGAAGAGATTCGGCCTGAACATGAAGACCGACTGGAACATGCCGATCAACGGCAAGGAGAGCACGCTCTGGTCGTTGCCGACCGGGCTGATGCATGCTATTGCGGCCGGGGGCGGGAAGACTCCGTTTGCGATCTACCAGGGTAGCTACGACAGCAGCAGCGGGGCCGCGAGCGAGCCTGCGGCACTGCTGCCGGCCGAATTCAGCTGGGCGACGCAGATATCATTCACGGTCAGGCGTATCGCTGATGCGAGCAGCGGTACTGGCGGGAAGACCTATCTCGACGGTATCTACGAACTGGCCGGTGTCGATGCGACCGGGTTGTTGCGCCTGGCGGATATGCTTGAGCAACAGGGCCAGTCGGGCGACATCAGCCTGGCGTTTGCCTATGCGGTGAAGAATAGCCAGGGACATGTCACGGCCTTCCAGTCGGATACCAACGACACCCTTCGCTGGTCGATGGTCAAGAGCAACCTGTCGACCGAGAGTCGGCCTCCGGCCCAGATGTTCCTGGCCATTGCCGAGGGTGCAGGCGATACGGCCGCAATCCATAGCTTCCTGATGCAGCTGTGGGAGGGCGGCATCACCAATTCAGGCGGCTACTATTTCCACTACTTCGATGGTGAACAGGGGGTGCCGGCCAATCTGTTCGATGCGGATGGTAAGGCGGAGCTGATGGCGATCGTTAATTTTGCCAACGCTAAGGAGGCGATTGCACCGGCTGCATATGTCAACGCCCTGCAGACGGTTCACCCGAGCGGGGAGAACAGCTTCTTTTATGCCAGTGCAGACGGGATCGAAGAGACCACGGCGACGATCCTGCCCGGTCATATCGGCATCGAGGTGAGCCGCCCCGTGCCGCCGTCCGGGGGCAGTGCCGCGCCGGGCAAGGAGGATTACGGCCCGAGCCTGAACCACCTCTACAACCTGCTGACCTGTTACATCAGCAAGATCGGCGATGCCGAACCGACTGCACCGATGCGTACCACGGGCATCACCCCGCTGAACGACAGCGGCTCGACCGGCGACGCATCGCCCTGGGTCTATCGCAAGGTGCTGCCGTTGATGCCCGCTATGGTGCCGGGCGGCGATGGCAAGCAGCCGCCGGCCGGACTCAACCCCTATACGGCAGTGGGGCAGGAGGTATCCTTCTTCTCCGCCTGGACCGATGTGTTTGGCAACCAGGCCGCCTCGCCGAGCTCCGTCGTGTCCCCGATCCTTGTAGGCTATTATGACCCGGTCATGGGCCTGGGGCAGCTGCCACACCTCGGCAGCAGTTACAGCTTCAGCAGCGGTGCGGACAGTGCCCGGCTCGAAGTGCAATTTGGCTTCAATGCCGACAGCTATGCCGCTTACCAGGCCGAGTTTGTCCAACTCTACGCAGCGGTAGCGAAGGCCATGAGCAGCCTGTCGGGCGAGGCCGGAGCTGCGTGGCAGGCATGCACGACACTGGCGAAGCGCAGCACGATGATTGCTGATGCCCTGGCCGGCGACTACGGCACGCCCGGTCCGGAGGCCGCCACACTGCAGGCGGCCCAGGAGCAGCTTGCTTCGGTGGAACAGCGCCTGAACAACGACCAGCAGTGCTACGCCACCTTCTACTATCAATTGACCCGATTCGATGATCCGAAGAAGAACATCACCGCTTACCTGGCCAGTTCGATGCTCAATCCGATCAAGGATGCCGGTGGCAATACGCTTCCCGGTATCGATATCGGCACCGACACACTGCAGGCGAATGCTGCCTCCGTGTATGCCTTCTTCTCGGCATTGACAGCCTGGCTCGGCAACGACCCTTCGAAAGCCCTGCCTGCAGGGCCGACATTGAAGCCCCTGACCCTTAGTCAGGGCTTTGCGCCCGCGGATCTGGTCGGCGATTACCTTTATGTGCTGGATGTCTCGCTTGTTCTCGTACGCGACGAGAGCTACGTACTGGAGAAGTTCAGGCATGGCGAGGCCCAGACCTCAACATCCACGCTTTTACCACAGTACGATGCCCAGGCCAGCAAGGATGCACCGCTGACCTATATCCAGTTTGCCACCGATTTCGCTGCTGCGTTCACGGCCAAGTCGATGCAGGTGGCCACCGGTGCGGCCTGGGAGGCCGGGCAGGCTGCACAGGGCAAGCAGTTCTGGGTACTGCGTTACGGCAAGAACGGTATCAGCGTCAGTGCCGATACCTCGTCTCCGGCCGAATATTATGCGCCGCGCCCGCTCTCCAACCAGTTGTTGTCGCAAAAGGATGTGGCGATACAGGCTTTCGATACCACGACGGGCATACTGAAGCCGGGGACTCCCTTCACGGTATCCGATGTCGATCTCGATGCGTTGATGGGACGTTTCCTGCTGGCTGTCGAGCGCTTTTTGACACCGGAGTCGGCCGTGGCGGCCTCCATTGCCAACAGTGGTGCATTTGCCGATATTCTGACCGCCAAGCGCGATATTGCCGAAAACCTGTGCCAGACAATGACCAACCTTACGTCCGGCAAGAGCTACTCGGATCCATCCTCGGCCACGCCGGCCATGGCGGCCGCCGTGGAGAAACTGAAGCAGGAGTGCCTGGTTTCGCTGACCAACTTCTACGAGATGGATGCCGTGATCAGCCAGGCGCTGAAGGGGAGTTGTCAGGGTGGGGGCAAGCCGCCGCGGCTCAACCTGTTCGGTTCGCCGACCGATTCCTCGGCCACCGCACAGCCCGACAGCAATTTCTCGCTCTCGACGGGCAAGGCCCCGATCAACGATGGCGCTTCCTACCTGGCCTATAGCCTGAAAAGCAAACGCAAGGGTATGGACGGCCAGTTCAATGCGCCGCTCCAGTTCGATGTGGGTGCCATTGAGCACGATATGCAGACGATTTCGGACGGTGCGATCGACTACACCTCCGGTGCCTGGGTGCGTCTGCTGCTGGCGCCGCAGCCGATCCAGCTCGGCGATATCGATTTCCAGATTCCATTGCGTGCCTATCCGATGCCGCCATCGCTGCTCGGGCAGGATTATGCATCGGTGCTCGACGAGGGCAGCGTCAGCGGCCTGAGCGGGCAGTCCGGCACCCTGATCGACAAGGCCAAGGAGTGGGCCTTCGATGTGGTATACGGCCATCGCTATGTGGCACAGGACACCATCTACAACCGGACCACGCTCAATATCGGTCTGCAGGGCGGACCCGAGATGCTGTTTGCGGAGAGTGGCAAGACCCTGCTCGAGGCCTTGACCGATTTCGACCAGAACATCGCGCCGATCGAGCGTTTCATGGCCGAGAATCTGAAGCAGGCCCTCGGGGGGCAGCCCGCACCGTCGAATCTGATCAATGCCGTGGCATCGTTCGCTTCGCTGGTGCAGGAGGTGGCCGCTTCCGACTGGGGGCTGACGAGCGGGCCGGAGACGGAGATGCTTTTGCAGAGTTCCGGCCTGCAGCCGTATCAATCCCAGTACATGGTGAGCGAGGGCGTGCCCAATCCGGCGACGGGCAAGGATGACGGTATCTTCTATGTCGAGGTGGCGCGTGGCTCGCAGGAGGCGGGTTATCAGAAGATCGCGCCGCTTCCCGAGGTATGCATCGAGGGGTTGACGACTGACAAGGTGGGCAGCGAAGCGGAGCCGGCCTATTACCGCTTCCTGGATGCGCAGAAGAAGCCGCTGACGAAGCTGGCTGCAGCGGCCTATACGGAACGGACGTTGAAGCTGCAGCCGCTGAATATCATCGACCGCCAGAATGGCCGGGCCGAGATCAAGGTGGTGCGCAACCAGGGACTGCCGGCGGCATTTGTCTACGAAACCCCCTATGTCTCCTACCCCGAGATCGTGACACCGCATCTCGACCTGAGCACGGCGATCGATTTCTCTGCCGTGGGCGGAGGCACGAGCGGCCAGAATCTGCCAACGCATCTGCAGGATCTGTTCAACGTGCTGTTGACCGGTACGGATGACAAGGTTTCGGAGCAGTCGGGCAGTTTCAGGATCGTCGGTTACTATCAGTATCCGCTGGCGGGGGATGCAGGCACGGGGGCGCACAGTCTGCCGCAGATCGAGGTGCCCGTGCTGTTCAGTCTGCCGATGCCGTTGCCGTTTGATCCATCCAATCCGGATGTGCAGGCCTATATCAAAAATGCCGGCAATCGCATGCAGGCCTGGGTAACGAATAACCGGCCGGCGCATTTGGCTGCTGGCGCTAACGGTTCAGGAAGTTTCCGTTTCGACATCACCATTTTCACCGAGTTGTCGAAGTCGGGCGAGCCGATTCTGCGCTTGAGGAATCTCTATCTGCCTGTCGACAGCGTGAAACCGGATTAAACCGGATGCTTTCAGGGCGAGCCTGTCGAAGCGACGAATGCCGGCCATAGCCAGTGGTGGCGACAGGAGGCCTGCCTACGTGTCGAGGTGGCTGAAGGGAGCCACCCGGTTGCGGCCGTGCTCCTTGGCCGCATAAAGCGCCTTGTCGGCGCAGTCGATCAGTTCATTGCCTGTTTTGATCTCGCGGCTCAATTCGGCAACACCGATGCTGATGGTGAGCCGTACACTTTTCTGGCCGCCGCCCTCGCTGCTCAATATCAGCTCATGTTCCGCCACGCGCTCGCGCAGCCGCTCGGCCAGTCGGGTCGCTTCATGTTCCACACTGTCCGGTGCGACAATGACAATCTCCTCGCCGCCGTAACGTGCCACCACATCCGGGCTGCGTACCGCATCGAGCAGCAGCTTGCCGAGATAGCTCAGGGCAAGATCGCCGGCATGGTGGCCATGCAGGTCGTTTACCCGTTTGAAATGGTCGATGTCGATCATCAGTACGGATAGGGGACGGCCATAACGTTTGGCCCGGGCGACCTCGTTGGCCAGGCGCCGATCGAGGTAGCGACGATTGTAGATGCCGGTGAGTGCATCGGTGATGTTCTCCTCCTCCAGCAGCGCCATGCGGCGCAAATCGGTGGTGGTTCGCAGGAATAGCGTGGTGGTGAACCATACGAACAGACTGCCGGAGAGGAAGACCAGCGGCACGACATGATCGTGTATTTCATTGAACAGATGATGATGCCAGAAGAGGATGCCGTAGATCGCAAAGCCGACAATGAACAGGAGAATCATCCCCAACAGGCCGCGCCAGGAGTTGCGCAGCATGCTGTTCGGAACGAGAGCAATAAGCCTGCGCACCGGCCGAAGCGAGGCTATGAGAATGATGATGCTCAATACGATCAGCAGATTCCAAATCATGGTTACTCCGGCTTGTGACTGCTCTACTGCTCCTGCCCTGGAATCAGTATAGACGGCATTCCCCTACAAAGAGGGCGGCTATGTGCGCTTCCAGGTCTCCGGAACGATCTCCAGCGACTGTTCGCCATCGGTGAGCAGCAGGTGGCCATCCTGGATGGTGCATTGCAGGCGCATGCTGCGTGCGGCCATGCGGCCCAGGGCAGCTACGGCTTCGTCATCGATGGTGTGCACCGCGAGGTTATCGAAGCGGCCGAGCTTGCCAACGAGCTGCTCCCACCAGATGGCTCCGCTGTGAGCCTGGTAATTGTAGATCACCACCTTGCGAGCCCGGCCGCAGGCCCTTCGGATGCGGCGTTCGTCGGGCTGCCCCAGCTCGATCCACAGCTCGATCTCATCCGAATAGTTCTTCAGCCAGATATCCGGTTCGTCATCCGTACTCAGTCCTTTGCTGAACTGCAGCCCCTCGCAGGCATGCAGGGCGAAGGCCACCAGGCGCACCATCATGCGCTCGTCGGTCTCCGACGGATGGCGGGCGATGGTGAGTTGATGGTCGGCATAGTAGTGGCGATCCAGATCGGTGATCTGCAGCTCGGCCTTGTGGATGGTTGCTTTCAGTGCCATGGCGCGGCTTCTAAGCGATTGGCGAATGGCTGGCAAGCAGAAGAGACTGCTTTAACGAAAAAGGGGAGAGCCGAATGGCTCTCCTCTCTGCAGCGGGCGCGTCCATGCGTCCTTGCTACTCATCGAGCTCATGCGGCGATCATGTGCGCCTGCTCTGTTGGCGCTGTCATGCACGTCGAAAACCGCAGGCCGAGTAAGAGAAAGTAGAGTGAAGCGGAGGCAATGATGTGATGCCACCCACGCATGGGAGTGTCAACTTACGCGTGGTTCGCGTGCCTTATTCCGTACTTGGGAAGTGAACGGATGCACTGCCGTGGCTGTGATTGGTAACCGCATCGCTCAGTTCCTGCTCCCGGCCGCAGGGTAGTGACACGGCGAAGTAAACCTCGTTTTGGTAATTACTGCCGACGATGGTGATATCCATTTGCTCCAGCAGGCGGCGGATACCACTCTCAAGCGCGAAGGGGAAACGGATCGTAGCCTCGGTGGTGGCGACACGCTTACCAAGCTCCAGGGCATCGATGCCCTGCTGCACGGAAGCGGAGTAGGCGCGCACCAGCCCGCCGGCGCCCAGCTTGACGCCGCCAAAGTAGCGGCTGACCACGACGACGATCTCGCCGATGCCCTTATGCTGCAGCACGTTCAACATCGGTTTGCCGGCCGTCCCCTGCGGTTCACCATCATCCGATGATGCGCGCTCAATACTGCTGACCGGGTGTCCGGCGATGTAGGCCCAGCAGTGGTGGCGTGCCTCGGGCTCTCGTGCCCGGACCTGTTCGATAAAGGCGAGGGCTTCCGCCTTGCCAGCCGCAGGGGCGATATCGCAGATAAAGCGGCTGCGCTTTACCTCAGTCTCGGTCGTGACGGGCCCAGCCGGAATCGGGTAGGCATGCGGGTTCATCGTTCATGTCTCGTGGCAGGCATGGCGGCAGCGTAATGCAATTCTCCATTTGCGACAAAACAGGAAGCCAGCCATGCGCTAACGCATGGCTATGCCAAAGAGATGGCGAAATCCGGAGCAGGAGAGCCTGACTTTATAAGATTTTACTAAAGTTTTCCACTGTGATGCCAATCAGGGCCGACAGGAGGCCATATAGATGCCGAAGGTTCAAAGGCGCTGTACATGT
Organism: uncultured Zetaproteobacteria bacterium; assembly: GCA_964503475.1. Lineage (GTDB taxonomy): Bacteria > Pseudomonadota > Zetaproteobacteria > Mariprofundales > Mariprofundaceae > CAZCZU01. The sequence goes on from CAZCZU010000007.1 coordinate 37,243, forward strand.
GCATCGTAACGTGTTATTAAATAAGGGGGAAACCATATGCCTAAATATTAGGCAAAATATCGCTTTGTTGAATTGGCTGAAAAATGGGGCGCCTATTCGCAACTTATCCACGAAGTTATCCACAGGCTTTGTGTATGAGTACGATAACTCATTACTAACTAGCCAGTTAGCCGCTTTTATTGCCCAGGAGGCGGCACATGAAAGCAGACTCGATGGCAGCCATGCCGAGTCGTTTAGAAGGGCGGGGGAACCTCGAACTCCAGCCGTACCCCGCTGAGCGGATGGGTGAAAGCAAGGCGGCGGGCATGCAGCATCATGCGCTCATCCGGTTCACCGTAGAGGGCATCGCCGAGGATCGGAGCATTCAGGCCATCGGGGTGGGCGGCATGCATGCGCAGCTGATGGGTACGGCCGGTGAGGGGGTAGAAGCGAACACGAGTGCTCGTCTCGCGGCGCTCGATTACCTGCCAGCGGGTGACCGCCGGTTTGCCGTGTTCGAAATCGACCATCTGGCGTGGGCGGTCATCGAAGTCGGTGCGCAGCGGCAGGCTGATTTCACCTTGCTCTATGCCATCAGGCAGGCGTCGATCAAGGAGCGCCTCGTAGCATTTTTCGACGCTGCGGCCGATGAACTGGCGCTGCAGCCTCTTGTGGGTACGCAGATCGCGGGCCGCGATCAAGAGGCCTGAGGTGGCCATGTCCAGTCGATGCACGAGTGTGAGCTCAGGGCTGTCCGGATAGCGGGCCTGCAGGCGAGTGAATATGCAATCCTTCCGGGCCTTGCCCGGCATCGACAACAGGCCTGCTGGTTTGTTGACCACAATCAGCTGCGCATCCTCATAGACTACCTGTGGTTCATTCTCGCTAATCTCCTGCACGTAGTCAGGCTCAGGCTCCACATTCAGTCCCCTGAGCATGAAGGGGAGGATCGGATGGCATTTGCCACGGCAGGCAGGATAGAAGCGGCCGTGGTGGCGGACGCCTGTCGAAGGTGGGGCCCCCCACCAGAACTCGGCCAGGGCCAGCGGCGTGAGATCATGTTTAAGGGCATAGTGGATGAGTTTGGGCGCGGCACAGTCGCCGGCCCCGGCGGGAGGTGTATCACCGGGGTAGAAATGACAGAGCAGTTCGCGTTCTCCCTGCCAGTTCTCCAGCAGGTAGGAGTCGAATACCTGACGATGCAGTTCGCGCGAGCGGGTCGTGCGCCTGTCTCTGAGGGCCGCAATGTCGGTATCCAGGCGATCCAGCTTCTCCTGCACCTGCTGCAGGTGCTGTTGCCACGCATTGGTGGCATCGGTCGCCTCGCGCTTGTGGTGCTGGCTGGCCAGGGCCAGGGCGGCCATTTGAGTTTCGCGCTCGTTATCGGGCAGTCCGGCCAGGGCCTGACGCTGCAGTTTGCGATCGCTTTTGGCGGCCTTGTGTCGCGCCTTCAGCTCGGCCAGGGCGATATCGCGCTGCTTCTCAAGCTGCGTAATCCCGGTCAGTAGCCTGCAACGCTCTTCATCCTCTTCCAGCCTGCTGATCTCGGCGGTGAGAGCGGCCAGTTCGGCATTTCCGGACGGCAGGAAGCTCTCCTGCTGCTGCATGTCGAAAATAGGCGGTACGAAGCCGGGCAGCAACCATTCGCCCCCCATCATGGCCGAGAAGGCGGAGAGGTAGCCGATGTCGCCATTCGTATCGCGTACCACCAGTACGCCGAACATCTTGCCGATGGCGGGGTTGGTGAAATCGCGCGGCCACTCCTGCGTGGCAGTCAGGCGCTGCTGCAGCAGTGCTGCTGCCTCGGCAGCCAGCGGATGCGGTGGCACGGCAAAGGGGGATGGGAAGATAGCCGGAATTTCAACTGCAGGCTTGAAGCGGCGTATCAGCTTGTCCGGATTGGTCTGATCAATAGGCATGTTTGGAACGCGCTTCAGGTGAGGCGGATGCCGTCCTTGCCGATGGTGATCTCGCGTTGTTTGTAGAGGGCACCGATCGTCTTCTTGAACATCGCCTTGCTGATACCGAACTGCGCTTTGATGTCGGCCGGATCGCTCTTGTCGGAGAGGGGCAGGAAACCGCCTGCCTGTTCCAGTGCAGTCAGGATCATTTCGCCCACTTCACCGCTCTTCTCGCTCGGCTTCAGGTGCAGGCAGAGATCGATGCGGCCATCCTCGCGCACCTGCTTGATGTAGCCGGCGAGTTTTTCGCCGCGCTTCAGCTCGCGCACCATATCGTGGCGGTGCAACAGGCCCCAGTGGCTGTTGTTGACCACCAGCTTGTAGCCGAGATCGGTTTTGGCGGCGTTGAAGAGCTGCACCTCCTGACCCGGTTCGTACTCGCCATGCGCTTCATCGGAGATGAAATCGTCCAGCTTGGCGGAGGCGGCAATACGGCCACCGGCATCGTCGAGAAAGAGAAAGACGATGTAGGATTTGCCTGCCTCGATACGGGTGATCTGCTCGTTGAAGGGCAGGAGCAGATCCTTGGGAAGGCCCCAGTCGAAAAAGATGCCGTGCTTCGTAACCGAAACCGCCTTCAGTAGTGCCACCTCACCGACCATGGCGTAGGGACGCTCAGTGGTGGCGATGATGCGGTCTTCCGAATCGAAGTAGATGAAGACCTCGATCTCATCATCGACCTTGCACCCTTGAGGTACATAGCGTTTGGGCAGCAGGATATTGCCAAAGCCGCCCTGCTCGATATCGCCGCCGTCGAGAAAGAGGCCGAAATCGACCTCTTTGACGACTTTCAGGCGGTTCAGGCGCCCGATCTGTACCGCAGGCTTGTTCACCCGTCGCTACGCCCGGTGATTTCGATCAGGTGGAAACCGAACTGGGTGGCCACCGGGCCATGCACCTTGTGCAGCTCGCCCGTAAATACCACATCGTCGAACGGCTTCACCATCTGGCCCTGGCTGAAGGTGCCCAGGTCGCCGCCTTTCTGACCGGATGGACAGTCGGAGTACTCTTTGGCTACGGCAGCGAAATCGGCACCGGCCTCGATGTCTGCTTTGAGTTTTTCACATAGCGCCTTCTCCTTGACCAGGATATGGCGGGCTGAGGCCGTCGGGCCTTTCTTTCCGAATCCGAACATATTGAAACCTCACAAAACAAAGTGGCGGGCAGGCTAACCGATCCGGCGCCCGATGGCGCGCAGGGATGTCGTCGCCTCAGAAATTGTAGCCGATGGTTAGCGCGATGCCGTCGATGGTGGAGTCGATGCCGGTACCGAGGTTGACGTTCTGCCAGTAGCGCAGCCATTCGGCGCTGCCGCTCCACTGGCCGGCGAGCATTTCGATGCCGCCGCCGTAGCTGATCCCCTGGCGGCTGGTATTGCCGGTCAGGCTGCCGCCGGCGGTGACGGTACCGGTGCTGGTGCCGAACAGCCCGTAGAGGCGGAAGGTATCGTCGAACGGAATCCGTCCCCGGAACAGCAGCGAACTCATGGTTCCGTCCTGCGTGGCTCCGATCTGGGTCAGGTCTGCCTTGCCGGTCATGCCCAGGCGAACCTCCAGTCCCAGGTACTCGTTGAAATTAGAGCCGAACTGGAACATGACACCGGTGCTATTACCACTGCCAGTGCCGAACGGTGTGGTTACACTTTGGTTGAAGAGCACGGCCGACAGGCCGGTATAGAGTCCGTCGGCTGCAGCCGGCATGGTGGTGGCCAGGCAGAGCACGATGCCGGCTACCAGTTGCTTGGTTCTGTTTATCATGGTTGTCCCTCTTATGCTGCCGCGATATCGGCAGGCCCTCATGGCGTTTGAATATGCCGCTTCGTTGCTACAGGTCAACATGAGCTGCGGCTGTATCTCGTGACACCGGCCTGCAACGCTTAAGAGAGGCGCGCCTTGAAATCCTCGTAAGTGAAGCGGCGCACCACATCCAGCTCGCCCGTCAGGCGCAGGATGGAGATGTCGGGATGGCGTACGCCATTGAACATCGTCGTTTTGACCATGGTGTAGTGGATCATGTCCTCGAACACCAGACGCGAACCGATCGAGAGCGGTGCGTCGAACGAATAGTCGCCAATGACGTCACCGGCAAGGCACGACATGCCGCCGAGGCGATAGGTATGTGGCTTCTCATTCGCTTCACCTGTGCCGGTGATGGCGGGGCGGTAGGGCATCTCCAGCACGTCAGGCATGTGGGCCGTGGCCGAGATATCGAGAATGGCGACGGGAAGCTGATCGGTGGGCACGATATCGAGCACCGAAGCGACCAGTTCGCCTGTACGCCATGCAACGGCACCGCCCGGCTCCAGGTATACCTTCACGCCCCAGCGCTCTCTGAAGGCGCGTATGCGGTTGATCAGCAGCTGAACATCATAGCCTTCGCGGGTCATCAGGTGGCCGCCGCCGAAGTTGACCCATTTCAGCTGCGGAATCAGGTGGCCGAAGCGGGCCTCGAAGGCATCGATCAGCTTGACCGAGGATTGGGCCAGATTCTCGCACAAGGCATGGGCATGCAGCCCTTCGATGCCGGCGAGGTCCGCCCCCTCAAGGTGCTCCGGGCGGACGCCGAGGCGGGAGCCCGAAAAGCAGGGATTGTAGAGATCGGTCTCCACTTCGGCAATGCCCGGATTGACGCGCAGGCCGCAGGAGCGCCCGGCAGCCATCGCCTTCGGGCCGAACTGCTGCCACTGCGCCACCGAATTGAAGACGATATGTCCGGCCATGGAGACGATCTCGTCGAACTCGTCCGCCCGGTAGGCGGCCGAGTAGATGTGCGATTCCCCCCGGAACTCATCGTGCGAAAGCTTCAGCTCCCACAGCGAACTTGCCGTGCATCCGGGAAGATACTGGCGCACCAGATCGAAAGCCGACCACATGGCAAAGCCCTTCAGCGCCAGAATGATGGTGCAGCCGGCTTCATCCTGTACCCGCCGCATCAGCTCAAGGTTGGCCTTAAGCTTTGCTTCCTGCAGCACGTATGCCGGTGAGGGACAGTTATTCACCCATGCCGGTATCATGTCGGTGGCGTTAGCCAACTTATTCGGTATCGCCGGTGATGACGTCGAGCGGCTGGAAGGGGACATCGACCCACGGCAGGCCGTACTTGTTCAGATCGGCCATGAACGGATCGGGATCGAGCTGCTCCATGTTCCAGACACCCGGCTTCATCCACTGGCCGGTCATCATCTGCTTGGCGCCGATCATGGCCGGTACGCCGGTGGTGAAGGAGACGGCCTGGGCGTTGGTCTCCTTATACGCCTCCTGATGGTCGCAGACGTTGTAGATGTAGCGGGTGAACGGCTCACCGCCGTCCTTCGTGCCGGTCACGATGCAGCCGATATTGGTCTTGCCTTTCGTGCGCGGACCAAGACTGGCCGGATCCGGCAGCAGCGCCTTCAGGAACTGGATCGGGACGATCTTTTGGCCCTGGAATTCGATCGGTTCGATCGAGTCGAGGCCGATGTTGCGGAACACCTCCAGATGCTTGAGGTAGGCATCGCCAAAGGTCATCCAGAAACGGATGCGGTTCACGCCGGGCAGGTTCTGGGCCAGCGACTCCAGCTCTTCGTGGTAGAGCAGGTACATGGTCTTCGGACCGACCTGATCAAAGTCGAACTCGCGCTTGTACTGCATCGGATGGGTCTCGATCCAGTGGCCATTCTTGAAGTAGCGGCCGTTGGCAGTCACTTCGCGGATATTGATCTCCGGATTGAAGTTGGTGGCGAAGGCATAGCCATGATCGCCGCCGTTGCAGTCGAGGATGTCGACGGTTTCTACATTGTCGAAGTGGTGTTTGACGGCATGGGCACAGAAGACGTTGGTCACACCGGGGTCGAAACCGGAGCCGAGCAGGGCCATCAGGCCTGCCTGTTCAAACTTCTCGCGGTAGGCCCACTGCCAGCTGTACTCGAACTTCGCCTCGTCGAGTGGCTCGTAGTTGGCCGTGTCGAGGTAGTGTACGCCCGTCTCCAGGCAGGCATCCATGATGGTCAGGTCCTGGTAGGGAAGGGCGACATTGATGACCATGGCCGGCTTCACGTCGCGGATCAGGACGACCAGCTCCGGTACCTTGTCGGCATCGACCTGGGCGGTGGCGATGTCACGTCCGGTTTTCTCCCTGATTTCGGAAGCGATCTCGTCGCACTTGGCTTTGGTGCGGCTGGCCAGCGTGATCGATTCGAACACCTCCGGCACCTGGGCACATTTGTGGGCCACAACACGCCCGACGCCACCGGCGCCGATAATCAGAACATTGGCCATAATGATGAAACCTCCATGTCGGTTATACGGTATGTAAGCAGAGAGGGAGCAGCCGGATCAACCCCGGATTTTGCACAGCCGGCGGATATTAGGACTGCACCGGGCGGGCGGCAATCAGAAGCATCTCGCGCACGCATTTGGCGGCCAGCACCGAGGAGCAGCCGGAGGCATCGAGCTGCGGCGCAAGCTCGACGGCATCGCATCCCACGAGATTGCAGCCATCGAGAGTTGTGATCAGACGCTGGAAATCCCACCAGTTAATACCGCCCGGTTCCGGGGTGCCGGTGCCCGGGAAGAGCGAGGGATCGAAGACATCGAGATCGACGGTGAGATAGAGCGGCCGGTCACCCACCCATTCACGCAGGTGATCGAGATCTTCCTGCCGGAAGGTGGTCAGCGTCCCGTGGTCGCGCATGACGGTATACTCATCCCGGGTGCCGGAGCGGATGCCGATCTGGCGGATGCGGTCGAAACCGATCAGCTCGCCGACATGGCGCATGACGGTGGCATGCGAAAGCGAATCACCCAGCCAGTCATGGCGCTGGTCGGCATGGGCATCGAGCTGGATAACGACCAGATCAGGGTGATCGGCATGTACCGCCTGGATAGCCGGCAGGCTGACCAGATGCTCCCCTCCCAGCAGGAAGGGTACGGGGCCGTCGGCCACGCAATCGCGCACCGCCTCTCGAATAATATCGAGGGTGCGCTCCTTGTTGCCGGGCGGCAGCTCCAGGTCACCGGCATCGGCGAAGCGGATATCCTCCAGGTCGCGGTCGAGTACCGGCGAATAGGTTTCAATGCCGTCTGATACTTCGCGGATAGCGGCGGGCCCGAAGCGGGAGCCGGGACGAAAGGAGACGGTACCATCGAACGGCGCCCCGATCAGGCGGATATCGTGCGTCTCATCCAGAGAAGTCGCAGCCATATAGCTCATGCCAATACTCCACGGGCCGAATGCCCGACAAGACAATAGGCGCCTAGGGGCGCGCTCACAATGTTACTTAGCTTATGAACCGGGTGGAAGCCAACTTATGCCGAACCATGAAGCACCTATCGTCCATGGATGGACAGCAAATCGAATGCGTCAGCGAGTCGATTTGTGAGCCTGCGCGAAACCGCGCTTTCGTGCAGGCGTTCAAGGTAGATGGGCAGGAAGCTCATCTACCGTTCAGCACAAGTCACCCATCGTCCATGGATGGACAGCACAAGCCGGCAGGATAGCCGGATTGGACGGCTTTGCCGCCGAAGGTGAGTGGCATGGACGCCACGAATCATAAACGGCCGCACATGCGGCCCTTTTTGTAAGCCGGCATAAAATCGCATTTATGCCGGCGTTAAGGCTGGAGGAGAGGGCCCGGAACAATCTCCCCTCAACCCATGGATGGGTTGCAATTCGAGCGCGTCAGCGAATCGATTTGTGAGCCCGCGTAAAACGACGCTTTTATGCGGGCGTTTAAGGCAGCCGGGCAGGAAGCCCGGATGCCGTTCTACTCGAGTTCAATCAGACATTCATCCGGATTGACGTTGTCACCCTCGGCAGCATGGATCGCCTTGACGGTGCCGGATACCGGCGCATGCACCGGGTTCTCCATCTTCATCGCCTCGACCACCAGCAACGTGGCGCCTGCCTCAACGGCATCACCCACAGCCACGTTGATGGCCACGATGCGGCCCGGCATTGAGGTGGTGACATCGCTGTCCTTGGTCGCTTTCGGACGACGGGAGCCGCGCGACGCCTTTTTGGCGTCGATGGCACCATCCTGGGTCGGCACGATCTCGGTCAATGTCTCGACGAAGACCTCTTCGAGCACATTGTCGACCTTGACGTAGAACGGGCGTACATCCTCGCTCTTGTGGCCGGTACCCTCGATCTTGATGTGGTACTCCTCACCGTGGATGGTGATGTTGAATTCGGTCGGTGCGAGTGCCGGGGCAGCCGCTGCAGTCGGCTCGGCCGGCTCCTCCTCCAGCGGTTCCGGCTTGAAGTTGCCGGAGTCGCGCTCCTCAAAGTACTCCAGGGCAATGGCCGGGAACATGGCGTAGGAGAGCACATCCTCGACCGCCTTGGCTTTGTCGCCCACCTCGCGGGTCAGCGCATCCAGCTCCGGCTCCAGCAGGTCGGCCGGACGTACGGTGACCGGCTCCTCATCGCCCAGGGCCAGCTTGCGCACCTCTTCGTTGACCTCGCCGAGCGGCTTGCCGTACATGCCCTTCAGATACGACTTGGTCTCGTTGGTGATGACCTTGTACTTCTTGCCGGAGACGACATTCAGTACCGCCTGGGTACCGACGATCTGGCTGGTCGGGGTGACCAGCGGCGGATAACCGAAATCCTTGCGTACGCGCGGAATCTCTTCCAGCACCTCGTCCATCTTGTCGGAGGCACCCTGCTCACGCAGCTGGTTGGCGAGATTGGAGATCATGCCGCCTGGAATCTGGTTGATGAAGACACGCGTATCGACGCCGGTGACATCCGATTCGAAACGCTTGTACTTCTTGCGCACCTGGCGGAAGTAGGCGGCGATCTCCTGCAGCAGCTCCAGGTCAAGGCCGGTATCGAACTCGCTGTTGGCGAAGGCAGCGACCATCGCTTCGGTCGGCGCATGGCTGGTGCCGCCGGCCAGCGGGCTGATGGCGGTGTCGATGATATCGCAGCCGGCGTGGACCGCTTCCCAGTGTACCAGTTCGGCCAGGCCGGCGGTGGCATGGCAGTGCAGGTGCAGCGGTGTGGAAACCTCTTTCTTGATGGCCGTGACCAGTTCACGGGCCGACTGCGGCGTCAACAGGCCTGCCATATCCTTGATGGCAACGGTGTCGCAGCCCATATCCTCGAAACCCTTGGCCAGATCGACGAAGTGGTCGAGCGTATGCACCGGGCTGACGGTATAGCTGATGGCACCTTCGGCATGTTTGCCGTTCTCTTTCACCTGCTGGATGGCGACACGCACATTACGCAGGTCGTTCATGGCATCGAAGACGCGGAAGACGTCCACACCATTGGCCGCAGCCATATCGACGAACTTCTGCACCACATCGTCGGCGTAGTGGCGGTAACCGAGCAGATTCTGGCCGCGCAGCAGCATCTGGATCGGGGTGTTCGGCAGCGCTTTCTTGAGCTCGCGCAGACGCATCCACGGGCCCTCTTTCAGATAGCGCAGGCAGGTGTCGAAGGTGGCACCGCCCCAGGCCTCGATCGACCAGTAGCCCACTTTGTCGAGCTTGTCGCAGATCGGCAGCATGTCGTCCAGGCGCATGCGGGTGGCCAGCAGTGACTGGTGGCCGTCGCGCAGGGCCAGTTCGGTAATTGCCAGTTTCTTGGTCTTCTTTGTCATTCCACTATCCTTTCCGTTTACAGGCCGGCGTAGGCGGCAATGGCAGCGGCAACCGCTGCGGCGATATCTTCACGTGCCTCGAACGGCACGTAGTTAAGCAGTTCCGGGTTCTCTTCCAGGAAGCCGGTGTGGAACTCGCCACTCCGGAACGCCTCCGATGCGGCAATATGCCGGTAGAAGGGGAGGGTCGTCTTCACACCACGGATGTCGTACTCCTTCAGGGCACGCAGGGCGCGGCTGACCGTGTGTTCCCAGTCCTGGCCCCAGATGGTCAGCTTGGCACACATGGAGTCGTAATAGGGCGGAATCTCGTAGCCCGGATAGACACAGCCGTCGACACGCACACCGAGGCCACCCGGCGAGTGGTAGCGGGTAATACGACCCGGGGTGGGCAGGAAATCGTTCTGCGGATCCTCGGCATTCACACGAAATTCGATGGCGAAGCCATTGAAGCTGAGGTCCTCCTGCGCAAATGGCAGCTTGTTGCCGGCGGCAATGGAAATCTGCTGGGCAACGATATCGACACCCGTGATCGCCTCGGTGATCGGATGCTCCACCTGCAGACGGGTGTTCATCTCCATGAAGTAGAAATTGCGATCCTTATCAACCAGGAACTCGACGGTGCCTGCGTTGACATAGTCGACCGCCTGAGCTGCCTTGACGGCGACTTCACCCATCTTCTCGCGCAGTTCGGGCGAGATGAAGTTGGAGGGGGCGATCTCGATCAGCTTCTGGTTGCGGCGCTGGATCGAGCAGTCGCGCTCGAACAGATGCACGCAGTTGCCGTGCGTATCGGCCAGAACCTGGAACTCGATGTGGTGCGGCTCGACGATGCATTTTTCCATGAACAGCTCATCACTGCCGAACGCTGCCGAAGCCTCGCGCTGGGTGATGACATAGTTCTCTTTCAGCTGCGCATCGGTGTCGCAACGGCGGATGCCGCGACCACCACCGCCGGCAGCTGCCTTCAGCATTACCGGATAACCCATGTCGTTGGCCAGCGTCAGTGCTTCCTCGACGCTTGAGAGCGAGCTTTCGGAGCCGGGGATGACCGGTACGCCGGCCTTGATCATCGCCTCGCGCGCCTTGGTCTTGCTGCCCATGTCGGCAATCGCCTGCGGCGAAGGACCGATGTAGGTAAGGCCGGCTTCCATGACGGTGCGGGCGAAATCGGCGTTCTCGGATAGAAATCCGTAGCCGGGATGCACGGCATCGCAGCCCGCCTTGACGGCGATATCGACGATGCGATGGATGTTCAGGTAACTCTTAACCGGGTCGGGGCCGATAAGTACGGCCTGATCCGCCTTCTTCACATGCAGGGCATGGCTGTCGGCCTCGGAATAGATGGCGACCGATTCGATGCCAAGCTCCTTGCAGGAGCGGATAATGCGGATGGCGCACTCGCCACGGTTGGCTATCAGGATGCGTTTAAACAAGCGTTGAGCCTCCTTCCAATGGCGCTGCATCCTAGCTGAGTATAGGAGACGAAACAAATGCCGCCGCATCAACTTGCGGACAGCAGATACAAAAAAGGCGGACCCGAAGGCCTGCCTTTCTTGCAATCACGCTCTGCAATTACTTGTAGAAGCTGATCATGGTCTCCAGAGACTTCGCATTGATCTTGTCGGCATGACCGGCAGAACCAAAGGCCTCGTAGCGAGCCTTGCACACTTCCTTCATGGCATCCTTGGCGGCCTTGTAGAACTTGCGTGGATCGAAGTTCGACTTGTTCTCGGCCAGATGCTTGCGGATAGCGCCGGTGGAAGCCATGCGCAGGTCGGTGTCGATGTTGACCTTGCGAACGCCGGACTTGATGCCCTCGACGATCTCTTCAACCGGAACACCGTAGGTCTCGCCCATCTCACCGCCGTACTCGTTGATGATCTGCAGCCACTCCTGCGGAACGGAGGAGGAGCCGTGCATCACCAGGTGGGTGTTCGGCAGCTTGGCGTGGATCTCCCTGATACGGTCGATACGCAGAACTGCACCCGTCGGCGGCTTGGTGAACTTGTAGGCGCCGTGGGAGGTGCCGATAGCGATGGCCAGGGCGTCAACGCCGGTCTTCTCAACGAAGTCCTTCGCCTCGTCCGGGTCGGTCAGCAGCTGATCCATGTCCAGCTTGCCCTCGGCACCGTGGCCGTCTTCCTCACCCATTTCGCCGGTCTCCAGCGAGCCCAGGCAGCCCAGTTCGCCCTCAACGGAAACACCGCCGGCATGCGCCATGTCGCAAACGGTCTTGGTGACTTCGACGTTGTACTCGTAGGTGGACGGGGTCTTGGCATCGGCCATCAGCGAGCCGTCCATCATGACGGAAGAGAAGCCGGACTGGATCGAGCGCAGGCAGACTGCCGGCTCGGAACCGTGGTCCTGGTGCATCACAACCGGGATGTGCGGGTACTGCTCGATGGCAGCATCGATCAGGTGGCGCAGGAACGGCTCACCGGCGTAGTTACGTGCACCGGCGGAACCCTGCATGATGACCGGAGAGTTGGTCTCGTCGGCGGCTTCCATGATCGCCTGGACCTGCTCCAGGTTGTTGACGTTGAATGCCGGCATGCCGTAGCCGTGTTCGGCAGCATGGTCGAGCAGTTGTCGCATCGAGATAAGAGCCATTCGATTTACTCCTTGTTACCTAATAAGAATTCGTGGTTAGCCCAAATAGTGGCCCGTTTGATTCCTGAAAGCAATTTCCCCTCACCGGAGTCGGGCCATCCGGCGGGGAAGGGCAGGGCGGAAGTTACCTTCACGCCCTGCCGTCTGCGATCAGTTGTCCTTTTCGATCGGCACGATTTTCATCGTGTTGGTCGAGCCGGCCTTGCCCATCGGTGTGCCCAGCGTCATGACGATCATGTCGCCATATTCCACACTGGCATCATCCAGAAGGCGCTGAATGGCCTCGCGGGTAGCCTTCGGTGCATCGGCCTCGGCGTACTTGGCCTCGATCCGGGTCGGAATGACGTTGCGGAACAGGGCCACGCGGCCGAGCGTCTTCTCCTTCGGGGTGAAGGCGTAGATCGGCACATTGGCCAGATGGCGGGACATGTAGAGCGCCGTATTACCGCTGTCGGTAAAGGAGACGATGGCCTTGATGTTCATGGCGTGAGCCGTCTCCATCGCCGTGCGGGCAATGTTCTCGTCGATCGAGTGCGGCGAGCGCGGCAGGCGGGTCTCGCTGGAGGGCATTACCCGTTGCTTCTCGGTCTCGATACAGGTGCGGTGCATCGCCTGAACCGCCAGCACCGGATACTTACCGGCTGCCGATTCGCCCGAAAGCATCACGGCATCGGCACCATCAAGCACAGCATTGGCGCAGTCGTTGACCTCGGCGCGGGTCGGGATCGGGTTGCTGATCATCGACTCCATCATCTGGGTGGCCACGATCACCGGGCAGGTGAACTTCGGTGCCTTGCGCAGGATCAGTTTCTGAACCGGCGGAACTGCCGCATCGCCAATCTCGACACCGAGATCGCCGCGGGCAACCATGACCGCATCGGAGGCCTCGAGGATCGAGTCGAGATTGTCGACCGCCTCGGCGCGCTCCACCTTGGCGACCAGACCGGCATGACCACCGGCCTCGCGCACCAGCTTGCGGGCATACTCCATGTCGGCACCGTCACGCGGGAAGGAGATGGCAATGTAGTCGGCACCAATGGCGCAGGCCGTCTTGATATCTTCCTTGTCCTTGTCGGTCAGGGCGGCAGCGGAGAGGCCGCCACCGGCGCGGTTCAGGCCCTTGTTGTTGGAGAGCTCACCACCGACCACGACAGTACAGTGGATCTCCTTGCCCTTGACCTCGACCACGTCCATGACGATCAGACCGTCGTTGAGCAGCAGGCGTGCGCCGGGCTCGACGTCGTCGACCAGCTCCTTGTAGGCCAGGCCGACGCGCTCGTCATCACCGGCATCCAGCGGCAGTGCTGCATCGAGGATGTAGTGCTGGCCGACCTCAAGCTGGGTCTTGCCGTTCTTGTACTTGCCGATACGAATCTTCGGACCCTGCATATCGGCCAGGATACCTACGATCACGCCGTGCTTGCGGGCTGCGGCACGTACGTTTTCGGCACGGGTACGGTGCTCTTCGGGTGTGCCGTGCGAGAAGTTGAGGCGGACGATATTGACGCCCGCGGCGACCAGCTGATCCAGTACTTCCGGAGATTCGGAAGCAGGGCCCAGCGTGGCTACGATTTTGGTGCGACGAAACTGCTTCATTTTGCAGCCCGCGCTTCAAGCATGGCTACCGCCGGCAGCTGCTTGCCTTCGAGGAACTCCAGGAATGCACCACCGCCGGTGGAGATGTAGGAGACCTTGTCGGAGATGTCGTACTTGTCCACGGCCGCCAGCGTGTCGCCGCCGCCGGCAATGGAGAATGCCGGAGATTCGGCAATGGCCATCGAGATCGCCTTGGTGCCTTCGCCGAACTGGTCGAACTCGAATACGCCGACCGGGCCGTTCCAGACGATGGTGCCGGCGCTCTTCAGGATTTCGGCCAGGGCAGCCGCGGAGTCCGGGCCGATATCGAAGATCATGTCGTCGTCCGCTACATCGGCAACCGGCTTCAGGGTGGCTTCGGCCGTCGGGGAGAACTCCTTGCCACAAACTACGTCGGTCGGAACCGGGATGTCGCCACCGCGGGACTGTGCGTCGGCGGTCAGCTTCTTGCAGGTGTCGATCAGGTCCGCTTCATACAGCGACTTGCCGACCTTGTGGCCTGCTGCCGCGATAAAGGTGTTGGCGATGCCGCCACCGACAACCAGCTGATCGACAACCTTGGAGAGGGACTCCAGTACGGTCAGCTTGGTGGAAACCTTGGAGCCGCCGACGATGGCGACCATCGGGCGTGCCGGGTTATCCAGCGCCTTGGCCAGCGCCTCCAGCTCACCGGCCAGCAGCGGGCCGGCACAGGCGACCGGCGCAAACTTGCCGGCACCGTGGGTCGAGGCCTGGGCGCGATGGGCCGTGCCGAAGGCATCCATGACATAGACGTCGCACAGGGCGGCGTACTGCTTGGAGAGGGCCTCATCGTCCTTCTTCTCGCCCACGTTGAAGCGGACGTTCTCGAGGATGACCACTTCGCCATCCGCCACTTCCGGAGCGTTGTCCAGGTAATCCTTGACCAGCTTCACATCCTGGCCCAAGAGGCCTGCCATGTGCGCGGCCACCGGCGCCAGCGAAAACTCTTCGGCGTACTCGCCTTCGGTCGGGCGGCCCAGGTGGGACATGATCATCACCTTGGCGCCGGCTTTCACACAGTGCTCGATGGTCGGCAGGGAAGCGCGGATGCGCTTGTCGGAACTTACCTTGCCGTCTTTCAGCGGTACGTTCAGATCCTGACGGATCAGTACACGCTTGCCGGCCAGGTCGAGGTCGGTCATCTTGATTACAGACATGCATTTCTCCTTTCTAATCGTTTAAGTAGATAAAAAAACAAAGTGTAGACGTGTTGTGTGTTACAGTGATGTCGCGCTGCAAGGGCGGGATGCCCCGGCGCTGAAATCTCCCCATGTCACAGCCTTCACGCTTGTCGCTGCCGGCACGGCTTCCAAAGAGCCAGGCGGGCAATGACAAACGTGGGACCCGAAACGGGCCCCACGCTGTAGTTTAGTTGTTCGCGACGTGGCGAACGAAACGCATCATGTTGCAGGTGTAGCCGTACTCGTTGTCGTACCAGGAAACGAGCTTGACGAAGGTGCCGTCAATGGCGATGCCTGCACCGGCATCGAAGATCGACGAGTAGCCAACGCCGCGGAAGTCGGTGGAGACCACCTTCTCGTCGGTGTAGGCCAGCGTGTCGCCGATGCCTGCGCTCTCGGAAGCTTCCTTGACTGCCGCACAGATGGCGTCGTAGGAGGTCTCGTTCTCCAGCTCGACGGTCAGGTCGACGACGGAGACGTCCGAGGTCGGCACGCGGAAGGCCATGCCGGTCAGCTTGCCGTTCAGGGCCGGGATCACCTTGCCCACAGCCTTGGCCGCACCGGTGGAGGACGGGATGATGTTCTCCAGGATGCCGCGGCCGCCGCGCCAGTCCTTCATGGACGGGCCGTCAACGGTCTTCTGCGTCGCAGTTGCAGCATGAACGGTGGTCATCAGACCGCGCTTGATGCCGAACTTGTCGTTGATCACCTTGGCCAGCGGAGCCAGGCAGTTGGTGGTGCAGGAAGCGGCCGAAACGATGGCCTGACCTGCGTACTCCTCGTGGTTTACGCCGTAAACGAACATCGGCGTGGCATCCTTGGACGGAGCCGACTGGACAACCTTCTTGGCGCCCGCGTCGATGTGCTTCTGGCAGGTCTCTTCGGTCAGGAAGAAGCCGGTGCACTCCAGCACGATGTCGACGTCGACTTCGTTCCACTTCAGGTTGGCCGGATCGCGCTCGGCGGTCAGGCGAATGGTCTTGCCATCCACTACCAGGTTGTTGCCGTCAACCGACACGTCACCGTCGAAGCGGCCGTGTACGGAGTCGTACTTCAGCATGTATGCCAGGTAATCGGCATCCAGCAGGTCGTTAATAGCCACGATTTCCATGTCCGTGAACTCTTTTGCCACAGCACGGAAGGCCATACGGCCAATGCGGCCAAAGCCGTTAATACCAACTTTAATCGTCATGGATCAATACCCCCTTACTAATTAAAACAGCTCGTTCACGTTGGCGACAACATTGTCGACCGTGAAACCGAATTCCTTGAACAGCTCGCCGGCAGGTGCGGACTCACCGAAACGATCGATGCCGACTACCTTGCCGTTCAGACCAACATACTTGCCCCAGAAGGTGGTAACACCGGCTTCAACCGCAACACGACGGGTGACAGCTGCCGGCAGAACGCTCTCCTTGTAGGCCGCATCCTGGGTGTCGAATGCCTCGGTACACGGCATGGAGACCACGCGGATCTTCTTGCCGGACTTGCTCAGCTCTTCCTTGGCACCCATGGCCAGCTGAACCTCGGAACCGGTGGCGATCAGGATCGCATCCGGCGTACCTTCGCAGTCGGACAGCACATAGCCGCCGCGGGCAATGTTGGCCACCTGCTCGTCGGTGTACTCCTGGCAGGGCAGGCCCTGGCGGGAGAAGATCAGGCAGCTCGGGCCATCCTTGCGCTCGACAGCCGTCTTCCAGCCAACCGCGGACTCAACCGCGTCACACGGACGCCAGGTACGCATGTTCGGGATCAGGCGCAGGGAAGCGATCTGCTCGACGGGCTGATGGGTCGGGCCATCCTCACCCAGACCAATGGAGTCGTGGGTGTAGACGAAGATGGTGCGCTGCTTCATCAGTGCGGCCATGCGCACGGCGTTGCGGGCGTACTCCATGAATATCAGGAAGGTGCCGCCGAACGGAACCACGCCGCCGTGCAGCGCCATGCCGTTCATGGCTGCGGACATACCGAACTCACGCACACCCCAGTGCATGTAGTTGCCAGCCGGGTTCTCCTTGGAGAAGGCCTGCGCTTCCGGCCACTTGGTGTTGTTGGACGGGGCCAGGTCGGCAGAACCGCCCACCAGCTCCGGCAGAGCGGCGGCAAAGGCACCGATGGTCTTACCGGAGGCGACGCGGGTCGCCCAGCCCGGCTTCTCTTCACGCAGCTGGTTGATCCAGGCATTGGCCTTCTCATCCCAGTCAGCCGGCAGATCGCCGTTCATGCGACGCTCGAACTCGGCAGCCAGTTCCGGGAACTCCGCCTTGTAGGCGTCGAAGCGGGCCTGCCAGTCGTTCTCGGCAGCTGCGCCCTTGGCCTTGGCATCCCAGCCGGCATAGACATCAGCCGGAATGTCGAACGGTTCGTTTTCCCAGCCCAGCTCCTTGCGGACCAGTGCCACTTCTTCATCACCCAGGGCTGCACCGTGGCAGTCGTGGGAGCCGGCCTTGTTCGGGGAGCCGAAGCCGATGATGGTCTTGCAGCAGACGAGGGTCGGCTTGCCGGTCTCGGCACGCGCGGTCTCGATGGCCTGCTTGATTTCGTCGGCATCGTGACCGTTGACGTCACGGATCACCTGCCAGCCGTAGGCCTCGAAGCGAGCCGGGGTGTCGTCGGTGAACCAGCCCTCAACCTCGCCGTCGATGGAGATGCCGTTGTCATCCCAGAAGGCAACCAGCTTGCCCAGGCCCAGTGTGCCGGCCAGCGAGCAGGCTTCATGCGAGATGCCTTCCATCATGCAGCCGTCGCCCAGGAATACGTAGGTGTTGTGGTCGACAATGGTATGACCCGGCTTGTTGAACTGGCCGGCCATCATCGCTTCGGCGATGGCCATGCCGACACCGTTGGTGATGCCCTGGCCCAGCGGGCCGGTGGTGGTCTCAATGCCCGGTGCATAGCCGTACTCCGGGTGGCCCGGGGTGCGGGAGTGCAGCTGGCGGAACTGCTTCAGCTCGGCCATCGGCAGGTCGTAGCCGGTCAGGTGAAGCAGCGAGTAGATCAGCATCGAGCCGTGGCCGTTGGAGAGAATGAAACGGTCGCGGTCGGCCCAGTCCGGATTGGACGGGTTGTGCTGCATGTAGTCGTTCCACAGAACCTCGGCGATGTCCGCCATGCCCATGGGCGCGCCCGGGTGGCCGGAGTTGGCCTTCTGGACGGCATCCATCGACAGTACGCGGATCGCATTGGCAAGATGTCTGCGATTCGTAGTGCTCATGGTGTTACCCCTTTTCTTATTTTAATTAGAAACTTAAACGTGAACGGTGGTCTGCACGCGGCGGATATTGCCGAGTTTGCCGGAGAGCACGACCGTATCGGTGGTCATGAAGCGGCCGGCCTGGTCGTTACCGATGTCGACATGATGCACGTAGGCACCGCTGGTCAGGCCGGTAGCGATGAACATGACATCGTCGCTGGTGACCAGCTCGTCGCGCGTGATGATCCGGGTGGTATCGATGCCTTCCTTCTTGCAAAGCTCGATCTCGAAATCCTTCTGCGGGGCCATGCGGCCGAACATCTCCGCCCCCATGGCACGGGCTGCACAGGCGGTGACAATCCCCTCGGGAGTTCCACCGATACCGAACAGGGCATCACAGCCCATGTTCAGGACAGCCTGGATGGCGCCGTTGACGTCGCCGTCGGTGGCCAGACGCACCTTGGCGCCGCAGCCGTAGATGTCCTGGATCAGCTGCTGGTGGCGCGGCTTGTCCAGTACGAAAACGCGTACTTCGCTGATGTCCTTGCCCAGCGCCTTGGCCAGCGCCTGCAGGCGATCGGCTACCGGAGCTTCCGGGTCGATCTTGCCGCGGGCGGCACGCGGGTAGACCTGCTTGTCCATGTAGAAGCAGGAGCCCGGACGGTACATCGCACCTTCGGGTGCGGCAGCCAGGGTCACGATGGAACCCGGCATATCCTTGGCGAACAGATTGGTGCCCTCGATCGGGTCAACGGCGATATCGATGCCGATGCCTTCACCGGTGCCGACTTCCTCGCCGTCGTACAGGGCAGGAGCCTCGTCCTTGGCGCCTTCACCGATGACAACGGTGCCACGCATGTTGACCTTGTTGATGCGTTCGCGCATCGCGTCAACGGCCAGGCCGTCACCTTCGTCCTTCTTGCCGGAACCGATATGCGGCGCACAGGCGCGTGCAGCGGCCTCACAAACTTCAACGAGATCGATCTTCAGATCAGCGACGGTCGACATCTAGTACCCTCCGGGATAGGTAATCATTTGAATGGCGGCGCAGACTAGCGGAAGCGGGGTCAAAAAGCGACCCTGCGGCTTGCCCCCTTGCTGGATGCAGACGGAGTATTATAGAACGCTTTGCAAAGCCTGCGTGATTTCGGCATGCAGCGGGGTGTCGGCCGCCGCCAGGATGGGGCTTGAGAGCTGGGGCGTATGGAAGGGGCTGCGGCCGGTGAAGTCGCTGACATGACCGCCCGCTTCGTTCACCAGCAGATAACCGCCGGCATAATCCCATACCTTTTCACCGCCATGGATGATGAACTGGGCCCGTCCGGCCGCCAGCCAGCCCCACTCCAGGGCGCAGCTGCCCAGATTGCGCTGGCTGCGGTAGAGGCCGCCGGTGGCAAGCCGGGCGGCAGGTTCCGCCTGCAGGCGTTTGAAGTCGATGAAACCGATCGACTGCTTCAGGGCGGGGGCGGATGCCGTATGGATCGGGTGTCCGTTGAGGAAGGCACCGTGGCCGCGTATTGCATGGAAGGTTTCTCCCCGGACCGGATCGTGCACGCAGGCCAGGACCGGCGCGCCATGCTCGATCAGGGCGACAGAGGAGGCGAAGATCGGCATCGGGGTGGTGAAGTTGCCGGTGCCGTCGAGCGGATCGACACACCAGAAGCGCCCTGCATCCTGCAGGCACTTCAGTTGCTCGCCATGCTCCATCTCCTCGCCGAGAAAGCCGATGTCGGCATCGATGGCGGCCAGGCCTTCGCGAATACGGTGCTGGGCGGCAATGTCGGTCTCGGTGACGACGGAGCCGTCACGCTTGAGGATGCCGCCCTCGTCACACTGACTGTGAAAGGCCGGCATCAGGATTTCACGGCCCACCAGTTGCAGCAGATGGATGACAGCATCGATGTGGTTGCGGTAATCGTTCACGAACGGCTCCCTTCGATTTCCATGCGGGCGAATGCTATCATCTGGAAAGATCGATCAACAGGGAGGCCTGAATACCTCCCGCGGGCCATGAATCTTAAACGAACGGACATGAGAGGTTATGCGATGCTGGAAGGCAATATGGTAATCGGGCAATCGGGCGGGCCGACGGTGGTGATCAACCAGTCGTTGGTCGGTGCCATTCTGGAGGCGCGTCGCCAGCCGGCGATCAGGGGCATTCTCGGTGCCCGGCATGGCATCCAGGGGATTATGGATGAATCGTTCGTCGACCTGACCACCCAGAGCGAGGCGCAGCTGGAGGCGGTGGCGGCGACACCGGCGGCAGCACTCGGTTCGGTGCGCCTGAAGCCGGGGCCGGAGGAGTGTCAGCGGGTATTCGACGTCTTCCGTAAGCACGATGTGCGCTACTTCTTTTATGTCGGTGGCAACGATTCGGCCGAGACGGCCAATATCATCGCGCAGATGGCCAGTGATGCCGCCTACGATTTCTGTACGGTGCATATCCCCAAGACCATCGACAACGACCTGAAAGTGACCGACCACTGTCCGGGCTACGCCTCGGCAGCCCGTTTTGTGGCGCTTGCCTTCATGGGCGACGATCGCGATAACCGGGCGCTGTCGGGGGTGAAGATCAATGTGGTGATGGGTCGCCATGCCGGCTTCCTGACCGCGGCTTCGGCTCTGGCCCGCCAGGCGGACGATGACGGCCCGCACCTGATCTACCTGCCGGAGCGCGTTTTCGATACCGAACAGTTCAAGCGGGATGTGCGCGATGTGATGGCCCGGCATGGCCGCTGTGTCGTGGCCGTTTCGGAAGGAATCGCCGATGCCGGAGGCAATCTGATCGCCAGTACCGGCGAGAAGGATTCGCACGGCAATGTACAGCTCTCCGGCACCGGCGCGCTGGGCGATCGTCTGGCTGCTCTGGTCAAGGAGGCGTATGCAGGCGAGAAGGTTCGGGTACGTGCCGATACCTTCGGCTATCTGCAACGCAGCTTTCCGACCATCGTCTCGCCCATCGATGCCAGGGAGGCACGCGAGGTGGGCGAATTTGCCGTCCGCTATGCGGCCGGCGAAGGGAAGAATGGTTCGGTGGCCATTCGCCGCCTCGCATCCGAGCCGTATAAGAGCGAGTGTTTCATCACGCCTCTTGCCTCGGTGGCACGCGAGGCGACCCATATGAAGGATGCGTATATCAATGCGGCCGGTAACGATGTGACCGATGCCTGGCTTGAGTATCTGAGGCCGCTGGTCGGTGAGTTGCCGCAAATGGGGCGCCTTTAGGGAGCTTGCCGTTTGACTTGTCCGTTTGATCGGTCGAGTTTTGGCTTGGTTGTGTAAAGGGTAGACTCAAGGAGTACGCTGTGGATCTGCAAGGAAAGACCTATTATCTCCGGATTCGCCCCATTGTGCCCGAGGCACTGGCCCGCATGGAAGAGGTGGCGAACGACATGTGGTTCGCCTGGAATGCCCAGGCGCGCTCGCTCTTCCGCCAGATCGATCCCAACCTGTGGACGATGGTCGGCCACAACCCCAAGCTGTTCCTGCGCCGGGTCAGCCAGTCGCGACTGGATGAGATGGCCTCCGATCGTGCTTTTTTGAGTCTCTACAACGGTATCCTGTCCGATTACGACTCCTACAAGTCGGAAGGGCACCAGTGGTTCCGCGATCATTTCGACGGGCATGAAGAGCACCATATCGCCTACTTCTCGGCCGAGTTCGGCCTGCACGAGTCGTTGCCGATCTATTCCGGCGGTCTTGGTATTCTGGCCGGCGATCACTGCAAATCGGCCAGCGATCTCGGCCTGCCGTTTACCGCTGTCGGTATTCTCTACCGTAACGGCTATTTTACCCAGAGCATTGATGCGCTCGGGCGGCAGGTCGCCACCTACTTCGACAACCGCTTCGGTGATCTCTGTGTGGAGCCGGCTCTCGATGCCGAAGAGCGTGAGGTGCATGTTGCGGTCGACCTGCCGGGGCGCGAGCTGCATCTGAAGGTGTGGCGGGTGATCGTCGGGCACATCGAG
The DNA here is from genome assembly GCA_964503475.1 of uncultured Zetaproteobacteria bacterium. Lineage (GTDB taxonomy): Bacteria > Pseudomonadota > Zetaproteobacteria > Mariprofundales > Mariprofundaceae > CAZCZU01. The sequence goes on from CAZCZU010000007.1 coordinate 59,343, forward strand.
ATGCTGCTGCTTGACTCCGATATCGAGGCCAATTCGCCGGAGGATCGCGGCATCACCTATCAGCTCTATGGCGGAGGGCTGGAGAATCGTATCCGCCAGGAGATTGTGCTCGGTATTGGCGGTGTGCGCGCTCTGCGTGCCATGGATATGGCCCCGACCGTCTGGCATGCCAACGAGGGGCACGCCGCCTTTGTGCTGCTGGAACGCATGCGTGAACTGGTGCAGGAGCAGGGGCTGAATTTTGACGAGGCACTGGAAGCGGCTGCCGCCGCAACCGTATTTACCACGCATACGCCGGTGCCGGCAGGGCATGATGTTTTTCCGCTCGACATGTTCGATCACTACATGGGGCATTATGCCGATAAGCTGGGGACCACTGCGGCACGGCTGCACGAGCTGGGTAAGGGCGACTTTGGCCATGGTTCCAGCGGCTTCAACCAGACGGCCCTTGCCACGCACGGCTCCTCTTACCAGAACGGCGTGGCCCGCCTGCACGGCGAGGTGAGCTCGCGCATGTTCCAGTCGATCTGGCCGGAGGTCGATGCCGAGGAGAATCCGATGACCTCGGTGACCAACGGTGTGCATGTCACCACCTGGCTGGCCCAGGAGTGGATCAATGCCTTCGACCAGGAACTGGGCGGACGCTGGCGCGGCCATCTGCAGGATCGCGATTTCTGGGAGCGCATCCACGACATCCCCGACCACCTCTTCTGGAGTATTCACCAGACCAACAAGCAGCGCATGCTGCAGTACATCCGAGAGATCCTGTTTCGCCAGGCCGAGCGCAACGGTGAGAGTGCCCAGCTGGTCAAGGAGATGGCCCAGGGGCTTGATGCACGCACGCTGGTGATCGGCTTTGCCCGTCGCTTTGCCACCTACAAGCGGGCGACGCTGCTGTTCCATGATGAAGCCAAGCTGCGCCAGTTGCTCGATGAGGCGCCCGGGCCGGTGGTCTTCCTGTTTGCCGGCAAGGCGCATCCGGCCGATGAGCCGGGCCAGGCATTGATTCAGCGTGTCCATCAGATTGCCCGCCAGCCTGAATTTATCGGACGGGTGCTGATGCTGGAGGGTTACGACATGACCCTGTCGCGTTATCTGCTCTCCGGCGTCGATGTGTGGCTCAATAATCCGCAGCGGCCAATGGAGGCCTCCGGCACGTCCGGCATGAAGGCCGCGATGAACGGTGCCCCGAACCTATCCATTCTCGACGGCTGGTGGCCGGAGGGGTTCAAGAGGGACAATGGCTGGGTGATCGGCGGCGAGCGCGATATCGGGGATGAGAAACTGCGCGATGTCGAGGATGCCGATTCGCTGTATCACGTGTTGCGCTACGATGTTTTACCGCTCTACTACGCCCGTAGCGAGCGCGGTTATTCGGAGGGGTGGGTACGCACGGCCAAGCGGGCCATGATCGAGGCGATCCCGGTCTTCAATACCGATCGCATGGTGGCTGAATATACCGAGCGTTTTTATATTCCTGCCTCCCGGCGCGGGGCGGTTATGAGCGCCGATGGCTATGGTCGGGCCAGGGCTCTGGCAGTCTGGAAAGCCCGGGTGCGCAAGGCGTGGGGGAGTGTGCGTCTCTCCGCTATCGATCATCTGGCCGAGCACTCTGACTGGAATTACGGCGATGATATTTGCGTCACCGTGAAAGCGGAGCTGGATGGCCTGAAGCCGGAGGATGTGCAGGTGGAGGCGCTGTTTCTGCGTCCGTCACGCCACATGGCCTCCGGTTACCAGAAGGACAGCGTGGTGATTTTGGAGCACCAGGGGGAAGGGATGTTCTCGGCCAATGTGCATCCGGACGATACCGGCGATTACGCCTTCCGTATCCGCATCTACCCGACCCATGAGGATCTGCCGCACCCTTATGCCATGGGGCTGATGAAGCACCTGTAAGCTCATTCGCCGGCGATGGACTCCATGGCCAGCAGGGCGGCGCCCAGCAGGCCCGCCTGATCCATCAGGCTTGATCGGGCGATGCGGACCTGACCGCGTAGCGGCGGAATCAGTCCTTCATCGAGGCTTTTGGCCAGTGGCGGATAGAGGATATCCCAGGCGCCGGTCAGGCCGCCACTGATTGTGACCTGGCCGATATCGAGCAGTTTGATCGCTTCCGCCAGGGCCTGCCCAAGGTATTGGCCGGCCTCCGTCAGCAGACGGCGGGCCAGGGCATCGCCGCCAGCGGCCATGCGGGCGATATCGGCCGTGTCCCGTCGTATGTGACTGATTTCTGCATAGCGGTTTGCCACGGCACTGGCGGAGGCATAGGTCTCGATGCAGCCACGGTTGCCGCAGCCGCACAGGCGCGCATCGTCGTCATGGACTACGCGCAGGTGGCCAAACTCCATGGCCATGCCGTGGGCGCCGCAGTAGGGCGTGTCGTTCAGGATCAGGCCGCCGCCGATGCCGGTACCCAGGGTCAGGTGCAACAGGTCCGGCTGGCCCCGGCCTGCACCGAAACGATGCTCGCCGATGGCGGCACAGAGGGCATCGTTCTGCACCGTGACCGGCAGGCTGAGGCTCGCCGTGAGCCGTTCGCCGAGATGGAAGTCATGCAGCAGAGGCAGGTTGGGTGAGGCATCGAGTACTCCGCTGTCGCCACGGAAAAAACCGGGAAAGCCGATGCCGACGGCCTGGATGTCATTTGCCTCCAGTATGGGTGAGCAGGCGCGGGTGATCGTCTCGATCACCCGCGCTTCGGCCCGTTCGCGGGTGGCATCGGCGGTGCGCGAAAGTTCGGCCCGAAGGCGCCGTTCACCGGAGATGTGGCCATCGGGGTTGACGATGGCAAGCCGGATGTTGGTGCCACCGATGTCCGCTGCCAGTACGCAGCTCACGGAGTCAGGAGCTCCAGATACAGTTTTTCATAGGCGGCGGATGACGCCTCCCAGGATGCGTTGCGACGCATGCCGTTGCCGATCAGGCGACTCCAGATGCGTGGCTGGCTGTAAAGATCCACCGCCCGGCGGACGGCGCGGTCGAGCGCTTCGGCTGTCGGCAGGGTGAAATGGATGCCGGTTGCCTTGCTGCGGGATGCATCGTAATCGATGACCGTATCGCGCAGCCCGCCGGTGGCGCGCACGACCGGCACGTTTCCGTAGCGCATGGCGATCATCTGGCCAATGCCGCAGGGTTCGAAGCGCGAGGGCATCAGGAAGATGTCGCCGCCGGCATAGATGCGGCGGGCCAGACCTTCGTCGAAACCGTTGGTGAAACCAATGTTGCGCGGGTGTGTTTTGGCCAGCTGTTGCAGCGATGTCTCGAGCTTCGGATCGCCGGAGCCGAGTATGGCCAGTTGCCAGCCGCGCTGCAGCCAGGCCGGCGCGCACTCGGTGATCAGGTCGATCCCTTTCTGGTCGGCCAGTCGCGACACCACGCTCAGCAGGGGCGTGTCCGCACTCTCGTTCAGCCCGAACTCCCGCTGCAGGGCGGCTTTGCACGTACGTTTGCCGACGACGCGGCCAACGCTGAATCGGGCGGCCAGCTGCCGGTCGGTGGCCGAATTCCACGCCTCGGTATCGAGGCCGTTGACGATGCCCGAAATCTTCTCCTGGTGATGGGTGAGGTAGCCATCGAGTCCGCAGCCGAATTCCGGTGTCATGATCTCCCGGGCATAGCCGGGGCTGACGGTGGTCACCGCATCGGCCATTTCGATGGCCGCCTTCATGCAGTTGATCTGGCCGAAGTACTCGAACCCCTCCATGTTGAAGTGGTTGTCGGGGATGCCGAGGCGTCCCATCCAGTCGGGGTCGAACAAACCCTGATAGGCAAGGTTGTGGATGGTGTAGACGGTGCGGGCTGCGGCGATGCCGGGATAGTGCTGGTACTGGCTCTTCAGCAGCAGCGGGGCCATGCCGGCCTGCCAGTCGTGGCAGTGCAGGATGTCGACAGGGGCGGGCAATCGGGCGGCTGCCTCAAGGGCTGCACGGGTGAAGAGCATGAAGCGCAGCAGGTTGTCCGGGTAGTCGACGTCAGCCTCGGTATACAGGCCTTTGCGGGCAAAAAGAGTATCCTGTTCGATCAACAGGTAACGCACCCCCTGCGAGATGGCCTCATGAAGGCGACAGGTGAAACTGCGGCCATCGGCCCAGATGTCGAAAGTGGTATCCGTTGCCCTGATCGGGATGCCTGAGTTGTCGGTATGCGGTTTGTAGTAGGGCATGATCACGGTGAGGCGATGCCCGAAGCGGTGCAGTGCGGCCGGCAGGGAGCCTGCGACATCGGCCAGTCCGCCGGTTTTGGCCAGCGGAATCGCCTCCGATGCCAGGAATACGATATTCAGTTTGACCATCTCATACTCTCTGTCGATTTGATCCGACCGCATCAGCCTGGCTGATGCTCATGCCGGTGCGGTGTTTGTCGTCCTCTTCCGCACAGCAGCAGCTTATCCTGGACGGAGTTTTTACAACTATTTGTCGCACATGCCAGTCTACACTAAAGTAGGGCATTATGTCGAAACTCATCGTGCACGACGAACATGGGCAGCGTAGCTACGATCTGCAAGGAACGGTTTCAATCGGCAGGCACCCCAACAGCATCATTCGCCTTTTCGACCCCCGTGTATCCAAGAAGCATGCACTGGTACGCCGCACACGTGACGGATTCGTTTTCGAGGACCTCGGCAGCTCCAACGGCTCCTTCTTCGAGGGGGTACGCATCCAGCATCACCGGCTGAACGACGGCGACATGATCGTGATGGGCAAGACGGCACTGACCTATCACACGGAGATGGTGCATACCGACGAGATTGCGCCGCCGGTGGATATCTCGCAGTCGCTCGAGGTCAGCCAGGTGCATGACCGGGTCGAGATGGGAACCATCGAGAAGTTCCAGCCCGAGCGCGAGATCGCCGATCTGAATATGCTGCGTATCGATTACGAGAAGCTGCGTCTGGGGCATGAGCTGATGAAACAGATCGGTTTTGCGCGCAGTCTGTCGATGATTCTCGATACCGTGACCAATGAGATGCTGCGCATTTTTCTGGCCGATCGCTGTGTGATCATGCTGGCAAGCCCGGATGAGGGACATCTGGTGCCGGCGGTGGCCAAGACCATGTACGGCAGCTCCGATCGGGTCACTATCTCCGAATCGGTCTTGCACGAGGTGCGGGAATCGCGATCGGCGGTGCTGCTTTCGGACACCAACAAGGATGAGCGCTTTTCAAGCTCCAAATCGCTGATTATGCAGGGTATTCGCTCGGTGATGTGTGCGCCGATCATGCAGGAGGGCGAATTCCTCGGCGTGCTGCATATCGACAGCCAGCGTGGCCAGGCCATTTTCTCCAAGAAGGATCTGCAGCTGATGACCAGCATCGTGCGCTACGTGGCGATGTCGATCGCCAATGTACGTTTGCTGCGCAAGGTGGAGCAGGAGGCGCGGGCCAAGGCCCAGTTCGAGCGCCTGCTTTCACCCGGCGTGGTCGACCAGATCGTGGCCGGCAAGGTGAAGCTGGAGAAGGGGGGGCGAGCTGCGTGACGTCACGATCATGTTTGCCGATATCCGCGACTTTACCCGGATGACCAGCCACAGCGAGGCAACCCGGATCGTGGCGATGCTCAACAGCTATTACGAGATGCTGGTCGATATTGTGTTCCAGTATGGCGGTACGGTCGATAAGTACATCGGCGATGCCGTGATGGTACTTTTCGGCGCCCCGATTGAAATGCGCGATGCGGCCGATCGCGCCGTGCACTGCGCGCTCGATATGCTGGCTGCATTGAAGGCGTTCAATCGCGAGCGGGAGGCGGCCGGCGAAAAACCGATTGAGATCGGTATCGGTATCAACTCCGGTGAGGTGGTTGTCGGCTCCATCGGTTCATCCCGAACCATGCAGTACACCTGTATCGGCAACGCGGTCAACGTGGCATCCCGGCTGACCGCCCATGCCGAACCGGGGCAGGTACTGGTCAGCCAGGAGACGCTGGGGCGTCTGGCCGGCAATGTGAACTACGAGACGCTCCCTCCGGTGATGTTGAAGGGCATCGACGGTGAAATGCAGGCCTACGATGTGAAAACGCTGGTCGGGCTTCGGTACGAGCGTCATGGTGGCGGACAGAATGGCTGAGATGTCCGGTCCGCAAAGCGTCCGTTCGGGCGCAGAAGCAGGGGGGGGAGGCATGACCTCGAAAAGGCAAATGGCTGCATGGAAAGCGATGCATGCGCATGCAGCAGCGATGCGGCAGGTGCATATGCGTGAGCTGTTCGCGCAGGATGCGCAGCGCTTCGAGCGTTTCTCCATCCATTGGCAGGAGCTGCTGCTCGACTACTCAAAAAATATTGTCACCGATGAAACGATGCGCCTGCTTATCGAACTGGCTGAGGCGTGCGATGTGCCCGGCTGGCGGCAGCGCATGTTCTGTGGCGAGAAGATCAACAACACCGAACAGCGTGCCGTGTTGCATGTGGCGCTGCGCAACCGAGGGAACACGCCGGTTTGCGTGGATGGGCATGATGTGATGCCGGATGTGCGGCGGGTACTGGATCAGATGCGCACGTTCAGCGAGCAGGTGCGAGGTGGCGAGTGGCGTGGCTTCAGCGGCCGACCTATCACCGATGTGGTCAATATCGGTATCGGCGGTTCCGACCTCGGTCCGGTGATGGTCACCGAGGCGCTCAGGCCCTACGCCCGGGAAGGTCTGCGGGCCCATTTCATCTCCAATGTCGATGGTGCCCAGGTCGCCGAGACGTTGCAGGATCTCGATCCGGAGACGACGCTGTTTATCGTTGTCTCCAAGAGCTTTACCACCCAGGAGACCCTGACCAATGCCCGCACGGCCAGAAACTGGCTGACGGCGGCCAGCGGTGAGGCGGCCGTTGCCCGCCACTTTGTTGCCGTCTCGACCAACAGGGACGAGGTGGCGCGCTTTGGTATCGACCCGGATCAGATGTTCGAATTCTGGGACTGGGTGGGGGGGCGCTATTCGCTATGGAGTTCGGTCGGACTCTCCATTGCCATCAATCTTGGCATGGATCGCTTCGAGGAGCTTCTGGCCGGTGCCTACGATATGGATCGCCACTTCTGCGAGGCGCCGCTTTCGGAAAATATGCCGGTGGTGCTGGCGTTGCTGGGCATCTGGTACGGCAACGGCTTCGATGCCGGTTCGCATGTGATTCTGCCGTACGACCAGCATCTGCACAGCCTGCCGGCCTACCTGCAGCAGGCGGATATGGAGAGCAACGGCAAGCGGGTGCATCGCAATGGCGAGCCGGTCGAGGAGAAGACCGGGCCGGTGATCTGGGGCAAGGCCGGTACTAACGGCCAGCACGCCTTCTATCAGCTGATCCATCAGGGGACACGCATGGTGCCGGCCGATTTCATCGCCGGTGTCAGGGCGCTGCATTCGCTGGAAGAGCATCACCGCATCCTGATCTCCAACTTCCTGGCCCAGACCGAGGCGCTGATGCTGGGCAAGGATGAAGATGAAGTGCGGGCCGAACTGCAGGCGACCGGCCTGTCCGGGGCCGAGGTCGAGCGACTGCTGCCGCACAAGGTGTTCCCGGGCAACCACCCGACCAATTCGATTCTCTACAAGCAGCTCACCCCCTATACCCTGGGAGGGCTGATCGCCATGTACGAGCACAAGATCTTCGTGCAGAGCATCATCTGGGATATCAATGCTTTCGACCAGTGGGGGGTGGAACTGGGCAAACAGCTGGCCGGGCGCATTCTTCCCGAGCTGGGTGATGATGTGCCGGTCGCTTCGCACGATGCCTCGACCAACGGCCTGATCAACTTTATCAAACAGCACTATTACGATTAGGAAGGTGCCGATTCATCGGCATCGCTTTAGCGAGGGGGGCTTGTCTGCGCCATGCCAGACGGCAGGGTAGGGGGGCGGAGGGAGTGTATGGTGTTTCGTTTTCTGTTTTTGCTGATACCGCTACTGCTGCTGGCCGGAACGGCCGAGGCCGCCCCCGAGGCGCCGGTCGTCGACGCCTTTTTCGGAAAGCTCAACGGCTATCTCGCCTCGGTGATCTTTTACGATGTCTGGCCCGGCGAGCCGAACATGCCGTTCATTGTCGCCTGGCTGGTGGTGGGGGCGGTCTATCTCACCTTCCGTTTCGGTTTCATCAATCTGCGCATGATGGGGCATGCCTTCCAGGTCATTCGCGGCAAATACCAGTCGAAAGAGGATAAGGGCGAGGTGTCGCCCTTCCAGGCGCTCAGTGCCGCACTCTCGGCCACCGTGGGGCTGGGCAATATCGCCGGCGTGGCCATTGCCATCGCCATCGGTGGCCCCGGCGCCACCTTCTGGATGATCGTGGCCGGCTTCTTCGGCATGACGGCGAAGTTCACCGAAGTCACCCTGGCCCAGACCTACCGCGAGTTTCGCTCCGACGGGCGCGTCATGGGTGGCGCCATGGAGTATCTGTCGAAGGGTTTTGCCGAGAAGGGGATGCCGGGGATCGGCAAGGGACTGGCGATTCTGTTCGCCGTGCTTTGTATCGGGGCCTCGATGGGGGGCGGAAACTCCTTCCAGGTTTCGCAGGCTCTGGGCGCTGTGCAGAACGAACTGCCATTCTTCCAGGAGTTCCCCTGGGTGTTCGGCGTCTTCATGGGCGGAGCCGTGGCGCTGGTGATTATCGGCGGTATTCGCCGTATTGCCCATGCCGCCGAGGCGATCGTGCCGACCATGGTACTGATCTACCTCTCTGCCTGCCTGTGGATCATCCTGACCCATCTCGCTGCGATTCCGTCGGCACTGGTCACGATCGTGACGGAGGCCTTCGATCCGACAGCCGTGGCCGGAGGCATGATCGGTGTGCTGGTGCAGGGATTCAAGCGTGCTGCCTTCTCCAGCGAGGCGGGTATCGGCTCGGCCGCCATTGCCCATTCGGCCGCCTCGGTGCGTTACCCGATTCGCCAGGGTTTCGTGGCCCTTTACGAGCCGTTTATCGATACCATCATCATCTGCACCATGACGGCGCTGGTGATCATCCTGACCGGCGTCTGGAATGCACCGGAGACCGCAGAGCTGGTCGCCGCCAGCAAGGGGGCGGCACTCACATCGGTTGCCTTCGGTTCGGTGATCGAATGGTTCCCGGTGATCCTGTCGGTTTCGGTGGTGCTCTTTGCCTACTCGACCATGATCTCGTGGTCCTATTACGGCGAGCGCTGCTGGACCTATGTGTTCGGCGAGCGTTTTTCGATGGTCTACCGCATCCTGTTCGTCATGGTGGTGGTGCTCTCCTCGCTGGTCAGTGCCGGCAACATCCTCGATTTCAGTGATCTTCTGCTGCTGTCGATGGCCTTCCCGAACTTCATCGCCCTCTACCTGTTGCAGGGGCGGGTGGCTGAACAGCTGCGTGATTACCTGGCCCGCCTGAAGAGCGGCGAGCTGGAGCGCGAGGTGCATGAGGGGGGCGGCTGATTCGCCCCGCGCCTGAAGCTGGAAAATCGCTGCGTCTTTGTTCAAGCTTCGCATCCCACTATTTTACCGAGGTTGAACATGGCCCTGATGATTACCGATGAGTGCATCAACTGTGCAGTCTGCGAGCCCGAATGCCCCAATGAGGCGATTTACGAGGGTGAGGAGATTTACGAAATCGATCCCGCGCGCTGTACCGAGTGCGTCGGCCATTTCGACGAACCGCAGTGTCAGCTGGTCTGTCCGGTCGACTGCATCCCGAGCGACCCTGAGCGGGTTGAGTCGCACGAGCAACTGCTGGAGAAGTACAAGCACCTGACGGGCAAGGGCTGATGGCCGGACGCCTGTTTATCGTCTCCGGCCCTTCCGGAGCCGGCAAATCGAGCCTTTGTGCGGCTCTGCTGGAGCGCTGCGAAGCACTGCAGCTCTCGATCTCCTGCACGACGCGCACGCCGAGGCCCGGAGAGCAGGATGGGCGCGAATACCATTTCCTCTCCGTCCCGGCCTTCGAGCGCCAGCGCGATGCCGGCGCCTTTCTGGAGTGGGCCAATGTGCATGGCAATCTGTACGGCACGCGCCAGAGCGATGTCGAGCATGCCCTGAATCAGGGTGCCGACGTGCTGCTGGAGATCGACTGGCAGGGGGCGGCCCAGGTGGCCGAGCGCATGCCGGAAGCCGTACGCATCTTTATCCTGCCACCATCGCTTGAGACGTTGCGCGAGCGTTTGACCGGACGCGGTCAGGATAATGCTGCCGTGATCGAGCGCCGTGTGGCGGCAGCCGAAGAGGAGATGAGCCATGCCGACGAGGCGCATCACCGGGTGGTGAATGCCGATTTCGATACGGCACTGGCCGAACTGCTGCATCTGTTCCGTTGTTCCTGAGCCCGCAAGGCTCGTTCCGTTCGTGACATTTTTATGACAATTGCTATGCTCGCCACATTACCCGGAGGTTAGATATTCATGGCACGCGTGACCGTTGAAGATTGCATTCGTTACTATCCCAATCGCTTCGAACTGGTGCTGCTGGCATCGCGTCGGGCGCGCCAGCTGATGGGTGGCATGGAGAGCGTTCTCGATGACGAGCCGCACAAGCCGGCTGTCCAGGCCCTGAAAGAGATGGGTGCCGGGCATGTTTCCTGGGAGGGCGTATTCGAGCTGGAAGAGCGCGAGCGTGCCCGCCTGCAGGGTCAATCCGAGGACGAGGCTGCCTGATTGCGCATGTGCGCAGCCCCCTTTTTTCCTCTTTTTCACCGATATTCATGATGCCGGCTTACGGCGAGCTTTGTCGTGCTGATTTGTTGCCGTTCCGGCAAAAAGCAGCCGTGCAAATCCGGCGTCTTGCGGCGTCAATTTTGAGGGCCATGCATGGCCCGTGCGGAAGGGCGGAATGAATCAGCACTTCCTTAGGGAGGGAATGCCGGCAAGCGGATACTCCGCATGAGCCGCATTTTCGAAATTACCGAGAAGGTGCAGGCCTATGTACCCAAGGCCGATGTCGAACTGATCAATCGCGCCTATGTCTTCGCCGCCCAGGCGCATGCCGAGCAGCGCCGCCGTTCCGGCGAGCTGTATATTATCCACCCCCTTGCCGTGGCCAATATCCTGGCCAGCCTGCGCCTGGATGTGGCCAGTATTGCCACCGGCCTTCTGCACGACACAGTCGAGGATACGCACGTCACTCTGGAAGATGTGCGCGAACGCTTTGGCGACGATATCGCCAAGCTGGTCGATGGCGTCACCAAGATCGGCCAGATTCATTTTCGTTCATCCGAGCACAAGCAGGCGGAAAATTTCCGCAAGATGATCCTGGCTACAGCCCAGGATCTGCGCGTGCTTCTGGTCAAGCTGGCCGATCGCCTGCACAACATGCGCACGCTGGGTTTCGTGCCCGATCACAAGCGGCGCGCTATTTCCGAAGAGACCATGCAGCTCTATGCACCGCTGGCGCATCGGCTGGGCATGCACTGGATCAAGCAGGAGATGGAGGATCTCGGTTTCTCCTATCTCGATCCGGATGGCTACCACGATCTGCTCGACAAGCTGAAAGATCAGCTCGATTTCCTGCACCAGACACGCGAGCGGCTGGAGGGCGTGCTGCAGGAGGCGTTGCACCGGCAGGGGCTTACCGCCACGGTACAGGGGCGCATGAAGCACCTCTTCAGCCTGCACCAGAAGATGAAGCGCAAGCACATCAGCTTCGATGAGATTTACGACATCGTCGCCTTCCGTGTCATCGTCGAGGATACCCCGGCCTGTTATCACGCGCTGGGCATGATTCACAGCCTCTATCGTCCGGTGCCGGGCCGCTTCAAGGATTATATTGCCCTGCCCAAGCCGAACGGTTACCAGTCGCTGCATACCTCGGTGATCGGGCCGGACAACCATCGCATCGAGATCCAGATTCGCACCGAATCGATGCATCGCTATGCCGAGGACGGTGTGGCGGCCCACTGGCTCTACAAGGGCGACAAGGTCAAGCGCCAGGACCAGCGCGATTTCAAATGGCTGAAGCAGCTGACCGAGCTGCTGTACGAGACCGAGAATCCGGGCGAGTTCATGGAGAACGTGCGCCTCGACCTGTTCGTGCAGGAGGTGTTTGTTTTCAGCCGCGATGGCGATATCTATGCCTTGCCGCGTGGCGCCCGGCCGCTCGATTTCGCCTATGCCGTGCATACCGATGTGGGGCATCACTGCATCGGTGTGCGTATCAACGGCGAGCTGGCCGATTTCCAGACCCGGTTGCGCAACGGCGACCAGATCGAGGTGCTGACCTGCCCCGAGCAGACCCCAAGCCAGCAGTGGCTCAAATACGTCAAGACGCCGCGTGCCCGTCAGGCGATCCGCCAGTTTTTCCGCCGCCAGGAGCATGAGGCGAGTGTCGCCATGGGGGCAAGAATTCTGCGCGAGGTGCTGCAGCGCGAGGTGCCGGAGCAGGTGCTGGCCCAGTTCGAATGCGACAGCGAAGAGCTGCTCAAGGCCAAGATCGGCCGTGGTGACCTGCCGCTGGACGAGTTGCTGCACGCCATGGATCAGGATGGCTCCAGGCCGCTCTATCTGAAGGGGCTCACCGGAACGCTGTTGCAGGCCGCCAGTTGCTGCCATCCGATTCCGGGTGATGCCGTACTCGGCACCTTCGTCAAGGGCAAGGGCATGGTGATCCATTACCGCGATTGCCCCAATGTCAGCAGCCAGGAGCGCGAGCAGTGGCTGGAGGTCAACTGGAAGCCGGAGGAGGGCAAACTCTATCCGACCGGTGTCGAGGTGCTGACCCGCAACCAGCGCGGCATGCTGGCCGCGGTCTCGGGCCAGATTGCCGAGGAGAGCGCCAATATCGACGATTTGAAGATCGAGCAGCGGGCCGGTTCCATGACCTCGCTCAATTTGCTGGTCGAGGTCGAGGATCGCCGTCATCTGGCGCATGTGCTGCGCCAGATCAAGAGACTCGACGGCGTGATCAAGGTGCAGCGGCGCAACCGCCCCGAGATTGCCCGCCCCCCCACACACGGGATTGGCGGTGTGCTCAAGGGCATGGTTTCGATCGGGCGACGCAAGCTGTGGCGTTCACGTACAACGGATTCCTCCAAGGAGAAGTAGAAGATGCAGGTCATTCATTCGGATAACGCACCCAAGGCCGTCGGCCCGTATAGCCAGGCCATCCTGTGCCAGAATACGCTCTACGCCTCGGGCCAGATCGGGCTCGATCCGGCAAGCGGCAAACTGGTCGGCGATGATGTCGAAAGCCAGGCACGCCAGGTCACCCGTAATCTCACGGCTGTTCTGGAGGCGGCGGGCGCCACCATCGACGATATCCTGAAGGTGAACATCTTCCTGACCGACATGGGCGACTTTCCCCTGGTCAACGAAATCTACGCCGCATGGCTGGGCGAGCACCGCCCGGCGCGTGCCACGGTAGCCGTGGCGGCACTGCCGCTGGGGGCGAAGGTGGAGATGGATCTGGTAGCCAAGGTCCTCGGCTAGTCGCTACAGATTTTCGACTCAGAAATTGCAATAAGTGGCCGCATTCTTGCTTGCTTGAAATGGCTGTGAAAATTGTGTGGACCGTCACATTTTTTTTTGTAGGTTGCAAGTCAAACCAGTGCTTATTCTATATTCGCAAATGGTTATGAAGGAAGGGAATTATGACTAATTTGAAACCAGCAATGGTTCTGATGGCCTTTGTAATGGCCATGCTGCCGGGCCTTGCCCAGGCACAGCAGCAGGAAGCACGTACGTCCGTGTCTTATGTCGACTGGGCGGCGACGCTGCCGGCGGCATCGTTTGGTGCACCACTGGCATTTGGTGCCCAGTGGGGGCAGGCATTCATCGGCCTGGCGGGTTCCGACGGCACCGGCAATTACAACAAGACGGATGGTTCAGCTGCTGTTGGTCTCGGCCTGGGCAATGCCCAGGAACTGGTCGGCCTCGAGGTCGATGTCACTTTCAATAGTCTGCGTAACAAACCCAACGAGAAGGCGCTCAGCACCGGTGCATTATCGCTCAAGCTGCATCGCGTTCTGGGGAACGGCTTCGGTGTCGCCCTGGGTATGGACAGCGTCGCGCACTGGGGCTTTAAAGCTGCCAATGCAAAGCCCAGCAGCTACCTTGCACTGAGTAAGGTGATCGAACTGAAGCCGAACAGCCCGTACTTTCTGGTGCTGAGTGGTGGTGTGGGCAATGGCCAGTATCAGAACAAGGCATTCCAGTTGAATACGCCGAATGTCGATTTTAACAAGATCGGCGGCTTCGGCAGTGCGGCTCTCTATGTACATCCGCAGGTATCGCTGGTGGCGGGTTATGCCGGTCAGAACCTGAGTGCCGGTGTCTCGCTGGTACCGTTGCATAATCTGCCGGTGGTGCTGACGCTTGGCGCGACCGATCTGCAGAAGAAATACGGCACCAAGGCCCACTTTGTTGCGGCTCTTGGCTACGCCATCAGTTTTTAAGGAGTCATAGCATGAATATAATTGTACGTAATATCGCGCTGGCAGCATTTGCCATCTCAGTGGCTGCTCCTGCAGCAATGGCAACGGGCAGCGGTGCCGGGACTCCCCTGACTGGTGGCGGAAGTATGTCGTCGGGCATGTTTGCTCCTAGTGGCGGCGGCGGCGGTGGTGGCGCTGGCGGCTTCGGCGGCGGACTTGGTGGCTCAGGTCTTGGCGCCGCTGGCCAAGGCGGCGGCTTCGGCGGCGGCCAAGGCGGCCAAGGCGGCCAAGGCGGCCAAGGCGGCCAAGGCGAAGGCGGCCAAGGCGAAGGCGGCCAAGGCGAAGGCGGCTATAATCTTAATATGAACCGGTTCTGAAGGGCGGCGGGCAACATGATGAAAGAGGGCGGTTTTCCGCCCTCTTTTTTTATCGGCGCTGAAATCGTCGCGCATCGAAAGGGGGCAGCTTCGGCTGCCCCTTTTGCGTGCATGGAAGCAAGGCATGACGGCTCATCGAGCCTTCGAAGTCATGGATTGACGCCATAGGCTGAGAAGGCGGCAGGGATATTCCTCGTGGCGCTAAAAGCCAGGAGGTGGCGGTGAATGCAGCCGTGATATTGCTCCTGCTGTTTGCACACCCGGGAGCGCCCGGAGCGAGCAGGCGACCAGCCATCATGATGCAAGGAATGAGGTGCTTTTCGTCACGTTTTGGGCCGAACAGGAACGCAAACGGACAGCTCGACTACATGCAGGGGTGTGCAATGGACAGGGATCAACAAAAAAAGGCGCCCATTGGGCGCCTTTTTTAATCGGAAACGATGTTACCCCTGCTTAGGCAGCTTTCTGCACCTTGCCGGAACGCAGGCAGCTCGTGCAGACCTTAACCGCACGGACCTGGCCGGAAACGATGGCGCGAACCTTTTTCAGGTTCGGCAGAAAACGGCGGCGGGTCACATTGTGGGCGTGACTGACATTATTGCCACTCATCGGGCCTTTTCCGCATACTTCACAACGCTTTGCCATGGTCGTACCTCCGTAAAACGGCCCGCACTTTAGCCGCAGCGACTTCGGGATACAAGTAAAAAGTCGGACATAATCGGGCATTAGGCTGCATCGGTATTGAGCAGGCCGCCATTCTAGGCCAAGATCAGCCCGTGTATCAGGCACTGTTTCAATCCGTACATGTGTTGCCGGGCGTCGGGGAGGCGATCGAGAAGCGGCTGAACGGTCGCGGGGTGTTCAGCCTCGGCGATCTGCTGCTGCACCTGCCCAAGCGTTATGCCGACGATCGTACCGTTTCCCCGATTGCCATGCTGCAACCGGGGGTGGAGGCGCGCATTGCCGGGCGGGTCCTGCGACGCAGCAGTCGTGGCTACGGCCGCAAGCAGCAGGTGACCCTGCAACTGGCCGACGACAGCGGCGGCCAGATCGCCCTCAGTTTTTTCCATTCCGGTTACATGATGAAGGATGCCCGGCTGGCCGAGGGGCAACAGATCAGCGTGCGCGGCACCCCCGAGCTGTGGCAGGGGCGCCCGCAGATGGCCCATCCCGACTGGTGCCCGGTCGAGCGCTTCGTGCCGGGCCTGCAGCCGGTTTATGCCGCTCTTGCGGGCCTGACCGGCAAGCGCCTGAGCGACCTGATCGACAAGGCCCTGAAACTGTTGCCGTTGGGAGCGGAAAGCCCCTTTGATTCGTTTTGTGCCGCTCTGCCGGATATGCGTACGGCCCTGCTGCACCTGCATAAGCCGCAGGTACTGGATGAGGATACGCTGCATACGGCTCTGATGCGTCTGAAACTGGAGGAGCTGCTGGTCTACCTCCACCTGATGCAGGAGAAGCGCAAGGAGGCGACCTGCCCGGCGCCGGCCCTGGGCGAACACGCCCTGGCCGATCGTCTGCGCGACAGTTTCCCTTATTCCTTAACCCCGGCCCAGCAGCAGGCATGGCAGGAGATTCGCCACGATCTGGCGCGTGGTGAGCGCATGCACCGCCTGTTGCAGGGCGATGTGGGCGCCGGCAAGACCTGGATTGCGGCTCTGGCCATGGCCGAGGCGTTTGATAACGGTATGCAGGCGGCTCTTTTGGCGCCGACCGAGGTGCTGGCGGCCCAGCATTACCAGACCCTGGCCGAACTGCTGGCGCCATTTGATATGGAGGTGGGGCTGCTGACCGGCGGTATGCGGGCACCGGCCCGGCGCAAGCTGCTTGAAAGGCTGGCGGATGGCTCGCTGCCATTGCTGGTCGGTACGCACGCCCTGATCTCCGACGATGTGCATTACCACAGGCTGGGCATGGCCCTGGTGGATGAGCAGCACCGCTTCGGTGTGCGCCAGCGCTGGGCTCTGGCCGAAAAGGGGGAGGCGGTGCACCTGCTGGGCATGACGGCTACGCCCATTCCGCGCTCGCTGGCCCTGGCACTCTACGGCGACATGGATATGTCGCTGATGCGCGGCATGCCGCCGGGGCGCAAGCCGGTGGAGACACGCGTCATCGCCCCCAATCGCATGAGCCAGCTGGCCGATGGCATGCAGCGTATTCTCGACGGTGGCGGGCGCATCTACTGGATCGTGCCGCGTATCGATGAGGATGAAGACGGTATCTCGGTCGATCAGCGGGCCGAGGCGCTGGCCGCCCGTTTTCCCGCGGCCAACGTGCAGGGGCTGCACGGGCGCATGAAGGGTAAGGAGAAGCGGGCCGTGCTCGATGCCTTTGCCGATGGCTCCTGCCGGGTGCTGGTCTCCACGACGGTGGTCGAGGTGGGGGTCAACGTGCCGGAGGCAAGGCTGATCGTCATCGAGCAGGCCGATCTCTATGGCCTGGCCCAGCTGCACCAGCTGCGCGGTCGGGTGGGGCGCTCGGATGAACAGGGCTACTGCATCCTGTTGCCCGATCGCAATGCATCCGCCACAGCCCTGTCACGCCTGCAGCAGATGACCGCCAGCCACGATGGCCTGGAGCTGGCCGAGGCGGATCTGAAGCTGCGCGGTGCCGGTGATGTGATCGGGGTACAGCAGAGCGGTGTGGCCGGTTTCCGTCTGCTCGATGTGGTGCACGATATCGCCCTGATCCGCGAATGGCAGCAGCAGGAGATCGGGGTGAATCCCACCGAGGCCATGATCCGCTTCTGGCGGCCGGAGGTCGGTCCGGTCGACTGATACCGGTTATTTGGCTGTTAGCAGCTTTCGGATGATCTGGCTCAGTTCGCTGATCTGCATCGGTTTGCCGATCAGGTGGAAGTTTGAAAGGTCATCCATTTCATCCCGCATTTCATCCGCGCTGTAGCCGGTACAAAAAAGCAGTGGGATGTCGGGGGCGGAAGCGCGGATTTTTCGGGCCGCTTCCGGCCCGCTGAGCTGCGGCATCATCACATCCAGTAGCAGCATATCGATACTGCCTTTGCGCATCTCGAACAGTCTGGTCGCCTCTTCGCCATTGTGGACTGGCAGGACATTGTATCCCAGTTCTTCTAGCACTTCAGATGTCATCTTGAGTACTTCCGGCTCATCGTCTGCGAACAGAATGGTTTCACCATGGCCTCGTTCGACGGGCTGATGGCTCTGTTTCTGATCGGTATCGGGTGGTTCGACCTTCTGCTGGTGATGACGGGGTAGGTAGATATGGAAGCTTGTACCCTTGCCCGCCTCGCTCTCAACCTCGATGGCACCATAGAGTGACTGAACCAGTCCCTGAATGACCGACAGGCCCAGGCCAGTGCCCTTGCCCACCTCCTTGGTCGTGAAGAAGGGCTCAAAAATCTTTTCCAGCTTCTCCTCTTTTATTCCGGTACCATTGTCCTGCACGGTCAGGCACACATATTTGTTGCCATTGAAGCGCTTGTGTCGTTGAAGGAATTCATTGCTTACGGTACCGGCATCAAGAGCGATGCGGATGCGCGGATTCTCGCATTCAGCACTGGCATCCCGGGCATTATTAAGCAGGTTGACGAGAATCTGCTGCAGCTGGGTGGGATCAGCTGTAACCAGTAATTCTTCATGATGATTGCTCTCGCAGAGCAATTGTGTTTTTGCCGTCAGGGCACTGCCGGCCAGCTTGAGCCCCTCATCAAGCCACGGCTTCATATCAATCGTTTGCTGCTTGTGATCGATAAAGTCCTTGCCGGCAAAGACGAGCAACTTCCGGATCATGCCTGCGGCCCGGAAACACATCGTCTCGGCCCGTTCGAGTTTATGATACGTGTCACCGCCGCGATCACTCTTCTCTTTGGCCAGATAGATATTGCCGGAGATGCCGACAAGCATATTGTTGAACTCATGGGCGATGCCACCGACCAGTGTGCCGACCGCTTCCATCTTCTGGGTCTGACGTAACTGGTCTTCGAGTTTTTTGCGTTCGCTGATATCGGAGAATACCCCGATGTAGTTTCGGATATTGCCTTCTCTGTCTTTGACGGCAGTGACCGTTAGTTGCTCTGTATACAGTTCCCCGTTTTTACGGCGGTTAATGATTTCGCCTTCCCAACGCTCATTGTGAATCAGTGTGGCCCACATTTGATTGAAAAACCGGATGTCATGCTTGCCGGAAGCCAGTATTTTGGTGCTTTGTCCGATGGCTTCGTCGCTCTCATAGCCGGTGATTTCGGTGAAGGCGGGATTGACGCTGACGATCGTGCCCCTGGGATCGGTGATTATGATCGCCTCATGGGTTTCGAAAGCGGTGGCGGCCAGGCGCAGCATCTCCTCACTCTGCTTGCGGTCGGTGATGTCTTCGACAATGGACCAGATATAGCTCTGTCCATTCGAGCCCTTGATCAGCATGCCGTTGAGCTGGACTGGAACCAGGGAGCCATCCTTCCGGCGGTACACTTTTTCGTAGGGGCCGTAGTAGCCGCTTTTTCCCAGTAATTCCAGCTGTTGCTGCTCATTCCCGGCGTACTGTTCGGGTGTCAGTTGCCAGTAGTTGAGCCTTTTTAGCTCCGCTTCCGGATAACCGCATATGTTTGCGAATGCCTTGTTGAATTCGATGAATTGCCCATCCATGCCGGCCAGGGCGATGCCGACCGGGGCGAGCTCATACAGGCCGCGCAGCTTCTCCTCACTGGCGCGCAGGGCCTGCTCGGCCTGCTTGCGTTCGGTGATGTCCTCGATAATGCCGTCGATATGGGTGATCGTTCCCTGTTCGTCCCTGTAGGGGTGGGATGAAACGAGAACCGTGTGTCGGTTTCCATCCGGGTGGTCGAACTCCATCTCATACTGAACGAAATTGGCTTCACCATTGATCATGCGGTTGACGAATCCCTGGCCCTGTTCGAGTGAAGCCGGGTGCCAGTCGACCACATCGCTCCACGGTCGGCCGATGACGTCATCCCAGCTTTTGCCGGCGATTGCCTTGATGCCATTGCTGACATGCAGCATTTCGCCTGAATCGGCCTTGTGGCTGTAGACGATGAATTTATCGCCCATGTTATCGACCAGACGCTGGTATTTCTCCCGACTGGCACGAAGCGCTCCCTCCAGCTGGTAACGTTTGTTGAGGGTGTGTAGCAGAAACAGGAATGGAATCAGAATCAGGATGCCGGAGATGATCAGCCACAGGCGAATCTCCAGGATATTATGCGCCCGGGTCGGCCAGCCGCGTTTGAGAACGGCCGCCAGCTGCCAGGTGCGTCCCGGAAGTTCGATGCGCAGGGTTTCCGGCTGCTCGTCGAACAGCCGGGGATCGCCGAAGAGGATTTTCCCGCCCGGCTCAGCGATATCCCTGATCGCCAGTGCAAGCGGCTGTGCTGCATCCAGCAGACCGACACGTCGATAGAGGGCATCCGCATCGATCACGGCCGAGAGCAGCCCCCAGAAGTGCCTGTCGCCCTGCTTGTCGAGCGTGAAGACCGGAAAACGGCCGATCAGTCCCGTGCCGCCCTGCACCAGGGGGAGGGGGCCTGCCAGGATCATCTTCTCCGATGTACGGGCTTTTTCGGCCATTCCGGCCTGGCCGGAGGTCTTGCGATAGTCGAGCCCGATGGCTGCTTCGTTGCCCTTCAGCAGGTACATCATACGGATCACCATGCCGGGGGCAGCACCGATATTGCGCAGGTTGGAGCCGCTTCCGAACAGGGGGACTGCGGCGCGGGCAAACTTCTGCTGGTTCAGATCGGGCCGGGAAGCGATCAGGCTGACCAGCCCGCGTACAAGCTGGATATCGTTTTCGATGCTTTGCTGCAGGCGGTCGCGAACCAGGCCCATATCGGTTCGAACTTCGAGGTGACGGGCCTCCAGGTAGTCGTTGTTGTAATGGTGCTCGACGAAGTAACCGGC
>CAZCZU010000008.1:0-71633 GCA_964503475.1 uncultured Zetaproteobacteria bacterium
CCGCCCAGCCGCCATGCGCCCCTGCTGGCCTGAAAAAAATGGGGAGACGCGAGGTTTGCAGACTATTGACAGGATCGGCATGCGCGCTACATTTCGGCCCACATTTTCAAAGGCGTGACCGTGGCATGCACGGCACAAGGGGTGAATAAGTGGCTAATCATGTATCTTCTCTGAAACGTGCTCGTCAGGATGAGAAAAAGCGTGGGTTGAACCGTACTCAGCGTTCCACCATGCGTACGGCCGTGAAGAAAGTGCATACAGCAATTGCTGCCGGCGACAAGGATGCTGCCAGTGCCGCTCTGAAAGAGGCGACTTCGCTGATCGATCGTGCCGGTCGCAAGCATCTGATTCACCCGCGCCAGGCTTCCCGCCGCGTGTCCCGTCTGAATGCTCACGTCAAGGCGATGGGCTAAGCAAACCCTCCTGCAGGTTTGATGGTTTAAAAAAGGCTCGCCGGTTGGCGGGCCTTTTTTGTTTGATCCGTTCCGGGTCTGACTCGGGGCTCATGCCCCTCGCCCGCCACCCATCCATGGGTGGAAGGAGAGGCTTCGTTCTGGTGCGACTGCCATCTCCTGCCTCACATCTCACATCTCACATCTCACATCTCACATCTCACATCTCACATCTCACATCTCGCCCGGGCTTTTTTGTCATCGGGGTTTATGCTTTGATTCTGCATCGCGCGTTCAGCGCAGTGAGGTAAGGTATGAAACATACGGTCATTGTCATTGGAGTCGGCGAGATGGGGGGGGTCTTTGCGCGCGGTTTTCTGCGTAGCGGTCATCCGGTGATGCCAGTGACCAGGGCGACGGATATCGCCAGGGTGGCCGATGCCTATCCGGAGCCCGAGCTGGTGCTGGTGGCTGTGGGTGAGAGCGATCTGCAGCCGATGCTGCAGTCGCTGCCGGCTGCCTGGCGCTCCTGTGTCACCCTGCTGCAGAATGAGCTTTTGCCGCGCGACTGGCAGCGGCATGGCCTGGACCGGGCCACGGTGATGTCGGTCTGGTTCGAGAAGAAGAAGGGGATGGATGCCAAGGTGGTGCTGCCTTCGCCGGTATGGGGGCCGAAGGCGCACGGCATGGTCGAGGCGCTGGCCGCACTCGATATCCCGGCCCGCGAAGTCGATTCACTGGATGAGATGACCTTCGAGCTGGTGCGTAAGAATGTGTATATCCTGACGACCAATATCGCGGGCCTCGTGGTGGGCGGTACGGTCAGCGAGCTCTGGTCGCAGCACGAGGCGCTGGCGCGCGATGTGGTCAATGATGTGCTGGCGATCCAGGAGTATCTGCTGGGCGGGCCGGTGCCGCGCGATCGTCTGCTGGCCGGCATGCTCGAGGCCTTCGAGGGCGATCCGGCACATAAGTGTATGGGTCGCAGTGCCCCGGCTCGCCTGAAGCGGGCCCTGGCGATTGCCGATAAGGCAGGGCTTGCGGTGCCGAAGCTGCGTGAGATCGAGCAGCAAGCGGCGTGAAGCGCCGGATGTGAGGGGCGAAGTGTGACCGGATGACGGCTGCGTGAGCGATCCCGCTCTTCGCTCTTTCGCGCCGCGAATAAATGCATAGGATGCCGGTTCATGACCGAGCACGCTTCCTCCTCTCGTATCATTACCTTTGAAGGGCAGAATGCCCTCTCCGGTTTCCGGCGCGAAAAACTGCTTCAATCCATGGCCGCAGCCAGGCTTGCGGTTACGGATATCCGTGCAGTCTATCTGCATGTCGCCGAAGTGTCGGCGGCGTGGAGCGATGCCGATACGGAAAGCCTGGCCACGCTGCTGGACCATGCGCCGCGCCTTTTCGAGGCCGAGTCGGATGATGCGCTGTTCATCGTTGCTCCACGCATCGGCACCATTTCGCCTTGGTCCTCCAAGGCAACCGATATTGCCAGCCTGTGTGGATTTGCCTCGCTTGTGCGTCTGGAACGGGCCGTGGCCTGGCGTGTCGAGGGCGCGAAGCCAGCGGATCGCACGGCGATCGCGGCCCTGTTGCATGATCGCATGACCGAGTCGGTATTCAGTTCCGCCAGCGCACTTGAGGGGCTGTTCGCCCATCATCAGCCGGCGCCATTGGTGACCATCGATGTGCTGGGCGGCGGGCGTCAGGCCCTTGCGGACGCCAACGTCGAACTGGGGCTGGCACTCTCCGGGGACGAGATCGACTACCTGCTGGAGAATTTTACCAGGCTGGCGCGCAACCCGAGCGATGCCGAGCTGATGATGTTCGCCCAGGCCAACTCCGAGCACTGCCGCCACAAGATTTTCAATGCCGACTGGGTGATCGACGGCGAGGCACAGGCCAGATCGCTGTTTGCCATGATCCGCCATACCCACGAGACCAATCCGGAAGGGACCCTGGTCGCCTACAAGGACAATGCCTCGATCATCGAGGGTACGGATTCCAGCCGTTTTTACCCCGACACGGACGGCCACTACCGCACCCATGACGATGCCACCCACATTCTGATGAAGGTGGAGACCCACAACCATCCGACCGCCATTTCGCCTTTCCCGGGGGCTGCGACCGGTTCCGGTGGCGAGATTCGCGATGAGGGTGCGACCGGTATTGGCGCCAAGCCGAAAGCCGGTCTGACCGGTTTCTCGGTCTCCAACCTGCGTATCCCGGGCTTCGAACAGCCGTGGGAGAAGGATTACGGCCGTCCGGGCCGCATTGTTTCAGCCCTCGATGTGATGCTCGAGGGGCCGATCGGTGGCGCTGCATTCAACAATGAGTTCGGTCGCCCCAATATCTGCGGCTATTTCCGCACCTACGAGCAGCAGGTGGGCGAGGAGCTCAGGGGCTATCACAAGCCGATTATGCTGGCCGGTGGTGTCGGCAACATCGATGCCCGACACATCTACAAGAGCGAGGTGCCGGCCGGCAGCAAGATCATCCAGCTGGGTGGTCCGGCAATGCTGATCGGCCTGGGTGGCGGTGCAGCTTCCAGTATGGATACCGGCGCCAATGCCGAGGCGCTCGATTTCGATTCGGTGCAGCGCGGCAATCCGGAGATGGAGCGTCGTTGTCAGGAGGTGCTGGATCGCTGCTGGCAGCAGGGCGATGCCAACCCGATTCTCTTTATTCACGATATCGGTGCCGGTGGGCTCTCCAATGCCGTGCCGGAACTGATCGACGATGCCGGCCGTGGCGGCTGGCTCGATCTGCGCGCCGTGCACAACGCCGAGCCGGGCATGAGCCCGATGCAGATCTGGTGCAACGAGGCGCAGGAGCGCTATGTGCTGGCCATTGCCCCCGAGTCGCTGGATGCCTTCACCGAGATTTGTGAACGCGAGCGCTGCCTGTTTGCCGTGCTCGGCGATGCCACCGACGATCGTCAGCTGACTGTGAACGATCCGCAGTTTGGCGATAAGCCGGTCGATCTTCCGCTCTCCGTACTGCTCGGCAAGGCGCCCAAGATGTTGCGCGATGTGGCTCATAAGGCGCCGGCATCCGAGCCGCTCGATACGGGCAGCATCGCCCTGGATGAAGCGCTGCGGCGCGTGCTGCAGCTGCCGGCTGTCGGTGACAAGAGCTTTTTGATCACCATCGGTGACCGTTCGGTGACCGGGCTGGTGGCCCGCGACCAGATGGTCGGGCCCTGGCAGGTGCCGGTGGCCGATGTGGCGGTCACCGCCACCGATTTCGAATCGTATACCGGTGAGGCAATGAGCATGGGCGAGCGTACGCCGCTGGCCGTGCTCGATGCCCCGGCCTCCGGTCGCATGGCGATCGGTGAGGCGCTGACCAACATTGTTGCAACACCGATTGCCAGACTGGGCGATGTGAAGCTTTCGGCCAACTGGATGGCTGCCTGCGGTCATGAGGGCGAGGATGCGCGCCTGTTCGATACCGTGCGCGCAGTCGGCATGGAGCTTTGCCCGGCGCTGGGAATCTCCATTCCGGTCGGCAAGGATTCGCTCTCCATGAAGACGGTGTGGGAGCAGGATGGCGAACGTCGCGAGATGGTGTCGCCGCTGTCGTTGATTATCTCGGCCTTCTCGCCCGTCTCCGATATCCGCGGCACGCTGACGCCGGAGCTGAAAAGGGATCAGGGCGAGACGGATCTGCTGTTGATCGATCTGGGTGCCGGCCGCAATCGTCTGGGTGGCTCCGCTCTGGCGCAGGTGTACGGGCGTACTGGTGAGGTAGCGCCCGATGTCGATGATCCGGCCCTGTTGAAGCGCTTCTTCGAGGCGATCCAGCAACTGAATGCGGATGGATTGCTGCTTGCCTATCACGATCGCTCCGATGGCGGCCTGCTGGCAACCCTGTGCGAAATGGCTTTTGCCGGGCGCAGCGGTATCGAGGTCGATCTCGATGTGCTGGGCGGCGATACTCTGGCGGCTCTCTTTGCCGAGGAGCTGGGCGCGGTGCTGCAGATCCGTCGCGATCAGCGTGAAAAGGTGCTCTCGAAACTGGTCGAGTCGGGCCTTGGCCCGGTCTCGCATGTCATTGGTACACTGCGTCAGGATCGCCAGGTGCTCTTTCACCGCGGTGATGCGTTGCTGTTCCGTGAGGAAGTGCAGGCGCTGCATCAGTTGTGGAGCGAGACCAGCTACCGCATGCAGGCGCTGCGCGATAATCCGGAGTGTGCCCGCGAGGCGTTCGAGGCGATTGCCGATGCATCCGATCGCGGCCTGTTTGCCGAGCTCGCATTCGATCCGTCCGAGAATGTGGCGGCACCCTTTGTGAACAGCGCCCGTCCGAAGATGGCGGTGCTGCGCGAGCAGGGTGTGAACGGCCAGGTGGAGATGGCGGCCGCCTTTGATCGTGCCGGCTTCGATTGTGTCGATGTGCATATGTCCGACATTATCGAGGGGCGGCATGCTCTGGACGAATTCAAGGGGCTGGTCGCCTGTGGCGGCTTCTCGTTCGGCGATGTGCTGGGGGCAGGGCGCGGCTGGGCCAGTTCGATCATGTTCAACGAAAGGGCCCGTGAGCAGTTCGATGCCTTCTTCCATCGCGACGACACCTTTGCCCTCGGTGTCTGCAACGGCTGCCAGATGATGAGTGGCCTCAAATCGATGATTCCGGGTGCATCGCACTGGCCGCGTTTCCTGCGCAACCGTTCGGAGCAGTTCGAGGCGCGCCTGCTGATGGTCGAGGTGATGGAGTCGCCTTCGATTCTGCTCGATGGCATGGCCGGATCGCGTTTGCCGCTGGTGGTCGCGCACGGCGAGGGCCAGGTTGCCTTTGACCAGACGGCGGACCAGGCGGAAGCCCATGCTGCATTGCGCTATATAGGTGCGGATGGCCAGCCGGCTGCCCGCTACCCGGCCAATCCGAACGGTTCGCCGGATGGTCTGACCGGCTTCACGACGCGTGATGGCCGTTTTACAATTATGATGCCGCACCCGGAACGTCTGTTCCGCTCGGTGCAGTACTCCTGGCACCCTGATGAATGGGGTGTCGATGGTCCCTGGCTGCGGATGTTCCGCAACGCCAGAAAGTGGGTGGGATGATGCGTTGTCAGTGGCATATGGCCGGACCTTCTGCTAAGGTGCGCGCCCGTCTATGAGCAAAGAAACACGATTCGTTTTTGTTACCGGCGGGGTAGTTTCATCCCTCGGTAAAGGTATTGCCGCCGCAAGTCTTGCGGCGCTTCTCGAGGCTCGCGGCTTCAAGGTCACGATGCAGAAACTCGACCCCTATATCAACGTCGATCCGGGCACGATGAGCCCGTTCCAGCACGGCGAGGTGTTCGTCACCGACGACGGTGCGGAGACCGATCTCGATCTGGGGCATTACGAGCGCTTCACGCATGCGACGATGAGCAAGCGTTCCAACTACACCACAGGCCAGATTTATGAGTCGGTGATTCGCCGTGAACGGCGTGGCGACTACCTTGGTGGTACGGTGCAGGTGATTCCGCACATTACCGATGCCATCAAGCAGGGGATTCTCTCGCAGTTGCAGGAGGAGCCGGATGTCGCCATCGTCGAGATCGGCGGTACGGTCGGCGATATCGAATCGCTGCCGTTCCTGGAGGCGATCCGTCAGCTGCGCTTCGATCTCGGTGCGCGTCGCACGGCATTCGTACACCTGACCCTGGTGCCCTATATCGCTTCGGCCGGTGAGATCAAATCGAAGCCGACCCAGCACTCGGTGCAGAAGCTGCGCGAGATCGGTATTCAGCCGGATGTACTGCTCTGTCGTTCCGAGCACTCAATCCCGAAATCGCAGCGCGACAAGATCGCGCTCTTCTGCAACGTGCCGAAGGATGCGGTGATCGAAGCGCCGGATGTCGATACGATTTACGGTGTGCCGCTCTCGCTGCGTGAAGGCGGTCTGGGCGCTGTCATCCTTGAGCATTTCGGTCTGCCCGATTCGACACCCGATGTCTCCATCTGGGAAGATATCTGCAATAAGCTGCGCAGCGCTACCCGTGAGGTGCGCATTGCCATGGTCGGCAAGTACATCGAACTGGCCGATGCCTATAAGTCGGTCAACGAGGCCCTGATTCACGGCGGCCTGGATAACGACGTACGTGTGAAGATCGACTATGTCGATGCCGAGTCGCTGGAACGCGCCGGCATGGGCCAGCTGGAAGGGGTCGACGGCATTCTGGTGCCGGGCGGCTTTGGCGAGCGTGGCACGGAAGGCAAGATCGCCGCAATTCGTTATGCGCGTGAGAACGGTATCCCCTTCCTCGGTATCTGCCTCGGCATGCAGCTGGCCGTGGTCGAATTTGCCCGCCATGTGGCCGGCATCAAGGACGCCACCAGCAGCGAGTTCGATCCGGAAGGCAGGGAGCTGGTCATTGCTCTGATGACCGAGTGGGAGAAAGAGGGCGAACGCGTGCAGCGCAGTGGTCAGGACGACCTGGGCGGCACCATGCGTCTGGGCGGTTATCCCTGCCGGGTGATCGAAGGTACGCATGCGCACACGGCCTATGGCAGTGATGAGATTCGCGAGCGTCACCGCCATCGCTACGAGTTTAACAACACCTACCGTGAGCAGCTGGAAGCGGCTGGCCTTGTGGTTTCGGGTACGCTGCCGGATAACTCGCTGGTCGAGATGGTCGAGGTGAAAGAACACCCGTGGTTTGTCGCCTGCCAGTTCCATCCCGAGTTCCTGTCGCGCCCTTATGCGCCGCATCCGCTCTTCGCCGCTTTCGTGAAGGCGGCCAAGGCGCAGAGCGAGGGTTGAGTTGAGCCAGCATCAGATCGCCATCGGCGACATTCGTATCGGTAATGATTTGCCGCTGGTGCTGCTGGCCGGCCCCTGTGTCATTGAGGGTGAGGAATTCACGCTGAAGGCTGCCGAGGCGATCCGTGCCATCGCGGATCGTTGCGGGGTGCCGCTGATCTTCAAGTCCAGTTTCGACAAGGCGAATCGCACCAGCAAGGACGGTTTTCGCGGTCCGGGGCTGGATGAGGGCCTGCGTATCCTGCAAAAGGTGAAGGATGAGCTGGGGCTGCCGGTGGTCACCGATGTGCACGAGGCGGAGCAGGCGAAGGCGGCAGCCGAAGTCGTGGATCTGCTGCAGACACCGGCTTTTTTATGTCGGCAGACCGATTTTATCCAGGCTGTGGCCGCCTGCGGCAAGCCTGTAAACATCAAGAAAGGGCAGTTTCTGGCCCCGTGGGACATGCAGCATGTGCTGGAGAAGGCGAAGGCTGCCGGTAACGAAGAGATCATGCTCTGCGAGCGTGGTGCCAGCTTCGGCTACAATAACCTCGTGTCGGACATGCGCTCGCTGATGGTGATGCGCGAGTTCGGCGCCCCCGTGGTGTTCGATGCCACCCATTCGGTGCAGCAGCCGGGTGGCCTGGGCGGTGCGACCGGAGGCAACCGCGAATATGTGCCGGGGCTTTCGCGTGCGGCGGTGGCCGTGGGTGTGGCAGCCCTGTTCATGGAGGTGCACCCTGACCCGGATCGTGCCCTTTCGGATGGACCCAATTCGCTGGCGATCGACGATCTGGAGGCGCTGCTGGCAAAGCTTGCCCGCCTCGATGCGATCGCCAAGGCGTAACCAACTTAAACCAAGTAAGAAGTAAGTAAGTAGGTAAGTAGGAGAGAGAGAAGTGAGTGAAATTATCAGTGTTCATGGCCGCGAAGTATTCGATTCCCGTGGCAATCCGACCGTCGAGGTCGATGTACGTCTTGAGAGCGGTGCCTTCGGGCGTGCCGCGGTGCCGAGCGGTGCCTCTACCGGATCGCGGGAAGCGGTCGAATTGCGCGACGGCGGCGATCGCCTGGGCGGCAAGGGTGTGAAGAAGGCCGTGGCCAATGTGAACACGGAGATTGCCAAGGCTGTGGTTGGCTCTGACGCCGCCGATCAGAAGGGGCTGGATCATCTGCTGATCGAGCTGGACGGTACG
The DNA here is from genome assembly GCA_964503475.1 of uncultured Zetaproteobacteria bacterium. Classification (GTDB taxonomy): domain Bacteria; phylum Pseudomonadota; class Zetaproteobacteria; order Mariprofundales; family Mariprofundaceae; genus CAZCZU01. Next base: position 8,321 of record CAZCZU010000008.1, read on the forward strand.
CCGAACAAGGGACGCCTGGGTGCCAATGCCATCCTGGGTGTATCGATGGCCGTGGCCAAGGCGCAGGCGGCCGAAGATGAGGTGTCCCTCTACCAGCATCTGGGTGGCGATGAGGCCAACCTGCTGCCGGTACCGTGCATGAACGTGATCAACGGTGGTTCGCACGCCGATAACAGCATCGATTTCCAGGAGTACATGATTGCTCCGGCCGGCGCTTCCAGCTTTGCCGAGGCGCTCGATATGGGTGCCGAGGTCTTTCATGCCCTGAAGTCGGTACTGAAGAGCGGCGGTCACATCACTGCCGTGGGTGACGAGGGCGGCTTTGCCCCGAACCTGGGCTCCAACGAAGAGGGTATCACCGTCATCCTGCAGGCGATCGAGAAGGCAGGCCTGAAGGCGGGCAGCGATATCGTGCTGGCCTGCGATATGGCCGCTTCCGAGTTCTATAAGGATGGCAACTACGTGCTGGCCGGTGAGAACCGCACCCTGGATGCCGAGGGCATGGTCGATCTGCTGGAGTCGCTTTGCGACCAGTACCCGATCGTATCCGTCGAGGATGGTCTGGACGAGGGCGACTGGGATGGCTGGAAACTGCTGACCGAACGTCTGGGCAGCAAGGTGCAGCTGGTCGGCGACGACCTGTTCGTCACCAACCCGGCGATTCTTTCCGAAGGCATCGAGAAGGGCATTGCCAATGCCCTGCTGGTGAAGGTGAACCAGATCGGCACCCTGACCGAGACGCGTACGGCTGTAGAAATGGCGATGAACGCCGGCTACCGCTGCATGATGTCGCACCGTTCGGGCGAGACCGAGGATACCACCATCGCCGACCTGGCCGTGGCCCTGAACTGTGGCCAGATCAAGACCGGTTCCGCTTCGCGTTCCGATCGCATGGCCAAGTACAACCAGCTGCTGCGTATCGAAGAGGAGCTGGGCAGCGCGGCCCGTTATGCCGGACGGGATGCCTTCCGTCGGGGCTAAGCCCTGAAACAGGCCCGGCGCTGGCTGCTGCTGATCCTGGCGCTGCTGGCGCTGGGCTACATGGGCTGGGATCTGATCTTCTCCGATCACGGCTATCTTGTGTACCGGCAGGAGCAGCAGCAGCTCAAACGGCTGCAGGCCGAGGTGAAGGAGCTCAAGGCGGAGCGGGAGCGGATGGCCAGGCAGATTCTGCGCCTGCGCAATGATCCCGCTGCCCTGGAAGAGCTGATTCACCGCGAGCTGGGCTACCTGCATCCGGACGAATATATGCTGATCATGCCCGATGAAACGAAACCCGATGCCAAGGAGCAGCACCATGAGTGAGGTCGTCACCCGCTTTGCCCCGTCCCCGACGGGGCTGCTGCATCTCGGTAACGTACGTACGGCCCTGCTCAACTGGCTCTATGCCCGCCGCCATGGCGGGCGCTTCCTGCTCCGTTTCGAGGATACCGACCTCAACCGTTCCGAGCAGCAATACATCGAAAATATCAGTCTGGATGTGAAGTGGCTCGGGCTGGATTGGGATGGTGACATAAAGTTTCAGTCACGGCATGCCACAGCGCACCAAGGAGCGCTGATACACCTGTCTGCTGATGGCCATGCCTACCGGTGCTTTTGCAGCGAACATCAATTGAACCTTGATCGTAAACTGGCGGCCTCACGCGGCCTGCCACCACGCTATGCGGGTCGTTGCCGCGATATTTCACCTGAAGAGGCTGCTCAGCGCGCTGATGCCGGAGAGTCGCATGTCTGGCGTCTGGCTGTGCACAACGTGTCTGGTGAAATAACGGTGCGCGATGTGCTGCACGGAGACATCCATTTTGCCCGTCGCGATCTTGATGATCCGGTTGTCGTCCGTTCCGATGGTACCTTCACCTTCCTGTTACCCAACGCTGTTGACGATGCCCTGGATGGCATCACCCACGTGCTGCGCGGTGACGATCATCTGACCAACTCCGCCTATCAGGTTTGGTTACTGTCAAAACTGAAGGATATAGCACCGGTCTACAGGGCACCGGTTTATCTGCATCATGGGCTGTTGTTGTCGGCCGAAGGAAGCAAGCTCTCCAAACGGAGCGGCAGTCACAGTGTGGCCGAACTGCGCGATGAGGGGCTGTTGCCCGGAGCCTTAGTGCAGGCGATGACGCGATTGGGACACCCCAACATGCCGGAAGAGCTGCGCGGCACTGAGCAATTGGCTGCTCATTTTGAAGCCGAGCATGTCTCCACCTCGTCGGTGCGCTGGTCGGATGAGGAGATGTGGCGCTGGCATACGCGCCTGTTGCACGCACTACCGGCGGATGAACTGGCAGAGCGGTTGGAGCAGTTTGTGCAGGAGTGTGCTCCGGAGCAGTTGAAAGCCTTGGCAGCTCTGCTGCAGGGAAATCTGGCGCATGAGCGTGAAGCGGCCGCATTCGGGCGTCTGCTGGATGTTTCGGCGCCACTTGCGGATGAGGTGGTGGCTGTTGCAGCAGAGGCCGGCCGTGACTTCTATGCCGAGGCACGACGTTGCTGGCAGGCACAGTCCGACTGGAAAGGCTGGAGCTCGGCCCTGAAAGAGGCGACGGGCTACAAGGGCAAGGCACTGTTTATGCCGCTGCGCGCGGCATTGACCGGAGTACTGCATGGGCCTGAAATGTCACATGTGGTCGAGTTTTTGGGCCGCGAGGGGGTGGATGTGCGTCTGCAGGAGATGATGGAGCGGATCAAGGGATGAGTCTGACACTCTACAACAGCTATACACGCCGGAAGGAGGCGTTTGAGCCCCTCAGGCCCGGCCATGCCGGCATGTATGTCTGCGGGGTAACGGTGTACGACGAGTGCCATGTCGGGCATGCCCGGGTGATGGTGGTATTCGATGTCATCTACCGCTGGCTGCGCGAGCTCGGTTTCGAGGTCGACTACGTACGCAACTTCACCGACATCGACGACAAGATCATCAAGCGCGCCCGGGAGAACGGCGAGTCGATCGAGGCCTTGACCGGTCGCATGATCGAGGCCTTCTATCGCGATATGGATGCGCTCAACTGCCTGCATCCGAGCCATGAGCCGAAAGCGACGGCGCACATGGATGGCATGATCGCCATGATCGGGCAGCTGGTGGAGAAGGGCTTTGCCTACGTGGCCGACAATGGCGATGTGCTCTATGCCGTGCGCAAGTTCGATGGCTATGGCCAGCTCTCCGGCAAGAATCTCGACGAGCTGCAGGCCGGCAGCCGGGTGGAGGTCGAGAGCAGCAAGCACGACCCGTTCGATTTCGTGCTGTGGAAACAGGCCAAGCCGGGGGAGCCAGCGTGGGATTCGCCGTGGGGCAAGGGCAGGCCTGGCTGGCATATCGAGTGCTCGGCCATGAGCTGTGCCCATCTGGGCGATACCTTCGACATCCATGGCGGCGGTATGGATCTGAAGTTTCCGCACCACGAGAACGAGATCGCCCAGGCCAGGGCAGCCAACGGCGGCGGTTTTGCCCGTTACTGGCTGCACAATGGCTTTGTGAACATCAATGCCGAGAAGATGTCCAAGTCGCTGGGCAACTTCTTCACCATCCGCGAGGTGACGAAGCGCTATCACCCGGAAGTGCTGCGCATGTTTATCCTCGGCACACACTACCGCTCGCCGCTCGATTTTTCCGATGCAGCGCTCGATGCCGCCAAAGCGGGGCTGGATCGTCTGTATGAGGTGCGTCGTCGCCTTCCGGTCGAGGTGGATGTTAGCGGAGCTCAACTTCCAGCCTCATTCCTTGAGGCGATGAATGATGATTTCAATACGCCAGAGGCGCTGGCCATGCTGTTCGAGCTTGGACGGAAGATCAATCGCGGCCTGGATCAGGGCGAATCGGTTGATGCGGAAGCGGCGGCATTTGTACATGGTTGTACGCTGCTCGGCATTGTGGAGCAGGATGCCGGTAGCTGGTTCCATGCCGCTGGCGTCGATGCACAAGCAATTGAGCAGTTGATCGAGGAGAGACTGGAGGCACGCAGACAGCGCGATTTTGCCCGTGCCGATGAGATTCGTGATCAACTGGCCGCCGAAGGCATTGTTCTTGAGGACAGCCCGAACGGAACAAGCTGGAAAAAGGCGTGAGATTTTAACGGCCTGGCGTTAATGTCGGCCGAACAGATTTGGGAGGAGAGATGTCAGCACGAAAAGGTTTTTGCCTCTGGTTTACCGGCCTTTCGGGTGCCGGAAAGAGTACCGTAAGCGGTGCCGTGCACCATGCCCTGCAGGAGCGTGGCATTACCAATGTCGAGCTGCTCGATGGTGATGAGGTGCGCACCCATCTGACCAAGGGACTCGGCTTTTCCAAAGAGGACCGCGATACCAATGTGCTGCGCATCGGCTGGGTCTGCCAGTTGCTGGCCAAGCATGGCGTGCCCTGCATGACGGCCGCGATTTCGCCCTACCGCGACATTCGTGGCCAGGTGCGCGAGATGGTCGAGAAGGCGGCCGGCAAAGGCGCCTTTATCGAGGTGTTCGTCAATGCCAGCGTCGAAGAGTGTGCCCGCCGTGATGTGAAGGGGCTTTATGCCAAGGCGATGAAGGGCGAAATTCCGCAGTTTACCGGTGTTTCCGATCCTTACGAGGCGCCCGAAACGCCGGAAGTTGAACTGGTGACCGAGCATGAGGAGTTGGAAGAGAGTGTGGCCAAAGTGCTGGCCTATCTCGAACAGAACGGCTTCATCGAAGGCCGGGAATAATGTCTGAGCTGCATGCCGTGATCCTGGCCGGCGGCTCCGGCAGTCGCTTGTGGCCGCTGTCGCGACAACAGCTGCCGAAGCAGTTTCTCGATCTCCAAGGTGAGACGACTCTGCTGCAGGCCACCATCGATCGTCTGCCGGAGAGCATGACGTCGGAACAGGTCTGGGTTGTGACGGGTGAGAAGCATGCCATGGGCGAGGCCTACGACATGCTCGACGGCCTCAATACGATCCGTGAGCCGGTGGGCCGCAATACGGCACCGGCCATCGCCGTGGCCGCAGCCTGGCTTGCCGACAAGGGTGGCAACGATCCGATCATGGCGGTGTTTCCGGCCGATCACCTGATCCGCGATACCGGCGCCTTTCGCCGTTCCCTCGCCCTGGCTGTCCAGGCGGCCGAAGAGGGAAGCCTGGTCACCTTCGGTATTCAGCCGACACGACCCGATACCGGCTTTGGCTATATTCAGGCAACGCAGCCGGATGATTACGGCATTTTCGATGTGCAGCGCTTCGCCGAGAAGCCGGATGCCGATACCGCCGCGTCATTTATCGCCTCCGGAGACTACTACTGGAATGCCGGCATGTTTGTCTGGAAGGCATCCACGATCCTCGAAGAGATTCAAGCGCATCTTCCGCAGGTCTGGCAGGTGCTGGAATGCATGCGGGATGAGTGGCGCCAGGGTGCCGATTATCAGGATGTGATTCATCGCCATTTTGCCGATATGCCTGATATCTCCATCGATTATGGTGTTATGGAGAAGGCATCACGAGTGCGTCTGGTTCCGGCCGATATGGGCTGGTCGGATGTTGGTAGCTGGGATGCCGTCTACGAGGTATCGCACAAGGATGAGGGTGGCAATGCCGTGGCCGGCAATGTCATGGCCATCGACTGCCACAACTCGCTGATACGCAGTCGTTCGCGCCTGGTGGCAGCGGTGGGTCTGGAAGATGTGATCGCCGTGGAAACGCCGGATGCCATCCTGCTGGTGCAGCGTGGCGAGAGCCAGCGGGTGCGCGAGGTGGTCGATGCCCTGAAACTGCGTGGCGGCAGCGAGCATATCGAGCATGTGACAGTGCGCCGACCCTGGGGCTGTTATACGGTGCTGGAGGATCGCGCCAGCGGCTACAAGCTGAAACGCATCGAGGTGAAGCCGGGGGGCTCACTGAGCCTGCAGAGCCATCAGCATCGCTCCGAGCATTGGGTAGTTGTCTCGGGAACCGCGACCGTGACACGCGGGGATGAAGTGGCCACCGTGGCCAAAAACGAAAGTACCTATATCCCGATCGGGGTGAAGCATCGCCTCGAAAACCGGGGCAAGGTGCCGCTGCATATCGTCGAGGTGCAGGTGGGTGAATACCTGGGCGAGGACGATATCCAGCGCTTTGAGGATAATTATGGGCGGAATGACGGATAAGCGTGTTGCACTGGTCGGCATGGGCTATGTCGGCCTGCCTCTGGCGCTTGCCTTCGGGCGGGTGATGCCGACGATCGGTTTCGATATCTCACAGGAAAAGATCGATGCCTATCGGCAGGGCTATGATCCGACCGGTGAGATGGCGAATGCGCTGTTCGACAGGGCAACGCAGCTTGAGGTGACGACGGATGCTGGCCGCATTGCCGAAGCGGATTATGTTGTCGTGGCTGTGCCGACGCCGGTGGATAATGCCCATCAGCCGGATCTGACCCCTGTCATTCGCGCGACCGAGACCGTGGCCCGCAATCTGAAGCAGGGGGCGATTGTCGTTTTTGAGTCGACGGTGTACCCCGGCGTGACCGAGGATGTCTGCGTGCCGATTCTGGAACGCGAGTCCGGGTTGAAATGCGGTGAGGGTTTCCGGGTCGGCTACTCCCCTGAAAGGGTGAACCCGGGCGACAAGGTGCACACGCTTGAGCGGATCGTGAAGGTGGTCTCCGGTCAGGACGAACAGACCCTGGAAGAGGTGGCTGCACTCTACGAGCGGGTGATCGAGGCGGGAGTGCACCGCGCTCCGACGATCAAGGTCGCGGAAGCGGCCAAGGTGATCGAGAATACCCAGCGTGATGTCAATATTGCCCTGATCAACGAGCTGGCCCTTATTTTTCACAAGCTGGGTATCGATACGCAGGATGTGCTGGAAGCGGCTGGAAGCAAATGGAACTTTCTTCCCTTTAAACCGGGGCTGGTCGGTGGTCACTGTATCGGGGTCGATCCCTATTATCTGACCCATCGGGCCGAGATCGTCGGTTTCCGTCCTGAAATTATCAAGGCCGCCCGCCGGATCAATGACGGTATGGGGCGCTGGCTGGCCGAACAGACCGTGGTCGAGATGATTCGTGCCGGAGTTGCCGTCAAGGGTGCGCGGGTGGGCGTGCTTGGCCTGACCTTCAAGGAGAATTGCGCTGACCTGCGCAATACCAAGGTTGTGGACTGTATCGCGGAGCTTGAAGACCTGGGGGTGGAAGTACTGGTTCACGACCCGGTGGCCAATCCGGAAGATGCCCGGCATGAATATGGCCTTGAGCTTGTTGATTGGGAGTCTATGGCAGGCCTGAATGCCATTATTCTTGCTGTGGCCCATGCCGAGTTCGACGGGATTGAAACACGTCTGTCGAGCTGCTGCCGGGCAGGCGCCCCGGTGATGGACGTGAAGTCGGTCTTGTCAGTTGAACAGGTGCAGGCTGCAGGGCTTACCTTGTGGCGACTGTAACGCCCCTTTTTAAACGCTGACGTTTTGCCTCCCGGGCTTGACAGCATGACGCGTGCGGGATTGTATGCGTTCAGATGATGAACGGGCCCGCGCATGATGATGGTACCAGCTACAAACTGCTGAAGACGCTGGAAGAAAACCCATCCCTTTCTCAAAGGGATCTGGCACAGCTCGTGGGCGTCAGCCTTGGCAAGGTCAACTTCTGCCTGAAAGCCCTGATCGAAAAGGGGTGTCTTAAAGTTAATAATTTCCGTAACAGCGATAACAAGCTGGCTTACGCCTATTTTCTGACTCCGGCCGGTCTGGAAGAGAAGACCCGGATGACGGTCACATTCCTGAAATACAAGACGGAAGAGTATGAGCGCCTGCGCGCCGAAATCGAAGAGCTTCGACGCGAAGCGGAGAAAGAGGGCTCTGCGGACGGCGTCGCATGACCGAGAGAGCCGTTGGTTATTATATGGAGCAAGCATGATGAAAAGAGCATTGATCACCGGTGTAACCGGCCAGGACGGCGCTTATCTGGCTGGGTTGCTGCTGGAGAAGGGATACGAGGTGCACGGCATCAAGCGACGCACTTCGCTGTTCAATACCGATCGTATCGATCACCTCTACCAGGATCCGCATGAAACGGAGCGTCGCTTTGTCCTGCATTACGGCGACATGACCGACTCCTCGAGCCTGATCCGCATCATCCAGCAGGTGCAGCCGGACGAAATCTACAACCTCGCGGCCCAAAGCCATGTGGCTGTATCGTTCGAGGAGCCGGAGTACACGGCCAATTCCGATGCTCTGGGCGCCCTGCGCGTTTTGGAAGCGATTCGAATCCTGGGGCTGGAGAAGAAGACCCGTTTCTACCAGGCCTCCACCTCCGAGCTCTACGGCCTGGTACAGGAGATGCCGCAGAAGGAGACGACACCGTTCTACCCGCGCAGCCCCTATGCCGTAGCCAAGCTCTACGCCTACTGGATTACGGTGAACTACCGCGAGTCCTACGGCATGTATGCTTGCAACGGCATCCTGTTCAACCATGAATCGCCGCTGCGCGGCGAGACTTTCGTCACCCGCAAGATCACCCGCGCTTTGGCCCGCATCAAGCTGGGGCTGCAGGATTGCCTCTATCTGGGCAATATGGACGCCAAGCGCGACTGGGGCCATGCCAAAGATTACGTGGAGATGCAGTGGCTGATGCTGCAGCAGGATGTGCCTGAGGATTTCGTCATCGCCACCGGTGTACAGTACTCGGTACGCGACTTCGTCAATGCCGCGGCGAAGGAGATTGGCATTGAGATCACCTGGAAGGGCGAGGGTGTGGATGAGAAGGGCTATGACGCTCACGGCAACTGCATTGTCGCCGTCGATCCCCGCTACTTCCGTCCGGCTGAGGTGGAGACGCTTCTGGGTGATCCCTCCAAGGCTCATGAGAAACTGGGTTGGAAACCTCGCATTACATTCGAGGCGCTGGTCGGAGAAATGATGCGCGAGGATATGAAAGCGGCCGAGCGTGATGCGCTGATCAAGCAACATGGCTTTAAGGCCTTCGATTACAACGAGTGATGGCAATGCAGCAACAAGACAAGATTTTTGTGGCAGGACACCGTGGTCTGGTTGGCTCAGCCATTGTTCGGAAGCTTGAACAGGAAGGATTTAATAATCTGATTCTGCGCACTTCCGCTGAGCTGGACCTGTGTGATTCCGAGGCTGTGGCCCTCTTTTTCGATCGCGAGCGGCCGGATTATGTCTTTCTGGCAGCTGCCAAGGTGGGTGGCATTCTGGCCAACAGCACCTACCCGGCTGATTTTATTCGTAACAACCTGCAGATTCAGACCAATGTCATTGATTCGGCATATCGCAGTGGTGTGAAGAAGTTGCTGTTCTTGGGCTCTTCCTGCATCTATCCCAAGCATGCACCGCAGCCGATGAAGGAGGAGTATCTGCTCACCGGCGAGCTTGAGCCTACCAACGAGTGGTACGCCATCGCCAAGATCGCCGGCATCAAGACCTGTCAGGCCTATCACCGTCAGTATGGTTTCGATGCCATCAGCCTGATGCCGACCAACCTGTATGGCCCCAATGACAACTTTGACCTGAATAACTCACATGTGCTGCCGGCCCTAATCCGCAAATTTCACCTCGCAAAGCTTGCGGCCGCCGGCGACGTAGTAGGTATTGCCAAAGACGAAGCTCAATATGGCCGGATTCCTGATGACATCCTGCGCATGCTTGGGCTGATTCGTCTCGATCACGGTTTTGTCCGTAATGAGAAAGAGCCGAAGGTCATGTTGTGGGGGACAGGTTCGCCGAAGCGGGAGTTCCTGTATGTCGATGATCTTGCAGATGCTTCCCTCTTTCTGATGCAGAACTACGAACAAGAGTCGATCATCAATGTCGGCGCAGGCGAGGATATCCGTATTCGTGAATTGGCCGGGCTGGTGCAATCCATTGTCGAATTCGACGGAGACGCCATTTGGGATGAGGGTAAGCCGGATGGTACGCCGCGTAAACTGATGGATGTCACTCGCCTGCATGACCTGGGCTGGTCCGGAAGTGTGACGCTTTCGGATGGTATTCGCCGGGTTTATAGTTCTTATTGTGGGGAGCAGATATGAAGGCGGTGATTCTTGCCGGCGGATACGGCACGCGTATCAGTGAGGAGACCCATCTCAAGCCGAAACCGATGATCGAAATTGGCGGGAAGCCCATTCTCTGGCACATCATGAAAACGTTCAGCAGCCATGGAATCCATGAATTTGTAATCTGCCTCGGCTACAAGGGCTATCTGATCAAGGAGTATTTCGCCAACTATTATCTGCATACCTCGGATGTCACGTTTGATATGCGAGACAACTCGATGCAGGTGCACCAAAATACGGCAGAACCTTGGAAGGTGACATTGGTTGATACTGGCGAGAATACGATGACCGGTGGTCGTCTGAAGCGTATTGCATCCTATCTGGATGAGGATGATTTCTGCTTTACCTATGGTGATGGCGTCGGAAATGTCGATATCTCGGAACTGATCAAGTTCCACCGTTCCCAGTCAAGCCTGGCAACGGTTACTGCTGTGCAGCCACCGGGCCGTTTCGGTTCGATTGACCTCAGTGGCCATAAAATTCGCTCCTTTGAGGAGAAGCCGCAGGGCGATGGTTCCTGGGTAAATGGTGGCTACTTTGTTCTCTCGCCGAAAGTGATCGACTATATCAGCAGCGATGATTGTGTCTGGGAGCGAGAGCCGCTCCAGAACCTGGCTGCCGAGGGGGAGCTTTCCGCCTATATGCACCGTGGCTTCTGGCAGCCGATGGATACCTTGCGAGATAAGACGCACCTCGAAGAGCTCTGGGCCGGCGGCGATGCGCCTTGGAAGATCTGGGCATGATGCTGTTTGGTGGCTGCTATCAGGGGCGGCGGGTTCTGTTGACTGGCCATACAGGTTTCAAGGGCAGCTGGTTAGCACTCTGGCTGGCCGAGTTAGGAGCCGAGGTAACCGGTGTATCGCTTGATCCCGAAACGGATCCGAATCACTGGGGAATGCTGAATCTGGAGATCGATGACCGGCGGTTGGATATCCGCGAGGCAGAGGCATTGCAGGCTGTGGTCGAAGAGGTTCAGCCCGAGATGGTTTTTCACCTGGCAGCTCAGCCCCTGGTTCGTCGTTCCTATGCCGATCCGCTTACCACTTGGAATACGAATGTCATGGGCACAGCCCATGTGCTTGAGGCCTGCCGTCATGCCGCTTCCGTGAAGGCCGCTATCGTGGTGACGACTGATAAGTGTTATCAAAACATGGAGTGGAACTGGGGTTACCGGGAAAATGACCGTCTGGGTGGTCACGATCCCTATTCCGCCTCAAAAGCTGCCGCCGAACTTTTGGTGGCCAGCTACAGGGACTCCTTCTTTTCCGGGGATCACTCTCTCCTATTGGCATCTGCCCGGGCAGGTAATGTGATTGGTGGCGGAGACTGGAGCGAGGACAGGTTGATTCCCGACCTGGTTCGGGCTGTTGCCGATCAACGCTCGCTGGAAATACGCTCTCCTGCCGCAACCCGTCCGTGGCAGCATGTGCTGGAGTCACTCTCCGGTTATCTGTTGCTTGGGCAGAAGCTGCTGGCGGGCGAACAGGTTTTTGCTACGGCATGGAATTTCGGCCCCGATGATTCGGGTAATATGCAGGTCGAGCAGGTGTTGAAGCGGATGGCGAGCGAATGGAAAGAACTGCGCTGGCATGTCAGTGATGCGCCGCAGCCCCATGAAGCGAACCTGCTGCAACTGGACAGCACCATGGCAAGGCAGATGTTGCAATGGCTGCCTGTCTGGGGGCTTTCCGAGGCTATCGGGCAGACTGCCGCCTGGTATCGTGCCCTCCTGACTCAGGGTAAGGCGATCAGCCGTGATCAGTTGGTCGCTTATATCGATAGGGCCCGTGAAAAAGAGTTGGGCTGGGCTGGCTGATGAATATATGCCAGACGTCGATCGCCGGCCTCGCCGTGGTAGAGACATCACCATATCGCGATGCGCGGGGGGCATTTGCCCGCCTGTTCTGCACGGACGAACTGGTTGGCCTTGTTGGAGACAGGCAGATTGTGCAGATCAATCACTCCCGAACTGCATCCGAAGGAGCGGTAAGGGGGATGCATTTTCAGTATGCACCGCACGCCGAAATGAAGATGGTTCGTTGCCTCAGGGGAAGGGTCTGGGATGTAGCTGTCGACCTTCGCGCTGGTTCTCCGACATTTCTGCAGTGGTATGCCTGTGAGCTGACTCCGGACAATGCACGGATGCTGGTTGTTCCGGAAGGATGCGCGCATGGCTTTCAGGTGTTGGAGCCGGAGTCGGAGCTGCTTTATCTGCATACAGCTGCCTACGCTCCCGATGCCGAGGGTGGAGTGCGTTTCGATGACCCGGCACTGGGGATCGAGTGGCCATTGCCTGTCGGAGAGCTTTCAGAGCGTGATCGCCAGCATCCGCTAATTACCAAGGAATTTCAGGGCCTGAACTTATGAATTGCCGTCATTGCCATACGCCGCTGCAGCATGTTTTTCTCGATCTTGGCTTTGCGCCTCCCTCGAATGCCTATGTAAAGAGGGAAGGGTTGCAGGCTCCCGAGCTTTACTTTCCGTTGAAACTCTATGTCTGCGATGCCTGTTGGTTGGTGCAGACCGAAGATTATTCGCGCTCCGATGAGCTTTTTACCGAGGAGTACGCCTATTTCTCATCTGTATCGAAAGGGTGGCTGGCGCATGCGGCCCGCTACTGCGAGCAGATGACCGAGCGTCTCGGACTCGACGGCGATAGCCTGGTGATCGAGGTGGCTTCCAATGACGGATACCTGCTCAAGAATTTTGTGGCTGCCGGTATTCCCTGCCTGGGTGTGGAGCCGACCGACAGTACGGCCGAGGCGGCTGAGGCGCTCGGTATTCCGGTGCTGCGCGATTTCTTTGGTCAGCAGCTTGCCGGCCAGCTGGCGACCGAAGGCAGGCAGGCCGATCTGATTCTCGGCAACAACGTTTATGCCCATGTGCCCGATATCAACGATTTTACGTCTGGACTGAAAGCAGCCCTGAAGCCAGGGGGGACGATTACGCTCGAGTTTCCTCATCTGCTGCAGCTGATCAGCCATAACCAGTTCGACACCGTTTATCACGAGCATTACTCCTATCTCTCCCTGCAGGCCGTACAGTGCATTTTCGAGCAGGCCGGTTTGCGGGTTTGCGATGTCGAGGAGTTGCCGACACATGGTGGAAGCCTTCGTGTTTACGGTTGTCATGCCGATGATGACAGGGCAACCTCGACTGCAGTCGAGCGAGTGCTGCAGGAGGAGATCGATGGTGGCCTGCAGCAGCTTGATACCTACCTCTCCTTCCAACCGAAGGCAGACAGGGTCAAGGATGACCTGCTGCAGTTTCTGATTGAGCAGAAGCGTGCCGATAAAAAAGTGGCTGCCTATGGCGCAGCAGCCAAGGGGAATACCCTGCTGAACTACGCGGGCGTTAAGCCCGATTTACTCGGTTTCGTCTGTGATGCGGCATCTTCCAAGCAGGGGAAATTCATGCCGGGAAGTCATATTCCGATTCTGGTTCCCGATGCCATCGGTGAGTCCAGGCCCGATTATGTGGTGATATTGCCATGGAATATTGCCGATGAAGTGATGAAGCAGAACGACTTCATTCGAAGCTGGGGTGGGCGGTTCGTGACGGCCGTGCCACATCTTCAGGTGCATGAATGAAGGTGCTTCTGACCGGCGCCAGTGGTTTTATTGGTCGTCATACGATTCCGTTCCTGCTGGAGCAGGGATACGAGGTGTTTGCTGTTTCGCGGAGCGGAAAGCCGCTGGTCGACCGCCGAGGCCTTCACTGGCTTGGTGCAGATCTGCTCAAGAGCGGTGAGGTGGAGCGGCTTGTGCAAACGGTTTGCCCCACCCACCTGCTGCACCTGGCATGGGAGGCGACGCCCAGAAAATACTGGCAGTCGCCGGCCAACTACCGCTGGGTTGAGGCGAGTCTGTCACTCTTTCGTACCTTTGCCGAGCAGGGCGGAAAGCGAGCGGTTGGAACCGGGACGTGTGCCGAGTATGACTGGATGCAGGCAGCACCCTACCGGGAAACCAGTACATCGTGTCAGAGTCATAGCCCCTACAGTCTTTGCAAGCATGCTCTCTATTCACTGCTTACCGGATACTGCCGGGCGGCGGATGTCTCCTTTGCCTGGGGGCGGCCATTTTTTCTTTTCGGGCCGCATGAGGCTCCCAATCGGCTGGTTCCACAGGTGATGACGTCGCTGCTGAAACACGAGAGCGTGGCGTGCTCGGAGGGCAGGCAGATTCGCGATTTTCTCTATGTTGAGGATGCGGCCGAAGCGTTTGTGGCGCTTCTGGCTAGTGATGTGGAGGGGGCAGTGAACGTAGCTTCCGGCCACGGCATCTCCGTTCGCGGGCTGGTGGAGGAGATTGCAGAGCATTTGAACAGTCGCGATCTGGTTCGCTTCGGGGCCAATCAGCCGGATCGGCCCGAGGCTCCGAATGTGGTGGCGGATATTGGGCGCCTTGTCCGGGAAGTGGGGTATAGACCGCGCACGGCATTGAATCCGGCGATTGACCGGACGAATACCTGGTGGCGAACCGCTATGGCTAAGGTGGATTCATGAGGCACTGTCCTTGCTGTCAGGGTGACAACCTCTTCTCCATTCTGCACCGTCAGGCTGTTCCTGTGCATCAGAACCTGTTGATGCCCGATCGACACGCCGCACTGGATGTGATGCGTGGAGAGCTTGATATGCAGGCGTGTAGACGCTGTGGTTTCGTCTTCAATGCCACCTTTGACCCGTCATTGCTGCAATACGGTGAGAGTTACGATAATCGCCAGACATGTTCAGATACGTTTATGCATCACGTTGATGCTTTGGTGCACCACCTTCTTGAGCAGCGCAATGTGAATCACTGCCGGATTGTTGAGGTCGGCTGTGGCCAGGGGGACTTTGTCGAGCGCCTGGTTCGCGAAGGGACGGGCAATAGCGGTTTCGGGTTCGATCCGAGTTATCGCGGCAGCGACAGCAGGCTGGGCGGGAAGCTGCATTTTTATCGCAGCTATTACGGCCCGGATGCGGCTCATATCAAGGCTGATGTCGTGGTTTGCCGCCATGTGATCGAGCATGTGCCCGAGCCGCTTGTGCTGCTTCAGGCTGTGCGTGAGGCCCTGAAGGATTCAGGGCAGGCGCGCATCTATTTTGAAACGCCTTGCGTCGACTGGATTCTCGAAAACAGCGTGGTCTGGGACTTCTTTTATGAGCATTGCTCGCTCTTTTCCGCCTCATCCCTGCGCAATGCCTTTGAAACGGCCGGTTTCGTGGTTGATGAGGTGCGTCATGTTTTTGAAGGGCAGTATTTGTGGATCGAGGCACGGGTGGCCGAGGATTTGAACGATGCTTTGCCTTCTCCCGGGCGGACGTTGAGTCTTGGTAAGGCTTATGCGGCCCATGAACCAGCATTGATCGGAAAATGGCAGCAAGTGATCGAGGCTGCTGCAACGAACGGTAAGGTCGGCCTGTGGGGCGCAGGAGCCAAGGGTTCGACCTTTGCCAACCTGATTGACCCTGACTGCTATCTTCTTGATTGTGTCGTGGACCTGAATCCGAATAAGCAGGGGAAATATATCGCCGGTACGGGACACCCGATCGTCGATTGCAGGGAGCTTGGGGAGCGTGGCGTCAGCAGTGTGATTCTGATGAATCCAAACTATCGTGATGAAAACCTCGTTCTGCTCAGGCAGGCGAAATTGAATATAGAACTTATTGATCCGGAAGGGGCAGTATGAAACTGAATATCGATACCGAAAACAGTACCTTGATTGTCGAGGAGAATGGCGAAAGCCGGCAGATGAATCTCTACAGCGATGAGGCTTTTGAATTTGTTTCCCGCATGTGGGTCAAGGTAGGCTGGAACCAGAAGTACCAGTACAGCTTCAGCTGGATGGGAAGGCCGATTATCCAGCTGCCGGAAGACATGGTGCGTATGCAGGAGGTGATCTACCGGCTGAAGCCGGATGTGATCATCGAAACGGGTGTGGCCCATGGCGGTTCACTCATCTATTACGCCAGCCTGCTCAAGGCTATGGGTTCAAACGGACGGGTGGTCGGTATCGATATCGAGATTCGTCCGCATAACCGGCAGGCGATCGAGGCACATGAACTTGCGTCGATGATTACTCTGGTTGAAGGCGGTTCGACGGAACCTGACATTGTGACCAAGGCCAAATCGCTGGTGAATCCGGGCGACAAAGTGCTGGTTATCCTCGATTCGTGCCATACCAAACAGCATGTGGCCGATGAGTTGGAAGCCTACCACGATATTGTTACGCCTGGTTCCTACATTGTGGCAACCGATGGCATTATGCTGGATCTTTATGATGTGCCTCGCGGTGAAGCGGAGTGGGAGTGGGATCATCCGACGGCGGCGGCAGCCGAGTTTGCCGAACGGCATGCCGAGTTTGTGGTCGAGCAGCCGGAGTGGCCGTTCAATGAAAGCAGCCTCGACAAGAACATTACACACTGGCCAGGAGCATGGCTGCGCCGCAAATAAGATATCCTGAAACATGAACTCGAATCTGAAGAAAGTTCTGGCACTGCTGTCCCATCGCGAACGCGTTGAGATGGCATGGCTGTTCCTGGCCATGCTGCTCATGGGTTTGCTGGAGATGGTCGGAGTTGCCTCCATTGCCCCGTTTACGGCGGTTGCGGCAAATCCGGAGCTGATTCAAACAAACAGCATGTTGCATGCACTGTGGGAGGTTCTTCAGCCTGAAAGCAGGAACGATTTTCTGTTTATGCTGGGCGTGCTGGTGCTGGCGGTACTTACCTTTGGTAACGCCTTTTCGGCATTGACCAACTGGCTGTTGCTGCGCTTCGCCAACATGCAGGGACATGAATTATCCAGGAAACTGCTGGTGAAGTATCTGGGACAGCCCTACCTTTTTTTCCTGAATCGCAATTCGGCCGAGTTGAGCAAAAATATGTTCTCCGAGGTCGGGCGCGTTGTAGTCGGCGTGCTGACGCCGCTGTTACGCGTAATGGCTGTCTCCATCGTAGCAATCTGTATTACGGTTTTGCTGGTGATGACGGATCCTTTCCTGGCTGTCGCCATCGTGGTGGTGCTGGGAGGCGCGTATGCGGCGGTGTTCCTTGTCGTGCGCAAAAAGGTTTCGCGCATAGGTGAGGAGGCGACGGAACTTTCCGGGAAACGTTATCAAGCAGCGAGTGAGGCATTCGGCAGTATCAAGGAACTGAAGCTTTCCGGCCGAGAGTCACTGTTTATCGAGCGCTACTCCGAACCATCACACCAGCTGGCAAGGCACAATGCCACCAGTCAGGCGGTTTCCCAGTTGCCGCGCTACCTGCTCGAAACCATCGCTTTCGGTGGCGTGCTTCTGATCATGCTCTACCTGCTGGCAGTCAAGGGCTCTCTGAGCGAAGCGCTGCCGGTCATCGCTCTCTATACCTTTGCGGGCTACAGGCTGATGCCGGCCATGCAGCAGCTTTTTAGCAGCATGGCGATGATCCGTTATAATGAGTCGGCGCTGAATCTTCTTTATCGGGATATTGCTGATGAGGAAGCGGCAATCGCTTCATACGAGGTGGCCAGTCATACAGCTATGCCATTCGGCGAGTCGATTGAATTCCGTGGTGTCACCTTTTCATATCCGCAGTCTGGTCGCTATGTGCTGGAGGGGCTCGATCTGCAGATTCGTGCCAATAGCGTGGTTGCGCTGGTCGGTTCGACCGGCTCGGGAAAGACGACAATTCTCGATATGCTGCTTGGGTTGATCCGCCCTGATGCAGGCGGGTTGTACATTGATGGTCGGGAGGTTGGTCAAGAGGGTGTTCGGCTTTGGCAGCGAAATCTCGGTTATGTGCCGCAATCCATCTATCTCACGGATGACACCATTGAAAGAAATATCGCGTTTGGAGTTGCCCCGGATGATGTCGATCATTCTCGGGTGGAAGAAGCTGCAAAACTGGCTTGCCTGCATGAGTTCGTTATGCAGGAATTGCCCGACGGGTACCATACGATCGTGGGTGAACAGGGCGTGAAACTGAGTGGCGGTCAGCGTCAGCGTATCGGCATCGCCCGTGCGCTGTATCGTGATCCGAAGGTGTTGGTTCTGGATGAGGCGACAAGTGCTCTGGACGGGATGACGGAACAACGGGTCATGGACGGTATCGCTTCATCCGGATCGGGTAAAACGGTCATTATTGTTGCTCACCGACTGCAAACTATACAGCATAGTGATGTTATTCATGTGTTGGAAAAAGGCTCCATCGTAGCCAGTGGAACTTATGACGAGTTGCTGCGTTCCTGTGACCGGTTCAGGACTATGGTGCATTCGAGCGAGTCGAAGAAGAACTCTGTAGGAGTTGACTGATCAGATGATTCCATATGGTAAGCATCACATAGATGAGAGGGATATCGAGGCCGTGGTCGAGGTGCTTCGTCACGGAACCCTGACACAGGGGCGTGGGGTGGATGCGTTTGAACGTGCGTTCGCCGAATTCGTGGGAGCCCGGTATGCTATTGCCGTTTCCAGCGGAACGGCTGCCCTGCACCTTGCCTGCCTGGCTGCGGAGTTGAAAGAGGGCGACCATGTTATTACGTCGGCCAACACCTTTGTAGCGAGTGCCAACTGTGCGGCATTTGTCGGAGCTTCGCCGGCCTTCGCCGATATCGATCCGGTTTCGTTGAATATGTCACCGGAAGATCTGCGTTGTCGTTGTGCGGCGCTTGGCCGTGTCGGGGCAGTTATTCCGGTCCATTTCGGAGGTCTTGCCTGTGATATGGAAACCATCCGTACAGTTGCCGATGAATACCAGGCTGTCATTATCGAGGATGCCTGCCATGCACTGGGGGGCTCCTACGCAAACGGCGAACCCATCGGCTCCTGCCGCTATTCGGATATGACGGTGTTCTCCTTCCATCCGGTCAAGGCGATCGCTGCCGGGGAGGGGGGGATGATCACGACAAACAGCCGTGCATTGTACGAGCGTCTGATCATGCTCAGAAGCCATGGCATTTTTCATCAAAAGCTTCTGCATGACTTTGGAATCGACGATGCATCAGGTCGTTTTCAATTGCAGGAGGAGGCCTTCCAGGAAGGGAAGATCAATCCCTGGTATTTTGAGATGCAGCAGTTGGGCTACAATTACCGACTGACGGAAATCCAGTGTGCACTGGCCCAGTCCCAGCTTGGAAAACTCGATAGTTTTGTCACTGAGCGCCGCCGACAGGCACAGGTTTACGACAGGGCTTTTTCCGGCATCGATTTCGCCAGCTCCGTCCAGTGCCAGGGCCGGGAAGCGAGCGCTCATCATCTCTATGTGCTTCGCATCGATTTTGATGCGTTGGGAACCACTCGTGGTGACTTTATCCGGGCACTGATGAAGATGGGTGTTGGCTCACAGGTGCATTACATTCCGGTGCCCCTGCATCCCTATTACAAGGAGAGGGGCTTCAGCCTTTCCGACTATCCGGAGACGGAATCTTACTACCGGCAGGCTCTAACGCTTCCGCTCTATTACGGATTGACAGAAGAGGAACAGGAACTGGTAATCAAATCGGTCCATTCGTTGCTGGCATGAAAATAGGTCTGGGAACCGTTCAGTTCGGATTGCCGTATGGCGTTTCAAACACGACCGGCCGTACGGAAGCGGATGAAGTGGGCCGCATTCTGGAATATGCCGAATCGAGCGGGATTTGTGTGCTTGATACCGCTGCTGCATATGGTGACAGTGAAAAAGTTCTGGGCCGATTTATTTCAGGGAATTCCGCTTTTCGAGTTGTGACCAAGACCCTTCCCATCAAAGGTGACATCGTTGACAGTGAGGCTGTGGCATCGGTTGAACAGCGTTTTGAAACTTCCCTGAAAAATCTCGGTCAGGCTTCAATTTACGGGCTTTTGTTGCATCGGGCCGACGATCTCCTGAAGCCTGGTGGTGGGGAGCTTGCCTCCTGGCTGGCCGCGCAAAAGGTATCGGGCAAGGTCTCGAAGGTTGGTGTTTCGGTATATGAACGCCGAACGCTGGATGCCATTCTGGATAAACATGCGATTGATGTTGTCCAGCTGCCATTGAATATCCTCGATCAGCGACTGCTGGCAAATGGCTATCTGGCTGAGTTAAAGGCGGCAGGCATCGAGATTCATGTGCGCTCTGCATTTTTGCAGGGGCTGTTGCTGATGCACCCCGATGAGATGCCACCCTATTTCTCAGGAATACAAGCGCATATGCGTTGTCTGAAACAATTTATCGAAGATCAGGGCTTGTCTTCCATTGAAGCCGCTCTCGGCTTTGTCTCTTCTATCGATGAGGTCGACTCGGTGGTGTGTGGGGTCAATACCATTGAGCAGTTAAAAGAGATCGTTGCGTGTGCTACTACATCTGTAGATGCGGCGGCGTACAAAGAGTTTGCCATCTCAGATGAGAAGGTCCTGGACCCTTCGCAATGGCAGCTTGCATGAGGAGCACGGCATAGGCGATGCTGTGGGAAGGGACTCTACCGATATGAATCAATCAAAAGTAACAAGGCATTATAAAGTATGATCCTGGCAATACTTCAAGCTCGCCTATCTTCATCCAGACTCCCGGGCAAGGTGTTGATGCCCATTCTGGGGAAGCCGATGCTGCTCAGACAGATTGAAAGGGTTTCAAGGAGTCACTGTGTCGACAAGCTGTGTATAGCAACGACTACTGACCCTACGGATGACCCTATCGAACAGTTGTGTGAGCAACATGGTATTGCCTGCTTTCGGGGGAGCATGGACGATGTTCTGGATCGTTATTACCAGGCTTCAAAAGAGTATAATGCGGAACATATTGTACGCCTGACAGGAGATTGCCCGCTTGCAGATCCGGCGATGATAGACAATGTGATCCGTTATTATCTGGAAGGGGGCTATGATTTCGTCTCTAACTGTGTGCACCCGACGTTTCCGGATGGACTGGATATGGCGGTATTCAAACGGAGTGTGCTGGACGAGTCGTGGCAAAAAGCCGTTCTTCCATCTCATCGTGAGCATGTCACTGCTTATGCGCGGCAGCAGGAAGAACGATATAAAATCGGTTCGTTTGAAGGTGCACATGATTACTCCGGCATGAGATGGACCGTTGATGAAAAAGAGGATTATAACTTTGTCGTGAAGGTGTATGAGGAGCTGTATCCAAAGAATCATGCCTTCACGTCTGAGGATGTGTTTGAGCTATTGGCTGAACGAAAGGATATTGCGACGATCAATGCCCGGTTCACCAGAAATGAAGGGTTGTTGAAGTCCCTTGCTGAAGATGAACGATGGTTGAAGAGGAACGATGGTTGAAGAGGAACTCACATGAAGCTGAATAAGAGTCTTGCTATGCAGCAAAAGGCCAAAGAGTTGATTCCGGGAATGACACAGCTGTTGTCCAAACGTCCGGACATGTTCTCTCAAGGCGTCTGGCCTGGCTATTACCAGAAGGCGAAGGGTGCCGAGGTATGGGATCTGGATGGAAACAAATATGTCGATATGAGTATTGGTGGCATCGGCGCAACCGTGCTCGGGTATGCAGATGATGATGTCGATAATGCGGTCATTGAGGCAATTCGTGGCGGTGTGGCATCTTCGCTAAACTGTCCTGAAGAGGTGGAGCTGGCGGAAGTGTTGTGCCAGATCCATCCTTGGGCTGATATGGCCCGCTTTACCAGGGCTGGCGGCGAGGCCATGAGTGTTGCTGTTCGAATCGCGCGAGCTCACACAGGAAAGGATAAGGTGGCATTTTGTGGATACCACGGATGGCATGACTGGTATCTGGCTGCCAACCTTGCCTCGACATCGGCCTTGGACGGCTGTCTTCTTCCAGGTCTGGAACCCAGTGGCGTTCCATCGGGCCTGAGAGGAAGTGCCCATCCTTTTCATTACAACAATGCAGATGAATTGAAGGAAATCTTTTCCCGCCACGGGAAAGAAATTGGTGCCATTGTCATCGAGTCAATTCGGAACAGGCCACCGAGTGAGGCGTTCCTTAGTTGTGTGCGTGGGCTTGCAGACGAGTATGGTGCCGTATTGATCGTAGACGAAATTTCAGCGGCATTTCGTCTTAATACAGGTGGGGCCCACCTGTTGCTGTCGTTGGAGCCGGATATTGCAGTCTTTTCAAAGGCTCTGGGTAATGGGTATCCCATTGGGGCTGTTATCGGCAAGGAATCAGTCATGTCCTCTGCCCAGAAATCATTTATCAGCAGTACATGCTGGACTGAGCGAAGCGGGCCAGCCGCTGCTTTGGCGGTGATCAAGAAGCATAAGGCGGTCGATGCTGGTAAGCATCTGGTCGAGATTGGTGAAAGTGTGCGCAAGGGCTGGCAAGAGGCGGCAGAAAAGAACGGCATTGAGATAGAGCTGGGAGGGATTCCGCCGGTTAGCCATTTCGCACTTAAACATGACCAGGCATCATCGTTGAAGGCCCTGTTCGTTCAGAATATGCTCGAACGGGGGTTCCTGGCCAGTAACTTGTGTTATGCCATGTACGCGCACACACAGGATCACGTGGAGGCATATCTTGCCGCGGTAGATGGATCGTTCGCTGAATTGGCAGATGCAATAGGTGCAGGGGATGTTGACCGAAGGCTGAAAGGCAAGCCGTCAACACAAGGCTTTAAACGGCTGACATAATCAAGTGGCAGGGATGGGAATAAATGGTTACCGATCTGTTTCCAGCATGGCTCCCATTTGCTTGGCCGGGGATTTACGGATGAGCAGTCAGAAAGAGACCTTTATTAATTCCGAGGCCGATGAATGGTTTAATCGCAATGCGGATTCCTGCAGTTCCGGGAAGCCGGAAGCGCACGTGCCGCTGAAGATAATGAAGGAAGTCGAGCTGCATCCGAACAGGGTTTTGGAGATCGGGTGTGGTAACGGAGTCCGCCTGGAACAGGTCAGGCAGGCTTTCGATTGTGAATGTTATGGTATCGATCCATCGTCAAAGGCGATTCAGGATGGTGGTGACAGGTTTCCGCATCTCCACCTGAGCGAAGGTACAGCAGAGACCCTTCCTTTTGAGGATGATGCTTTTGATACGATAATTTTCGGTTTTTGCCTTTATCTGTGTGACAGAAAGGATTTATTCAGGATTGCCTTTGAAGCTGACAGGTGCCTAAGGGATGGAGGTACACTGGTCGTGATCGATTTTCAGCCGCCATTTCCATATAGAAATAGATACTCACATAGGGAGGGTATCTATAGCTATAAGATGAATTATGGAAAAATGTTCCTGTGGAATCCTGCATGTTTTGAGGTGGCGAATGTGATTTACAGCCATTCAGGATATGCCTTGCGAGATGTCCCTGATGAGCGGATAGGTGTGTCCATCCTTCGCAAAAATGAGGGGGGAGCATATCCAGAGTCTCCTTTTTGCAAATAGTTCCAGGTCCGGTGTTCGGGTGAGATATGCGTGACGTATGTTTGATCCGGTGTGAGTATTCCGAAAAGGTTGGTTTCGGGCACTTGATGCGTTGCCTCGTGCTCGCGGCCGCGCTTCATGAAAAAGGATGTGCTGTTTATCTCCTTTCAACGAAGGGGCGCCCAGAGCTTTCATGGGAAAATATCGATGTGATCAAGGAATGGTTCCTCACGACCAATGAGGTGGGAACTACAGATGATGCTCAGCATGTAGTAAGTGTGGCGAAAGACATAGAAGCGACACTGCTGGTTCTCGACTTTTATGATATCTCCGAATCCTATCAATTGATCCTGCGTGATGAAGGATTGCATTGGCTGCAATTCGATGGCTTTGCCAGGCGGCCATTATGGGGTGATTGGATTGTGTCCATGAGTCCGGCCGCGGACAGGAACCGCTACCTTCTTCAGCAAAAAAATAGTGAAACAACATTCTGTCTGGGGCCGGAGTACGCCATTCTTCGCCCGGAGTTCCGAAAGCATACGAGAAGCAGCAGGGTGATCGGTTCAGTAAAAAAGGTGATGCTCTCCTTTGGAGGGGGGGAGGATCGTGGTTTGACACTTTTTTGCCTTGAGGCAATTAAGCGTTCTGGTTGGGAAGGGAGTGTCATTGCAGTTGTGGGGCAAGGGAATCCATTTATTAAAGAGATTCATACATGGGCTTCCTGTAGCGGAGCGGGCTGGGTGCAAATCAGGATCGATGAGCCAGATATGGTAGGGGTCATGGCTGATTGCGATTTGGGCGTAATCTCTGGGGGTATGACTTCCTTTGAGGCTGCGGTTATGGGGTTGCCTACCCTCATGGTCTGCCTGGCAGAGAATCAAAAGGCCAATATCGAAGCTTGGAGCCACCTTGGCGTTTCTGTAGATTTGGGAGATGTAGGTCAGCTGGAGGAAGAGAGCTTTGCCCGTCAGTTTCTTGCCCTTGTTCATGATGAGAAGCGCAGGGAGTTCATGTCCCGACTTGGCCGGGAGGTGGTAGATGGGCAGGGTGCGGAACGAGTGGCTGAAATAATGCTTGGGGAATAGAGTCTGAATATGTCTGATGCAACGTCTTCGATGCGCGTTGTCCCTTTGGATATCGAGCTGAAGGGAGACCGCAACTACATCAATGGCGCAAGTTTTTATGAGCATGTGGTGGCGTATCTTTACGATGCATTGCCCGAGCTCTCTCATGGTGCTTTCAAAATGATTATCCATGCCTTTGCGACAAAAAAATGTACTTTTGTTTATGGGCTGGATGAGAAGATGGCGAAGCCAGACCGGGCCCGGGTTGAGGTATTTGCCTCGACGGGAATCCATGGCTGGGTTGTCGAATCCGATAATGATGTAAACCACCGCGTTCCATTTCCTGAGGAAGAAATTACAGCTCATTGCGTTCTGGGAGAGGATCGCTCTGCCAGGATGGTGTCGAAGGTTTCTTTCCTCCCTATTGAGATACTGGTGGCAATTACCAAAAAGCTGCATCAGTCGGAATTTCCGGACGTGGCAGGAAAATGGATCTTTACCCGTATTGACCTTGATCGGCTGCTTGATGAAAGTGACGGTGGACAACTGGGAGTCAAGATTCAAAAGAATATCGGCACACGCCTTACGCAATCGGTGGTGACGTCCGGTGACGTTCCAATCGGGAAAATCTATTTTTCTATGGTGACTGAATGGCCCGAATAGCAGCGATTGGCAGCTATGTGCCGGTTTTGTTCGAAGATAACCTGTTGAAGCAGGAGAAGTTCGACGTGGACCGGGAGTTTATACTCGGAAAACTTGGTGTTCGGCAGGTATCAAGGAAAGGGGCTGAGGAAGATACATCTGATATGTGTGTGAAAGCGTATCAGGCTTTGCCGGAAGATGCCCGCCCGGCACATGTCGACTGTGTTGTCGTCTGTACGCAAAATCCGGATGGTGGTGGTATTCCACATGTGTCGGCCATCGTGCATGGCAAACTTGGCCTGGAAGATGACTGTGCCTGCTTCGATGTTGCCCTAGGCTGTTCCGGATATGTCTATTCGCTCTCTATCATTCAATCATTTATGGAGAGTAATGGTTTTTCATCGGGACTCCTGTTTACAGCTGATCCTTATTCAAAAATTGTTGATCCGGACGATAAAAATACGGCGATGCTTTTTGGAGACGCTGCTACGGTTACGGTGCTCCAATCGGGCGCGGAAGGTGAGGGCGGGCTCACTCTCGACCGCTTCGTATTTCAGACTCGCGGAGCCGAATGGGAAGCCCTGCATAATGCAAATGGTCCGATTTTCATGAATGGCCGGGCAGTGTTTAATTTTGCATTGATGAACGTTCCCGCCCAGGTTGGAAGACTGTTGAATTTGGCAGATAAAAGTAAGGATGATATCGATCTGTTTCTTTTTCATCAGGGCAGTAAATTCATCGTCGATAATCTGCGTAAGAAAATGGGGCTGAAAGAGGGGCAGGTTCCTGTCGCAATCGAGCAATATGGCAACACGGTATCCTCTTCGATTCCCCTGCTGCTAGAGTCCGCTCTGAAGGACTCCGATATTCGCACAATCGTTATGAGTGGGTTTGGTTTGGGTCTTTCTTGGGCAAGTTGTCTGGCAATTCGAAATTGATGTGGATTTGAGGTTGAAATGAGTAACGAAACTAAGGTATTGCAGGAGCTCAAGGAGCTTGTTGGTGTTGTGGCACCTTCGGCCGTGATTTCCTCCGAAGAGGATTGCGACAGGGCTCTGAACGAAATCGGGATCGACTCCCTCGACACAATGTCACTCTTGCTGGAAGCTCAGGAGAAGTTTGGCGTGGAGGTTCCCGATGAGGCTGTCGACAAGCTGACAAGCCTGCGATCAATTGCTATCTATATCCTAGAAAACCAAAGCTGATTTTTTCGGGGCTCCTTTGAAATTAAGCGATTATTTTGAGCCGGATGTACTGCGGCGTGATGCATCTTTTGAGCAGCTTGGGCATGCGGCAAGCCAAGAGGCAGCTACGCTCGTTTATTGTGAATCCATCCAATATATTCGTATGGCGAATGCGAATGCGAATGTGCAGGCGGTTATAACCAACGATGTTTTGGCCGAATCGGTTGATGCCGAAAAGGGATTGCTGATCGATGCTTCACCCAGACTTTTGTTCTATGAATTGCACAAGCAGCTGATCAGTGACGGGCTCGGTTTGCACCGGGTGGAAGGAAGGGTCGGCGAAGGTTGTATCATTCATCCTTCAGCTCGCATATCTAAAAAAAGCAGTATTGGCTGCAATGTCATCATTAACGAGAATGTTGTGATATGTGATGGCGTTACCGTGGGTGACAACACTTTTATTGATGTTGGTACAGTGATCGGTTCAGAGGGAATCCTTTATGTCTGCAAAGACGGGATGAATGAAACGGTTCGCCATGGGGGAGGGGTTGTCATTGGAGAAGGTGTAACCCTTTTGGCCAATTCGGTGGTGGTAAAATCAATTCATCCAAGCCAGCTGACAATGGTGGGAGATCACTCCATTGTCGGTATTGCCTCCAATGTTGGCCATGATGCTGTTGTTGGAAAGAACTGTGTTATTTCTGGTAATTGTGTGGTTGCACGAGGTGCCCGATTGAACGATGGGGTTTATGTGGGAACCTCATCGGTGATCCGGGAGTACGTAAACCTGGGCGAAAAAGCACAGGTGAAGGCCGGTGGAATTGTGGTTGGGCATGTTGGGGCCGGCGAGGTCGTGTCCGGAAACTTTGCGATCCGCCATCGCAGGCACCTTATGCAGCTTGCAAAAGAAAAGGCATCATAAGCAAAACAGAGATGACAGAAAAACGATGCAAACAAGATATTGTTGAGCTGTTGGGGAACGATACCCCTCCGTTCGTGATTGCTGAGTTGTCGGGAAACCACAATGGATCGCTTGACCGGGCGCTGGAGATTGTGCGTCTTGCGGCAGATGCGGGCGTCCATGCACTCAAGCTGCAGACCTTCACCGCTGACAGTATGACGCTGAATCTCGAAGAACCGGATTTCATGGCCAATCCCGACAGTGTCTGGCGTGGGAATAAGTTGTATGATCTGTATCAGGATGCAGCTACACCCTGGGAGTGGCATGCACCTGTTTTTCAGTTGTGTGATGAACTTGGGCTGATTGCGTTCAGTTCACCGTTTGATTATGAGGCGGTTGATTTTCTGGAAGGCCTTGATGTTCCCATGTACAAGATCGCATCCTTTGAGATGGTCGATATACCTCTGATCAGGAAAGTTGCCAGCACCGGAAAACCGATGATCATATCAACAGGTATGGCGACCGTTGATGAAATCGACGATGCTGTAACAGCGGCGAGAGAGAGCGGATGCGATAATCTGGTGCTTCTGAAATGCACCAGTGCCTATCCTGCCCCTCCAGAGAATGCGAATCTACGGAGTATTACGCGCCTTATCGAGCGTTATGAATGTCCGGTTGGACTGTCCGATCATACTCTGGGGATAGGCGTTGCGGTTGCTTCAGTGGCATATGGTGCATCGGTGATCGAAAAACATTTTACAAATGATCGCAACGAGGGGGGCGTGGACAGTGCCTTCTCCATGGAGCCAGGCGAAATGGCTCAGTTGGTGATCGAGTCGAAAAGGGCATGGCAGGCCGGGGGTGAGGCGGTGATCGGCCCGGTTGGTGCGGAGGTCAATGGTCGGAACCGGCGTCGTTCCCTGTATGTGGTTGACGACATGAAAGCTGGGGACGTGGCCACATCAGAAAAGGTCCGTTCAATCAGGCCTGCTAACGGTCTCTCTACAAAATACCTCGAGGATATTTTGGGCAAACGTGCAGTAAAAGATATCCGGAAAGGTACGCCGGTTTCATGGGAGCTTTTTGAATGAGTGCTGTTGTGGCCATTATCGAGGCGCGAATGACCTCTTCACGGCTGCCGGGAAAAGTGCTTCTTCCCGTATGCGATAAGCCCATGCTGGAGCTGTTGATCGAGCGTGTCCGGAGAATTCCTCAGGTTGAAAAGGTTGTCGTGGCTACAACCTGGAATGATTCGGATGATCCTATTCATGAACTGGCCTTACATCTGGAGGTCGAATGCTATCGTGGAAGTGAACAGGATGTGCTGGGACGTGTCTTGGGGGCTGCTAAGACATTTGGAGCTGACTTCATCGTGGAGATTACCGGTGATTGTCCTCTTCTGGATCCCGAGCTTGCAGAGCAATGTATCGACGACTTCTTTCGCCTGGGAATGGATTATGCGGTTGTTCCGGCACGAAACTTTCCATCCGGAACAGCGATACAGATTTTCCCTACTTCGATTCTGTCCGAAGTAGACCGGGAGTTCCCTGACAACCCTTCAGCAAGGGAGCATGTCTCTTTGCCTATCTACAGCCAACCTGAACGCTATAAGGTCTACCGATTGAAGGCGGCAGATGGCCTGAACCGTCCTGACCTGCGGTTTGATCTTGATACGCCCGAGGACTTTGAACTAATTAAAGCCATATATGAATCACTCTACCCCCATAATCCCGAATTCCGATTGAGGGATATTATCGACTTTCTTGAGGTTCATCCCGAGATGATCCGGATCAATGCCGATGTCCAACAGAAAAAAGCGGAGCTGTGATAGTACGCTGAAGGCGGCCATTATCGGTTGCGGCTGGGTTGCTGGCGGCTATGACCAGCATGGCAGTGCCCCAGGGGTTCGAACGCATGCCAAGGCATATGCGCTCGATGAGCGTACCGAACTGGTGGCCGCGTGCGATGCGGACCCCAAACGCCTTCAGGCATTTGGGGAGGCTTGGGGCGTTGCGCACACCTATACGGATGTGCGGGCGATGCTCCAAGATGTTTCGCCGGACATTGTAAGTATCTGCACACCGGATGAGTCGCACTTTGATCTGCTTTGCTTGTGTCTCGAGTTCCCCTGTATCCGGGCAGTCTGGTGTGAGAAGCCACTGGCTAAAACCTCAGCTGGCTGTGCCGACCTGGTGGATAGTTATCGCGATGCATCCGTTGTCCTGCTGGTTAATTATATGCGTAGCTTCTGTGCACAGTATCAGCAGTTGAAAGGGAGATTGCGCTCAGATGAATTTGGCGCGCTCCTTAAGATTGAGGTCCATTATACAAAAGGCATCATTCACAATGGTTCCCATGCCATGGACCTGCTGATTGATTGGCTGGGTGAGCCGGACTCGATGCATGTATCACATGCATTTGTCGATCATGATGCTGAGGATCCAACGGTTGATGCTTGTCTGAAGTTTGGCGAGGTTCCGGTCTATTTTATGGGATTGGATGAGGGCAGCTTCTCCTTTTTCACCCTCACCCTCTTCACCGAAAAAGGGGTGGTGTCCTTGGAGGACTTTGGACGGAAGCTTGTGGTAAGAGCGGTGGATGCCAATCCGCAGAAGAGTGGTCATAAGGTGCTAGGGGAGCCGGTTGAATATGATACCAAGTTGTCGTTTGCCATGGCTGATGCCCTCTCCTCTCTTGTGGAAGCGGTGCAGGATGAAAGGCCTGAGGTGAACGGATATCGAGCCGTGAGAGTGCTTGAAGTGACGGAGAGTCTTGCTGAAACAGGAAGAAAGGTGGTCGCAAATGTCAAATGAACTGGCCGTTCTGGGCGGAAATAAAACGATTTCCAAACAACCGGGACGCTACAATAGCATCGGAGACGAAGAACTCGGTGCGGCAAAGTCGGTCGTGGAAAGCGGTGTCCTGTCGAAATTCCTCGGATGCTGGGATGAGGATTTCTATGGAGGCGACAAGGTACGTGAGTTTGAAGAGGCATGGCGGAACTACTTTGGGGTAGGGCACGCGGTTTCGGTGAATTCGAATACGTCCGGTTTGATTGCCGCTGTCGGTGCCGTGGGTGTTGAGCCGGGAGATGAGGTGATCGTCAGCCCTTGGACCATGTGCGCTACGGCTACTTCGATTCTGGTCTGGAATGCCATTCCGGTGTTTGCCGACATCGAGGTCGAAACGTTTGCTCTTGATCCTGAATCGATCAGAAAGTGCATTTCGCCGAAGACGAAAGCCATCATTGTTACGGACATCTTCGGTCATCCTGCCAGGCTGGATGAAATTATGGTCATTGCAAAAGAATATGGACTCAAGGTGATCGAGGACGTTGCCCAGGCTCCCGGTGCGCGATACAGGGATCGTTTCGCCGGCACTGTTGCTGATATCGGTATTTTCAGCCTGAATTATCACAAGCATATCCATACGGGCGAAGGTGGCATGTGTGTCACGGATGATGATGCGCTTGCCGAGCGACTGCAGCTGATCCGTAATCATGCTGAGGCGGTGGTTGGTGACAAAGGTGTAAGCAACCTTGCCAACATGATCGGCTTCAACTTCAGGCTTGGGGAGATTGAGGCGGCGATCGGAATCGAACAGTTGAAGAAACTCGATGGCCAGATCAGTACAATCATTGCCCGAGCCGACCGTCTGACCCGAGGACTTGATGGCCTGACAGGCCTGCAGCCTCCGCGTGTGATGGATGGATGCAGCCATGTCTATTACGTCTATCCCATGATTTACGATGCGACGCTGACGGGAGTGTCGAGGGCTCGACTGCTTGAGGCATTGCGCGCAGAGGGCGTGAGGGTTGGCGGCGGCTACCAAAACCTTCACCTGTTGCCTTTGTTTCAGAAGAAAATCGCCTATGGATCGCAAGGCTTCCCGTGGAGTGTCTTTGATCCGGAGGGACGTATCAGTTATGCCAAGGGAATCTGCCCGGTTGCAGAAGAGCTTCATGACCGTACGTGTCTCGTTATGCCGATGTGCCTTTTCGACTATTCGGATGAGGACATTGAACTGATCATCGAGGCGTTCCGGAAAGTATGGCGGAATCTGAACGCGCTATGACAGACAAGATGATTCCCTCCTATATGTACGAGTCGGAGCACCTCAGGTTTCGGGGGCTTTGCGAACAGGATATCGATGGCCCTTATCTGCACTGGTTTGATGACCAGGAGGTGTGCTGTTTCAATTCCCACGGCCGCTTTCCCAGTACCAGGAAGAAACTGGTTTCCTACATTGATATGTTGCAGACCTCGGAGTCCCACCTGGTCTGGGCAATGATCGAGAAGAGCACGGAGAAGCATGTCGGTAACATCAGTCTTCAGGGTATCAATATGGTTAATCGCTCGGCCGAGTTTGCCATCATTATCGGAGACAGGGACTGCTGGGGAAAGGGCTACGGTTATGAGGCCGCGCGGGTTCTCTTTTCGCATGGCTTCAGGAAGCTGGGGCTGAATCGCATTCATTGCGGCACTTCCGAGAACAACACCGGCATGCTTAGCCTTGCCGGAAAGTTGGGGATGATACAGGAGGGAATCCGCAGGCAGGCACTGTTTGAAAATGGGCGCTTTGTGAATGCCGTCGAATTTGGCCTGCTAAAGGGAGAGTTCGATTTTTCAGCCGGATGATGTCAGTAACATCCTGGTTGTTTGTCACGATGCCGGTGGGGCGGAAGTGGTATCATCGTGGGTGCATCGCAGCGGGCATAAAAAGGTTGTCTTTCTGCTGGATGGCCCGGCTGTTGCCGTATTTCGGAGAAAACTAGGCCCGATTGAAGTGATGCCTTCTGAAACTCTGACAAAGGATTTTATCCAGGGCTTTGATTTTGTGCTGACCGGCACGGGCTGGGCATCCGACCTGGAGAAGAGGGCGATCAGGTTTGGCCGGGAGGGGGACATTCCGGTTGCATCCTATCTGGACCATTGGGGGGATTATCGACCACGCTTTCTTCTGGAAGGTGAGCTCGTGCTTCCAGATGAAGTTTGGGTGGGCGATGAAGATGCCTTACGGCTGGCCCGGGGATCACTTGGGGCGGACCGCGTCAAATTGGTGGAAAACCCCTATTTCCTAGATGTGCGGGAAGCGTTTGCCCGCCAGAAGGTCGATGTCCGGGGTGGGCAGGAGTTTCGGATACTTTATATCTGCGAGGCATTTGCCGAAGCGGGCCGGGTTCTGCCGGACGGAAAATGGATAGAATTTCAGGGCATGGACCTTTTTTTTGACCACCTGAAACAGGTGGCGTTTGGCAGCAGGCGGGTCGTGGTCAGGCTTCGACCTCATCCGGCAGAAGAAAAAGATAAGTACGCCTCCTATCTGGAAAGCGACATGCCGTTCCATGTCGAAGTGAGTGATGGGACAAGTCTGATCGAAGACTGTGCCTCGGCAGACTGGGTTGTGGGAATGAACAGCATGGCGTTAATCATTGCCCGCATCGGTGGAAAAAAGACATATTACTGTAATCCGGGTGGCGCCAAGCCCAAGAGTATTCCGGCGACCGGACTGGAGAATTTTCTGGAAACTTTTGATGCTGTATAGGATTATAAAGAAATTACTCTTTCTGTTTCAGAGGCTTTTTCTCGATAAGGATGAGAAGGCTTTTGTGCGGCATAGCAGGGCGACATGGAAAAGCAGCGCGTCCCTTTCTTCCGGAGAGGTGCTGGTTGAGGAAAATGTCGTGGCCAGCAGCGTCGTTGCAATCAGTTATGTAGCAAATGTGCTGGCCAGGAAACATGATGCTGCCATCAAGGTTTACTCGAAGAGAAAACCCTGGTTGTTGCCGTGGTCCATGCGGAGAATCTACCGTTCATTCGGGGCGCGTTTCCTGTTCTATTCAGAATCCGGGGTGCGTGCTGAGGCCGAAGCACTTTTTGCCGATATTTACCCGACCATCAATAACAAGCGAGATGTGGAGAGGCTGTCCGTTGAAGGGGTGCCGATCGGGGATCTGATTTACGACACCCATCTCAGGAATCATCTGATTCCGACCATTGATATCACCGGTGACCCATTCAGACAAACCCTGCTTGAGGGGTTGTGCCTCTATCTGTACTGGAAACGTTATTTCGCGCGCCACAATGTCAAGGCTGTCATCGTCAGCCACTGCGTTTATGCATGGAACGCCATCATTCTTAGGGTGGCCGTTCATCGCTCGATCCCTGTGTACCAGGCGACAGCACAAAGACTCTATTACATCACAAAGAGCCATAATTATCGGGCATATAACGACTTTCTCGATTATCCAAGCCGGTTCTCAGAGCTGGATGACCAGGCAAAGGCAGATGCCCGTTCGACGGCAAAAGAGCGGATCGACTTGCGCTTTTCCGGCAAGGTGGGCGTCGATATGCACTATTCGACCAAATCTGCCTATACCATGGACGAACAGGCAGAACGTGTGGTCGCTGAGGGCCCGAGGGTGAAAATCCTTATTGCGACGCACTGCTTTTTTGATAGCCCGCATCCTTACGGGATCAACCTTTTTCCGGATTTCTACGAATGGCTGATGTTTTTGGGCAGGGTATCGGAGCAGACGGATTACGACTGGTATATCAAGACGCATCCGGATTTTCTTCCGGGGAATATCGAGGTCATCAACGACTTTCTGAAACGCTTCCCGAAGTTCAAGCTCATTGCCTCGGATACGTCTCACCACCAGTTGATCAGAGAAGGTATCGATTGTGCCTTGACCGTGTACGGAACGATCGGCTTCGAGTATGCGGCGCAGGGGGTGACGGTCGTCAATGCCTCGATGTGCAATCCGCATGTGGCGTATGATTTCAACCTTCACCCTGAAACCGTCGAAGAGTATGAGGCTATACTGCATGACCTGAAGAACAGGAAGGCCACCATCGATATCGACAAGGTGTATGAGTATTACTACTGCAGGTTTCTCGACACCTTTGATGACTGGCTGTTTCAGGATTACCAGACCTTCATTCACGATATTGGCGGCCACTCTAGACAGGTGGGCTCCATCAGCTACCGCTACTTCCTTGAGCATCTCTCTCAGGAAGAACATCGGAGCATCCTGCATTCTGTCGAGACATTTATCGCTTCGGGTGATTACTGCCTGATGCGCAAGCACCGCTACAAGGGAGGTGAAGCGGCGTGAGCAGCCCGAACGATACGGAAATGAGAGCTGTAAAAGCGCCACTTGTATCGATCGGTGTTGCCGTTTACAACGCCCAGTCGCACCTCTCCTATCTGCTGGAATCGCTGGCGTCGCAAAGCTATCCATATCTGGAGATTATTGTTTCGGATAATGCTTCGGATGATAGGACCTGCGAAATAGCCGAGGCCTGGTGTGCACGTGACAGCCGCTTTCGCTATGTACGCAACGAACACAACATCGGTGCGCTGGATAATTTCAACAGGGTGGCCGGGCTTGCCTCCGGTGAATTCTTTATGTGGGCAGCAGCCGATGACCGGTTTGCCAACAATTATGTCGAAAGCTGTCTGGCAGCATTACGTGAAAACGAAGAGGTTGTGCTGGCGGGAAGTAAAACAGCTCAATTTTATCATGATGCGGATACCTGCCTGTTTACGGATGCGGGCATCGATCTGGTAAGTGACTCGGTTGTTGACCGTTTCAAAGCCTATCGGAGGGAATTACGGAACAGGTTCCATGTCGGCATGATTTTTTACGGCCTGCATCGGCGGAGTGCCTTGGAGAAGAGTCTGCCCCTGAAGTCGGTTGTCGGATCAGATCATGTACATATCGTTTCGATGCTTCTGCAGGGTAAGGTCACCACTCTTGATCGAACGCTTGCCTGGAAGCGTGTTGGCGGAGCTTCAAGGTCCTACAAAGAGATCCTGAAATCGATGAACAGGAGCAGTAAAGCGTTGTTGATTGCGCCCCTGCTGGACAGAGAACTGGAATTTCAGCGCCAAATTCTTCATTGTCCGCTTCCCGGTACGGAACGGATCAGGCTGGCTGTATGGTCATGGTTTTATTTCTTGATATTTGATTTTTTATTGCGGAGCAGGACAGGCCAAAAAATGAGTCTATTAAAGAAGATTGGATTGAAAGGAACCATTCGGCTGGCGCTCTATCACCTTGCCAGTCAAAGGCGCCCTTTCTCCAGAGGCTATTACGATCACAAGAACCTCTTTCTGGAACGGTCGCTGAATGATCCGGCCCTGATCGCCCGTTTTGTCGACAGAAGTAGTCTGGGCGAGAGGTATGGTTATCGACTGGATGAAAGGGTTGTGGAGTACCCATGGGTTATTTCAAAACTGAAGGCGGATGATAAAACGGTGTTCGATGCCGGTTCGGCTCTGAATTTCCCGTTCGTTCTCGAAAGCATGATAATGAACGAGCGAAAGTTTGTTATATGTACTCTTTCCCCGGAAGAGGAATATTTCAAATCCCATCGGGTTTCTTATCTCTACAACGATCTTCGCAGCACGATGATGAAAGATGCGTCATTTGATGTGGTGACCTGCATTTCGACGATCGAGCATGTCGGTCTTGATAACACGAGGCTTTACTCCGGAGATACACAGTATCTGGAGGAGAAGTTTGATGATTACCTTAAAGTAATCGTGGAGATGAAGAGGCTTCTTAAGCCGGGAGGGAAACTTCTGCTGACGGTCCCTTATGGAAAATACCAGAATTTCGGTTGGCTGCAGCAGTTCAACCGGCAGATGGTCGAGTCAGTGATCAAGACGTTTGATGGTAGTAACAGTTCAGTTGATTACTTCCGGTATGAAAACGATGGCTGGCATTTCTCGGAGAGAAAGAAGTGCGATGCAGACGAATATTTCGATTTCCATTCCGCTAAAGCCTTTACCGAGGACATGCTAGCAGCGGCAAGAAGTGTGGCTTGCCTGGAACTGGTCAAATAGGGCCAGCAAAAATGTCTCGACCGATTTTACTTACGGACTCGCACCGTTCCGGAACCACGTGGGCAGCAAACGTGCTTGCTGCGGCCTCGGAGCTCGGTTTCATCATGGAGCCGTTTAACGATGCCAATCGCCGACCGGGCATCTTCAATGCCAGCTTTGGCCATTTTTTTCCTTATGTGACTGATGAGAACGAGGCCCTTTATCGGGAGGCTGCAAAGAACACGATCGGTTTTCGCTACGATGCAGTCGCCGGTTTTTCTGCTGCAGGTTCCCTGCATGAATACGCTAGGGCCGTGAAGGATTTGTGCAAGACGAACCTTTATCGGGCAAGAGGCAAGCGACCGTTTGTGAAGGATCCGAATGCGCTGATTATGGCTGAATGGCTGGCGAGGGCCTTCGACATGCAGGTGGTGATTCTGATTCGCCATCCGGCTGCATTTATCAGTAGCCTGCGTATCCTGAAATGGGGGTTTCCCTTCTCATCGCTGCTTGAGCAGCCTTTGTTGATGCAGGATTACCTTTCCGACTTTGCAGACGATATCCATGACTATGCAGAAAAGGAACATGATATCCTGGATCAGGGTATTCTGGTCTGGAAAATACTGCATCACGTCATCGCTCAGTACCGTGCGAAATACGATGATTGGGGCTTTTTCCGGCATGAGGATCTCTCCGCCGATCCGCAATCACAGTTCGCTCGGATGTTCGAAGCCCTCAATCTTGAGTTCTCGGAGCAGGTGAGGGAGAAGCTGGCAGGCTTTACCTCATCCGGGAATCAGTCCGATACCACCTCGGTCGACGTGCCGCTTAACAGCCGTAAATCGATCACACGGAACAGCCGTGAAAATGTCTGGAACTGGAAACGTCGCCTGACTGCAGATGAAGTACTTCATATCCGCAAGGGTGTAGAGCCTGTTTCTTCTCTGTTTTATTCCGATAGCGACTGGTAAGCCGGGCCGTACCAATGTTCGTTGACGGGAGGATTTTCAGTCTGCAGCGGCAGGGCGGTATATCCCGCCTCTATTACGAGATTCTGCACCTGATGACTCATGAGCGCTCATGCGAACTCTTTCGTGGATTCTATCAGGATGAATACGATTGGTGCACTGTACCCCTGGTACGCAATACGGGACTGCGCTGGTCGCCTCCCCCCCGTAACAAGCTTCTGAGTCGGGTGAAGCAGCTGGCGGATGCGGTATGGCTCGAGTTGGCCTGGGCAAAAAGCCGCAGAAAAGGCAATGATGTCTATGTTTCGACCTATTATCGTTTGCCACGTAATCGTGCGGATGCCTTTATAGTTGTCGGTGATTATGACTGTGCACATGAACGCTTCCCGGAGCTGTTTCCCGGCGGCGAGCGGATCATCCAAATGAAACGTCGGGCTTTTGCTGCGGCTGATCTCATTCTGACTATATCGGAATCATCCAGGCAGGATGTGATGCGATTTTATGGCGTGCCCAGGCATAAAATCGAAGTGGTGCATTTAGGCGTGGATCGTTTTTTTGACCGAAGCAAGGCCGAGGAAGCCGTTGAGAATTCCAAACGGAAACCGTATCTTCTTTATGTGGGGAGTCGTGCTCTCTACAAGAACTTTAGTGTTCTGGAGTCTGCATTCCAGACCGGTCTTGTTAAGGATTACGAGGTAGTGGTCGTGGGCGGTGGCCCGTTGAACGAGTCGGAGATGAATGCTTTTCACGGACGTGTCCGGTGGCTTGATGCAGGTGATGGCGAGCTCAGAACGCTGTATCAGGAAGCTGCCGCCTTTATCTATCCTTCGCTTCATGAAGGATTCGGTTTGCCGCCACTGGAGGCTCTGGCGTGTGGCTGTCCCGTCGTTGTTGCGGATATTCAGGTCGCACACGAGGTGCTTGGCGAGCATGCTGAGTACTTCAAGCCGGATGAGCCTGCTGCATTGGTCGATGCAATTTCACGGGCCGTTGATCAGGATCGCGATACGCGTATGCGCGGATATGCCCATGCCCGAAGCTACACATGGGAGAAAGCTGCTAGCGCCTTCGTGGAAAAAATAAACACACATCGAAGTCAAATGTCATGAGCCAGCAAGATCATATCCCACTTATCTCGGTCATTACCGTTTGCTATCAGGCAGAGGCATATCTGGAGCAGTGCATGCAGAGTGTGTTGTCACAGGAGTTCAATGATTTCGAATATATCGTGATTGATGGCGGCTCAACGGACCGGAGTCCTGATATCATCAAGGGATACGCGGAGAAGCTTGCATACTGGCACTCTCGGCCCGATCGTGGTCTGTCGCACGCTTTCAATATCGGTATGGAGAAAAGCCGGGGAAAGTGGATCGCCTTTCTCAACGCCGACGATTATTACAGCGGCCCTCGTGTGCTCGCAGATGCCGCTGAGATACTGGTTCATGCAGATGATGCGGACATTGTACATGGAACCATCAAGTACATTGCCCGTGAGGATGCGGCGTCCGAGGTCTCCGAGGAGGTCGGGAAGCCGTGGCGCTGGGAGGACTTCAGGCGCAGCTCGACCATTCCACATCCGGCTTCTTTTTTTTCAAGGCACCTTTATGAAGAGGTCGGGAAATTCGATGAAACCTTCCGCAATGCGCTGGATTATGAGTTCTTTCTCAGAAAAGGCTCCGCACTTCGTGTCACATTCATTCCCAGGCTGTTCGCCTATATGCGAATGGGCGGGATGAGTACGCTGGATGCCAAGCGAAGCCTGCGTGAATCTCGGGATGCCCAGGTCAAGAATCGAGCCCAAGGTGTTATGGGGGCCTATGCATGGTGGTTTTATCTTCGGCTACGACTTTTTGTCAAAGGCCTGTTCGTCAGGTGAGATTCGTTGATGCATAGGCAGAAAACGGCATGCGTGACCGGTGCTTCCGGCATGGTTGGCCGGGAGATTGTCCAAGCCTTGTTATTACAAGGCTGGCATGTACGCGTGCTCACAAGAAAGAAAGATTTTCCCGTTGATGGTGTAGAGGTCTTTTCCGGAGAGCTGACCGATCTGGGTATTCTGCTCTCTTTTGTGGAGGGAGCGGATGCCGTATTTCACTGCGCAGCCGAATTGCATGACGAAGCGCGGATGCATCAAACGAATGTGATGGGAACTCAAACCATTCTCCAGGCGATGGCAGAGCAGCATGTCGATGGCTTGTGTCATCTGAGTTCGGTCGGTGTTATGGGGCCGGATGTCACTGGCTTGGTGGATGAACAGGCTGATTGCCATCCTTTTGGCACCTATGAAGAGACCAAATTTGCGGCAGAGCGTCTTGTTTCCGAAAGTCTCGCGTGTCAAAAGGTTTCGATTCTGAGACCGACCAATGTCATCGATGATACGCATCCCGGTATTTTACAACTATCCCTCAGGCAGGACTGGAAGAGCCGTCTGGCCCTGCTGATCAAGGGAGGGGAATGTGCGCACCTGGTTCATGCAAGGGATGTGGCTGCTGCCGCACTGCATGTTATGGAGCATGCAGAATGTGCTGGTGTTTATATCGTCGGCCTGGACGAGGATGACCGGAACACCGTGGCCGGGCTGGCCGGACTTGCAGCATTGTACCAGAGCGGAAAAAAACGACGCTATTGGCATCTTCCCGCTGCAGCCTCTTTTTGGTTGCGCAGGCTTTTTAAAGGCAGAAGTCTGCATGGCCATACCCGGTTTTCGTCGGCGCGTCTCCTGGCAGACGGGTTTGAATTTCCGCTCGGGCTCGAGGGTACGGTGAAGCGTGTTGTTGTACGAGGCTGGAGAATTCCTGGATGAATGTGCTTCATGTCAACATGAGCCTGGATCCGGTTACCGGCGGCGGGACGGT
The DNA here is from genome assembly GCA_964503475.1 of uncultured Zetaproteobacteria bacterium. Taxonomy (GTDB): domain Bacteria; phylum Pseudomonadota; class Zetaproteobacteria; order Mariprofundales; family Mariprofundaceae; genus CAZCZU01. The sequence continues at coordinate 48,037 of CAZCZU010000008.1, forward strand.
AGAACGGGTGCGCCAGCTCCATGCTGCCATGCTGGCCATGGATGGCATCAAATCCCGCATCTTGTCGCTGGATGCGGGATTGGAAGGAAATGTGCCAGATGCCAATGGAATTGTGCTACTACCTTGCTGGAACAGGCGCTGGTACCTGCCGGCCCCCAGGTTTCTGACGATGCTGAGGGAGGTGCGCAGGGCGGATATAGTGATTCTGATGAATCACTGGACGATCCTGAATGTCGTGGTTTTCTTTATGATACGCCTGTGCCGCACACCTTATGTTGTCTGTCCGGCCGGAGCTCTGCCGCTCTTCGGCCGCTCCCAGCTGTTTAAGCGCCTCTACAATGCCACGGTTGGCCGCCGGATGGTTGCAGGTGCGGATGCTGCGATAGCCATTGCTGCGGACGAGGCGACCGAGATGCAGCAATACGGTATTGCTTCCGGGCACATACACCATATCCCGAACGGTGTGCGTATCGAGGATTTTGCCGAAGCCGGAGACGAGCTTTTCCGTCGGCATGTGGGACTGGCTGAGGGCCAGGAGTATCTGTTGTTCGTCGGCAGGCTGAACAGTATCAAGGGACCGGACCTGCTGCTGCAGGCATTTGTGTCTGTCGCGTCCCGCTTTCGAAACCTGCATCTGGTATTTGTCGGTCCCGACGGAGGTCTGCAGTCGTCTCTGCTGCAGATGGCGGAAGAGGCCGGTTTATCGGATCGGGTTCACGTTGCAGGCTATGCGGGTGGAGATTTGAAGTCATCTGCCTACCATGGCGCCTCCATGCTGGTGGTGCCATCACGCCAGGAGGCGATGTCGATTGTGGCGCTGGAAGCGGCCGTGTGCGCGATTCCTGTGATCCTTACCAACCGGTGCGGTTTTGATGAACTGGCCAAAGCAGGTGGTGCGCGGTTGGTGGATGCCGATGCTGACGCAATAGCCGAGGTAACGGTGGCACTGATGGATGATGCAGACCTGAGAGCGGCGATGGGCAGGAAGGGGCGGGATCTGGTCTTGCAGGAGTACACCTGGTCGATCGCTGCGGAACGACATGTGGCAATCTGCAGGCAGATTCTCAAAGGGCGGGGCGCATGAAGATTCTGATCGTTAGCCAATATTTCTGGCCTGAGCAGTTTCGTATCAATGATCTGGCCCGGGAACTCGAACAGCGAGGGCATGAAGTGTCGGTGCTGACCGGGATGCCCAACTATCCTTCCGGGCGTCTTTTTGCAGGTTACAGTTGGTGGAAAAAACGACGCGACTCCTTTGGAGGCGTGCCTCTTTTTCGGGTGCCACTTTTTTTGCGTCGACAGGGGAGAGGATGGCAACTGGCACTGAACTATCTTTCGTTCGTATTGTTCGGCTCCCTTCTGGCGCCATGGTATTTCAGACGCAACACTTTCGATGTTATCTTTGTTTATGAGCCGTCACCCTTCACGGTTGGTGTTCCGGCGATTGTCATGCGCAGGTTGAAGCGGGCGCCGATACTTTTCTGGGTGCAGGACCTGTGGCCGGAGAGTCTGGAGGCAGCCGGAGCTGTCCGCTCACCGACTGTGCTGGCTACCGTGGGCAGAGTCATCCGATGGATTTACCGACGTTGTGACCGGGTCCTGGTGCAGTCGCGTGGTTTCGTTGAGCCGGCCGTGTCAGCCGGAGCCGTACGGGAGCGTACCGACTATTTCCCCAATTGGGCGGAGGAGCTTTATCAGCCGATAGAGCTGCCGGCGAATGCCCCTGAACATGACGAACTGCCAACGGGATTCAGGGTGATGTTCGCTGGAAATCTCGGCGAGGCCCAGTCGCTGGAAACCATCGTCGATGCAGCAGACCGTTTACGAGCCGTGTCTGATATCGAATGGGTGATGATTGGTGACGGCCGTCGCATGGCGTGGATGAAGGAGAGGGTAGAAGAGCTGGGGCTCGCGACATGCATTCACTTTCTCGGACGACGACCGGTTGAGGCGATGCCTCGCTATTTTGCTGCAGCGGATGTGATGCTTGTGACACTCAGGGCGGATCCTGTCTTCGCCCGGACGATCCCAAGCAAGGTGCAGTCCTACCTTGCCTGTGCCAAGCCTGTGGTGGCGGCGCTTGATGGCGAGGGGGCGGACGTGGTGCGCCAGGCCGGGGCCGGTATTGCCGTACCGGCGGAGGATGGTGCCCGACTGGCTGAAGCAGTGCAGGCCCTTTATGCCATGCCTGAAGAGGCACGGAGAACGCTGGGAGTGCAGGGGCGCCTCTATTTTGAAAAAGAGTTCGCAGCCGATAGGTTAATCTCAAGACTGGAGGCATTCATGCTGCAGGCAAAAGAGGAGGGTTTGTGCGAATCCTGATTCTGGGTGGCGACGGCATGCTGGGGCATCAGTTGTTTAAGAGTTATCAAGGCCGCCATGACGTTCGGGTGACCTTGCATAGAGGCATCGATGAATATGCTTCATATAAGCTGTTCAGCCTTCATAATAGCTACCCGAATGTGGACGTGCTGAATTTTGACCAACTGACAGATATTGCTAAAGCATTTCGTCCCGAAGCCATAATCAATGCCGTGGGAATTGTGAAGCAGCGGACCGATTCCCGTGATGCAATCTCCAGTCTAGAGGTTAACTCCCTTTTTCCTCATCGACTGAGTTTGCTGTGTGGGCAGATCGGGGCACGCCTGGTGCATATGAGTACGGATTGTGTCTTTTCCGGAAGCAAGGGCATGTACCTCGAAACGGATTTTGAAGATGCTGCTGATCTGTATGGCAGAAGCAAGTTGCTGGGTGAAGTCGATACACCGCATTCGATCACACTGCGAACATCCATCATCGGTCTGGAGTTGTCGCGGAAGAAAAGCCTGATTGAGTGGTTTCTTGCCCAGAGAGGCAGTATAAAAGGGTATTCCAAGGTCATTTACTCGGGGTTTACGACGATCGAGATGGCCCGGATTATCGAGATGCTGCTTCTCGAACAGCCCACCCTGTCCGGAGTATGGCATGTTGCGAGTGCGCCCATCAGCAAATTTGATTTGCTGGTTGAGTTGGCCACGATTCTGAATCGATCGGATATAGAGATCGAACAGGATGACACTTTCGTGTGTGACCGTAGTTTGGATGCATCGCAATTTGGCCACGCGACCGGTTATCATGCGCCGAATTGGCATCAGATGCTCGGTGAGCTGGCGGAACAGATACAGGAGAGAAATGCATGATCCTTCAGGATAAGACAATACTGGTCACAGGCGGTACCGGCTCGATGGGAAAGGTGCTGGTTCGCCGCATTCTGGCAGGCGAACTGGGCACACCCAAAAAGGTAATCGTCCTTTCGCGTGATGAGGCCAAGCAGCACGATATGCGCATGGCTTATCTGCACCGGACCGTGACCACGGATGAGGTGATATTTAACAATTTTCGTCAGGCGCTGGAGTTTCGTATCGGCGATGTGCGTGACTACCGCGATGTCTGTTCGGCGGTGAAGAGTGCCGATATTGTGATCAATGCCGCTGCCCTGAAACAGGTGCCGACCTGTGAATATTTTCCCGATCAGGCGGTACTGACCAACTGCATCGGAGCGATGAATATCGTGCAGGCGATTCGTGAGAATGGTTACCCGGTCGAGACCGTGCTTGGTATCAGTACCGACAAGGCAGCCAAACCGGTCAATGTCATGGGCATGACCAAGGCGGTACAGGAGCGAATCTTTACCTCGGCTAACGTACTCAATCCCGACACCCGTTTTATCTGTGTGCGCTACGGTAATGTGCTTGCTTCGCGCGGTTCGGTGATTCCGCTGTTCCATGATCAGATTAATAACGGTGGTCCGGTGACCTTGACCGTGCCGGAAATGACACGCTTCCTGCTCAGCCTGGAACAGGCAGTTGATACTGTGTTTGCGGCGCTGAAGACGGCTGAGTCGGGGGAGATTCTGGTGCCCAATGCGCCGGCCGCTACGGTAGAGAATATTGCTCGCGCCCTGATCGGTGAGCGCGATATTGAAATCAAAGTGACCGGCATTCGCCCGGGTGAGAAGATGCACGAGATTATGGTCTCCGAGGAGGAGTGCCATCACACGGTGCGCCGTGGCGACTATTATGCCATTCGTTCGATGCTGCCGGAGCTGGTTGCCGACAAAGATGAGCCGGTAGCACTTGAAAAGGAGTTTAGCTCGGCCGATACCGTCCTTTCGCTGGAGGGAACGGTTGAGCTGCTGACCCGAAATCACCTGCTTGTCGGTCAGGCGAAGCTCGCCGAGGGCGGCGAGTTGCTGGCCTAGGGAGCGACGCATGAAACAGCTCAAGGTGATGACACTGGTCGGTACCCGACCGGAACTGATCAAGCTCTCCAGGGTGATCTCGGCGCTGGACGAGCATACCGATCATCTGCTGGTTCACTCCGGCCAGAATTTCGATTACGAGTTGAACGCCGTTTTCTTCGAGGATCTGGAGATCCGTAAGCCGGACTATTTCCTGGACGCTGCTGGCGACACCTCCTGCCAGACCATTGCCAATGTGCTGGTCAGGGTTGAGGAAGTGATCCTGAAAGAGAAGCCGGATGCCTTGCTGATCTATGGTGATACCAACAGCTGCCTGGGGGCCATTGCCGCCAAACGTCACAAAGTGCCGGTATTCCATATGGAGGCCGGTAACCGTTGTTTCGACGAGCGTGTGCCCGAGGAGCTGAACCGGCGGATTCTCGATCATATCAGCGATATCAATATGCCGCTCACCGAGCACGGGCGTGATTACCTGACCCGTGAAGGGGTGCGTCCGGAGACGGTGATCAAGACGGGGTCATGCATGGCCGAGGTGCTCGCCCATTTCAAGGCGAAGATCGATGCCTCCGATGTGCTGGCGCGCCTGAATCTCTCCAAGGGTTCCTATGTCGTACTCAGTGCTCATCGTGAGGAGAATGTCGACAATGAGAGTCACCTGCGGCGCATGGCCGATTCGATTCGCGCCATTGTCGACCATTTCGACAAGGATGTGATTTTTTCGGTGCATCCGCGCACCCGCAAGCGGATGGAGGCGTTCGGGCTCGACTTTGCGCAGGAGCCGCGCATACGCCTGATGAAGCCGCTCGGTTTTCTTGACTATATCCAGCTGCAGCAGCAGGCGTTTTGTGTCATCTCCGACAGCGGTACCATCACCGAGGAGTCGGCGCTGCTCGGTTTTCCGGCCATCACCATCCGCCAGGCCCACGAGCGCCCGGAAGGTATGGATGCCGGTGTGTTGATTCTGAGCGGCCTGGATGCCGATGGCGTGTTGCAGGCGATCGGGGCGGTGACCTCCCAGCAGGGCAGGGCATCTGCCGTTGATGATTATGCCGGGGCCGGCTCGGTCTCGCGCAAGGTGCTGAACACCATTCTCAGCTATACCCATTATGTCCGGCGTACTGTCTGGCGCGAGCATTGATGCAATCGGCCCTCGTGACCGGTGCCACCGGCTTTATCGGTCGTCAGTTGTGTCAGAAGTTGCAATCACAGGGGGTACGGGTTACTGCTGCCGGTCGTCATCCGACGAATGGCCCGTGGGATCTCTTTCTCACGTGTGATATGACCGATCCGGCAACCTGTCCTGACCTGGCCGGCATCGATACCGTATTTCATCTCGCCGGTAAGGCACATGCCCTGGCTGAAACGAAGCAGGATGAAGCTGAATATTTCCGCATCAATAGCGAAGGGACACGGCTGATGCTGGAGGCGGCACGGCAGGCCGGAGTGCGCCGCTTCGTACTGTTCAGCAGTGTGAAGGCGGCCGGTGAAGGCGGTTTTGAGTGCCAGGATGAGACGGCTGCCTGCCAGCCGCAGACCCCGTACGGCGCCAGCAAGCTCGCGGCCGAGAAGCTGGTGCTGGAAGGTGGCTTTGTACCGGAGCCGGTGGTGCTGCGCCCGAGCATGGTTTACGGCCCTTCCGAAAAAGGGAATCTGCCGCGCATGATCGAGGCGGTTGCAAGGGGCCGTTTCCCGCCGTTGCCGGAGGTCGGCAACCGCCGCTCGATGGTGCATGTCGAGGACATGGTGCAAGCCGCATGTCTGGCGGCAGAGAAACCGGAAGCCATCGGCCAGGTTTTTATTGTGACAGACGGTACGCCCTATTCGACCCGACAGATGTATGCGTGGATATGTGAGGCGGTCGGCAAGTCGGTGCCGCAATGGAACCTGCCGTTGCCGGTGCTGGCTATGCTGGCCCGGACAGGGGATATGATCGGATGGCTGCGCGGCCGCCGCTTTGTGTTTGATTCGGATGCACTCGACAAGCTGATCGGTTCGGCCTGTTACAATTCGGCCAGAATCGAGCAGATGCTGGGCTTCGCGCCTTCCCGTCATCTGTACGACAGTCTGCCCGGCATTGTCAGCTATCTGAGGGGGGAGGCATGATCTCGCTGCTGCTGGCCTTGTTCGTTGCCATAACGGTAACCTGGTGGATGAGTTCGGGGCGTAGTCGCCTGCAGATCATGGATCACCCCAATGCTCGTTCATTGCATGAGCGGCCGGTTCCCCGTAGTGGCGGCATTGCGATTCTGGTAGCGACAGTGCTCGGCTGGAGCTGGCTGTTTCTGCAGTATGATCTCTCTTTGACCTTTATCTGGATTGCGGCGGCGGCATGTTCCGTTGCGACGATTTCACTGTTGGATGACCTGTATGAGTTGTCGGCCCGTGTCAGGTTGCCGGTTCATATGCTGGCTGCCCTGCTGGTGCTGCTTGCCGGCGTTGCATTGCCCTGGGGGCCAATCGGTTGGGTCATCTCCTTTTTTGCCATCGTATGGATGATCAATCTCTACAATTTCATGGATGGCATGGACGGTTTTGCCGGCGGTATGACGCTCTTTGGTTTCCTTTTCCTGGGCGCGGGAGGCTATCTTGCCGGAGATAGCCAGTACGCCTGGATGTGCTGGACAGTGGTTGCGGCGGCAACAGGTTTCCTGGTATTCAATTTCCCGCCTGCCCGTATATTCATGGGCGATACCGGCTCGGCGACACTGGGAGCGCTCGCGGCAGCATTATCACTATGGGGCATCCACTCGGGCCTGTTTCCATTCTGGTTCCCTGTGCTGGTCTTCTCCGCCTTTATTGTGGATGCGACGGTGACCCTGATCCGTCGTGCCTTGCGTGGCGAAAAGGTGTGGCAGGCTCATCGGGAGCATTACTACCAGCGCCTGGTACAGGCCGGCTGGGGACATCGCAAGACCGTGCTGGCTGAATACCTGCTGATGCTGATGACAGGAGCGAGTGCTTTAAGCTTGCTCGGCTTCTCGCCCGATTATCAAGGGATACTTCTTGGCTTCTGGATCATCGTTTACCTGTGCATTGCTCTGTATGTTGACCGGAAAACGAGCGGACTCTCATCCTGAAACGGTGAAGCGTGGCCACCTCATCGCCTTTCGTTATTGGTGGAGGTGGGCAGGGGCGACTGTTCTTTTCTGTCTAAAACTGAATAAATGCGATTCGTATGACTCCCGGATATGATGGGATTAAGTGATTTATTTCAATATGTTGGACGTCAATTAGTTCATTTGCGTTAACGCAAATGTTCGATAGACCATGCTGCACTTACGGTTTATTACTGAGCTGACTCGCTGTGCTGGTTACAGCGAGATCTGCAGAGGAGGTCACGATCATGAAAGTGAAAAGCGCGATAGCATTATTGTTGTTCGTATGGGGAATGCTGGTTGCCGTTCCGGCAATTGCGGATGGCAAAATCGATATCAATACGGCATCTGCGGCACAACTGGCTGAGGTCAAGGGAATCGGCCCGAAGCTGTCGGAAGCCATTGTCAGTTATCGTAAGGAGCATGGCGCATTCAAGAACGTCGATGCGTTGTTGCAGGTCCATGGCATTGGTGAAAAGAGTCTCAGTCATATCAGGGGAAACCTGATGGCCGGAGCCGCCGGCAAGAGCAAGTCCAAAGCGGGACATGACGACTAGCCCTGTTTAAGGCTAGGTTTAAGGGCGCAGCCGATGCTGCGCCCTTTTTTATGAATTAATGAACGGAAGGATTGATGACCGGATTCTCATTTATCAGAAATCGCTGGCTTGCCTTTGCCCATGACCTTGCCTGGGTGCCAATGGCGCTGGTGCTGGCATTCTGGTTCCGCTTCAACCTCGAAACGATTCCGACGACCTATTGGCATGCCTTGCAGAGCATGCTTGTTATCACCATGCCGATTCAGGTGGCATCGTTCTGGTTCTTCGGGCTCTATCGTGGCATCTGGCGCTATGCTTCGATTCCCGATCTTGTACGTATCGCCAAGGCGGTCGCGCTCGGATCGGTGCTGACGTTTGTTGCGTTGTTTATCTGGATGCGCCTGGTGGACATTCCCCGTTCGGTATTGCTCCTGTATCCGATGTTGCTGGCCGCAGGTTTGGCTATTCCCCGCCTGCTCTATCGATGGCTGAAGGATCGTCATCTGAAGCTGGTTTCGGGTGAGGCGAAAGCGGCTCTGGTGGTCGGTGCGGGCCGTGCGGGGGAGTTGCTGATTCGCGATCTGCTCAAGGATGAGTTCTACCTGCCTGTGGGCCTGCTGGATGACATGCCGCGCAAGCAGGGCATGGAGATGCATGGCGTGCGCGTCTTGGGCGGTACGGACAGGCTGGCTGAGCTGGTGCCCTCGCTGGGCATTGATGTGGTGTTGATCGCCATGCCGAGCGCTCCTTCTGCCCTGATGCGGAGGCTGGTGGCCACATGTGCCGAGCTTAAGGTGCCGTGTCGCACACTTCCGAGCGTGGCCGAACTGGCCGAGGGCAAGGTGGAGCGCAGTGCCCTGCGTGAACTGCGTATCGAGGATTTGCTTGGCCGGGAAGAGATCAAACTCGATGAAGCGGAAATCCGACATCTGATCGGCGGGAAACGGGTGCTGGTGACCGGTGCGGGTGGCTCGATCGGCTCCGAGCTTTGTCGTCAGATTGCAGCGCATGCCCCCGACCAACTGATCATGCTCGACAACGGCGAATTCAACCTTTATCGCATCGAGCAGGAGATGGGCAGCCTTCATGCGGATGGGCAGGTAAGCGCCTTGCTGGGCGATATCCGTGACCATGCCCGCATGCAGTGGCTGTTCGAGCATTACCGGCCGCAGGTGGTTTTTAATGCCGCGGCCTACAAGCATGTACCTCTGGTCGAGGAGAATCCGGCCGAGGGTGTGAAGACCAATGTGCTCGGCACCTGTCAGCTGGCCGATCTTGCCGTCGAGTTCAACGTGGAGAAGTTCGTGCAGGTGTCGACGGACAAGGCGGTCAATCCGACCAATGTCATGGGCGCAACCAAAAGGGCGGCGGAGATCTACTGCCAGAATCTCAATGCACGAACAGCCAGCACGGCTTTCATCACTACCCGTTTTGGCAATGTGCTGGGCTCGGCCGGCTCGGTGGTGCCGCTGTTTCGCGAGCAGATTGCCCGCGGCGGGCCGGTGACGGTGACCCACCCCGAGATTACCCGTTACTTCATGACCATTCCCGAGGCGGTCAGTCTGATCCTGCAAGCCGGAAGCATGGGCAAGGGGGGCGAGATCTTCGTGCTCGATATGGGCGAGCCGGTGAAGATTGTCGACCTGGCAGCCCAGATGATCCGGCTGGCCGGGCTGGAGCCGGATCGTGATATTCCCATTGCCTTCACCGGTCTGCGGCCGGGCGAGAAGCTTTATGAAGAGCTGTTCCACGAAGCGGAGTCGCTGGTTGGTACGGGGCATCCCAAGATCATGCAGGCTGGCAGTCGCGAGGTGGCCTGGGAAGAGATCCGGCAACTTCTGGAGCGGCTGCAGCAGGCCAGCGAAGCACGCGATATCACCCTGCTGCGCCATGAGCTGAAAGCGCTGGTACCGGAGTTTGTCGGGGCGCCCGAAGCCACCGATGGCAAACCGGCCGGGGAAGTGCTGCACTGAAGCCAGCAATGCCAGGCCAGCCCTGTTATGTCGAGGTGGCGGTCTTCGCTCCGCTGCCGGGCACCTTTACCTATCAATGGCCATGTACGCTTGGAGAGCCTGAGAAGGGCATCCGTGTTGTGGTGCCGTTCGGCAAGGGCACGCGCTGGGGAATGGTTGCCGACATGGCACCGGCGCCGGCCGATGATGCAAAGATCAAGGCGGTCCTGGATCGGCTCGATGCCAAGCCGCTCTACGACGAGGTGCGTAGCCGTTGGCTGAGCCGTCTGGCCCGCTACTACCTGGCAGGTGTTGGCGAGGCGTGGGAGCTGGCCCTGGCCTGGGCGGCCCACGAGGAGAAGCGCCGTTTCAAACCGGCCGTCGATACGTTTACCGGTGACGATGCGGGGCCATTGTCGCAGCTCTTCACCACCCGTCGGGCCGTCTCACTGCATACCCTGCGCCAGCGGGCCGATGTGCCGGCATTTCATCACCATATCCGCCAGTGGCAGCAGACCGGCCAGATCGCCGAGGATATCCCGCCACTGCCCAAACATGAGGCCGGCCCCACGCCAGCGGTGACACTGACCGATGTGCAGCAGCAGGCCGCTGCCGCCATTATCGAAGCAGAGGGTAGCTTCAAGCCCTTCCTGCTCTTTGGCCGTACCGGCTCGGGCAAGACCGAGGTCTACCTGCAGGCCGCCGAGTCGGTGATCGGGCAGGGTGGCCAGGTACTGATCCTGGTGCCGGAGATCGGCCTGACACCGATGTGGCTCAATCGTGTTGCCAGCCGTTTTCCCAATGTCGGCGTCTGGCACTCGGGCCTTGGAGAGCGGGAGCGGCAGGCGGTGCGCCATCGCCTGGGTGAGCTGGATGTGGTGATCGGTACCCGCTCCGCCCTGTTCCTGCCACTGCCGCGCTTGGCCATGATCGTTATCGATGAGGAGCACGATGGCGCCTTCAAGCAGCAGGATGGTATCGCCTATTCGGCCCGCGATGCAGCCCTGCTGCTGGCCCAGGAGCTCTCAATCCCGGTGGTGCTCGGTTCGGCCACGCCATCGCTGGAGAGCTGGCGCATGGCCGGGGATGGTCATTACAGCCTGTTGAGTCTGCCGGACCGGATTGCCGCCCACGCCATGCAGGCAGCCGAGGTGGTCGATATGCGCGGAGTCGAGGCGCCGGTCTCGGAAGCCTTGAAAGCTGCCCTGCAGCAGACGCTCGATTCGGGGCAGCAGTCGATCCTGTTTCTCAACCGGCGCGGCTACGCTCCGGCCCTGCAGTGCACCGCCTGTGGCGATGTGCCGGAGTGCCCGGCCTGCACGCTGCGCCTGACCCTGCACCGCCGGGCCCGTCGCCTGCGCTGCCATGCCTGCGGCTTCTCCGAGCCCGCCCCCGAGATCTGTCCCCATTGTGGCGAGATGGCCTACCTGCCGCTGGGTGAGGGGACGGAGAAGATCGAGGAGTGGCTGGCGCATGAGCTGCCGGCGCTGCGCTTCGCTCGCTTCGATCGCGATGTGATGAGCAGCCACAATCGTCTTGTCGAAACGCTGGACGCGTTCACCCATGGGCGGCTCGACTGCCTGATCGGCACCCAGATGCTGGTCAAGGGACACCATTTCCCCAACGTCACGCTGGTCGGCGTGGTCAATGCCGACCTGGGTGTGAACCTGCCCGATTTCCGGGCCGGCGAGCGCTGGTGGCAGCAGATGACGCAGGTGACGGGCCGTGCCGGGCGCGGCGATCATCCGGGCCGTGTCGTCATCCAGACCCGTTCACCCGAGGCGCCATGGCTGTTCCGCCTCGGCGAGGATCAGGCCGAGGCGACCTTGAATGAAGAGCTGGAGCTGCGTCGTATGCTCTCGTTTCCACCCTATGCCCGCTGGGTACGTATTGTCTTCTCATCCACCACCTTCGATCGCGCCATGCAGGCGGCCCAGGAGCTGGCCCGTGGCTGCCAGGCCCTGCCGGCCGATATCCACGTCAGTGGTCCGATGTCCTGCTCGATGGAGCGCCTGGCCGGCCGTTTCCGGGTCGAGCTGTTGCTGCGCGATCCTTCGCGAAAACTGCTGCCCTGGCAGCTGGCACCGTTGTTGCGTGCCCAGCGACTGCCGAGCGGCGTGCGCCGACGGGTGGATGTCGATCCGCAGGATATGATGTAGGGATGTGAGATGTGAGATGTGAGATGCGACGGGTGACTGGAACGAAGTCATCCTCCCCACCCACGGATGGGTGGCGGGCGAATGCAATGAGCTCGTGAGTGAAGGCGGACATGTGCCGCCGTAACGATTCAAGCTGCGGGCAGGAGAGCCCGCAGCGGATCAAACAAACTCCCTCCACCCATGGACGGGTGGCGGGGCGGCGAATAGCCGACCCGTAAGCGCAGCAAGACCGCGCTCTTGCGGAGCGTGTCGTAGTGGAGGGCAGTACGCCCGGAACGGATCTGAACAAAAAGCCTCCTGCCTTTCGCGGTTCAAACGAATATCCTGTAGGGTGCGCCAGCAATATCGGTGATGACCGAAGACAACGTATCGGAGGCGGTATGGACGAGCGCATGATCCGCGTGCAGGGCGCGCGGGTGCACAACCTGAAGAATGTCAGCCTGGAGATTCCACGCGATCAGCTTGTGGTGATCACCGGTGTTTCGGGTTCCGGTAAGTCCAGCCTCGCTTTTGACACGCTCTATGCCGAAGGGCAGCGCCGTTATGTGGAGTCGCTCTCCGCCTATGCCCGCCAGTTCCTTGGCATGATGGAGCGCCCCGACGTCGATGCCATCGAGGGGCTTTCGCCGGCCATCTCCATTGAGCAGAAAACCACCAGCCGCAACCCGCGCTCCACCGTCGGCACCATCACCGAGGTCTACGACTACCTGCGTCTGCTCTTCGCCCGTGTCGGCGAACCGCACTGTTATGGTTGCGGCAAACCGATTACCAGCCAGCCGGCCAGCCAGATCATCGATGCCATGATGGCCCTGGAAGAGGGGAGCAAGGTGGTGCTGCTCGCCCCCATCGCCCGCGGCCGCAAGGGCGAGTTCCGCCGCGAGCTGGAGAAGGCGGGGCAGGATGGCTTCGTACGCGTACGCATCGACGGCGAGATGATGCAGCTGGAGGATGCCCCGGCCCTGCAGAAGAACATCAAGCACGATATCGAGCTGGTCGTTGATCGCCTGGTGGTGCGCGACGGTATCCGCACCCGTATGGCGGACTCCGTTGAAACAGCGCTGCGCTATGGCGAGGGCACGGTGATCGCCGTGATCGGCGATGAGGAGCAGGTCTTCTCCGAGCGTTTTGCCTGCCCGGACTGCGGCATCTCCTATCCCGATATCGAGCCGCGCCTCTTTTCGTTCAACTCGCCGGTCGGCGCCTGCCCGACCTGTGATGGCATCGGCAACCAGACCATCTTCGATCCCGAGCTGGTGATCCCCGATCCGACCCTGTCGCTGAAGCAGGGGGCGATCGAGCCGTGGGCCGGGCGCGAGACCTTCATGTTCATGCAGACCATCGAGGCGGTGGCCAACCACCTCGGCATCGATATGCATGTACCTTTCAATGATCTGCCCGATTCGGCCCGCAAGGTGCTGCTCTACGGTTCGGGGCGTCAGAAGATCAAGTTCCACTACAAGACCGGTGCTCAGGATCGGGTGGTCGAGCGACCGTTCGAGGGTGTGATCAACAACCTCGAACGCCGCTATCGCGAATCGACCTCGGACGATGTGCGCGAGGATCTCTCCCGCTACATCAACAGTGTCGACTGCCCCGATTGCCACGGTTCCAGGCTTACCCGGGCTGCCCGGCATGTACTGGTCGGCGGTACCGCGTTGCCGGAGGTGACGGCGATGCCGCTGCGCGAGGCACGCGAGTGGGTTGATGGCCTTTCACTGAGCAAGCAGCAACAGACCATCGCCGAGAAGGTGCTGGAGGAGATCGGCGCCCGCATCGGCTTCATGATCGAGGTAGGGCTCGACTATCTCAGCCTCAACCGCACGGCCGGCACCCTCTCGGGCGGCGAGGCGCAGCGTATTCGCCTGGCTACCCAGATCGGCTCGGCCCTGGTCGGAGTGCTCTACATCCTCGATGAGCCTTCGATCGGCCTGCACCAGCGCGACAACGATCGCCTGCTGGCCACCCTGCAGCGGCTGCGCGACCTCGGTAACTCGGTGCTGGTGGTCGAGCACGACGAGGATGCCATCCGCACCGCCGACTGGATTGTCGATATGGGGCCGCGCGCCGGCGAGCATGGCGGCGAGGTGATCGTGGCCGGTGATCTGGATACCCTGATGGCCTGTGAGCAGTCGCTGACCGCCGATTACCTCTCCGGCCGCAAGGCGATTGCCGTACCCAAGCGGCGCGAGGTTGGGGCCGAGCATCCGATGCTGGGCGTGAAAGGGGCTACGGAGCATAACCTGAAGGGTGTAACAGCCCTGTTCCCGCTGTCGCGTCTCTCCTGTGTCACCGGTGTTTCCGGCTCCGGCAAGTCGACGATGACCAACGACACCCTCTACCGCGCCTTCGCCCGCACCAAGCGCGCTATCTCCGAGCGGGTCGGGGCGCACGAGGCGCTGGTCGGCATCGACCAGGTCGACAAGGTGATCGATATCGACCAGAGCCCGATCGGGCGCACGCCGCGCTCCAATCCGGCCACCTATACCGGCATCTTCACGCCGATCCGCGATCTCTTCGCGGCCGTGCCCGAGGCCCGCAGCCGCGGCTACAAGCCGGGCCGCTTCTCGTTCAACGTCAAGGGCGGTCGCTGCGAGGCGTGCCAGGGTGACGGCATCATCAAGGTGGAGATGCACTTTCTGCCCGATGTCTATGTGCACTGCGAATCGTGCCAGGGCAAGCGCTACAATCGGGAGACACTGGATATCCGCTACAAGGGCAAGACCATTGCCGAAGTGCTGGAGATGACGGTGGATGAAGCGGCCGAATTCTTCGCGCCGGTGCCGGCCCTGAAGAACAAGCTGGAGACGCTGCAGCAGGTGGGGCTGGGCTACATTCGCCTTGGCCAGCAGGCGACCACGCTTTCCGGCGGTGAAGCGCAGCGCGTGAAGTTGGCCAAGGAGCTGGCCCGCCGTGTCACCGGCGATACGCTCTATATCCTGGATGAGCCGACCACCGGCCTGCACTTCGATGATGTCTCGAAGCTGCTGGAGGTGCTGCACGCGCTGGTGGAGCGTGGTAACACGGTGATCGTCATCGAGCACAATCTGGACGTGATCAAGACCGCCGACTGGATCGTCGACATGGGCCCGGAGGGCGGCGATCGCGGTGGTGAAGTGGTCGTGGCCGGTACACCTGAAGATGTAGCCGATTGCGAGGCTTCATGGACAGGGCAATATTTAAGGTCATATTTGAGGAAACCATAAAGAGAAGAGGGAATATGTTTGATGTAGGCAAGTGGAAAGCAAAGATATTCCATCTGTTAGAGATGTATGAAGACTTATCCGCGGTTCTGAACGATGAAACTGCCAAATCGATATTGGTTGAAAGGTATGGTGTAAAGAAGCTACTGGAGAGCGGTGACTATTCAGGACTAGGTGACGAGATAAAGGAAAAAATAATCAAGGGCTCATTGGATAGTATTGAGCAGCAGTTTTCTTTTTCATTGGAATCAGGGGCTTCGTATTTGTCTCGCCAAATAGTCGTTACGCTTCCGTCATATCTTGAGGCAATGTCCGAAGAATTTTTGGAGCTCCTGTTTGCGAAGTATCCAGATAGAGCAAATCGATATCTTGCAGTGGCTGATAGCGGGGAAAAAGGTTTCGTCGAATTAAACTTGATAGCAAGAGCTGAAAGCCTGGAACAACTACGTATCCAAATCGCTCGTCACGCAACCTCCAAGGCGATTCGGGGGGCAAAGAAAGATTTATTTCGCAAAATGGAAAGCGCGGCTAATGGGCAGATTAATGAGGGCATCAAATCAAAGGTCCTGGATATCCTTCGGACAAGAAATTCAATCGTACATGATGCACATGAGCCAGAATTGAGTGACGAACAAGTACGGGAATACTGTATGACCGTTTTTGAGTTTGTTGAGGAATTGGGTGAACTGGCGAAAGCGAATGAAATTGAGATGGTTGACCCTTCTTGCGCTGAGCCGTCATAGTTAGGAAATCGGAGTGGAGCAAATATGATTAATAAAGTCACATTACTAGGCAATCTGGGCGCGGATCCCGAGACCCGCTACACGCAGGATGGCACCTGTGTCTGCAATATCCGTATTGCAACGACGGAACGCTTCAAGGATCGCAACGGCGAGCAGCAGGAGCGCACCGAGTGGCACCGCGTGGTGCTCTGGGGCCGCCTGGGCGAGATCGCCAACCAGTACCTGAAGAAGGGCTCCCAGGTTTATATCGAGGGCAAGATCGAGACCCGCAAATGGCAGGATCGCGATGGCCAGGATCGCTACACGACCGAAATCCGTGCTAACGAGATGAAGATGCTCGGCGGTCGCGGTCAGGGTGGCGGCGACTTTGGCGGTGGCCAGGGCGGCGGCAACTTCGGTGGCGGCCAGGGTGGCGGCAACAACTTCCAGCAGGGCGGTGGCGGTGGCGGTGCTCCGCGCGGCGGCAATGCCCCGGCCGGTGGTAACGACCCGTTCGCCGATCAGCCGGATTTCAACGACGTACCGGTCGACGACGATATCCCGTTCTGAGTTTACGAACTGATCAACGAAAAGGGGGAGCCGTTTGGCTCCCCCTTTTTTTTGTTTATACGCCGATCACTTCGCGCAGCAGCCTGAATAGCTGCCGGGCCGATTTGGGTGGCTTGCCCTGCGTCTGTTCGCGCTGGGCATTGCGTACCAACTGGCGAATCTGGCGAGCATCGGCAGTGGGGTACTCCTGCATCAGCTCGGTCACGGCCAGATCACCCTCGTTGACCAGCCGGTCGCGCCAGCGCTCCACCTCGTGGAAGGCTTCATCAAGCTCATCCCGTTTTGCTTCAAGGTTGGCCATGGTCTCCTCGATCGATTCGGTATCCATCTTGCGCAGCAGGCCGCCGATAAACTTCAGCTGCCGCTTGCGCGCACCCAGCTTCATCCCCTGCGCCGCCTTGATCGCCTGCAGCAGCTCATCCGGCAGCTCGAAGCGGGCCAGGTTGGCATCGTTAAGCTCGACCAACTGGCCGCCCAGCTTGGTCAGGGCCTGCACGGCACGCTTGCGCTTGCTGCGCCCGCGCCCCTCTTCGACGAACTCATCTTCGTCCCACATGGTTTCGGTATCGTAATGGTCCATGCACCAACTCTAGCGGTCATGCGAATCGATGGCATTAGCGGAAGTCGGGTTAGGTCAATTTCTCAGTGTGGAGACTTTCCGGTGAATTTCGGCGAATGCAGGGCGCTGTTTCGGGTCTTCAATCAGGCACGTATCCCGCAGATGCTGTAACTGCGCGATAGTTGCGTGATGACTGGCTGCATCATCCGGACAAATACGCTGTAGCAACTCTTCCAGCAAGCAGCCAAAGGCACGAACCTCAATGCGTTCGATAGCATGGTGCAGTTCCGGCGCCAGGCCGTGGTAGCGGGTCGCCGCCCCGAAATCGCCGAGCAGGCAGTGAGCCTGTTGATTGATCAGGATGTTGTGGCCGTAGAGATCGCCATGTGCAATGCCCGATGCGTGCAGATGGGCAGCGACGGAGGCGATGGCGCGGGCAATGTTTAGCAACTCGTCCAGGCCGAATACGGTCTCTTCGTGGTAATTGTCACGGGTGCATGAATCCAGGCATGGGGGCAGGGCCAGGTTGCGGTAGTCATCCGCAATCAATGCCAGCGCCAGGGCACTCTTCTCCTCGGGATGTCCGGTGATCTGTCCGATCACCTCAATCAGGTGATCGTGCCTGCCGGCTGTGATCGCTGCCGCCATCTCGTCTTCGGGCAGGCCATCACTGGTGATATCATCCTTGAACTCCTTGATGGCAACATCATGCTGATCCTGCCAGCGGGCCTTGGATATGATGCCCGATGCACCCTCTCCAAGCATCTTCTCCATGGCGATCTCATCCCAGTGAATCTCGGCAATCGAGTGATCGATATCGTTGTGTCTGGTGCATGGATTGCCGGAAAAAGCCAGCCAGGAGAGGCGTGGTAGTTCGGTTAGCCATGCGGGAATCTTCTCCAGCCGGTTGGCGGAGATTCTGAGCAGCTCGAGCTTTTCGAGCTGCTGCATCGATTCGGGTAACATGCTGAGCCGGTTGCCTGCCAGCATCAGCTTCTGCAGTTGCCGATGCTCGCCAATTGAATCGGGCAGTCTGGCAATTGCGTTGTCGGTCAGGATCAGCCAACGGATATCCCGTGGCAGTGCATGAGCGGGAATTTCGCTGATCCGGTTCGATTTGAAGCCGACCATGCCGAGGTGCGGGCATTTTCCGAGCACTTCGGGAAACAGCTCGAAACGATTCTGCGACAGAAACAGGATGCGCAGTTTGCCAAAGCGATCGAAGTCGGCCGGCAGTCTGTCCAGTTCGTTCCCGCTCAGATCGAGAATTTCCAGCGAATCGGCGAGGTCAAAAAGTTCGCGCGGGAACTCTGTTAATTCGCAACTCATCCGGATGCGTTTTGTGCCGGCTAACGTACCGTTTTGTAACCTGGTCTGTAACTCGGAAAGGGTAAGCATGAGATCGCCTTGCTGCTGAGCCTGGATATGGGAATAAGTCGCCTTGGTGCAAACGGCGATGATGACGTCCCATCAGAACTCCGCCGCCGTATCGATCCATGCTGCGGGCAGGAGAGCCCGCAGCGGATCAATCAGATATGTTCTCTGGTTTTGTGGAAGGTGATGTCCGGCCACTGCTCCTCGGTGTAGCTGAGCTTCCAGGGGCTGGGGGCGAGGTAGGTGAGGAATTCATCCGCATCCTCGGCCAGATTGATCTCGAACTGGCGCCTGAAGTCGGCCAGTTTCTTTTCGTCCTCGCAGGTGATCCAGCGCGCTACCTGGAAATCGGTGGCTACGTAGTCGGCATCGACGTTGTACTCGTTGCGCAGGCGCTCGACGGTGACATCGAACTGCAGCACGCCGACGGCGCCGAGGATGTAGTCGCCGCCAAGCAGGGTGCGGAACACCTGCACGGCGCCCTCCTCGGAGAGCTGGACCAGCCCCTTGTGCAGCTGCTTGCACTTCATCGGATCCTTCAGGCGGATGCGGCGGAAGAGCTCCGGCGCGAAGTTGGGGATGCCGGTGAACTTCAGCGGCTCCTTGGTGGTGAAGGTGTCGCCGATCTTGATGGTGCCGTGGTTGTGGATGCCGATGATGTCGCCGGCATAGGCCTCCTCGACATGGGCACGATCCTGGGCCATGAAGATGGTGGCATTGGCCAGCTTGATGTTCTTGCCGATACGGTGATGGCGTACCGTCATGCCCTTCTCGAACTTGCCGGAGCAGATGCGGAAGAAGGCGATGCGGTCGCGGTGGGCCGGGTCCATGTTCGCCTGGATCTTGAAGGCGAAGGCCGAGAAGCCCTTCTCATCCGGATGGACGGTGCGCTCCTCCGCTTCACGCGGGCCGGGAGCGGGGGCGAATTCTACGAAGGCATCGAGCAGCTCGCGTACGCCGAAGTTGTTGATGGCGGAGCCGAAGAAGACCGGGGTCTGGGCGCCGGACAGGAAGTGCTCCATCTCGAAGGGGCTGGCGGCACCCTCCAAGAGCTCGATGTCGGCGCGCAGATCATCCGCCTGGCTGCCGAGGATCTCGTCCAGCTTGGGATCGTTCAGATCGCTGATGGCCACGGTTTCGAAGTCGCGCGTTTCGGCGCCGGCGGTGAACAGGTTCAGCTCTTTTTTGTAGAGGTTGTAGACACCCTTGAAGGCCTTGCCCATGCCGATCGGCCAGGAGAGTGGCGTGCACTCGATCTGCAGCTTGTCCTCGATCTCGGCCAGGATATCGAGCGGCTCCAGCCCTTCGCGATCCAGCTTGTTGATGAAGGTGACGATGGGGGTGTTCCGCATGCGGCACACCTCCATCAGCTTCTCGGTCTGCGGCTCCACGCCCTTGGCCGAGTCGATCACCATCATGGCCGAATCGACGGCGGTGAGTACGCGATAGGTGTCCTCGGAGAAGTCCTGATGGCCCGGAGTGTCGAGCAGGTTGATCTCGTATTCCTTGCCGCCGTGCGGGTAGTTGAACTTCATCACTGAGGAGGCGACGGAGATGCCGCGCTCCTGCTCGATCTTCATCCAGTCGGAGGTGGCATGACGATCCGCCTTGCGCGCCTTGACGGCACCGGCCATCTGGATGGCGCCGCCGAACAGCAGCAGCTTTTCGGTCAGCGTCGTCTTACCGGCATCCGGATGCGAAATGATGCCGAATGTGCGTCGTTTGGCGATTTCCTCTTGCAGACTCATCGTTACCTCATCGGGGACCGGCCCCGGCTTTTCCTTAAACGGCGGGCAGTGTAGCTTTATTGCCGCAAATTCGCGAGAAGGGCAGGGGGATTGCATGGATCTGCGCACGGAGCTGACCACTTACTACCGCTGGCTGCGCCAGCACGGCTACAACGATTCGCATTCGGGCAACATCTCGGGCCGTGACGGCGACAGCCTGTGGGTGACACCGACCGGAGCCTGTGCCGACACCATCGAGCCGCAGGACTTCATTCGTTGTGGGGTCGACGGCGCTCTTGGCGAGGGTGCCTCGGGCGATGCGGCTCTGCATGCCGCCGTCTACCGCAACAATGCGGATGCGAAAGCGGTGATCCACAGCCACTGCCCGCATGCGGTGGCCCTGACCCTGAACGGCGAGGACTTCGTGCCGCCCGACTTCGAAGGGCAGCTCTATTTTCCCGAGGTGCCGGTGATCACGGTGCCGTATGCCACCTATTTCGAGGAGGCGGCCGACAAGGTGGCCGAGGCGCTGGCCCAGTATCCGATCTGTATCGTGCGCGGCCATGGCGTTTACGCCTGGGGCGAGAGCCTGAATCTGGCCTACAAGTGGACCTGCTCGCTGGAGCTTTCGGCCAAAACCGCCTGGATTGCCCGTACGGCCGGAGTCATCGAGGGCTGAGATGTTCGAGGTCGTACGCTGGGGACATGTCATCTGTGTGACGATGTCCGGCCTCTTTTTCCTTTATCGCGGTTACCTGCTTTTCGGGCGCGGATATTCGCTTCAACAGCCCTGGTTGCGGCATACGGCAGATGCGATCGATACCCTGCTGCTGGTCAGCGGTATGACGCTGGCATGGCTTCTTTCACTGGCGCCATGGGATCATCCCTGGCTTGCGGCCAAACTTTCGGCTCTTTGCCTCTATATCCTGCTCGGTTTTGCTGCTTTCCGCCTGTTAAACGGCAAGGGGTGGCGAATGGCCGCCTGGTGCGCGGCGATGCTTACGTTTGCGTATATGATTGCCGTGGCCGTGACCCGGAACCCATGGCCGCCATCGGGTTGACTTCGTAAGCCAATTTTCCGACGTTATCAGCCATTGATTGATTGTGTTCAGGAGGAGTGCATGGCGCTGGTTGCATCGATTCATGTCAAAGAGGGGCGGCCGTTGCCCGATATCGCCCTGGCCGATGTCGAAGGGAACAATGTCCGGCTGCAGGAGCAGATGGGAGAGAAGGGTTTGCTGGTGGTTTTTACCTGCAATCATTGCCCCTATGCCCTGGCGGTATGGCCGCGGCTGATCCGGCATGCTGCCACCCTGCGTGGCATGGGCGTGAACACGGTGGCCATCAATCCCAATATCCATCCGGATTACCCGGATGACTCCGTGCCGGCCATGAAGGAGAAAATTGGCGAGTGGGGCATCGATTTCCCCTATCTGGCCGATGAGGAGCAGGAGGCCGCACGCGTGTTCGAGGCGCAGTGTACGCCCGATATTTACCTGTACGACAACAACGGTGTACTTTACTACCACGGTCGTATCGACGATTACTGGAAAGATGAAAGCAAGGTGACCAGCGAGGAGTTGATGCCGGCGGCCGAGGCTATGGTGGCGGGGCAGCCGGCACCACAGCCGCAGCACCCGACCATCGGCTGTTCAATCAAATGGAAAGGGTGATACTGCCTTTGCTGCCAGCGATTGACGGAGGGAGGTCACGGCTTTTGCTTGCATGATGGTCAGGCGGTGATTAATGTTGCAAATGAAATATATGTTTAGGGGGAGGAGCATATGAAGGTGGTACAAACGATGGCCGTGGCCGGCCTGATGCTGGTATCGATGCCGGTGGCACAGGCGGCCGATGCGGCCATGGGCGAGAAGATTTTCGAGCAGGTCTGCTCCCATTGTCATAACACGACCGCGGAGGAGAAGATCGGCCCGGGACTGGCCGGCATTACCCAGCGGCGCCCTGTCGAATGGATCGATAGCTGGCTGAAAAATCCGGGCGAGCTGCTCAAGACCGACGAGTATGCCCAGAAGCTTCGTGAAAATAACAAACTGGGCATGACCATGCCCGCCATTCCGGAGATGAAGGATGACGAGAAGCGTGCCAGCATTATCGAATTCCTGAAGACCCTGGAGGCACCTGCATCCTGACCCTCCACTCGCCTTGCGGCTGCGTACGGCAGCACTTAAAATGAAGGTGCGGACGTTTGCCGCAAGGGGAGGCTGGAATGAAGCATTGGATTGTATTCTCGGCTCTGTTACCCCTGATGATGGGTTCGGCAGCGGCAGCGGATCTGCCTGAAGGGGATGCCGGGCGGGGTAAGATGATCTACGAGCAGGTCTGCGCTTACTGCCACCGGCTCGATTACGATGAGAAGTTTGCTCCCGGTCTGCAGGGGATTACCGAGCGCGTCAGCCTTGAATGGCTCGATACCTGGCTGAAGAATCCGAATGCCTTGATCGCCAAGGATGAGTACGCCAAGGCTCTGCATGACAGCAATGAGTACGGCATGGCCATGCCGCCGATTCCCGATATGAAGGACGATCAGAAGCGCGCCGATATTATCGAGTTTCTGAAAACGCTGCAGTAAGTCTCCAGCACCCGGTGGTCGGGGCGGGAGCCTGGCGTCAGGCCGTCAATTGCTGATGGATGGTTTTGCTCAGCTTTTCAATCGATACCGGTTTTTCGAGCAACGGTGCCGGATAGGAAAGCTGGTTGATCGATTCACGATGCTCGTTGAAATAGGCGGTAAGGAACACCACCGGGGTATCGCTTCGGATATCGCGAATCTTTTCCGCCGCGATGATGCCATCCATGATCGGCATCCGGATATCCATCAGCACTAGCCTGATATCCTTTTGCCAGGTCTCGAAGCGTTCCACGGCCTGCTGCCCGTGCGCTGCCTCGAGCACCTGAAAACCCAGTTCTTCCAGCACGGAGCGGTGGGCCGTGCGTACGTTATCCTCATCATCGGCGATGAGAATCATGCCTTGCGAAGTGGCGGGAAACGAAGCGGCCTCGGTGCCTGTGCCCTGGCGTTGCGTATCCTTGGCTCTGCTGGCTAGCGGCAGATAGACATGGACCCGGGTACCGTGGCCGGGCTCGCTTTCGATATCGATGCTTCCCTTGTGGTTCCGGGCTGCCCCGTAACACATGGCCAGGCCCAGTCCGGTTCCCTTGCCTGTCTCCTTGGTGGTAAAGAAAGGCTCGAACAGTTTGGCACGATTCGCCTCAGCAATGCCGATGCCATTATCGCTGACGGAGAGGTGCAGATAGCTTTTTCCGTCCAGCTCCGGGTGGCGATCCAGCAAGGCCGCATCCGCTTCGATCTTGTGCATTTCAATGCGAATCCACGGATCGTCCACCCCTTCGACTGCATCGCGGGCATTGTTGATCAGGTTGAAGAGCACCTGCTGCAACTGGGTGGCATTACCCTCAATCCAGGCGGGATCGCGTTCGATAT
>CAZCZU010000009.1:0-61999 GCA_964503475.1 uncultured Zetaproteobacteria bacterium
GCCGACCGGAGTATTTTGATGTATCGCGGCTCCTGCCGGATAGCACGCGTTTCCAAGGTTGCCATTTCGGGGCGATTTGTGTAGAAAGCGCGCCACTTCGCACACCGTCTTTCCGTTGTGCCCGAAAGGGTTCCGGACGGTGGAGGAATAAAAACAACCGGAGGAACTTAAATGTCCCAATTTACCATGAAACAGCTGCTGGAAGCAGGCGTGCATTTCGGTCATCAGACCCGTCGCTGGAACCCGAAGATGGCTCCGTACATTTTCGGTCAGCGCAACGGCATTCATATTGTCGACCTGCAGAAGACCCTGCGTCTGGCTAACGATGCCTACTCCTTTATGCGCGAGCTGGCTGCGGCCGGTGGTCGTGTGCTCTTCGTCGGCACCAAGCGTCAGGCTCGTGACGCCATTAAGGAAGAGGGTCTGCGCTGCGGTCAGTTCTACATCAACCACCGCTGGCTGGGCGGTACCCTGACCAACTTCACCACTGTGCAGCAGTCGGTGCGTAAGATGAAAGACCTGCAGCGTCAGAAGGACGAAGGTCTGTTCGACCTGGTCACCAAGAAAGAGGCCCTGCAGAAGCAGCGCGAGCTGGATAAGCTTGAGCGCTCCCTGGGCGGTATCAAGGAGATGCTGCACCTGCCGGACTGCCTGTTTGTGATCGACGTTCGCAAGGAAGACCTGGCCATCAAGGAAGCCCAGAAGCTGGGGATTCCGGTTGTGGCTGTTGTTGATACCAACTGTGATCCGTCCGGTGTCGATTATGTCGTTCCGGGTAACGATGATGCCATTCGTGCCGTGCGCCTTTTCTGCAGCAAGATGGCAGACGCCATCATTGAGGGCAGCGAAGCGTGGCAGCTGGAGAACTCCGAAGATGGAGATATCGAGCAAGCCATGGCTGAAGGCGAAGTTGCCGAGGAGGCGGGCGTTTCCGGGGATGAGTCGGAAGCGGCCTGATGAACTGAGATGAAAAGGGCGGCCATGCCACCCTTTTTATTGAGCAATAACCAACCTTTGAAATGAATTTGGATGCCCCCGAGACGGGGCGAATGGAGGATGAGAGAGATGAGCCAGATTTCGGCGGCAGATGTTAAGAAACTGCGTGAGATGACTGGTGCAGGCATGATGGACTGCAAGAAGGCGCTGACGGAGACCAATGGTGACCTGGATGCGGCAGTCGATTTCCTGCGTAAAAAAGGCCTTGCGGCCGCTTCGAAGAAGGCCGGCCGTGTGGCTGCCGAGGGTGTGGTTGTTGCCGTAGCCGAGGGCAATGTCGGCGTGGTTCTGGAAGTAAATGCAGAGACCGACTTTGTGAGCAAGAACGAGAAGTTCACGGACTTCGTCAATCGCCTGGCTTCTTTCATTATCGCGAACAAGCCGGCTGATGTTGAAGCCCTGAAAGCGATGGAGTTCGAGGGTGGCCTGACGGTTGAGCAGGCGCTTTCCCAGCTGATCGCCACCATCGGCGAAAACATGAATATCCGTCGCTTCGAGCTGGTTGAGGTCGAGAATGGTGTTGTTGCTGCCTATGTGCACGGCGCCGGCAAGATCGGTGTGGCCATCGGCATTGAGGGCGAAGCCAATGATGCCCTGGCCGAGATCGGCCGAGGTATCGCCATGCATGCGGCTGCGGTGAACCCGCAGTACATTGCCCGCGCTGATGTGGCGGAAGAGGCCGTTGAGCGTGAGCGCAGCGTGTTGAGCGAGCGGGCAGCTGCTTCCGGCAAGTCGGAAAACATCATTGCAAAGATCGTTGAGGGCCAGCTGAACAAGTTCTATTCCGAAGTGTGCCTGCTGGAGCAGGACTTCGTCATCGATAGTGACAACAAGGTCAGCAAGGCGCTGGCTGCAGTCCAGAAGGACGCCTCGATCGTTGCCATGGTCCGTTACGGCCTGGGCGAAGGCATCGAGAAGGAAGAGAGCGACTTCGCAGCTGAAGTGGCTGCTCAGGTCGGCGGCGCTTGAGTCCTGATATGACGGATACAGTCGGAAATGCTTCGGAGGACCTCGCCTATCGGCGGGTCCTGCTGAAGCTTTCCGGCGAAGTCCTGATGGGTGAGCAGGGCTACGGCATCGATAATGATACCATTCGCCGGCTTGCGGAGGAGCTGATCGAAGTTCGCCGCAGCGGAGTCGAACTGGCTATTGTGATCGGCGGCGGCAATATTTTCCGTGGTATGAGCGGCACAGCCTCCGGTATGGATCGCGCAAGTGCCGACTACATGGGGATGCTGGCAACGGTGATGAACTCGATTGCATTGCAGGATGCCATCGAACGCCAGGGGGAAGTGGCCCGCGTCATTTCAGCCCTGCACGTCAAGGAAGTGGCGGAGCCATATATTCGTCGCCGGGCCCTGCGTCATCTCGAAAAGGGGCGTATCGTGGTCTTTGCGGCCGGTACCGGTAATCCTTATTTCACAACCGATACGGCGGCCAGCCTGCGTGCCATGGAAATTCAGGCCGATGTGGTACTCAAGGGGACCAAGGTGGATGGCGTCTATACGGCCGATCCGAAGAAGGATGCCAGTGCCACCCGTTATGATACTCTTTCGTTTACCGAGGCGCTGACCCGTAAGCTCGGAGTCATGGATGCGACGGCAATGTCGTTGTGTCGTGACAACAAGATGCCAATTATTGTGTTTGATGTAACCCGACCGGGCCAGATGCTGAAAGCGGTGTCCGGGGAGTCTGTCGGAACCCTGGTAACGGAGGACTAAGTCGATGTTCAAGGAAATCGAATCCCGTATGGAGAAATCGATTGCGGCTCTGAAGTCGGAGCTGGCCACGATTCGTACCGGTCGTGCCAATGCAGCTCTGCTTGAGCATGTGCGTGTGGACTACTACGGCTCGCCGACGCCGGTGAATCAGGTGGGTAATGTTTCGGTGCCTGAGCCCCGGATGCTTGTCATTGCGCCCTGGGAAAAAAACCTGCTCCCGGCCATCGAGAAGGCCATTATGACCTCCGACCTCGGCATCACGCCGAGTAATGATGGTGAAGTGGTTCGCATTGTGCTGCCGGAGCTTAATGAAGAGCGCCGCAAGGAGCTGGTCAAGCAGGTGCGCCAGGTGGGCGAGAAGGCGCGGGTCTCGATTCGCAATATTCGCCGCGATGCCAATGATGACGTCAAGAAGCAGGTGAAGGACGAGGGTCTCTCCGAAGACGAAAGCAAACGCATGCAGGATCGCATCCAGCAGTTGACCGATCGCTTCATTGCCCTTGTCGACGAGACCTTGGAACACAAAGAAAAAGATATCCTGACCGTTTGATGTCGACCCCTGCAGGCAGCGCGACGGCTGCCGTTCCCCGACATGTTGCCATCATTATGGATGGCAATGGACGCTGGGCCAAGGAGCGTGGTCTGCTGCGCCTTGAAGGTCATCGCCAGGGGGCACAACGGGCCAGAGAGGTCGTGGAGTGGGCTGCCGACGCGGGTGTGCGGCAGCTCTCGCTGTACGCTTTTTCGACTGAAAACTGGGAACGCCCCGCTGCCGAGGTGCGGGGGCTGATGACACTGCTGGCGACGCTGTTGCCGCAGCAGTTGCCCGAAATGCATCGCCAGGGTGTTCGCTTGCGGGTGCTTGGCGATATCGGACGGCTACCGCCTCGGGCGCGACGTGCTGTCGAACGCGCCTGCCATGAAACTGAATCCAATGAACGTATCGAGTTGGTACTCTGCCTCAATTACGGTGGTCAACAGGAGATTGTGGCCGGGGTGCAGGCGTTTGCCCGAACGCTGCTTGAGCATGATCATCCTGAATCGCTGATCGAGGGGCTGGATGCCGATTCCTTCCGCCACTACCTGTGGCGGGATCAGTTGATGCCGGTCGATCTGTTGATTCGTACCGGTGGTGAATTCCGTATTTCCAATTTTCATCTCTGGGATGCCGCGTATGCGGAGCTCTACTTCACACCGGTCTTCTGGCCCGATTACAGCCGTGAGGAGTTGCAGCAGGCTCTCGATGCATACGCGCAGCGTGAGCGTCGCTTCGGATTGACCGGGGATCAGGTGAAGGAACGACCGCATGGGTGAACTCGGCAAACGCATCATTACCGCGCTTCTTCTTTTTGTCGCTGCCATTGCATGGCTTTTTTATCTGCCTTCACCCTGGTTCGACTACCTGTTGGGGGCGGTCGGTCTGCTGGCTACGGTCGAATTGCTGCAGATGCTTGCCATGCCGGCCATGCCAGTTTATGCGACGCTGGCCGCGCTTGTCTGGGGTATGCAGGCGATGGGTGTTTCCTTCTCGATCCCCCTTTTGCTGCTGATGATTGGCTGGACCCTGTTGTTTCTTTTGCAGGTCAGAGAGGGGGCGCTTGATCGTCATTTTCGCCAGCTTGCTTTCGGCCAGTGGATGATGATCTGGCTGTTGCTGTTTGTCTGGAGTGTGATGCAGCTGCACGAGCGGCCGGGCGGTATCTGGTTTATCGCCGGAGCATGTCTGGGTGTCTGGGCTGCCGATATCGCCGCCTATTTTGCCGGACGCCGCTTCGGCACGATCAAGCTCTGTCCGGTGGTGAGCCCGGGCAAGACCATTCAGGGCCTGTGGGCAGCGCTTGCCGCCGGTACGCTCGTGGCCGCCTGGGTCTGGCATCAGCAGGTGATGCTCTCTTATGCGAAAGCGGTTCCGCTTGCCCTGCTACTGATCATGGTAGCTGTGGCCGGTGACCTGGCAGAGTCGGCCCTCAAGCGTGCCGTGGGCGTCAAGGACAGCGGCAATATGCTGCCGGGGCATGGCGGCCTGCTGGATCGAATTGATGCCCTGCTTCCGGCCCTGCCGGTGGCAGGCGTGCTATGGATGGTGTTCGGATGAAACTGACCGTACTTGGGGCTACGGGATCGATTGGCGGCAGCACAGTGGATGTGATGCTTCGCCATCCCGACAAATTTTCCGCCCATGCCCTGGTGGGGCATCGCAATGTGACCCGCATGCATGAACTGGCCGAGGCGGTACGTCCGGAAGTCGTGGTGATGACCGATGATGCTGCCGCCAAAGAGCTGCGTGCTCGTCTGGACAGTTCAATTCGCATCGAGGCGGGGATGGATGCGGCCGTTGAAGCAGCGATCGCTGCCGATGTCGATATGGTCATGGCCGCCATGGTCGGTTCCGCCGGTCTGCCGGCTGCACTTGCGGCCGTGAAGGCCGGCAAACGGGTTGGCCTGGCCAATAAAGAGTGCCTGGTCACGGCCGGACGTATCTTCATGCAGGCGGCCAGGGAGCATGGTTCCAGCGTGGTGCCGGTCGACTCGGAGCATGCTGCCGTGCATCAGGCTATGGCCGGTCACGATGCCGCATCGGTGACCCGTATTATCCTCACCGCATCCGGTGGCCCGTTCCGGGACCGTGATCCGGCAACCCTTGCCGATGTGACGCCTGCCGAGGCTATCGCCCATCCCAACTGGGATATGGGGGCCAAGATCAGTGTCGATTCGGCCACGATGATGAACAAGGCGCTGGAGTTGATCGAGGCGCGCTGGCTTTTCGATATGCCGGCGGAGAAGCTGTCAGCCATTATTCATCCGCAGAGTATCGTGCATGCCATGGTCGAGTACCGGGATGGTTCGGTGCTCGCCCAGCTTGCCGAGCCCGATATGCGTGGGCCGATCGTCTATGCCATGCAGGCTGAACCCCGCCTGGCCAGCGGTATTCCCTGGCTCGATCTGGCCGCCACGGGACGACTCGATTTTCAGGCCATCGATACCGGGAAATTCCCGGCTATGCGCCTTGTTCAGGATGTGATGAAGGGCGAGGATGCCCTGGCCATTGCCTTTAATGCCGCCAATGAAGTGGCCAACCAGGCTTTTCGCGACGGGCGTATCGGTTTCATGGACATTGTTCATACGGTGGAGTCGGTGTTGGCGCAAGTGGAAAATGTGCATGTGGAAACATTGGACGAGGTCTGGTTGTATGACCGCCGCGCACGTCGGATGACGGAAGAGGTGATGGCAGCATGATGGAGATTTTGCATACGACCGCGGCATTTGTCGTGGCGATTGCCCTGTTGGTGGCCGTGCATGAGTACGGCCATTTCATTGTGGCGCGCAAGCTGGGCATCCGTGTCGAGAAGTTTTCGATCGGCTTTGGCCCGGCGCTCTACTCCTGGCGCGGTCGTGACGGTGAAGTGGAGTACGTGATTGCTGCCATTCCGCTGGGCGGCTACGTGAAGATGCTGGGCGAAAACCCGGATGAACAGGGCGAGGATGCCAAACGTGAACTGAGCGAAGAGGAGCGGGCACGTGCCTTTGACGTGCAGCCGGTCTGGAAACGGGCGGCGGTGGCCTTTGCCGGCCCGATGTTCAATTTTCTGTTTGCGATTGTCGCGTACATGTTCATCGGCTGGATGGGTCAGATGGTGCTGCCGCCGGTCATCGGATCGGTGGCTCCTGCCTCCGTGGCCGAACAGGCGGGCCTGCAGGAAGGGGACCGGGTGCTGCGCATCGGCAATACTGCGGTTCACTCCTGGCAGCAGCTTGAGGAGTCGCTCAAGCAGGCAGTCGGTGGCGGTACGACGGTTGAGGTGGATCGTGGCGGTGCGCCGGTATCGATTCCTGTTTCGCTTCCGAAGCTCGACAAGGATGCCTTGCTGGTGAACGTGTCCAACGAGGCATTAGGTATCTCACCGGGTATCACGGTACATATCGATTCGGTTACGGCCGGTTCACCGGCCGAGGTGGGCGGTATCCAGGCCGGTGACCAGGTACTGCGGGTCGATAACACGGCCGTGCAGACGGTGGGAGATCTGATCCGTTATATCCAGGCCCGCCCGGGCCAGCCTGTGGTGCTGGAAGTGCTGCGGAACGAGACCCATCTGCGACTGCAGGTAGTTCCGAAGGCCGCCGATGGTGGCGTGGGCCGTATCGGGGTGCGCCTGGTGGCTCAGTCTGCCAGCGAGCCGCAGCTTTATCGCATGGGCTTTGCTGAGGGGATGACATATGGTGTCACCCGTACGGCCGAGATGACGGTGTTGACGCTGCAGGTTGTCGGCAAGATGATCACCACGGCCATTTCGCCGGAGAATCTTGGCGGGCCGATTGCAATTGCCCAGCTGGCCGGTAAGACGGCGGAGATGGGGCTGGTTTCGTTTGTCACGTTTCTTGCCCTGATTTCGGTCAACCTGGCGGTACTGAACCTGTTGCCGGTTCCGGTGCTCGACGGTGGGCATCTTTTCTATCTCGGCCTGGAGAAAATTCGTGGCCGGCCGCTGTCGCCGGAGACGATGGAACGTACCCAGATTGTCGGGATGGCTCTGGTGGTCATGTTAATGGTATTTGCGTTTTATAACGATTTGATGCGTTTGTTCAGAGGGTAGAATGCACGGTATGAAAGGTTTCGTATCCTGGCGGCTGTTGATGCTGTCACTCTTCATGATGGCAGTGGCCCAGCCGCTTTTGGCGGCTGAAAAGGATGTCGCCAGACAGATCGTCGCTGTCGAGGTTAGTGGCAACCGCTACGTCGACTCGGAAGCAATTCTCGCCCAGGTCGATTCCAAGCCCGGGACGGTGGTCAGTCGCCGCACTATCAGCCGCGATGTGCGCCGTCTGTTTAAATCCGGCAACTACGAGGATATTCGCGTGGTCGGCATTCCGGAGCAGGGTGGTATTCGCCTTCGTTTCGTGGTGAAGGAAAATCCGTTGATTGCCGATTTCAAGGTGGAGGGCAACAGCGAGTTCACCTACAAGGACATGAAGCGAAAGCTGAAGCTGAAACCGGGCGAAATTTTCAGCAAGAACAAGCTTCGTTCGGACCGCAACGTGATCCGAAAGGGCTATCTGAAGAAGGGCTACTACCAGGTCGAGGTGACGCCGAAGATCACCAAGCTTCCGGATGGCCGTATTAATCTGATCCTGCATATCGAGGAAGGGGATGTGACACGCATTCGCGATATTCGTTTTGTGGGCAATACCGTGTTCACGGATGATGAACTGCGGGCAAAGATTCATTCCCAGAGCGAATCCTTGATGAACTGGTTCGGTGATCGCGATGTGCTCAACAGCCAGCGTTTCGGTGGCGACGTGCAGGCTCTGGAGCAGTTTTACCAGGACCATGGCTATCTCGATGCCAAGGTGGAATCGGGCCTGAGTTCGCTGACTCCCGATAAGGGCGGTTTTTATCTGACTTTCAGTCTGCATGAAGGGCCGGCCTATACGGTCTCCGGTATTCGGCTGCAGGGCGATCTGGTGCCTTCGGAAGAGAAGCTGCGCCAGGCGGTAAGCCTGCAGGAGGGCGAGCTCTACTCGCTTTCGGAACTGCGCAAGAGTATTGAGGATATGACCCTGCTGGTCGGTGATGAAGGGTATGCCTTCGCCAGTGTGACGCCGCTGTTCAAGCGCAATCTCAACGACAATACGGTGGAGGTTGTGTTCGATATCGAGAAGGGGCGCGAGGTATATGTCGAGCGCATCAACGTCAGCGGCAATGCCAAAACGGATGATTCGGTAATCCGACGCGAGTTGCGACAGGATGAAATGGCCCGTTTTACGGCCACGGGTGTCAAGCGTACACGTGAGAGGCTGGGGCGTTCCGAACTGTTCAAGGATGTCCGGGTTTCGCTGCCCAAGGGTTCGGCCAGCGATCGTGTGAAGATGAACGTCGATGTCACAGAAGATAAAACCGGTAATTTCGCGATTGGCGGCGGTTATTCGCAGCTGGAGAAGGTGCTGATCACGACGCGCATTACCGAAAAGAACTTCCTCGGCAAGGGGTACGGCGTCAATGCCAAGGCCGAGGTGGGTGCCAAGACCCAGAACTTCAACTTCAGCTTCACCGATCCCAATTTTATGGATTCGGATGTACGGGCATCCATCAATGCCCAGAAGAGCCAGACCAAGCCGTTGACCGTGGTGCAGTACAAGCAGAATAATATTAGCGGTGGCGTTAATTTTGATTTTCCACTGAGTGAAGAGCTGACCTATTCGCTGGGGTATCAGTACTCGCGCACCAATCTGTCCAACTTTGCCGCCAACAGCTCGTTGCTTCTGCTGGCGCAGCAGGGTGTGCATACGACCGGTGAGGTCAGCCAGGCCCTGAGCTATGACAGCCGCGACAAGACCGTGGGTGCCAGTGATGGTTATTATCATGTGCTGCGCCTGAGTGCGGCAGGCCTTGCCGGTCAGGATCGCTTTTATGAAGCCGAACTGAAGACCAGCAAGTACATTCCGCTCGGCGACGACAGCAATCTTCGTCTTGCCCTGGGCGGTGCGGCAATCGGCGGCTATTCGGGTAAAAAGGTGCCGATCTACCGCCGCTATTCACTGGGTGGAATCGGCAGCCTGCGCGGCTTTGACTATTACGGCGTCTCCATCCGTGACCCGCAGACGAAAGACCCCGTTGGTGGCGACAAGAAGCTGACGGCGAGCGTCGATCTGTTCCTGCCGATTCCCTATATGCAGACAACAGGCGTACGGGCGGTACTGTTTGCCGATGCCGGTACCATGTGGGGTAACGTCAATGCCACAGTGGCGGGGCGCAATATCCAGTTGCAGGAACCCTTTTCGGCCGCCAATATCCGCAGTTCCGTCGGCTTCGGACTCGAGTGGCTTTCGCCCGTCGGTCCGGTAACGCTTTCGTGGGCAAACGCCGTGCGCAAGAAGCCCTCCGACCTCCTTCGTTCCTTTGAGTTTTCACTGGGTTCGATGTTCTAGGTCGCTTTGCCGGGTGAGTAACATTACAGTAGGATCACGCAACGGAGATGTGATCATCCAATGATTGGAAGGGAGATTTTAATGCGAATGAAGAGTGTGTTGCTTGCGATTTCCGCATCGACTTTGCTGTTGGCAGGTGTTGCATCAGCTGCAGAAAACAAGGTTGCCTATGTCGATGTGAAGAGTGCGGTTGAGAATACCCGCGCTTACCAGCAGGGTCTGAAGAGCCTGGAAGCTCTGAAGAACAGCAAGCAGAAAGAGCTGGATGCGTTGCGCATGAAAATCAGCCAGTCCGAGAAGGATATCATGGGCCAGTCGATGGCCATGTCTCCGGAGCGTCTGGCCCAGAAACAGAACGAGCTCAAGGAGCTGCGCAAGTCCTTTGCCCGTAAACAGCAGGATGCCCAGGAAGAGCTGATCAGCAAGAAGAACAGCCTCGACCAGGGTGTGATCAGCGACTTTTACGAGGTTGTACGCGATTACGGCAAGAAGAACGGCTTTGACCTGATCTTGCCCAAATCTGCAATCATTTATGCGAACGACGCCCTGGATATTACCGGAGACGTGACCAAGCTTCTCGACAAGAAGAAGTAAGGTTTTGCCATGAGTCGGCCCTTGAATATAGGGGCGATTGCCGAAATGGTCGGCGGTACGCCCTGTAACGTCGATCCGGATCATGAGGTCACGGGTGTGGGAACGCTTGATCAGGCCGGGCCTGATCAGGCTTCCTTCCTTGCCAATATGCGTTATCAGGGTGCCCTGGCTTCAAGCAGGGCTGCCGTCGTCTTCGTACCCGAATCCACCACCGCAGATGTGTATGGCGACAGGCCGGTGATTGTGACCGCTGATCCCTATCTCGCCTTCGCTCGTTTGCAACGTCATTTCTATCCGCAGCCGACCGGCAGCGGCGAACGTCATGCTTCGGCGGTGATCGCCGCATCGGCCCGGATTGCCGATGATGCCGATATTGGCCCCCAGGCCGTGATCGGTGCCAATGCGATCATCGGGCCTGGCAGTGTGATTGGCCCTGGGGTTGTGGTCGGTGATCATGTCCGGATCGGTGCTTCCTGCCTGCTGCATGCCAATGTTGTGGTGGCCCATGGCTGCCAGCTGGGCGATCGTGTCATCCTGCAGGCCGGAGCGGTGATCGGTGCCGATGGCTTCGGCTATGCCTGGAGCGGTTCCGAGCATGTGAAAATTCCGCAAACCGGTCGGGTAGTGCTTGAGGATGATGTGGAAATCGGTGCCAACAGCTGTATCGATCGTGGTGCGCTGGGGGATACGATCATTCGCCGCGGCGTGAAGCTCGATAATCTGATTCAGGTGGGACATAACGTCGAGATCGGCGCCTACAGCATCATGGCCAGTCAGGTTGGCATTTCTGGTTCGACCCGCATTGGCCAGGGATGCCAGGTTGGCGGACAGGCCGGTATTGCCGGGCACCTCAAAATCGGGGATGGCTGTAAGCTGGCTGCCAAGACCGGCGTGATGAGTGATCTTGAGGCCGGCGGGATGTACGGCGGTATGCCAGCCATGCCGCACCGCACCTGGCTGAAAATCTCCGCGTTGACGGAGCGCCTGCCCGAGATATGGAAGCGGGTGCGCAGCCGCGACTGAAATCCGAATTGAATAGAGATTAAGTGAGTAGGGATTATGCCAACTTTGAATATTGACGACATCATGGGCTTCTTGCCGCACCGTTACCCGATCCTGCTGGTGGATCGCATTCTCGATTTTGAGCCGGACGTATCGATCCGTGCCCTGAAGAATGTGACGGTGAATGAGCCGCATTTTACTGGCCACTTTCCCGATCATCCCGTGATGCCGGGTGTACTGATTGTCGAGGCCATGGCCCAGGCAGGAGGTATTCTTGCCTTCCAGTCCGCCCCCAAGGATCAGGAGTTTCTGGTCTATTTCACCGGCATTGACGGTGTACGATTTCGTAAGCCGGTTCGCCCGGGGGACCAGCTGATTTTCGAGCTTACCTGCCTGCGCCGCCGTGGCCATATGTGGCGCTTCAAGGGCGAGGCGTTTGTTGATGGGGAACTGGTCTGCGAAGGCACGCTGATGGCGACCCTGATGCCGAAGGAGAAAGCGTGAGTCGCGAGATTCACCCGTCGGCGGTCATCGCCGATTCGGCGGAGCTGGGCGAAAACGTCCGCATCGGCCCGTTCTGCGTCATCGGCGATAACGTGAAAATCGGTGATGATTGCGAACTGATCTCGCATGTGTCGATTGTCGGGCACACCACGATTGGCCGTGCCAATCGTTTCTTTCCCTTCTCCAGCATTGGCCATGAACCGCAGGATCTGAAATTCCATGGCGAGCCCTCCGAAGTGGTGATTGGGGACGAGAATACATTCCGCGAAAACGTTACGGTCAATCCGGGCACCGAGGGTGGCGGCATGCTGACCCGGGTCGGCAGCAATAACCTGTTGATGGCATACAGCCATGTGGCACATGACTGCATCCTGGGAAGCGGTATTGTCATGGCCAACTGCGCCACGCTTGCCGGTCATATCACGGTCGAGGATGGCGCGGTGATCGGTGGCATGTCGGCCATTCACCAGTTTCTGCGTATTGGCCGTTATGCCATGGTGGGCGGCATGGCCGGAATCGTGAAGGACGTGCCGCCGTTCTGCCTTACTTCCGGCGGATACCGTCCGAGCCTGGCCGGGTTGAATATTGTCGGCCTGAAACGACGCGGCTTTACAACCGATCAGGTGCGGATGCTTAAAGATCTTTATCGCCTGCTGTTGCAGGGCAGGGGCCGGATCAGCGACCGGCTGGACGAAGCCGGGCAGATTGCTGGCGATGATGCACAGGCCCGCCACCTGATCGAATTCGTGCGCAGTGCCGAGCGTGGTCTGACCATCCATCGCAAGGACAGCAGTCACTAATCCATAGCATGAACAATTCGAAAATCGGCATGATCGCCGGCTATGGCGCTTTCCCGCTTGAACTGGCCGAGACTCTCGTTCAGCAGGGGTTTGAGCTGCACGTCGTTGCGGCACGTGAGGAGACCTTTCGCTCTATCGAGGAGCTGGCGACGACGGTCACCTGGCTGCATGTCGGTCAGATCGGGGCAATGATCAAGGCCTTCCAGAAAGCGGGCGTGGAGCAGGTGGTGATGGCCGGAAAGGTGCGCAAGCTGCACATGTTCCGCAATTTCCGTCCCGACTTTGTCGCGGTCAAGGCGATGCTCAAACTTCCGGATCGCAAGGATGACACCATCATGCTGGCGATTACCCAACTGCTCGCTGATGGCGGTATTCAAGTGATTTCACAGGTTGAGCATGCCGGTGCGATGATTGCAGGCGAAGGCCATCTGTATGGGCCGAAGCCGGGCAAGAAGCTGATCGAGGATATGCAGTTCGGCTTTGCCCAGGCCAAGGGTGTAGCGGCACTCGATATCGGACAGACCATCGTCGTGCAGCAGGGGGCCGTCCTGGCTGTTGAGGCGATCGAGGGAACCGATGAGGCGATCCGCCGCGGAGGTACGCTTGGCAACGGCAAGGCCGTGGTGGTCAAGGTGGCCAAGCCCGAACAGGACCTCCGTTTCGATGTACCTGCCATGGGCCCCGATACGCTGGAAGTGATGCATGGATGCGGCTGTACGGCCATTGCGGTCGAGGCCGGCTGCACACTGCTGATCGAGCGGCAGCGCCTGGATGAACTCGCAGACCGTTACGGCATCAGCATTTATGGCCTTCCACCGGAGGGGAGCGGGCACTGATGCCCCGCATTCTGATCAGCGCTGGTGAGGCGTCGGGGGATATGCATGCTGCAGCTGTGATCCGCTCGCTCAGCCGCCTGATGCCCGATGCCGAGATTCATGGGGTGGCCGGTCCCGCGATGCGCGCAGCCGGTTGCCATACCCTGATTGATATGAACCAGCTCAATGTCATGGGTATTGGCGATGTTGTGCGCGCCTTGCCGCGCATTCGTCGTGTGGCGGATGAGATCAGCGCATGGGTCGAGAGCGAGCGGCCGGACGTGGTCATCCTGGTCGATTTCCCCGGTTTTCATATGCGTCTTGGTGAACGCCTGCGTCGTCTGGGTATCCCTGTCCTCTATTACATTGCGCCGAAGCTCTGGGCCTGGGGCAAGTGGCGGGTGAAGCGGTTGCGTCGTGCCCAGGATCGCCTCGCCTCCATTTTGCCGTTTGAGCAGGAGTGGTTTGCCCCTCACGGCATCCAGGCAGAATATGTCGGAAATCCCAGTGCATGGGAGTGCAAGGATGGCTGGAGTCGTGATGAGCTGAAGCAGCGTCTCGGTGTGCCAGCGGATGAGCCACTTCTGGCCCTGTTGCCGGGCAGTCGCCCGGGCGAACTGGCACGTCATACCGAGCTTCTGGCCAATGCCTGGCGGGAGATTCGTGCCCATATGCCAGGGCCGGCGCATGCGGTCGTGACCCGGGCGCCGGGTGTTTCCAATGTGCAGTTGCAGCCGCTGATCGATGCCGGTGTTTTGCTACTGGACCGGCTGGAGCCGGCTTATGCCTTGCGTGCCGATGCCGCCATTGCCGTCTCCGGTACGGCAACGCTGGAGCTGGCGCTGTGGGATGTGCCGACGGTACTGGTCTATCGCGGCTCGCCGCTGATGATCTGGCTGGCCCGCAAGCTGGTCGGTACCGACTGTGCGGGCCTTGCCAATATTCTGCTCGATGACCGGGAAGTGATGCCGGAACTGATCCAGGAGTATGCGACGGTCGAACGGATCGTGGCCGAAACCCTGCCCTTGCTGCAGGGCGGAGATGCAGCCGTAGTGCAGCGACGGGAGTTTGCCCGGCTTCGGGAACTGCTCGGCGGACAAAACCCGGCCGATGGCGTGGCTGATATGTGTGCCGAGATGATTAAAAAAGGGCGCTCCTAGGAGCGCCCTTTTTCGTTGTGTCGTCAGTCACCCCTGGTGATGTGTTCGACCAGCTCCTGCGTGCTCGGGATGTGGCCATTTTCATAGAGCGGATCTTCGGCAAAGCGATAGGCGGCATGGCCGGCAAACATCAGGTGCTTGTCCGGCTCGGCACCATGAGCGATCTCCTGCAGTGATTTCTGGATGCAGAAACTACGCGGATCGGCTTTGCGGCCGGTGGTACCACGCTCGTTGGCGGCCCAGTTGCTGAACAGGCACTGCGACAGGCAGCCCATGCAGTCGAGCTGATCCTGGCGAATCTCCTGCGCCTTCTCTGCGTCGACGAAAATCAGGGTCGAATCGGGGGTTGGCAGGGCCTTCGTAAAACCCTCCTTGATCCACGATTCAGCCCGGCGCTTGTCGTGCCGGGTGACGTAGACCTTCTTGTTGCGCACACCAAAGGTAAACTCTTCGGTGTGGTCGCCGGTTGCATGATCGACAAAGGCGATCTCACGATCAGAGCGATCGTAGAGTTCGTGCAGGAAATCGTTGTAAACGGCCGATGAGTAGAAGCCGGTCGGCGAGAAGCGGTTCAGCTTCACATCCCCCGGTTTCAGGTGCAGAAGGCGCTGTTTCCAGGTATCCGAGATCGGGCTCTCTTGCGTGATCAGCGGTCGCGTACCGAACTGGAAGGCAACCGGTGCAACCTCCGGATTGTCGATCCAGTCGGCCCATTCGCGCAGGAACCAGACGCCGCCGGCCATGATGATCGGTACATTCTGCAGCCCGAATTCGTTCATGGTCGCGCGCAGCGCGGCAACGCGCGGGAATGGGGCTTCCGGGTATTCCGGGTTTTCCGAGTTGGAGAGGCCGTTGTGGCCACCGGCCAGCCATGGATCCTCGTAAACGACGCCACCCAGCAACTCCGGGTATTTGCGGTAGGAACGCAACCACAGGGCGCGGAAGGCACGGGCCGAGGAGACGATCGGGTAATAGTGAACGCCGTACTGGGCTGCAAGCGGTGCCAGACGGAACGGCATACCGGCACCACAGGTGACACCGTGGATCAGCCCCCTGGCTCCTTCGAGCACGCCGTGCAGAACGCGTTCGGCGCCGCCCATCTCCCACAGCACATTCATGTGCAGACGACCGTTGCCGCCGGAAACCTCGTGCGCGATCTGTGCCTGGCTGATACCGCCGGCAATGCCCTGCGCAACCAGCTCTTCGAAACGCTCCTTGCGGCTGCGACCGTGATAAACGGTGCGGATGATCTCACCATCCGGGCCGATTTTGTCGGCATTCACAGCCGAAAAGGTGCCGATGCCACCCGCTGCAGCCCAGGCACCGGAACTTTCACCCGTCGATACGGCCACACCCTTGCCACCTTCGATCAGGGGAAGGACCTCTTTTCCGGAAATGTTCATCGGCTTGAGCGAAAACGACATGGAGCACCTTTTTTCACCTGTGGCCCTGATGGCAACAGGAATGATTTAACGAATCTGTTTATCTGATTACGTATCCGCAAAGCTAGGGCTTGGCGGCCAAGCAGACAAGGATGCACTTTCACTGGGAGCGCACGCCTGAACCCCTTAGAGTGGCGGCATGTCTTATCCGTACCAATACTACGCTGTCGTTGTTCCAGGGCTGGAAAAGCTGGCAGCCCGTGAGTTGGCATCATTGTCCGCACACGAGATTTGTGAGGATGAGGGCGGTGTTCACTTTTCAGGCACAATGGAGACGCTCTACCGCATCAATTTGCGCGCCAGGCTGGTAACGCGCGTGCTGTTGCACCTGGGCAGTTTTCGGGCCATGTCGTGGCCGGAGCTGTTTAACAAGGCCGGGAAACTGCCATGGCAACACTACCTGACGACCGATGCACGCTTTAGCGTGAAGGCAAGCTGCCATCGTTCGCGCCTGATTCACTCGACACGTGCGGCCGCCGTGCTTGCCGATGCGGTGCGGGGCAGGGTGGCATGCCATCTTGTCGTTGATGCGGCTGATTCGACCCAGCAACTTCACCTGCGTTTCGACCAGGATGAGTGTACGATCAGTATCGATGCATCCGGGGAGCGCCTGGATCGGCGTGGTTATCGCCTGCACCCGGGCAAGGCGCCTGTGCGCGAGACATTGGCTGCTGCGATCGTGGAGTGGATGGGTTGGCAGCCGGATGAACCGTTGATGGTGCCCATGTGTGGTTCGGGTACCTTTGCCATCGAGGCAGCCCTGATGGCACGAGCTGTTGCCCCCGGCCTTCATCATCATTTCCCCTTTCTTGCCTGGCCTGTCTGTAAGGCGAAGGCGTGGAAGAGGGCCAAAGAGAAGGCTGCAGCCTTGAAAGGCTATGGCGAGAAGCTGCAGATCACCGCCTCGGATATCGATGCGGAAGTCGTGGCTGCAGCCGTTCAGAATGCAGAACGAGCCGCTGTCGGTCACGATGTGACCATCCGGAAGCAGGATTTTTTCGGGCATAAGGTGGAAGGCACGCCAGGGGTGATGCTATGCAATCCGCCTTTCGGTATTCGAATCGGTGACGATACCTGCGATTTTTACCATCGGCTGGGAGAGCAGCTTCAGGCTCATTTTCAGGGGTGGCGAGTTGCGGTTCTCTGCCCGGACAAGAGTTCCATCAAGGCACTGGCCGTGGAGCCAGCCGGGAGTCTGCGTATCCGGCACGGGGGACGCTGGATGGATGTAGTCTGCCTTAAGCCTTGAGGGCGACATCAGTAGGAACCGGCCAGTTGTCCGAAATAGCGCTTGAAGCGGTAGGTGAGAATGCTGCTCTGTGCCGTGCTGCGGTTGTATTCATAGCCTCCGGACAGGGTCAGATTATATTTTTTCCATAGCAATCCCTGAAGGCGGATCGACCAGGTGCTCAGCTTTACCTTCATCTGCTGGCCGGGGATATCCGTGTAAAGCGTGCCACTCTGGGCATTGGGATAATTGCGGTAGGTGTAGCTGTAGCTGGGCAGCAAGCGCAAACGTTCCAGCCGGCCCGCCGGTAGCGGAAGCACAGCATCCGCACGAATCAGGTGCTCCTGATAGCGACTATCCCTCGCTTTTGTGCCGACAAGGGGGTCGCCTGCCTTGTTGGTGTGTTCATCCGTATAGGTGTAATCGGCGTTCAGGCCTCCGCCCCATTCACGGCTGGTGATGGAGCCGCCCATGCCGACACTTGTGCTGTCGGCATCGAGATATTTTAAGGAAGTGCCCCGGTAATCGCTGGTGTACTGCTTGTTCAGGTACCCGGTGTGGATATTCAGTGAACGGGTTTCATCCGGGCGCCATGTGCCGGTCAGCGTGGCACCGTAGTTGTTGCTGAGTAGCTGATGCGAGAATTCCAGGCGCTGAATCTCGCCTTTAAGGGCAAGCTCGAGCGTCTTTTTCGGATGGAAGCTGATCTCCGGATTGAGATAATGGCCGACAAAATCATTATCCCGCGCCGCCTTCTTCATATAAAAGGTGCCGTAAAAGAGATAGCCCAGCTTCAGGTGCCACTGTGGCGTGAATTCATACTGGCGCGTATTGACTGCGGCCATCCATGTTGTGCCCTGGCTTCCGATGCGTGCGGGCGAATTGGCCAGGCGGCTTGAGCTGGCCGCCCCCGGATTGTCGTTGTACATGAACTCGCCCGAAAGGTAGAGCGTAAGCGGACGTGTCACGGGCCGCAGGGCCGTCATATATTGCGAGGCGGCTGCACCGTAAGGCGAATCCGGAGCAATGGCTGCAAACTGCTTTGTCGCCAGGTTGTAGGCTCCCAGGGTCGAGTAGAGATGGCCGAGCTGATAGTGGGCCGGATTGGCATAACTCCCGCCCTTGGCAATGAGTTGACGGTAGATCGCTTCCGCTTCCTTTTGCCGGCCACTGTTTTGCAGTGCAACACCGTATTGAAAGGCGTATTTGTCATTGGTGGGGGCCTGGCGATGCAGCTTTTGCCATAACGGCATGGCTTTATCATTCATGCCGGCAGCCATGTAGGCGGATGCCAGAGCATCCTCGATGCCGGGGGCATTCGGATCGGCCCGGTAGACCGTTTCAAGGTGACCGACAGCCTGGCGCGGTTTGCTGTGCATCTGGATCATGCCCAGGTGATAGTGGGCGGTCAGATTGTCGGGGGCGCTTTTCAGCACCTGCAGGAATTTCTGTTCGGCCGCCTGATACTCCTGAAACTGATAATCATGGATGGCGGCATCCAGAAGTGCATTGCCGGTTTGTGCGGCGCAAAAAGCCGGAAGGGTGAACAGGGCCATGGCGATCGATAAAACGAGCTTTTTGAACATCATCCCCTCCGGTGATTTGGCGCTGATAATTAGCTTAGTATAGAATCAAATACAGGTGCAAAGTCGGATATTATCTTTTTACGTTCAGAGCGGGTATCGGGGGAGGTGCGGCATGCGATTAATCACTCTCATCTTGGCTTTCTTGCTGGTGGCACCCTTTGAGGCCCTGGCAGCTGGTGCAGGGACGGTCACCTACAAGGAGGGCGACGTGCAGATCATCCGGGATGGCAGCACGCAGGCGCTTGCCCTCAAGGATTCGGTCAAGGCCAATGATGTCATTGTGACGGGAGAAGATGGACGCGTGCGTCTGAAGATGGTCGACGATAGCGTACTCTATCTCGGTACCCGCAGCCGTATCGTGATTGATCGCTACGAGACCGACAAGCAGGGGCTGACCTCGGGCGTGTTCAGTATGCTGTGGGGCAAGGCCCGCTTCCTTGTTTCGAAACTCAAACGGGCCACCTCCGATTTTTCGGTCCATACCAAGACCGCCACGATCGGTGTACGGGGTACGGAGTTTGGTATCATTGTGCCGCCAACTCCTTCAGCAGGAGGTAATCCGCCCTATACCGACGTCATGCTTTTTGAGGGTTCGATTGCCGGACGGAATTTGCAGGGTGGCGAGGTGTTGATTCAGCCGAAACAGATTGTCCGCTTTATCCCCGGGCAGCCACCGCAGGTCCGGCAAATTACGCCTGAAGACCTTCAGCGGTTGGGTATTGGTGCGTTGGCCAATGGCCTGGTGGTACCCACGCCAATGCTGAGTACGCCCAAGGGGACGGTGACCTCTCCGAATGACCCCAATGTGCAGGTGCCTGTATTCCAGCCCCCGGCAGTGCAGCCCCCCGTAGTACAGCCACCGAATCCGGTGATCAAGCAGCCACCACCGCCACCACAACCAAATCGTGGGGTGATTGGGTATTAGGGCCTGTTAACACTTATTTCGGTGTTGCCGCTGTTGCCCCAAACCGGGCCACTCGGCGTTACTCAGGATTCATTTGGAGGCACCAAATTTCATCCCTCGCGCCTTGATTGGCCCGGTTTGGGGCGCAGCCCTTCAGGGATAGGCCATTTTTCCG
Source organism: uncultured Zetaproteobacteria bacterium (assembly GCA_964503475.1). Lineage (GTDB taxonomy): Bacteria > Pseudomonadota > Zetaproteobacteria > Mariprofundales > Mariprofundaceae > CAZCZU01. The sequence continues at coordinate 19,852 of CAZCZU010000009.1, forward strand.
TCCTGCCGCGTTATCGCTCGCTTGTGTGCAATGAGCACGCCACGCTCGCAATGCCTTGCAGGGCCGAAAAAATGGCCGTATCGGCGCCATCGAAATTAGTGTTAACAGGCCCTGAATAAAACAGCGGGGTAGTGATGCCCCGCTGTTTTTCATTCGTTGTGTTTTAAAGGAAAAGCCGGAAAGCCGGGTTGTCCGATTCATCGCTCCAGCTATAGCCCAGTTCATCGAGAAAGTCTTCGAACTGAGCACGTTCGTCCGGTGGTACCTCAAGGCCAGCCAGTACGCGGCCATAGGCGGCGCCATGGTTACGATAGTGGAACAGCGAGATATTCCAGCGGCCGGCGGAGTGTTCCAGGAAGTCGAGCAGCGCACCCGGGCGTTCCGGGAACTCAAAGCGGTAGAGCACCTCGTTTTGCACCTCGCTGCTTTTGCCGCCGACCATGTGGCGGATATGCAGCTTGGCGAGTTCGTTATCGAACAGGCTGATATGGGCGTAGCCGTGCTCTTTCAGCAGCGCCTCGATACCGTTGTGCTCATCCTCATGGCGCACGCCGATGCCGACAAAGATATGGGCCTGCCTTCGGCTGGAGAGGCGATAGTTGAATTCGGTGATCGGGCGATGGCCGATCAGGCGGCAGAACTCCAGGAAGCTGCCGGGCTTTTCCGGAATCGTCACTGCGAACAGCGCCTCACGCCGCTCGCCCATTTCGGCCCGCTCGGCCACATGGCGCAGGCGGTCGAAATTCATGTTGGCGCCACTGTTGATCGCCACCAGCACCTTGCCCTGCAGTTTTTCGCGCCGGGCGAATTTCTTCATGCCAGCGACACCGAGTGCGCCGGCCGGTTCGACAATGGCACGATCCTCGTCGTAGATATCCTTGATGGCGGCACAGATTTCGTCGGTGTCGACCAGAATAATCTCGTCGACGTACTGCCGGACCAGATCGAAGGTGTGTTCGCCCACCTTCTTTACAGCCACGCCGTCGGCAAAGATGCCGACCTGTTTCAGCGTGACCCGTTCACCCGCCTTCACCGAATCGTGCATGGCTGCCGAATCGAACGGCTCCACACCGATGATCTTCGTATTCGGCGACCGATGTTTCAGATAGGCGGCCATGCCGGCGATCAGGCCGCCACCGCCGATCGGTACGAAGACATAATCCACATCGCTCGGAGCCTGGCGCAGCATCTCTTCGGCAATGGTGCCCTGGCCGGCAATGACCAGTGGATCGTCGTAGGGGTGCACATAGGTCATGCCGTTCTCGCGGCAGAGCTGGTCGGCATGTTCGCTGGCATCGGAGTAGGAGTCGCCGGCCAGGACCACCTTGCCGCCGAGTGCCTCTACGGCCTTGACCTTGATCTCCGGCGTGGTACGCGGCATGACGATGGTGGCGGCAATGCCGAGTTTCTTGCCGGAGAGGGCCACGCCCTGGGCATGATTGCCGGCCGAGGCGCAGATGACGCCCCGCGCGCGCTCCTCTTCGGAAAGCTGGGCGATCTTGTTGTAGGCGCCACGCAGCTTGAATGAGAAGACCGGCTGCAGATCCTCGCGCTTGAGAAGCACCTCGTTGTGCAGACGGGCCGACAGCTTGGGCGCCAGTTCCAGCGGCGTTTCGCGGGCCACATCATAGACGCGTGCGTGTTCGATGGCTTCAAGGTAGAAATTCGGCATGGCGGGCTTATACCATGAGTAAGGTTGAAATCAAAACGGTGACGCAGCTCGACCGGGGGCTTGCCTACGGTGAATGCTGCTTCGAAACAATGCGGGTGGTGGAAGGTGCCATCTTCGAATGGGCACGCCACTGGCAGCGGTTGCAGGCGGGGCTGGAAGCGTTCGGCATGGCCCTGGCCAATGCCGACAAGAAGTCGCTTTATACCGCCATATTGCAGGCGGCAGCCGGGCAGGGCGACGATGTGCTGGTGCGCCTGACCGTCTCGGGCGGTGAAGCGACATGGGGGCTGCATCCACCACGTGAGCGACAGCCACAGGCCTTCCTGCAGGTGATGCAGGCTTCTCCCGTCATCGCGCCTGCCCGCTTGCGAAGTGTGAGCTGGCCCTTTCCCCTGCGCGATAAAATCGCCAAATTCACTTCCGACTATGCCGACACGCTGCGTGCCATGCAGCAGTGGCAGGCGACCTTGCCGGAAGGGTGCGAACCCCTGCTGGCAACATCCGGCTCCGAGCCGCGCCTGCTCTCGGGACTTACCGCCAATCTGTTGCTCTATCGGGAGGGGGCGTGGCATACCCCGTCCGGGAGTGGCATCCTGCCCGGCATTGTACGCAGCTGGCTGATCGAGCATGCCGGGGTGCATGCGATGGCCTGTCCTCTGGACGGGTTACAGGGGGTCGATGCGATGGCGCTGTGCAATAGCGGTCATTTCATTCGTCCGGTGGCCGAGATTGACGGACATCCGCTGGATGCGGCACATCCGGCATTGCATCAATTGATCGAACTGCTGGCCGGCCGACCGGGCGTGCCGCATACGACCAAGGAGTCTGCATGAGTGTGACATGGAAGCGGGGTGGGGCTGTGGCGGCCATTTTGCTGTTGCTTGTTGCCATGCTGCTGTGGCAGCAGGCCTATGGCCGCTATTCGCTCCCCGATACCGTCGTCATGGTTGAGCCGGGCATGGCGTCCGCCCGGGTCGCTGCCCGCCTGGAACAGGCCGGGGTGATTCCCTCGGCAACGACATTCCGCTGGCTGGCCCGCCTCTCCGGCAAGGCGGCCAGGCTGAAGGTGGGCGAATACCGCTTTGCGGGTGAGACTTCGGTGCACGATGTGTTGGCGAAAATTGCCCGGGGTGAAGTGGTGCACCATCAGGTGACCGTTCCCGAGGGGTTGCGTAACGATGAGGTGATCGCATTGCTCGCACGTGCGACCGATACAGAGCCCGGCACATGGCAATCGGTCTTGCAGCGTCTGCTCGACGGCCGGGAAGCGGAAGGACGCCTGCTACCCGAAACCTATGATTATACACTGCCGCTGAAACCGGAGCTGCTGCTGGAGCAGATGCTTAAGGCCCAGCGCAACCTGTTGGTATCGCTCGGTGTCGATCACGAGACGGAGGCCGAGCGCCTGCTTATTATCGCCTCGATCATTGAAAAGGAGACGGCCATCGATAGCGAACGGCCGCTGGTCTCCTCGGTGATCGAGAACCGGCTTCACTATGGTTCGCGGGGGATGCCGTTGCAGATGGATTCGACGGTCATTTACGGACTTTGGCGCACGGAAGGTCATTTTTCCGGCAACCTGCACAAACGCGACCTGAGGCATGATACGCCCTGGAACACCTATACCCGGCGAGGCCTGCCTCCGACGCCGATCTGCAACCCGGGGGCGGCCTCATTGAAGGCGGCTGCCCACCCGGCAGAGAGCGACTATCTGTATTTCGTCGCCGATGGCAGCGGTGGTCACGCCTTTGCCGTGACCGGCGAGGAGCATAATCGCAATGTGAGGAAATGGATTCAGATCGATCGCGAGCGCAACCGTGCCGGACCGTGATGCAGAGGCCTGGCTTGTCGAGCTAAGGGTGCCCCCGGAGCAGATGGTACTGTTTCAGGGCCTGTTGTGCGGCGAGGATGGGCTGGCCGTGTTGCGCTGCCGCGATCCGGAACGGCGGTTGCAACAGCTGTGGACAACAAGGGCACAGCGGCAGGCGGTTCGCGACTGGCTGCAGAGCCTGCCGGCGCAACTGGATATCAAGGTCGTCGATGAACGGCCATGGAGTGAAGGGGAGTAATGGCAGGCAAAGGTAAATTTATTACGTTTGAGGGGGGCGATGGCTGCGGCAAGAGTACCCAGCTGCGCCTGACGGCCGAATGGCTGCAACAAGAGGGACGGGAGGTGCTGCTTACCCGTGAGCCGGGCGATACTCGGCTGGGGGCGGAGATTCGCCGTCTGCTGCTGTCGGGTGAGCATGTGCCGGTACCGGAGTGCGAATTGCTGCTCTTCCTGGCCGACCGGGTGCAGCATGTGCGCGAAGTGATCGAGCCGGCTATCGCTGCCGGCAAATGGATCGTGTGCGACCGCTATTCCGACTCCACGCTGGCCTATCAGCTGGCCGGGCGTCGGTTGCAGCACGACGAGACCGAACTGGGCCAGATGCTGCGCTTTGCCGAGGCAGGTTGTGTGCCGCAACTGACGCTGTGGCTTGATGTGGCGCCGAAAGAGGGGTTGAGACGTGTGCATGAGCGAGCGCTCTCCGGTGCCGAGGCAATGACACGTCTGGATGAGGAGGTGCTCTCGTTCCACGAGGCGGTGCACGGGGCATTTGGTGCGATCTGCGCACGTGAGCCTGCCCGTATGGCCTGTATCGATGGCCTTGGCACACCGGAAGAAGTGCAGCAGCGAATCCGTCAGGCCTTTATCGCACGGGATATGCAGCCATGATGCCGATCGGCCACGATGCCGTTATCGATCGTTTTGGCACGGCCCTGCAGCGTGGACGGTTGCATCATGCCTGGCTGTTGCACGGTATGGCCGGAGTCGGCAAGGCGATGCTGGCCCGCGAACTGGCAGCTATGTTTCTTTGCGAACACCCTGCCCGGGAGCGGGCCTGTGGCGAGTGCCATGCCTGCCGCATGCTGGCTGCCGGTTCGCATCCCGATTTCCAGTATGTGACACGGGCCGAGGGTAAGCGCGACCTGGCCGTCGACCAGGTACGCGAGACCCTCGCCTTTCTCGCTCTTTCCGGTATGGAGAGCGAAAAGCGCGTCGTGATGCTCGATGATGCCGATACGATGAACATGCAGGCGGCCAATGCCCTGCTCAAGGGGCTGGAGGAACCGGCTTCGGGTAGCCTGTTGCTGATCGTATGCCATGATCTGATGCGCCTGCCGGCCACGATCCGTTCCCGCTGCCTGTTGCAGCACTGCGCACCGCTGGAAAAGGAGCCGATGCGCCGGGCCTTGTCCGGCATGGCGTTGCCGGCAGATGCCGAGACCCTGGCTCTGAGGCTGGCGGATGGTCGTCCAGGTAGGGTGGCGGCGCTGCAGGATGCCGAGATCGCCGCGGCTTGCCTGGAATGGCAGCGACTGACGGACGATCTGGCCACAGCCGATGTGGCCGCCGTGCAGGCATGGCTGACCAGCCAGATAAAAAAGGTGCCGCATGATCTGATTGCCGCCATCGTGCTTGCCGGTATCGAGGATGATATCCGGATGGCTCCGCATGACCCCGCCGAACATCAGCTGGCCAATGTCGCCTGGGATATTGCCGCCTGGCCGGTGGAGGTGGTGCGCCACAGCCTGAGAGCCGGTCCGACTCTGCTGGCCCGCTTGTTGCAGCTGCGGGCTGTGTTGCGCGAGCGGGCAAAGGTGCATGCCTGAGTCATTCGTCGCTGGGGAGCCGATGCGCTTCTTTTGTGACGAGATGCTGGCCCGGCTGGGGCGCTGGCTGCGCGCCGCGGGCTACGATACGCGTATAGCTGCGGACGGCATCGATGATCGCACCATCTTTGACCAGTCACGTGATGAAGGCCGTCAGTTGATTACCTGTGATGCCAAAATGAGCGAATACCGTCATGCCGATGCGGTGGTGATTCTGATGCATGGCAATGACCTCGAAAACCAGGTGCGCGAACTTTCCGAACGTCTGGCGATCGACTGGCAGCGTGCCCCGTTCTCCCGCTGCCTGGTCTGCAACTCTCTTCTCGAACAGGGGGAGGCGTGCCACTGGCAAAAAGTGCCCGCTTTCAGTCGCGAGCAGATCGAATCCGTATGGCACTGCCCCGGCTGCGGACGCATCTACTGGGCCGGAAGCCATGTGCGCCGCATGTCCGACCGGCTCGCCCGCTGGCAGGGTTTGTATCCTTCGGATACCTGACGCTATCCATACTCTCCCGTTTGCCCTGCTCCGGTTGCTGATCTTTACTGGCTGTAAGCATTTGCACGGACAAGGAGAGAGTCATGACAAGGATTCTGGTGCTCTATTACAGCATGTATGGCCATGTCGAGACGATGGCCAAGGCCGTGGCCGAAGGCGCGCGGCAAATCGATGGCACGGACGTAGCGATCAAAAGGGTGCCCGAGTTGATGCCCGAGGAGGTCGCCAGGGAGGCGGGGGCCAAGCTCGATCAGGAGGCGCCGGTAGTGACGGTGGATGAACTGGCCGATTACGATGCCATTATCTTCGGCACCCCGACCCGCTTCGGCAACATGTGTGCCCAGATGCGCAATTTCCTCGACCAGACCGGTAAGCACTGGATGAACGGCAGCCTGATCGGCAAGGTCGGCAGCGTTTTTACCTCCACCGCCACCCAGCACGGTGGCCAGGAAACGACAATCACCTCGTTTCATACGACACTGCTGCATCAGGGCATGGTGATTGTCGGGGTTCCCTACAGTTGTCAGGGGCTGACAAACATGGATGAGATCACCGGCGGAAGCCCGTACGGCGCCAGCACGCTGGCCAAGGCGGACGGCAGCCGACAGCCCTCGCAGAACGAACTCGAGATTGCCCGCTTTCAGGGCAAGCATGTGGCCGAAATCGCCGCGAAGCTGGCCGGGTAGGATCGAAGCATGCCTGGCAACCGGTACCTCTATGGGTTTGTGGCGGGTTTTTTCGCTACATTGATTTTTCACCAGTTCACGCTGGCCGGACTCTGGCAGCTTGGCATCGCACCGTTCGCGCCATTCGCCATGAAGCCGACCCCGCCTCTCGGGGTGCCGGCCATGTGGTCGCTCGCCTTCTGGGGCGGGGTGTGGGGCATCATCTACCTGCTGGTGCATCGTCGTTTTCCAAAAGGGAATGGCTACTGGCTGGGGGCATTCGTTTTTGGTGCCATTGCTCCGTCATTGGTGGCGCTGCTGGTGGTGCTGCCTCTGAAGGGGGGCCCGGTCGGTGGCGGCTGGCATCCCGCATTGCTGTTTACTGCTCTCATGGTTAACGGTGCCTGGGGTGTCGGTACCGGCCTTTTTTACAGGGTGTTGAAAGGAAAAGCCTGAGCTGCTGGTCCTGCAGCTTTTCCTTTTATACTCTCTCCCGTTACTGGGGGCGTGATGGGGATTAACAAGGCAAACGGCATGCGTGAGGCTTTTCTGATTTTTTCGACAGTATTTACGCTGCTGCATCTGTATGTCGTCGTCTCGTTTTTTCAATCCCTCATCCTCGATAACGACAAACATTATGTTGGAATCATACTTCTGGATGTCATCGTTCCTGTATGGTATCTACTTTTCCAGTTCTATGTTCTTTATCTGCAGTTTCGACTGCGGGGGTTCTATTGGCTTTTGGCCGTGGAATATTTCGGCTGTGGCCTGCTCGTATTTCATATCTTTGCTTTTCACGGGGCTCTTTATCTCGCTGTATCCTGTGCTGTGCTCACGATGCTTCTCTCTGTCTATTTTATATTCCTGAACCGAAGGTTATTTCCATTTCTCCATGCACGAACAGTTGATTGAGATCGTAAAAGATGCGGTAGGGGCCTCGCATGCTGAGCGGTGCGAGGTCATTCAGTCGCTTTGGAGCGGTTATGGCGAGATTGTGCGCTTTGCCCTGCAGGGGGCGGATGTTGAAAGCGCCATACTCAAGCATGTCATTTTCCCCTCCGAGGTGAACCATCCCCGTGGCTGGCACAATGATCGTTCGCACCGGCGCAAGGTGCACTCCTATGAGGTGGAGATGGCCTGGTACGGCCAGTGGAGCAGCCGTTGTGCGGATGCCTGTCGTGTACCGCACTGCCATCTCTCCGAAACGATCGGCGATGAACACCTGATTGTGCTGGAGGACCTCGACGCGGCGGGCTTTCCACTGCGCAAGAGTCATCTGGGTTTTAACGAGGCGCGTCTGTGCCTGCGTTGGCTGGCCCATTTTCACGCTACCTTCCTGGGCGAGAAGCCTGCCGGACTATGGCCGGTCGGCAGCTACTGGCACCTGGCGACCCGACCGGATGAGTGGGCTGCGATCGAGGATGCGTCGATCCGGCTGGCCGCCGCTCCCATCGATGCCATGCTCAACGGGTGCCGGTTCCAGACCATTATCCATGGCGATGCCAAGGTGGCCAACTTCTGCTTTTCCCACGATGGCGCGGCCGTGGCGGCCGTCGATTTCCAGTATGTGGGTGGGGGATGCGGCATGAAGGATGTCGCCTATTTCCTCGGCAGTTGCCTCGATGAAGAGGAGCAGGAGCTGTGGGAGACGGACCTGCTTGATAGCTATTTCGCCGTGTTGCGGCAGGCATTGATCGGGAGGGGCAGGGGAGAGGTGTGCGAGGCGCTTGAATCGGAGTGGCGCAGGCTTTTTCCGGTTGCTCAGGCCGACTTCTACCGTTTCCTGGTCGGCTGGATGCCGGATCACTGGAAAATTCACGACTACAGCCAGCGGGTGGCCATGCAGGTGATTGCCGGACTGACGGCATAGCGATAGGCGCTTGCCCTGCCGAATACGAGGAGATGATCTATAGTGGCAGATACCCTGGTGGAGGCGAGTGCCATGTTGCGTAAAACCCTGTTCCTGATGCTATCGCTTTCCCTGTTTCCAGCTCTGGTTTTGGCAGATTTGACCGGCACATGGAAAGCGGACGATGGCGGCACCTATTACCTGCGGGAGATGAACGGCATGGTGCATTGGTACGGTGAGGAGAGTAGCCGCAATCCGCGCTGGGCCAATGTGTTCCATGGCAAGATCAGGCGCGGGCGTATCAGCGGCATGTGGATGGATGTGCCGAAGGGCAGGACCATGGGGAACGGCCAGCTTGAGCTGCGCATTCGCGACAATGGCAATGAACTGATTGCTGTGCGCAAAACCGGAGGCTTTGGCGGTTCGCGCTGGACGAGGCTTGATCAGGGCCGGGCGGATGAACGCCCGATCCGGCATGAGACGCGTGAAGCAGCTCCGCACCGCCTGGCTGCTCCCGTGCCGGGCGCCATGCAAAGGAGTGCTCAGGAAGACTGCATTGCCTTCAATCCCCGCAACGTTGATGTGCGCCAGGTCAACGGCAGCTGGAAGATTGTCGAGGGCAATCACTGGATGTTCGATTTCGGCAACAAGCGCGACGAAGCGCGTACGGCTTACCGCATCATCCGCCATTACAACACGGACAAGAGCTGCTTTGTCGGGCGTCCCAATCCCTCCTTCACATATATGCTCAGTGCCAACCGGGCACCATCAGGTGCAATGCGGGGAGAGGATTGCATCGCCTTTAATCCACGCCATATCGTGGTGAAGCGGATCAACGGCAGCTGGAAGATCGTCGAGGGGAGTCACTGGATGTTCGATTTCGGCAACAAGCGCGACGAGGCGGAGCAGTCGGCTGCGATCATTCGTAAATACGGGTTTACGCAGGCCTGCTACGTTGGCCGGCCGCATCCGAGCTTCAAATATCTTCGTCGTTGACTGAGGAATGAGCGCGAAATCAGGCCCTGGAGCCATCGCCACGAGTTATAAAATTTTAATAGTGACATAATGCCGGATGTTTTAAGCTGCCTGCGACTTCGTTATAGTCCGCGACCCGATTCTACAAGCAGCGAGGCCCTTTTTCAGCGACATGCAGAGCTACTACGTCACCACCCCGATCTACTACGTCAACGACGAGCCGCACCTGGGCCATATCTACACCACGATCGCTGCCGACGTGCTGGCCCGCTATGAGCGCCTGAATGGCAAGGATGTCTTTTTCCTCACCGGCGTGGACGAGCATGGTCAGAAGGTGCAGCAGGCGGCGGAAGGGCGCGGTATCGCCCCGATCGAGCTGGCCGACCAGGTGGTGGAGCGCTATAGCAGCCTCTGGCCGCAGCTTGCCATCACCAACGACGATTTCATCCGTACCAGTTCCGAGCGTCACAAGGTGGCCGTACAGGCCATGTGGCGTCGTCTGGAGAATGCCGGCGCCATCTACAAGGACATGTACGAGGACTGGTACTGTGTGCCGTGCGAGACCTACTGGACCGAGACGCAGCTGAAAGAGAGCGGCGACCACTGGGAGAAAAAGAGCTGTCCGGACTGCAATCGCGCAGTGGAAAAGGTGCAGGAGGAGTCCTACTTCTTCCGCCTGAGTGCTTTCCAGGACCGGCTGATTGAGCATATCAATGCCAACCCCGATTTCATTGCCCCCGAATCGCGACGCAATGAAGTGCTGCGTTTTGTCGAGTCGGGGTTGCACGATCTCTCCATTTCGCGCACCACCTTCTCGTGGGGTGTTCCGGTGCCGGGCGATGAGAAACATGTGGTCTACGTCTGGATCGATGCGCTGACCAACTACCTGACTGCGCTCGGTTTCCCCGAGCAGGAGAATCCGAAGTACTGGCCGGCCGACGTGCAGTTGATCGGCAAGGACATCCTGCGATTCCACGCCGTCTACTGGTCCTGCATGCTGATGGCGGCCGGGCTGCCGCTGCCGAAACGTATCTTTGCGCACGGCTGGTGGACGGTTGAAGGCGAGAAGATGAGCAAATCGAAGGGCAATGCCCTGAGGCCTGCCGATCTGCTGGCCGATTACGATGCGGATGTGCTGCGCTACTTCCTGCTGCGCGAGGTCTCATTCGGCCAGGATGGCGACTTTTCCTTCGACGCGCTGAAGCAGCGCTACAACACGGAGCTGGCCAACGATGTCGGCAACCTGCTTAACCGCTCGCTGGCGATGCTGAACAAGTACCGCGGCGGTGTGCTTGGCCCCGTCACCGATGAGGGTGAGGGCGACCGTGCCCTCATCGCCGATGTCGAGGGGATGCAGCGTGATGTCGAGGCTGCCATGGGGCGTCAGGCCTTCCATCAGGCGCTGGAGCGCATTAATCAGGTTGTGCGTCACGGTAATCGCTACGTCGAGGATAATGCCCCGTGGGCCCTGGCCAAGAGTGGCGACGAGGCGCGCCTCGATACGGTGCTTTACCACCTGGTCGAGACGCTGCGTCTGGTAGCCATGCAGCTTTACCCCTTCATGCCGGTCAAGATGGCGGCAATGCTGAGCCAGATTCAGCACGACGATGTCGAGGCCGATTCCCTGCGCATGGCCGAACAGGGCGGCTGGGGCTGGCTGAAGGCGGGGCATACCTGCCGCAAGCCGTCGCCGCTCTTCCCGAGGATGGAATAGGCCCATGCCGCGTCGTCTGATACAGCGCTGGATGCCGGATCATGAAACGATCCGTAGCCAAAAATGCCTGCGCTGTTTCGGACGCCTGATTCACGACCCGGCCCTGTGGCACCTGAATCGTCACTCCATCGCCATGGCCTTTGCCGTCGGCCTCTTCTGCGCCTTTATCCCGGTACCGTTCCAGATGGTGCTGGCCGCAGCCGGAGCCATCTGGCTGCATGCCAATTTGCCCGCCTCCGTGGCGCTGGTATGGCTGACCAACCCGGTGACCATGCCGCCGATCTATTACGCTGCTTACAAGGTAGGCGCGCTGCTGATGCAGCGTCCGGAGCAGGCCTTCGACTTCGATCTCTCCTGGGACTGGCTGCTCAACGGCATGGCCATGATCTGGCAGCCCTTCCTGCTCGGTTGCCTGGTGCTGGGTATCATCTCGGCCATCGGCGGCTATTTCGGCATTCACTTGATGTGGCGCTGGGCGGTGGTGAAACGCTGGCAGGCCAGACTGCATGCCGGTAAGCGCTGATACACAGACCGCCATTGCCGAGGCCCTGAGCGACCATCTGGGCCATCCGTTCCGCATCGATGCCTTTCGTCCTGCCACCGGCGGTAGTATCAACGCCGCCTACCGCATGAGCGGCGATGACCGCGATTTCTTTGTCAAATTCAACCGGGCCGGCATGCTCGACATGTTCGAGGCTGAAGCCGAGGGGCTGAATGCCCTGCGTGAGAGCGGATCGCTGCGCGTACCCGAGGCGCTGGTCTGGGGTGAGACGCAGCAGCATGCCTGGCTGGTGACCGAATATATTCCGTTCGGGCGCAGCCGGGATGATACGGCCGAACAGTTCGGCCGAGGGCTGGCAGCCCTGCATGCCTGCAAGGCTGAGCGCTTCGGCTGGCATCGTGACAACACCATCGGTTCCACACCGCAGCCCAACGGCTGGATGGACGACTGGATCGATTTCTACCGTGAGCGACGCCTCGGTTTCCAGTTGGAACTTGCGGGGCGGAAGGGGTTCGGCGCTTCGCTGCAGCGGAAGGGCTTGCGACTGATGCAGGTGCTACCGCAGTTTTTCACGGGCTACAGCCCGGTTCCTTCGCTATTGCATGGCGATCTCTGGGGCGGCAACCAGGGCACTGATGCCATGGGTGATCCGGTGATCTTCGATCCGGCCGTCTACTATGGCGATCGCGAAGCGGATCTAGCCATGACCTCACTGTTTGGCGGTTTTCCGCCGGCATTTTATGCCGCCTACAACGAGGCGTGGCCGCTTGATGCCGGTTACGGGGTGCGCAAGACGCTCTACAACCTCTACCACATTCTCAACCACGCCAATCTCTTCGGCAGCGGCTATGCCGGCCAGGCGGAAATGATGATGGATCAGTTGCTGGCGGAGGTCTTTTCCTAGCCCTTAGAGATCAAGGTCAAAATTAGCTGTGACCGGTGCATGGTCGGAGAAGAAGTTCTCGCGATAGATCGATACACGTGCGGCCCTGGCCGCCGTCTCCGGGCAGCAAATGTGGTAATCAATACGCCAGCCGACATCATTCTCGCGCGCCCGCCCCCGATTCGACCACCAGCTGTAGCGAGCATCTTCCGGATAGAGGTTGCGGAAGATATCGATAAATCCGGCTGCCATGAGCTCATCCATCCAGGCGCGCTCTTCGGGCAAAAAGCCCGAGTTCTTGCGGTTGCCGCGCCAGTTCTTCAGATCGATCTCGTTGTGGGCGATATTGATGTCGCCACAGAGAATAATGCGGCGCCCGGCCTCTTTCTGGCGCTTGATCCAGGGCAGGAAGCGTTCCAGAAACGACATCTTGACCGCCTGGCGCGCTTCGGAGCTGGAGCCGGAGGGGAAGTAGCAGCTGATTACAGAGAGCTCGCCGAAATCGGCCTGCAGATAGCGCCCTTCGGCATCGATGTCGCTCCAGTCGCATGTGTCATCGATGGCATTCAGGCCTTCGACCACGCGGTCCGGTTCACGGCGACTGTACAGGCCGACACCGGAGTAACCGGGCTTTTCGGCGCAGTGGAAGTAGGCAAAAAAACCGGCAGGCTTTGCTTCATCCGGAATCTGGTGGGCCTGTGCCTTAAGCTCCTGCACACAGAGGATGTCGGCATCCTGCCCTGCAAACCAGTCGAAGAATCCCTTGCGCGTGGCGGCACGGATGCCGTTGGCATTGAAGGTGATAATACGCATCGGTTTAATTTTCCGGCTGCCAGGCGTGAATCTGCTCCAGGTAGTGCTCTTCCGGCTTCAGCTTCTCGGCATCGGGGACGAAGATGCCGAGGTTCGAGGTGGTGAGATGCTCGAGCCAGCCGCCGAGGAACTGGCGGTACATCTCATCCATCAGCGACTCATCCTCGATCGCTTTCGGGCCGACATAATCCTCGCTGGAGGCAATCTCACCACGCACGGCGATATCGCTATTGCCGATAATGCGCTGTTTGCGTGTATCCAGGGCCCGAAAATGACCGGCAACATCGAGATAAAGCAACCAGGAGTTGCCGGGTGTGAGGCTGGCAAGGGTATCGCACATCTGGGCCCTGTCGGGGACCGGAGCGGCCGAGAGGCGATGCAGTACCACATGCGCGAAGATGCCACGCATCAGGAAATCGAACATGCCGGCTTTGCCTTTGGCGATCAGCCCCTGCGCCTTATCCCGCTTCAGGCGACGACCGGCCCAATCCTCGGCGGTAGCCTTGTTTTCGACACAGGCATCACCGGGCTGCAGCGGTTCGGCATAGGTGCATTCACGCCAGCTGCCATCATCCTGCAGGCGCCAGGCCTGATCGGCGGCGGCCGAGAGGGCATCAATCGAGAAACAGAGCTGCATGGCGAATTAATCGCCGCAGATGATGGGCATGCCGGTCTTGGTGTTCATGCGCAGGCAGATTTCACCCTTGAGCAGACGCAACAGATCCTCGCCGACCAGTTCGCGTCGCCAGCCGTGCAGGCAGGGGAGGGCCGGCGGTTCGCCCTTGCAGTTCTTACCCCAGGATGCGAGTTCGGCCAGGTCCGACTTGGTGGCCAGGATATGGCAGGCGATCTTCTCCTCTTCGGCACGCAGGCGAACCAGTGTATCCAGCAGCTCCTGCCTGAGATCGGTACCCGACGTGTGGTGGCTGCGCGGTGCAAACTGGGGCCACTCCGATTCCGGTGTCCGGGAGCCCTGTTGCCAGGCCGCCAGGATGTCGTTTCCGAAGCGCTTGATGATGCCGGCTGTCAGGCCGCGCATGCGCTCCATCACCTGCGGATTGAGTTTGTCGCGCTTGGCCAGCTCCACCAGCGGTTCGTCGGCCAGTATGCGGCGGCGCGGCAGGTCGCGCTTCTGGGCCTCCGCCTCACGCCAGGCGGCCAGGGCCTGCAACACGGCCAGCTTCTGCCCCTTGAGCTTGTTGGCGCCCTTCACGCGCCGGAAGCACTCGGAGGGATTGTCCTGATAGCGGGCGATGTCGCAGAGCATGCGCTGCTCTTCATCCAGCCAGCCACGACGGCCACGTGCAGTCAGCTCATCGTGCAGCTGCTGGTAGATCGGCATCAGGTAGATGACGTCGTCGGCTGCATATTCGAGCTGCTGATGGCTCAGCGGCCGGGCCAGCCAGTCGCTGAACGACTCCTGCTTGGGCAGGTTCTTTTTCAGCAGCCTCTGAACCAGGTTGCCGAAACCGATCTGCTGGCCGTAGCCGAGCAGGGCTGCAGCCACCTGGGTGTCGAACACCGGCAGCGGCATATGGCCGGAGAGATTGACGATGATCTCGATGTCCTGACTGCCGGCATGGAACACCTTCAGAATATCCCGGTTGCTGAACAGCTCCCATACCGGACCGAGATCCTCGATTTTCAGCGGGTCGACAATGTAGCACGCCTCGCGGCTGGCGATCTGCAGCAGGGCGAACTGCGGATAGTAGGTGCTCTCGCGATGAAACTCGGTGTCGACGGTAAGAACGGGGGCTTTTGCCAGCGTGGCGCAGGCTTCCGTCAGCCCGGCCGCGGTATCGATGTAGATGGCCTTCAACTCTGTCATGGCGAGGCAGCATAGCGCGACAGGTGTAAAAAGTCACCGGAAACCCTCGCATATGCCTGATAGATAAGCGCTTATCGCATGGGAAAACAGGGGGTAATTGTCGCACTGTCCGATAGGGGCGACGGTATTCATCACCTTTCTGACGGGTGGCATTGAGGAACCGCCATGGACGGGCTATCTTCCTTCGCTGTGGATGAAAAGCGGAGGGAGGCGGGCAACCGTCTCCGATTTTGCTCCGTAAAGGATGTAAACATGGCAAGAAAGTTTAATTTCAGTGCAGGGCCGGCCATGTTGCCGACCGCCGTGATCGAGCGCGCGCAAGCCGAGATGCTGGACTGGAATGGCTCGGGCATGTCCGTGATGGAGATGAGTCATCGCGGCAAGGAGTACATGTCCATCGCCGAAAAGGCGGAGAAGGATCTGCGCGAGGTAATGGCGATCCCCGACAACTACAAGGTGCTCTTCCTGCAGGGCGGCGCATCGGCCCAGTTTGCCATGATCCCGCTCAATCTGCTGGGTGATAAGACAAGCGCTGATTACATCAACACCGGCATGTGGTCGAAAAAGGCCATTGCCGAGGCGAAGCGCTACTGTGATGTGAACATCGCTGCCGACACCTCGGATAACGGCTTCACGACCGTGCCGACCCAGGCGGAGCTGAAGCTGAATCCCGATGCCGCCTATGTGCACTATACCCCGAACGAGACCATCGGCGGGGTCGAGTTCGATTATATTCCGGAGACGGGCGATGTGCCTCTGATCGCGGATATGTCCTCCACCATCCTGTCGCGCCCGATCGATGTGTCGAAATTCGGTATGATCTATGCCGGCGCGCAGAAGAATATCGGTCCTGCCGGCCTCTGCATCGTGATTATCCGTGAGGATCTGCTGGGCAAGGCGCGGGATATCACCCCGACCATGTTCAACTACGCGACCCATGCCGAGGCGGATTCGATGTACAACACGCCGCCGACCTACAGCTGGTACATGGCGGGCCTCGTCTTCGAATGGCTCAAGGAGCAGGGCGGTCTCACGGCGATGGCTGCAGTCAACAAACGTAAGGCGGAGAAGCTCTATGCCGTAATCGACGGCAGCGACTTCTATGGCAGCCCGGTGGCCAGGAATGCCCGCTCATGGATGAACGTGCCGTTCACTCTGGCCGATCCGGAGCTGGATGCCGCGTTTCTCAAAGGTGCCGCAGAACACGACCTGGTGACCCTGAAAGGGCACCGCTCCGTCGGTGGTATGCGTGCCAGTATCTACAATGCGATGCCGGAAGCGGGCGTGGATGCGCTGGTCGCCTGGATGCAGGAGTTCGCAAGCAGCCGGACCTAACAAGAAATCGGCGACGGGCTTCGGCATGGAGTGCCCCGGTTTGCAATGAACCGGGGCCAGCTACTTTAATCGTGAGCAGTTTGCTCAGAGAGGAGGGGTGCTAATGCCAAAAGTCTGGATTGCCGACAAGATGAGCGAGCGGGCGCTGGAGGTGTTCCGCAGCCGCGGGCTGGAGGTCGATTATCGGCCGGGCCTGCCTGACGAGGAGAAGCTGACCATTGCCGGCGATTACGATGGCATTGCCGTACGCTCCTCGACCACCCTGAAGGGCGAACTGCTGGCTGCCGCCACACGCGTCAAGGTGATCGGGCGCGCCGGCATCGGAGTCGATAATATCGATGTCGAGGCCTGCTCCCGCCGTGGGGTGGTGGTCATGAACACACCTTTCGGCAATACCATCACCACCGCCGAACTGGCCATTGCCCACCTGCTGGCGGCCGCGCGCCAGATTCCGCAGGCCAGCGCCTCGACCAGGGCCGGCAAGTGGGAGAAGAGCCGCTTCATGGGCATGGAGCTGACGGGCAAGAAGGCGGGCGTGATCGGGGCTGGCAATATCGGGGCCATTGTCTGCGACCGGCTCAGGGGCCTGCATATGCACGTGCATGTTTACGACCCCTTTATCAGCGACGAGCGGGCGGCGGCCATGGGTGTCACCAAAGTGGCGACGGTGGCGGAGCTGGCGGAGATCGTGGATGTGCTGACCATTCATGTGCCGTTGCTCGATGCCACACGCAACCTGATCGATGCGGAGGTGCTGGGGCGGATGAAGAAAGGGGCCATATTGGTCAACTGCGCCCGCGGCGGTATTGTCGATGAGGCGGCCCTGTATGAGGCCTGCAAATCGGGGCAGTTGCGGGCGGCGGCCCTGGATGTGTTTGAAAAGGAGCCGGCTCGCGAGAACCGGCTTTTTGAGCTGGAGAATATCAGCTGCACGCCGCATATCGGTGCCTCGACCGATGAAGCGCAGGAGAATGTCGCCGTGCAGGTGGCCGAGCAGATGGCCGACTATCTGCTTAATGGCGTGGTCAGCAATGCCGTGAATGTGCCTTCGGTCTCCGAGGAGGAGGCGGCACTGCTGGCACCCTACATGCAGTTGTGCGAGCGTTTGGGCCGCTTCGTCGGCCAGGTGATGCATCCCGGCTACAGCCGCGCCTCAATCTGTTTCGAGGGCGCAGTGGCCGGCCTGAACCGCAAACCGATGCTCAATGCCATGCTGCAGGGGCTGCTCTCCGGCAGTATGGATGACGTGAATGCCGTCAATGCGGGCATGCTGGCGCGCGAACGCGGTATTGCGATTCATGAAGAGGCCAGCGACAGTTCGGACCACTTCACCAACCTGATCCGGCTGGAGGTGGAGGGTGACGACGGGAAGCGCACGGTCAGCGGCACGGTCTTCGACGGTATCCGTCCGCGACTTGTCTCGGTGGATCGCTGCGATATGGAGCTCTCTCCGGAAGGCAATATGATCTTCCTGGAGAACCGGGACCGGCCGGGTGTCATCGCCGCGGTGGGCAACGTGCTGGCCGAGGCCGGCATTAACATCGGCGACTTCCGTTTGGGTCGCAACGCGGATCGTAGCCGTGCCGTGGCACTGGTGACGGTCGACTCGACGCCGGATACGGCGGTACTGAACAAATTGGCGGACCTCTCCAATATCGAGACGGTCCGCTATGTGGAACTGGGGGACATGTGACAGCACAGATCAAACCGATCCTCGGCCTGGCCGATACCTTCGGCGCACGTGCCAAGGCACTGCGCAGGCTGCAGACAGGGCTTCTTGCCCTTTACGAGCAGTCGGGGTTCGATGAGGTGATTCCGCCGCTGCTGGAGCGGCCACAGACGCTGGAGGCAGGTGCGGGCCGTTATCTGACCGACGAGATGCTGATTTTCTCCGATCCGGCCGATGCCGGCCAGCTGGCCCTGCGTCCGGATATGACGCCGCAGGTGGCCCGCATTGCCGCAACGCGCCTGCAATCGGAGCAGGTGCTGAAGCTCTGCTATTCAGGGCCGGTGCTGCTGGCCCGCCCGGACTCCCGCACCAGTTCGCGTGAACAGTGGCAGACCGGCGTCGAGTACCTGGGTGAGGCCGGTGTCGATGCCGATGTCGAGGTCATCCACCTGGCGGCCATGTCGATGCACAGGGCCGGTTTTGAGAAACCGCTGCTGCAGATCGGCCACATGGGGCTGATCACGGCACTCCTGGAAGGCAGCCCGACCGCGATGGAGTCGTGGACCCGTATTCTGGCCCGTCGCGCACCGGACGATATGCGTGCCTGGCTGGCCAGTGAATCGCTGCCCGAGGCGAACGGCGAGGCACTGATCGCCATGGCAACGGGCAGCGCGGACAAGGCCTGGCTACAGGGTCAGCTTGGCCGGATTTCGGAGGCCTTCGATGCGGCGGCCAATGAGCTGCTGCAGCGTGTCGATACCGTCGGCGAGCGACTGCAGGGCGAAGTGGATATCTGTATCGATGCCGCCGTGATGCCGCGCTTCCTCTACCACAGCGGTATTGTCTTTACCGGTTATGCCGCCGGCGCGACCCAGGCACTGCTGCATGGCGGCCGTTACGACGCCATGATGGCCGCGCACGGACGCGATATGCCGGCGACCGGCTTCTCCTGCGATCTGTGGGCCTGGATTGATGCCGGCGCCACGATTGCCTGATGGCTGGAAGATGCTGAATTCGCGAATCAGCGCTTCCCCTGTGGCGAATTCCCGCTAAAACCATAGAGTGCGCAAACTCGGCTGCACTGGTGCGGCCGTTTTGTTGCGGAATCGGAAAACTGGAGAAATGAACATGGCCAATATTGTTGCGATCGGCATTCAGTGGGGTGATGAAGGCAAGGGCAAGATTGTCGATCTGCTTGCACCCGAGATGGATGTGGTGGCCCGCTTTCAGGGCGGCCCCAATGCCGGTCATACGCTGGTGCTCGGCGAGCAGAAGACGGTGCTCAACCATATACCTTCCGGCATTCTGCACGAAGGTACCCTGAGCCTGATCGGTAACGGCACGGTCGTTGATCCGTTCCGGCTGGTCGAGGAGATGGATATGCTGTTGGCAGCCAACGTGCCGGTTGCCGAGCGTCTGCGCATCTCCGATCGTTGCCAGCTGATTCTGCCGTATCACCGGGCACTGGATGCGGCACGTGAGGTGGCCAAGGGCAAGGCGAAGATCGGTACCACAGGCCGTGGTATCGGCCCCTGTTACGAGGACAAGACGGCCCGACGCGGTATCCGTCTGGTCGATGTCGATTGCGAGGGCCTCGATGCCAAAATCGACGAGAATCTGCGCTACGTGAATTTCATGCTCACCGAGTACTACAACGCCGAGCCGGTTTCGCGCGAGGCGGTATTCGAGGCGCTGGATCTGGCCCGCGAGCGCCTGCTGCCGCTGGCGGCGGATGTGCCGCTGATCCTGCATCAGCGCGCCCAGGCCGGCGATGCGATCCTGTTCGAGGGTGCCCAGGGCTCGATGCTCGATGTCGATCACGGCACCTATCCCTTCGTGACCTCATCCAACACGGTATCCGGTGCCGCTCTGGCCGGTCTGGGCGTCGGCCCGGGGCAGGTCGATGAGGTGCTGGGCATCTGCAAGGCCTATACGACCCGTGTCGGTGCCGGTCCGTTTCCGACCGAGCTCTACAATGCCGAAGGGATGTGTGATGAGGCCAATTCAGGCAAGCACATGGCCGAGAAGGGGCAGGAGTTCGGTGCGACCACCGGGCGCCCGCGCCGTACCGGCTGGTTCGATGCCGTGGTGGTACGCCATGCCGTACGCATCAACGGTGTGACCGGGCTGGCCATCACCAAGCTGGATGTGCTCGATGGCCTCTCCGAGGTGAAGCTCTGCGTGGCCTATGAGCGCAATGGCGAGCGCGTTGAGGCGATTCCGGCCGACTGCAAGGTGCTGGAGGAGTGTGTACCGGTCTACGAGACCCTGCCGGGTTGGAGCGAGTCGACCTTTGGCCTGACCGATGTGGCGCAGCTGCCGGCCAATGCCCGCCGCTTGCTGAAGCGTATTGCCGAGGTGTGCGAGTGCCCGGTGACGATGCTCTCCACCGGTCCGGATCGTGCCCACATCTGCCGTCTGCAGGCCTAGTCTCTATCTGACTACAAACGAAAGCGGCCCTGTGAGGGGCCGCTTTTTTGTGATATGCCGGTCAGCTGGGGAATTCGACCGATGAGATGAACTTGTCGACGGCGAAGCGGTATTTGAGGCCGCTTTTATAGATCGCCATCTGCATGATCGCCTTGCCGTGGTCGATGATGCACTGGGTCTTCACCGTGACATCGGCAATGGAGTTCTCGAAATAGATGCCGGGACGCCCCTGCACCATGATGCGCTTTTTATCGGAGTGTGCCTTACCGAGGCCTGCAGCAAGTGCACCGCCCATCTGCTTGGCATAGATGTTCATCTGGGCTTCCAGTTCATCCAGATCCTCAATGGTCGCTTTCTCGAACGGATCCTCTGCAACCATGGTCATCAGGAACAGCTCGTTACTTTCGACATGGCCGAGCATCTCGAAGCGATAAAAGGTGGTCTTCTGCTGGGCCGACATCACCGGCTCCGGCATGGTGACCTGCGCATCAGCCAGTTCCAGCTGCTTGCTCTTCATCGGAATGGCGTTGTACGAATAGGCCAGAAAACCGGCAGCGACCAGTACGATCGAAACAATAATTTTTTTCATGAATTTCTCCTCTCCCGCACCTGAACATAGACCGGATGAGGTTGCGCGGCAAGGTCCTGTCAGGAGCGATGGAAATGCAGGGTTTTGCGGAAAAGAGTCGGGTCGTTGCGATGCTTGAGGATGGCTTTCCTGAGTGCATCGGAGCTGCTGATTTCGCGGGAGATCAGATCGGCATTGAGCATACGGATCTCCAGCGAGTCGCCATGATGACGGAAGGTGGCGAGCTGATAGACCCGGTTGTTGTCCGGTGTCGTGCCGGCCGCCGTGCCGATCCAGCGCAGCTGCACAAAGGTGTGGCCGGCAAACTGCAGGGACCAGGCGCGTGCATACAGCGCCTTGGCTGCCTTGGCCGGGAATGAGATCAGGTATTCATGCCTGTTGAGCGGCAGGACCAGCAGATGTTCCCGGGTCCCCTGCGAAGTGGTTCGTTGCCACAGGCCGGTCAGGGTATCGTCAATCGCCATGCCCCGCTGATGACTCAGCGGAATCGTGTAATCGCAGGCACTCACGAGCAGGGCGACGGCCAGCAGCAGGGTATGCATCTTCAGGAGCATCGTTTTACTGTAGTTACGAAAGTCTGGCGGAACAATGCCGTGCTGCTGTGAGCAGTGGCGGAATCTGCTATGTTGGCCGCCATGCACGAACTCTCTTTTTCATTCGCGGCAACGCCGCATATACATTTTGGCATCGGGCAACGTCGGCGACTGCCGGAAATTCTGGCCGGATTCGGCCGTAAAGTGCTGCTGGTGAGCGGCGGTCGCTCTTTCGATGCTTCTCCGCAGTGCATGGCGATGCTGGAGGCGTTGCAGCAGAGCTTTGAGTTGCAGCGGGTGCGGGTATCGGGTGAGCCCTCGCCGACCCTGGTCGATGAGGCGGTGAGCGAGCATCGCGCCTTTGCACCCGATTGCGTGCTGGCCATCGGTGGCGGCAGTGCCGTCGATGCGGCCAAGGCGATTGCCGGTCTGCTTCCCTCGGGCGATTCGGTGATGGATTTTCTAGAGGGCGTGGGCCAGGGAAGGAGCTATAACGGGCCCTCGACACCCTTTATCGCCGTGCCGACCACGGCCGGAACCGGTGGCGAGACCAGCAAGAACGCGGTGCTTTCAGAGGTCGGGCCGGATGGTTTCAAGAAGTCCTTCCGACACGAGATGCTGGTGGCCCGCCACATCATCCTCGATCCGGAACTGACGCTCTCCTGTCCGCCTGCCTTGACGGCGGCCTGCGGCATGGATGCCTTTACGCAATTGCTGGAGTCGTTTGTCTCCTCCAATGCCAACCTGATGACCGATGCTCTGGTGATCAGCGGCCTGCAGCAGGTGCGCGATTCGTTGCTGCACGCAGTAGAGCAGGGTGGTGATCTATCGGCGCGCTCCGGCATGCTTTACGCCTCCTCTATCTCGGGGCTGACACTGGCCAATGCCGGTCTTGGCAGCGTGCACGGCCTTGCATCGCCGTTGGGCGCATTTTTCCCGATTCCACATGGGGTAGTCTGCGGCACGCTGCTTTTTGATGCCTCACGGTTGAATATCGAGGCCATGCAGCATCGTGAGCCGACAAACCCGGGCCTGGCCCGCTATGCCGAAGCCGGTCGTATCATGCTGGGTGATGCCGGGCTGAATGATGATGCGGCACGCAAAGGGCTGCTGGAGCTGCTGGCATCATGGAGCAAACGCCTCTCTATGCCGCGCCTGGGTGAATACGGTATCGGTGAAAGCGATGTGGAGAGAATCGTTGCCAACAGCCGTGGCAACAGCATGAAAACCAATCCGATCGAACTGACAGACGCAGAAATCGCCGCCCTTATTCGTTCGCGTCTTTGATGCTCTCTTCCTTCAGAGTCGGCTTTTCCATCAGCTCCGGCCAGGCATCGCGCAGATACTCGTAGGCGGACCACAGGGTCAGGATGGCGGCAATCCAGAGCAGGACCGTGCCGATCAGGTGCATGTTCAGGCCCAGGATCACTTCATGCAGCAGCAGGGCACCGATGGCGAACATCTGTACCGCCGTCTTCCATTTTCCGGTCCAGGAGACATGGACGATGGTGGCGCGCTCGGCCAGCCATTCGCGCAGGGCACCGATGGTGATCTCGCGGCCGATGATGACAGCCGCGAGGATTCCCGGTGCATAGCCACCCTCAACCAGCAGTACCAGGGCAATGGCAACCAGCAGTTTATCGGCCACCGGATCGAGGAAACGGCCGAAGGCAGTGACCTCGTTGCGGCTGCGGGCGAGATAGCCGTCCAGCCAGTCGGTGAAGGCGGCAATGGCGAAGATAAGGCCTGCTGCATAATGGCCAAGCGAGCCCGGCAGATAGAATGCTGCGATGAATAAGGGAATCAGGACTACCCGGCCGACGGTGAGCTGATTGGAGAGGGTCCACTGCATGGCCCTGAGTTATGTCCGAAATCGCCCCGAAGGTAAAGCCTTTTTCATGCCATATAGGGCTTGCAATCGTCTAAGTGACTGCCTTCCAATGGTTTATTGACTTCACTCACAGAGCCTGTGGATAACTTCGTGGATAACTTGCGGAGATAAAGCCTTTTTTAGCGTTGTTTTAACGAACCTTCTTTTTGCCTATTTATTAGGCAAAATATTTTACTCTTTATTTCCAGCAACTTGAAGAATTATATGATGTCATCATGGTAACTGCGTGAGAGATGAGGCCCAATCGCATTAAGAAAGGGAGGGCGGTGGAAAACTCTACAGAATCTGCTGATATGATTGTTGACGCAGGGCCTCGTAAACGGTAACGGCGCAGGCCGAGGAGAGGTTCAGCGAGCGCACCGGCGCATCGTCCCGCATCGGGATGTTCAGGCCATCGATTTCAGCGCGGATATCGGCCGGCAGGCCGCGCGATTCCGGGCCGAATACCACGACATCACCGGGCCTGAATGCGACCTCCCAGAGCGATCGGGTGGCCTTGGTGCTCAGGGCATACCATTGCCGCTCTCCGCTAAGAGCGGTGCGAACTGCCTGCCAGTCGGCATGCTCCTGCACCTCCAGCCACTCCCAGTAGTCGAGGCCGGCGCGCTTGAGTTGCTTATCGTCGATGGCGAAGCCAAGCGGATGTACCAGATGCAGCTTGCAGCCGGTGCAGGCGCACAGGCGGGCGATGTTGCCGGTGTTGGGCGGAATCTCCGGCTCGAACAGGACGATATGCAAGGGCGGGTTCATGCCTTCAATTCTGGTGGGCTTCAGGTGATGCGTCCAGCGGATACAGGTGCGGTTTAGTCGCGGCTGTTGCGGGCGATAATCATCAGGGAGTCATGCTCCAGAAATGCATCGTAATACATCACCTCGATAATCTCGAAGTGGCGCGTGATGACTCTCGCAGGGCATGCATCTTCGTCGGCAAGGTTGCCGGCGCGATTGAACCAGAAGGTGTGGGCTACAATGCCACCAGGCTTGACCACTTGTCGCTGGCGCTCAAGAGAACTACGGAACTCATCTGCCGAAAGATGCTGCATCAGCTTGTTGGAGAAGATGGCATCGAACGGCTTCAGGCACTGAATCGTCGTTGCATCCAGATGCAGTACAGGTAGGGAAGGAAAGGCCATGCGCAGGCCGGCAATCGAGGTTTCGCACTGATCCGAAGCGGTCAGTCGGTAGTGCTTTGAGATCCATGCAATGTCGTGCCCCAGGCCACTGCCCAGTTCCAAGAGGGAGCTGCCGTCAGCCAGGTGACGCCCCAATGCATCTTCGACACCGGCGGCCGAATTGGAGGAGGTAGCTTTGATATTGAGACCGGATGCTGCATCGTCCAGCCATTGAAGGCAGTGCATGTCGTGTACGTATCCCGTGCGTGAAATGGAGCTGCAGCCTACATTAATCCACTAATCAGGCCCATTCTTTATCGAATAGATGGAATCCGTTATGTCCCGGGTTCATACCGGTAATGACCGGTGATTTTATAAAAAAATAGCATGTCATCGAGCTTTGGTCCTGCACCGATATTGTGAACGATTAAGGGCCTTCCGGAACGGGCATCCTTCTTATCGGTAACGATTCCAATATGAGGAAGGTTTCCCGGAAGCATCCATGTGACTATATCGCCCGGTGCGTAGTCCGACGAATTCCCGGACCGGGCAAGCTCAATGCCATAACGCTTAAAGAATGTCTGCAGATTTGGAACCCGACGGTGGTCTATGTTTGTGTCCGGTCGCGCTAGTCCCCAGATCCGTTTTGATGGGTAAGCATTAAAGTGATGGCGCATGTCTTCATGTACCAGCCGTTGCAGATCGATCCCGAGAGCCCTGTACGAACGAATCACTACATCCGTGCAGACACCCCGGTCAGCAGGGACATCACCACCAGGATAAGAGATGGAGAAATAGGAAGCATCGTAGTGAACCGTATGTGTGGTTCGTTCAAGGGCAGCCTCCACGAGTCGATGCGGAAAAGAGTCGGCTACTCCCCATGAAGGATACAACAAGAAGAGCAGTGTTAGAGATATAAGCTTGAAGGGGTTCCTGAACATCGTCATCAGGATCATCAAGCCATCAGATTTTCGAGGCCAGGGTCGTCATCACCTTGGAAGTCAGCTTCATCAGCTTTTTGACCGGCTGCGGCAGTTCGGCGGCCCCCAGATTCTCGGCCAGGGAGGCGTGGCCCTGCTCATCGGTACGCATCTGCGAGGCGATGGCACGACTGCGGGTGTCCTGTGGCGGCAGGCGATCGAGATGGCCATCGAGGTGGCGCACCACCTGATGCTCGGTCTCGGCCAGAAAACCGAGATTCCAGCGATCGCCGGCAATGCCCGCGGCCACACCGATGGCAAAGGAGCCGGCATACCAGAACGGATCGAGCTTCGAGGGGCCTTCACCCAGCTCTTCCAGCCGTTTACGGCACCAGTTCAGATGATCACTCTCCTCGATCGAGGCGTTGCGGAACTTATCCTTCAGCGAGGGATCACGCGCCGTCAGGCTCTGGCCGTGATAGAGGGCCTGGGCGGCCATCTCGCCGGCGTGGTTCACGCGCATCAGGCCTGCAGCCAGCCGTTTCTCTTCCGGGCTCATGGTAGGTTCGCCGGCCTCGGCGGCGGGGTAGGGACGCTGGCTCTGCTGTTTGCAGAAGATGTTGTTCAATGCCTTGTCGAAGTGGCCGATCACCTCGTCGGCGATGGAGTGGTGGCGAAAATCCTGTTTGCTCATGGCTGCCAGCATAAAGCCATTGGATGCGAAGGTGAATAGTCGATAGCGCTATCCACAAGCTCTGTGGATAAGCTGTTGGGTAACTACGCAGTAGCTTGTTCCGATGGCACTTGCGCAAACCGGTCTGTTTTGCCCATTAAATAGGCATGGAAATAAGGCCTTTTTTATCAATCAATTACAAGGGTGATGCTGGTTCGTGGGTGGCGTGTGTGACAGCAGGGTGACGCGACGGGATCGCTATCTAGGCAGCCAGAATAATGGTGCGGGCAGCCGTCTCACCGCGCTGAATGGCCGTCTCGATGGTAGCCGGAAGTTCGCCCGGTCGCGGTTGTTCACAGGCATCGATGACATGATCGGGAAGTGCAGGACGCGACAGCCCGGAGACCAGCGTGGTGGCGTGGCGTACCTGTACGATGCGATGGTGGACAATCTCATGTGCGGCATGGCCGGTAATCTGTTGCAGTTCCTTGGTGACCTGCTGCAGGCGCACCTCATTGCTCTGCCCGGCAGCATCGGCACTGATGACGGCACAGATATGGTAAGGAGCATCCCGTTCGCCCATCTGGGCCGAAATATCGAAGAACCACTGTCCGTAGGTGCCGATGCCGCCGACCATGCTATCCGGCAGCTGCGGATTTTCCTTCAGCCACAGGTGCACATTGGTGATCGGACGGCTCTGCAGTGGTTGCTGCACGCCAAGCAGCTGGTTGCGCAGTAACGGTGGCAGGGCGAGCACCACGCGCCTGAAGGAGCAGGCCTCCTGTTTGAAGGTGAGGATGCACTGCTTGTCATCACTTGCCAGCCCCTGCACCCGGCAGCCGGTGTGGATATGCACACCCAGCCGGATGGCATATTCGGCCAGCGGCTGGATCAGGGCCTGCTGCAATGGCTTGTTGAACCAGCCGAGCCGGGCATGGGCGTGCGAGGCGAAGGCCTGGCGCAGCACCTCGGCAAAGGAGGCCGCATCGGCTTCATCCATAGCGGCATTCATGCTACCCAGGCATAGCGGCTCGATCAGATCGCGTTGCAGGGCGGCAGGGATACGGCAGCGCTGCATCAGTTCGGCCACCGAGCCGCTGACCCGGCCGCGAATGGCCAGCCCGAGACGAAGCATCGCCAGGGCACTGGCATGGGTGTGGCCGGGCAGTCGGTAGACGGCCAGCGGCAGACCGAAGGCCAGCGGCAGTGCGGCGGGAGCCTGCAGGCGGAAGGTGCCGCGTGCGGCGTCCCACAGCGGCAACTCGAGGTGATGCTGCCAGGTGATCGAGTCCGTGGCCCCGGCATCGTGCAGCAACTGCCGGGTAGCGGCATAGGCGCCGATCAGCAGGTGGGGGCCGTGATCGACCCACGCATGCATCGTCTTGTCGAAATAGGAGCGGGTACGGCCCCCCAGTTCAGGTGCCGCCTCGTAGAGGTGCACAGCATAGCCGCGTTCGGCCAGGCGAATGGCACAGGCAAGGCCCGTCAGCCCGCCGCCGACAACGGCGATATCCGGAGACATCAGAACTGCAGGCGAACCGGGGCCGGATGCTTTTCAGCCCGCTTTTCGGCCCGCCAGGCGCGCCAGGCAATCCAGATCTTGCGCAGCGGCGTCAGGTGTACCGGATGCTTCCAGACATCGTAATCATTCTGGCGCAGCCGTTGCAGATGGGCGTAATAGATTGCCCCCATCAGCAGGGAGGGGCGCAGGCTGATGCGATCACAGGCCGGCAACTGCTCCAGCGCCTGCTGGTAGGCCGCCTCCGCCTTGTCGCCGTAATGGCGCAGCAGTGCGCGCATGCCTTCCGTCATGTTGCCGTCCCTGAAATCCTGGTCGGCCACCTTGAAGTGGATGCGCTCCTCCTGTGGCAGGTAGATGCGACCACGCTGCATATCCTCGGCCACATCACGCAGGATATTGGTCAGCTGCAGGGCCTCGCCCAGCGAGGTGGCGAAATTGCGCGCCTTGCGATCGGTGTAGCCGAACACCTCGATCGAGAGCAGGCCGACAACACCGGCGACACGGTAGCAGTAGAGAGCCAGGTCAGAGGATTTGAGAATCGGCTGGCGCTGAATGTCCATCAGCATACCGTCGAGAATCTCGACAAACAGCTCCTCATCGAGTGCGAAGTGCTCCCGGGCCCAGGCCAGCTCCTGGCCGACCGGATGGTTGGCCGTGCCGTGGAAGATGCGCTCCAGCTCCTCGCGCCAGAAACCGATCTTGCGCGTGGCGACCTCGGCATCGCTGACCTCGTCGGCGATATCGTCCACCTCGCGGCAAAAGGCATAGAGCGCCATCATGGCACGGCGCTGATCCTCCGGCAGGAAGAGGAAGGCGTAGAAAAAGGAGGAGCCGGAACCGCGGGTCTTGTCCTGGCAATACTGTTCTGGGGTCATACGGGCTCCGGGATCAGACGATGGGGGAAAAGGGCTGTGGCCATCACGGCCGGAATCAGACGCAGCCAGTCGCCGCGCGCCAGCGTCGGACGCTGCTGCAGCGGGTTATCCAGCCGCTCGGTGGCATCGAGGATGGCCATGCCGCCGTGCAGGGTCGCGGCAATCTGCAGGCGCAGGCGCAGCGGCAGCATCGGCAGCAGGGCCGAGCCCTGCTCGAACAGGGAGCGGGTATAGGTGTAAGCGAGGCTGAGCACCGGCTGCAGTGTGGCGATATCGGCTTCACCGGCCAGCAGCCGCGTATGATCGAGATAGGCCCCTTGCAGCCAGCTATCCGGCAGATAGCAGCGGCCACGGGGCAGATCGACGGAGAGATCCTGCCAGAAGTTGGCCAGCTGCAGGGCGGTGCAGATGGCATCGGAAGCAAGGCGTGCCTCACCATCATGGATTCCGTGCAGGGCCAGCACCAGGCGCCCGACCGGGTTGGCCGAGTGCTTGCAGTAGAAGCGCAGCTCATCCTCGGTGGCATAGCTGTGAATGGTGCAGTCCATGCGAAAGGCGGTGAGCAGGTCGTGCAGGGCATCGATCGGCAGCGCGAAGCGACGGATGGCGTCGCCGAGCGCCAGGAAGACCGGATGATCGAGCTCCTCCTCCACACAACGGTCGAGCAGGGCAGCCCATGCCTCCAGCTGCTTGATACGTTTCTCGGGTGGTGCATTGCCCTCATCGGCCATGTCGTCGGCTGCTCGTGCAAAGGCGTAGATGGCCGCCACGGCAGGGCGCAGCTCGCTGCGAATCAGGCGTGAGGCGGTGGGAAAGTTCTCGTAATGGCGCTGTGCGATTTGGGCGCAGTGCTGATAGGCTGCTGCCACGGTGAGCTTGGTTGCCGGCATGGGCGCCATGGTATGGGTTGAGCCCATGTCGAGGCAAGCGGGAGGATTCGTATGCGCATAGCAATCATCGGCGGCGGCATTATCGGCAGCCTGACAGCCCTGCATCTGAAAGAGCGGGGGGCTGAACCGGTGATCATCGAGCGAGGCCGCCTGGGTGGCGAAGCTTCCTGGGCCGGAGCGGGCATCCTTTGCCCCATCCAGCCATGGCTCTATCCCGATGCCTTCACCCATCTTGTCGATGCCAGCCTTGCCCTCTATCCCGATCTGCAGGAGCAGCTTCTCGCGGAGAGCGGTATCTCCATCGAATGGCGGCGATGCGGCATGCTGGTGCCGTTTTTCGATGAGGATGATGATTCTCAACGGGCAGCTGCCCTTGATTGGTCAGGCCGTTTCGACTGGCAGGTGGAGGCGCTGGATCCCGAGGCTGCCTGGAAGGATGAGCCGACACTCTCCCGCAATGGACTCAGTTCGGCACTGCTGTGGCCGCAGGTGGCCCAGTTGCGCAACCCGCGCCTGCTGCAGGCGGTTCATGCAAGGCTCGAACAGCTCGGTATCGAGACACGTGAGGAGTGCGAGGTGGCCGGCCTGCTGGAGCAGGGCGACAGGGTAAGCGGCGTTCGGCTAACGGATGGCGAGTCGATCGAGGCCGATGCGGTGCTGCTTGCCTCCGGCAGCTGGAGCGGGGCGATGGCCGAGGCTTTCGGTATGGCACTGCCGGTGCAGCCGGTGAAGGGGCAGATCGTGTTGCTCAAAGATGAACCCGGCCGGATGCAGCGCATTATCAAACATCACCGGGCCTATTTCGTGCCGCGTGCGGATGGACGTATCCTGGTGGGGGCCAGCATGGAGAATGCCGGTTTTGCCCGTGGCAATACCGTACGCGAGGTGGAGCGGCTGCTGCAGGCGCTGCTGCGCATTGTGCCGGGGCTTGAATCGGCCGAGGTGGAGCGGCAGTGGATGGGCTTTCGCCCCGGCAGTCCGGATGGCCTGCCCTTTATCGGGCCGGTGGCTTCACGCCCCGGGCTCTGGGTGGCCAGCGGTCACTATCGTAATGGCGTGGCTCTGGCGCCGATCACGGCCGAAGTGGTCAGCGGCTGGATGCTGGGCATACCGCCTGCCATCGACATGGCTCCGTTTGCTGTCGAGCGGGATGTTCATTCCTCCACGCAACTGGGTTATCCGCAAGGGGAGACGGCATGATCGATTACGAATGGCTTGAGCAGCAGATGCAGTGCCCGGCACTGGATGAGAAGCAGCGCCAACTGCTCGACGATGTGATTCAGGAGCAGTCGTTGCCATCCGATGTGCCGGTAATCCACCAGGGGCGTGGCGGTCGGGCACTCTACCTGCTCTATGCCGGCAGTGTGCGCATCGTGCGCAAGCGTGAGACGGGCGAGAAGGTCGAGCTTTTGGCGCCACAGGGGCTGAAGCTGTTCGGTGAGATGAGCTTTTTCAGCGATGAGCCGGCCAGTGCCGATGTGGTGACCGATCAGCACTGCACCATCTATCGTATCGATCATGAGCGCTTCGAGCAGCTTCAGAAAGAGGCTCCCGATGTGGCCATGGACCTGATGACCATGGTCGTGCGCAATATGGGCGCCACTATCCGTCGCCTGGACAGCAAGTTCGCCCATATCTACTGATTATCCCGGTCAGTTCAGTTCGAAGACTCCCTCGAAGCTGCGGGAGACCTTGCCTTCAAGGACCAGGCTGTCCGGCGTGCCGGAGACGGTCACCTCGCCACCCGGCATGATGATGCTCTGCGGGCGGTTATGACCTTCGCTGCTCCAGATAGCCACGGCCACGGCACAGGCACCGGATCCGCAGGCCGGGGTGTGGCCCACGCCGCGCTCGATAATCTCGATCCAGGCATGATCCTCGCCCTGGCCGCTGACAATCTCGATATTGCGACCCTCGGGCATCTGTTCGGTCGCTTCGAAGAAGACGCGATGGGCATTGCCGATCTCGATGTCGACATGGGCATCGTTATGATCGCTGATCGTGGCCTTACCCATCTCCACCCGGATACCCTTCTCGCCCCGCGACGCGCTGACGATACGGTCGGGCAGGACGATGCGTACGGCCTGAGAGCCTGTGCGCTCAAGCAGCAGGCTGCCGACACAGCGCAGGCCGTTACCGCAATTGCCGGCCTCCGAGCCATCGGCATTAAAGATGTGCATGGCCGCATCAGCGGTATCGGACACATGCAACACGAGCACCTGGTCGCAACCGATACCCAGCCGGCGATCGGCCAGGCGCATAATCAGTTCCGTATCGAGTTCGGGCAGGGGATGGGAGAGGCCGTCGAGGATGACAAAATCGTTGCCCTGGGCCTGCATCTTGATGAAGGGGAGGCTGCTCATTCCGCTTTGCAATGCTCCACGACCACGCTGGTGTAGATGCCGCCGCGTACATTGAATACCGCCTCAAGACGCAACTGGCGCGGGTCGAGCAGCTCGATCAGGTCGTTGGCGATCATGTTCGTCACCTGCTCGTGGAAATGTCCCTCGTCGCGGAAGCTCCAGTAATAGAGCTTCAGTGATTTGAGCTCCACGCAGAGCTGGTCCGGCACGTAGTCGAGTTTGATCTCGGCAAAATCCGGCTGCCCGGTCTTCGGGCAGAGGCAGGTGAACTCCGGCGAATCGATCTTGATATGGTAGTCGCGTTCCGGGTTGGGGTTCGGAAAGGTCTCCAGATATTTGGTCGGCCGGTTCAGATTGGCGCCCAGTTTTTCGTTCATCGCATTAAACCTCGAAGTTTTCGATAATATCCATGTAGATGCGGGTCAGGTTCTCCAGCTCATGCGTGGCAACCCGTTCGCCCACCTGGTGAATGGTGTTGTTGGTCAGCCCCAGCTCCACCA
The DNA here is from genome assembly GCA_964503475.1 of uncultured Zetaproteobacteria bacterium. Lineage (GTDB taxonomy): Bacteria > Pseudomonadota > Zetaproteobacteria > Mariprofundales > Mariprofundaceae > CAZCZU01. The sequence continues at coordinate 52,208 of CAZCZU010000009.1, forward strand.
CCGGCACACCTGCTGCAGCGAGGAAACGGCCATCGGAGGTGCCGCCGCCGGTATCGCGCACCGTCTCGATATCGCTGATGCGGCGGATACTGTCGCAGACCAGGTCGAGGAAGGGGCCGTCATCGGTCGAGAAAGCCGTGGCCTGATGCTGGATATCCATCTCGACACGCGCATCAGCAACCGCAGCCTCGATTGCCCGGCAGATGCCGTCGTAATCGATGGCCGGGTTGTAGCGGATGTCGATGGTGGCCCGGCAACTGCCGGGAATGACATTCATGGCACCGGTGCCGGCGCTCAGGTTGGTGATCTGGCAGGAGGTCGGGGGGAAGCCCTCGGCCGGTACGCCCCAGTCGATCTCGGCAATGCGGGCCAGGGCCGGGGCGGCCATGTGAATGGCGTTGTCGGCATCGGCCGGATAGGCGGAGTGCCCCTGCTTGCCGATGAAGTCGATCACGATCTGCACGACCCCGCGCCGTCCGCGCCGGATCACGTCACCCACCTGTTTGGAGCTTGAGGGCTCACCGACGATGGCAGCATCCGGGAGCGACCCGTCGGCCTGCATCGCCTCGATAATGCGGATGGTGCCGTCGATCGAGTCCCCCTCTTCATCGGAGGTGATCAAAAGCTGCAGCGTCGGCAACGGCTCCAGGCGGCCGCACAGCTGGGCCACGGCCGTGATCCAGCAGGCAATGCCACCCTTCATGTCTTGGGCACCACGCCCGTGCAGCACGCCATCTTCGATGACGGCATCAAAGGGCGGGTGCGGCCATGCCTCGACCGGGCCGGTCGGCACCACATCGGTATGGCCGGCAAAGGCGAGGGTGCCGGGCAGTTCGCCGGCACGCTGGTAGATGCTGTTGGTGATGCCGCCGGCATCGACCGAACGGCGCACGAAGCCGAGCGGGGCAAGCAACGATTCGATATAATCCTGGCAGCCACCATCATCCGGTGTCACCGACTGGCGGCGGATCAGTTTGGCGGCTATTTGCGTGGCGGTTTCAAGCATGGGCGCACCCTAATGAAAAGGCGGAGTCGGTGGTACTGCCAATTGCAGCCCTCTAGAAGACGCTTTCCACGTGCGAGTGCTGCTCATGGCGCGGTTCATGACGCCCCAGGCGGTATGCCGCGACAAGTGCCTGTTGCAGCTGCGGCTGAGCCGGCAGGTCGTCGACGCCCATATGGCGGGCTGCAATCGCCTGCAGGTTGGCTAGCAGCTTCTGCTCATGCCATGCAGCCTGAAATGCTTCGCTGTCGAACGTGTCCCCGTGCAGGTGGTTGGCCGCCAGGCCCTCGGCACTTTCGAACTCCAGCTCCTCCATCATCATGACATCATGCTCATAACTGTAGGGGCTGATATGGCTGACTTCGGCCAGATAGTTGTAAAAGCAGGGGAGTTCGCCTGCCGCTTCCATCAGGGCATCGAGGTCGATGGTGGTACGTGGTGTATAGGTTTCACCCTTGAAACAGAAGGTCAGGCTGATGGTCAGGCGACTGCCGGTATCGAGCGGATTGTTCGGTTCGTGACTCATTGCGGCTCCAGCAGATTAAAGGATTCACAGCGGCGGGCGCTCTCAAGACGCGCATGCCAGGCTTGCGATGCAGCCAGCGCCTCGATCCGGGTGGCAGCATCGGCCGGTACACCTTCGAACACCTCCATGAACGTCGTCTGCCGCTCATTCCGGCGCATGTAGAGGCGTCCATGCAGGCCGAAGCGTGTCGCCAGCATGGCAAGCCAGGTATGCAGCTCCGGGGCCAGCTCTGCATCGGCATGATACCAGATAAAGAGATTGGTCGACTCAGGCATGGCAGGCCTCCAGCAGAGTGACAGTGGAACCATCCTCCAACTGAAGGGGCTGTCCCGATTCGGCTGCCTCGATATTGAGCATGGCGATACCGAAACAGCCTTCATCGCTCGCAGCAGCACTGGTCACCTGTCCGATAGCGGCCGTCGTCTTGATTGCTGCCGGCAAGCAGGCAGGCAATTGTTCCATCCTTATATGGTAAAGGCGCTTGCGGATGCCTCCACGCCAGTGCATACGGCTGGTGACCTCCTGGCCGACATAGCAGCCCTTGTCGAAGCTGACCCCGTCCATCTCGGCAAGGTTGGCATTCATCGGATGCACCTTCTCATTCCAGTCGATGCCGAAACGGGGCGAACCCTGGACGATGCGGGCGTCGTTCAGTGTCTCTTCATCCATGCTGTTGCCAAGCTGTCGGGCAATGGCTGCAATCCGCTCCTCCGGAGCGACAATCCAGACGCCATCGTCTGCTGCTACAGGCATACGCAACACAAACAGCTCTTCATCCGAAGCCCTTGCCAGCGACAGGCGTTGGCGCCCCGGTTGGGGCAGAGCGGCATTGGCCAGGGCGTGGTCCGTTTCGGGGCCCTGCAGGGCCAGGATCTGCATCGAATCAACCCGGCCGATTCGAAGCTTGTAGCCGATGGAGAAGCGACGCAGGCGGGCCACACTTGCCTCGGCTACGGCATGCGGCACCAGCATGATGCGCTCCTCCTGCCGGCCGTTGAAAAGATAGAGCTCGGAAACCGCCTTGCCCTGTGGGGTCAGTACAACACTATAGATACCTTGTGTGTCGGTCAGGCGGCCTAAATCCTGGGTAATCTGCCCCTGCAGATAGGTGTCAATTTCCGGGCCGGAAGCCTTCAGGACCGAGAGGCCGTTATCGATGCAGGTGCAATAGCTCTCTCGCAATAAAGTAATGTGTGGCTGGGATAGGGAAGTGCTCATAGCGCCATGCTTCTCCGACTTTCCTGTGCTGGCAACCTTTCTCACGATGCGGATGGCCAGGCCACGTCACGCCACATGGGCTGTTGGCGGCACGTTATACCTTGGCGCATGGCATCGACGATGCATGCGCCAATTGACGAACCGGCACTTCAACTCATAAAATGCACGATTCACAAAAGCAGACTGTTGAATGTCGACTTAAGACGGCGGTTATGGGGCAATCCGGTCGGAAAGAACCCAAAACCTTTACGCTTGCTATGACATTTTTATTTGTGCAACCTTGCCCGCTGAACGAGGCAATGGAGGATTATGACATGAGGCAATTGAAGGCATTCATCGCAGTAACGGTGGTTTTTGGTGCGCTTGTAAGTGCCAATATTGCGCCCGCCGCGATGAACTTTAGCTATGTTCAGCAGGCTATGGCGGCAGATGATACCGGCATGGGCAAGGTTTCCCTGCTGCTTAAAAAGCTGCGTGCCTCGATGGCCAGTATAAAGGATCTCGACGAACTGGAGAAGGCAGGCATGTCGAAACGCGATGTGGACCGCATGCGCCGTGCTATGCAGCAGAAAATCCAGCAGCTTACGGACGAGGCAGTCGCTTCCATCCACGCTCTCTAATCCCTATCCCTCGAACCTTATTTCTTTAAAAGCCGTGCATTGCACGGCTTTTTTTGTGCTCTCCGGCCAGATGAACGATCCGATATTTCCTGTGTCTGTGGATTTTCCCCTATTTAGTTTGCGGGGTAGTCGATTCTTGTGCTACCTTGAGTGAATAAATTGTCGTATCCGTTCGGGGAGGGGAGTGAATGAAGCAATTTAAATCTGCAATGGTTGCCCTCTCTTTGGCAATGGCGATGGCTACGCCCTTCATTGCATCCAACCACCTTAGCATGATACCTCTGGCGATCGCTCAGGAGCAGAGCGGGATGGACAAGGTATCCCTGCTTCTCAAAAAACTGCGTGCTTCGATGGCCAGTATGAAGGATCTCGATGAACTCGAAAAAGCCGGCATGTCGAAAGAGGATGTCGACCGCATGCGAAGGGCGATGGAGCAGAAAATCCAACAATTAACGGATGAGGCCATTGCATCCATCCATGCTTTATAACTGTTCAGGCTGTGCTTCGTGCACAGCCTTTTTTGTTTTCGGGGAGTCCGGGCCCGCGATGTACCCATGGTCAGGCGCTTCCCGTTTCGCGAATGATTTCGTGCCACACATGCCTGGGTAAATGATGATATCACGGGAGGAGAATATGAGCGTAAGAAAATGGTTGTCTTTTATCATACTGGGGATTCTGCTGTCGCCCTTGGCGGCCCAGGCTGGTGAGGCAAGGCATGTCAATTTTGCCGCATTTCAGAAACATTCGCCGGGTTTTGAGTTCGATCCGATTGTTTTGGGTAAATTCAGCGATTTCATCGCCGCCATGGACGGAGCCCAGGTTCTGATGCTATCGCATACGGCTGCAGTGAAGGATGGCGACGTGCTGAATATTCAGACGGACGTGCTACGGGATGAAAACGGCAGTCTGGGCGATTATGGCATCAACTGCCAGATGAGCTTCAAGGACGAAAGCACCGAGGAGTATACCTCTTATGCCATCGGCGGTCTTTGCCGCATCATCCAGCAGGGGCGCGGAAAGGCCCTGACCCTGACTGCAGTGATTCCGACCGCCAGTCTGCCGGATACCGCTCAGGGAGAGGATGCCTGGGTCGAACTCTATGAAGATGAATCCACCGGCATCGCTTTTTACGCCAATGTCGGCAAGGGGAAATAACCCCACACCATTATAGGCTTGTAACGTTGCGTGCTTTTTGCTGGAATCGTCCGCATTGCATTTATACGGAGGAGAGTTTATGCGGATGAGGATGATGGTAGCAGCCATGTTTGCCCTGGCGCCGATCTTTGGCCTGAGCATGCCGATGGCCTATGCAGGCACGCACGTGCACTTTGCGGCCTTCTTTGCCACGAAGGGGCCGGGTAGCGTCAATTATCCGGATACGGTGAAGGGTGACGATATCGAAGGCCCGATGATGAAGCAGGGCGCCGAGATGATGCTGTTCGCCCACTCGGTTTCGGTCAAGGATGGCGATATTCTGAATCTGCAGAATGATACCCTGCGTTCCAAGGGTGCAGGCGGCGAATTCGATGACTTCGGCCTCAACTGCCAGATCAGCATGAAGGTGGACGACAGCATGGGTGTTGGTGGCCTGTGCGAGATTTTTGTCACCAGGGGCAAGGAGAACCATGTCATCAAGCCGACTCCGATCAAGGAACAGCTGGTGTGGTACAAGGTTTTCGAGGACAAGGAACAGGGCGTTGCCGGTTACTTCATGAAAGAGACCGGTGCCGATATGACCGAGCACAAATAACAACAGGCTCATGATACTTTAAAGGGCCGGCCTCGAGCCGATCCTTTTTTTGATGTACGGGGGAATAAGGTTACATGAAAACGAAAAACGGATTATTGCTGGCAATGATGCTGGCGCTGCCAGGCATGGCGATGGCTGAAGAGACAGATGTTCAGACCAGCGACGCGACCCGCTTGCATGCTCAGGAAGTCGGCATCGCCGACTGGCCGGGCCTGACCGGCACCTGGGGCGGAGCTCGCGACCGCATGGAAGAGAGTGGCCTGACCCTGGAGGCGGTGTATACCGGTGAAGAGGTGCACAACTTCGGTGGCGGCGCCTTCAACAAGAAAGGCTCCATCTATCACGACAACCTCGATCTGGCGATGACACTGGATACCGAAAAGGCCGGTATGTGGAAAGGCGGTACGTTTTTCGTCTATTGGCTGCGCAACAACGGTGGCGACCCTTCCGCCAACCTGATCGGCGATCTGCAGACCGCCAGTAACATCGAGGCTCCGAACCAGTTCATCGTGCATGAGGCGTGGTATGAGCAGAATCTTTCCGATGGCGCGGTATCATTTCTGATCGGTCTGCATGACCTCAACTCCGAGTTCTATGCATCCGATTATGCCAGCCTGTACATCAACTCTTCGTTCGGCATCGGTCCGGAGCTTTCCGGCAACGTACCGGCCTCGCTGTTCCCGAAAGCGGCTCTGGGCGCACGCCTGCGCATCGTACCGTTTGTTGAGGGAAGCTACATCCAGGCCGCCATTTACGATGGCGACCCGGCCACGCGCGGTTTCAAGAAGGGCGAAGGCCATATGACCATTGCCGAAGCCGGCTACACCTTCGAAGATGGCGCCTACAAGATCGGTTACTGGCAGCATTACGCGACCAAGACCTTTGGTGCCAACACCTTCAACAGCGATTACGGTTTTTATGCCCTGATTGACCAGACGCTGGTTCGCTTCGAGGGCGACTCCGCCATCGGTGGCTTCCTGCAGTACGGCAAGGTGCCAGCCAATCGCAATGATATTACCAGCTACTTCGGTGGCGGCCTGAACCTGCATGGCCTGTTCCCGAGTCGTGAAAACGACGAGCTCGGTATCGCTCTGGCCAGTGCCAAAACGCACCTGAACACGGAAAACACCATCGAGGCAACGTATCGTATGGAGCTGACCTCCTGGCTGGCGATTCAGCCGTCGTTCCAGTGGATTCAGAACCCGGGTGGTGACGCCACTGTACCGACCGCCAAGGTTGGTCTGTTTCGCTTCGAGGTCACCCTCTGATTACCTGAAAACGGGAATTCAATCGTACAACAAGGGCCGCAGATTCTTTCTGCGGCCTTTTTTTTGTATCTCTCTTTCAGATGGTACAAGTAAAAGGCATGGGTATGACGACAGGCTGAGAATGGTTGAGCTCACCGTCAAAAGCGGGCATTGGGTGGTGGGTTGCAGCTCGATGACCACACTTGAGACAAAGGTTGAATGGAGTCAGATAACCGTTCGATAGCTTTGAGTTTTGTCGTTTGTTTTCCGGCGATCGTCGGTCGCATTGAGGGCATCAATTGGACTCTGCTAAGAGCCGAATCCTGCATGGAATGACGATACAATGGAAAATGCCCGATGACTGTTTCCGGGCATAAGTCGCTGTTCACACCTTCGCCAGATGTGCCCGGAAATCAGGGGGCGATGCTATCCCGGGTTTGTTGCCACGCCTTGGGCACATACCACTGCTCGCTGTTGTAGCCGATGCCTGCCGGAGCAGGCTCGATACCGAGAATACGCCGGTGCACCACCGGCAGCGAATAGGCGGCGTAAAGGAATACGATCGGCACATCCTTGTGAATCTCCTCCTGCACGATGTCGTAGAGGCGCTTGCGCTCTGTCGTATCGAAGGTGCGCCGTGCCGCAACCAGGGCCCGGTCGACCTTGTCATTGCGGTAGGAGACGAAGTTGAACTGGCGCGGCCCTGTCTGGGATGAGTGCCAGATGTTGTACTGGTCCGGTTTCGGGGTCAGCGACCAGCCCAGGATGACGGCATCGAAGTCGCGCTTGTTGATGAAGTTCTCGATAAAGGCGGACCACTCCACGAGTCGCACCTTGATGGCGATACCGACGGCCTTCAGCCGCTGCTGCATGATCGTGGCCGTATCGGCGCGCATCTTGTTGCCATTGTTGGTCAGTACGGTGAACGACAGGGGCTGGCCATTTTTGTCGACGATGCCGTCACCGTCATGATCCGTCCAGCCGGCCTCGGCCAGCAGTTTTCGTGCCTTTTCGGGATCAAAGGGGCGCGGATGAACAGCTGTATTGACCCAGGGCGTGCCGGGCTTGTAGGGCGTGGCAATCACTTCGCCGAGTCCCAGCAGTACGCCATCGACCAGCTCCTGGCGATCAATGGCGTAGGCAATCGCTTCACGCACGCGCCGATCGGCGAATTTCCTGCGCTTCAGGTTGAAGCCGAGGTAGGTGTAACCGAACGAGAGGTATTTGTAGCGCTTAAAGTCGCGCTTCAGGCGCGGCTTCTTGTCGAACTGTCGACTGTACTGCATCGGATTGAGGGACATCATGTCCAGGTTGCCGGCCGAGAGCTCCAGGAACTGGGTGGCCGGATCCGGAATCACACGCGTGATACGCTCATCGATCCACACCGGCCCGTCGAAGTAGTCGGGGTTGGCATGCAGGGTGATCGACTGCTGCTCCTGCCAGCCGGCCAGGCTGTAGGGCCCCAGCGTTGCCTTTGGATGGCGGGAGAGGGGCGTATCCATGATATCCACGCCACGGAAGATATGTGCCGGCAGTATGGAAAGCCCTGCCCAGGAGAAGAGGGCGGGAGAGAAGGGCTCCTTGTAGTGAACGACAAAGGTGTGCGCATCCGGCGCCTCGTAGGATACGATGCGCAGATAGTCGGATTTGTAGGGGCTCTGGGTGTGCTCGTCGAGCATCAGATCGAGAGTGAATACGCAGTCGTCGGCAGTGAACGGCTTTCCATCCGTCCAGTGGACATCCTGCCTGAGGTGGAAGGTGATGGTTAGCATGTCCGGCGAAACATCCCAGGATTTGGCCAGCAGGCCGACCAGCTTGAGATTGCGATCCGTCTTCAGTAGCGGCAGATAGAGTTGGCCGGCAATGGCATGGCTGGCGGCATCGCCGGCCACCATTGGAATAAGGTTGGAGGCATCGCCGCTGGATGCATCGACCAGGCGCCCGCCACGGGCCGGCGCACTGTCGATCGTGGCCGGATCATACGACGATACATTGGAGGATCGCTCATCGCTGCAGGCAGCGAGGAGCGACAGCCCAAGAAGAAGCAGAATCAGCCGGGATGAATGCGAGCCAGAATCCACAGGGTATCTCCCGGACGAATGAGCGACTGGGGCTTCATCTGGTTGGCACGGGCAATGGCCGCCGGCGTGGTGCCGAAACGACGTGCGATATGCCACAGCGAATCACCCGCTCTCACCTTGTAGCGAATGCGGCGTCCGTGCGAAAGCAACGGATTCCCTGTCGGGCGGGCGCGGGCAAGCTGATTGGCGGGGACACGCAGGCGCTGGCCGATGCTCAGATGACTGCTGATATCGGGATTCAGCTTGCGCAACTGGATCAGGCTGATGTGATGGCGCCGTGAGAGGCTCCACAGGGTATCCCCCGAACGCACCGCGACCTGAACGAATTCGGGCTTCAGGGATCGTGCTGCCGCCTCGACGCGTGACAGCACCCGTGCCGGCACGTGGATCGTGACATCGTGATTCAGGTACTGGCCGTAATTGAGGCCGGGATTGAAACGGAACACTTCGTGATCCTTCAGGCCCGCCAGCTTCTCCAGTTGCCTCAGGTCGACCGGGGCGTTCAGTTGCACGGCTCGGGTGGCAATGGGTTCGGGGAAGCGAATATTGTTCATGCGCATCAACGTGGCAAAACCGACAACATGGCGCACATAGGCGCGGGTAATGGAAGGAACCGGCATGGCATCGATGCCCATGCCGGGCTGCCAGGGATGGTGTGCCAGACGGCGTGAAACCGCCCCCGGACCAAGGTGGTAGGCTGCAAATACCAGTGGCCAGCTGTCGAACTGGTCATGCAACTGCTGCAGGTAGCGTATGGCGGCTTCCGTGCTCTGCTCGACGTCGCGGCGTCCGCCACGCTCCCTGTCATTTTCAACGCCAAGCCAGGTGGCCGTGCGCGGCATCAGCTGCCACAGTCCCATGGCTCCGGCGTGGGAAAGGGCATACGGGTTGTAACCCGATTCAATGACGGGAACCGCCTGCAATTCGCTCGGCGCACCAAGCTCGCCCAGAACGGCAAGCACCCGCTGGCGTACATAGCGCGAACGCTCGGCGATATAGGGCCAGTGCGGCAGAATATGCTTTTTGGCTTCGGCCTGGGCCCGGGCAATATCTTCGGGAGGCAGTCCACGGGTGATCACGCAGGCCGGGGCAGCCGGCTCCTGTGCCGGCCAGACCGGCATCGATTTGGATGCGGCGACCATCGCGGCGTTGCGATCGTTGTTTTCTGCGACAAGCTGGGTCTGGAGCGTGCATCCTCCGGAGAAGGCCAGTATGATGAGACCGGCCGCAGGGGCGCGTAACAATGGATGTACAGACATAGGCCAACACTAGCGCCAATCCACTACAGCGTGAACTCGCGTCTCCCCATTTTTTTCAGGCCAGCAGGGGCGCATGGCGGCTGGGCGG
>CAZCZU010000010.1:0-61652 GCA_964503475.1 uncultured Zetaproteobacteria bacterium
GCTTTGCTCCGCCGTTCCCTCGCGCGTTGCGCTCGGGTCGAACCTGCAGGTTCTCGTCCTGCCTTCCCATTGTCGTCGAAGTTGGCACTTCGACCACGTTGTCTGGCTGGGGCGGCAGGATTACTCGGCGCTTTGCGCCTCGCCCTTGCGGGTCGGCGTCGCTTTGCTCCGCCGTTCCCTCGCGCGTTGCGCTCGGGTCGAACCTGCAGGTTCTCATCCTGCCTTCCCAATATGTTGTCGAAACTTGCGTTTCGACTTTTACCTGGCTGGGGCGGCAGGATTCGAACCTGCGCATGACGGGATCAAAACCCGCTGCCTTACCGCTTGGCTACGCCCCACTATCCTTCCACATCGCTCTGAGCGGATGCTCGGCCAACAGTCTGCCGCCATGCGTCCAGTCCGCAAGGCCTGCTTCCCGCAACTGCCGGGTCAGCCTTGCCGCTGCATCGGCGGTGTCGCACAGGGCGACACAGGTTGAGCCGCTGCCGCTCATCCAGGCAAGATCGGAGCCGTTGTGCATGGCATCGAGAAGTTTTCCGACTTCGGGTGCCAGGGCCACGGCACTGCTTTCCAGTGCGTTGAAACCGATACTGACCTGTCCTGTGGAATCGGCGCGGATGGTAGCCATCGTACCGGTAGGGGTCAACGCAGCACCGGCAGCGACATGGCGATCGAAATAGTCGAACACGGCTGCCGTGGAGAGCCCGACTCCGGGGTGGGCCAGGCAGAGATGGCCGCCGGGCAGCGGCTGTGGCCAGGGCTGCAGCTTCTCGCCGATGCCGTGGGCGATGCTGGCCTCGCCGAACAGGAAGCAGGGGATATCGGCTCCGAACGGTGCGGCAAAGGCGATCAGTGCATCGGTGCCCAGGTTCAGCCCCCACAGACGATTGGCCACCATCAGGGCCGTAGCGGCATCGGAGGAGCCGCCGCCGAGTCCTGCCTGTTCGGGCAAATGTTTGTCGATATGCACGCGCAGGCCCTGCCGGATGCCGTGCCGGCGACGCAGGCCATCCAGCACGCGGTGGACCAGATTCTCCTCGCCCTGCAGGTGGGTGGCCGAGCATGTGACGTGTAGGGAATCGGCCGGCTCGATGGTCAGCGTATCCATGCAGTCGACGTAGGCGAAGCTGGTGTCGAGCGTGTGGTAGCCGTTGTCGAGCAGGGCGGTGACGTCCAGATGCAGGTTGATCTTGGCCGGGGCAGGATAACGGTGCGTGCTCATGGGCGGTTGATGATCAGGATGGCGCGGCGGCCATGGGTGATGTCGGTCAGCTCCAGGCGCTGGGCTTCGCCCTGCCACTGCAGGCGGATATAGCTGTTGTTCAGCTTGCCCTCCCAGCGGTTGTCGCCCTTCGGGACAAGGCCGGCCGGCATATGGCCGGTGAGGATGGTGGCAATCTGTTGCGGCGGCAGCACGATGCCATGCTCGGCCAGCCGGGCGAAACGGACGTCGCGCCAGAGCGGATTGGCATTGTCGCGCAGCTCGATGCGGGGGCCTTGCCAGCGGATCTCGGCAATGCGTCCGGAGGCGGCATGGGTCAGGCGGGCGTTGCCCTGCTGGCGGTCGCCCTGCCAGTGGACCAGCACCTGCCAGCGACGGGTCGGCTCAATGACAATCAGGCGTCCGTCGAAGGCGCCAAACGGGCCGATGGTCGTCTGCACTTCACGTTCGGAAAGGGTGGCACACCCGGCAAGCATTAGCCCGCTTAAAACAAGGCAGAGCAGCAGGCGCAACGCTTACAGGCCTTTGCTGATCTTGTCGCGCAGGGCGCCCGGGTTCTTGTGCCCGAGCTGGATCACTTTCTCCCAGTGGGCACGGGCAAGACGTGGATGGCCAAGCTTCCACAGCATGTCGCCCATGTGCTCATGCATGATCGGGTCGTTCGGCACCGACTTCAGCGCCTCGGTCTGGATATCGACCGCCTTGGCATAATTGCCGCGCTGGTAATAGACCCAGGCCAGCGAATCGAGATGGTAGCCGTCGTTAGGCTTCAGGCTCAGTGCCCGGCGGATCAGCTGCTCGGCCTTGTCCAGCTTGATGCCCTGCTCGGCATAGGTGTAGCCGAGGAAGTTGAGGGCTTCGGCATCGTTCGGATTCTGGGCCAGCAGCCGGTTCAGGGTACGCTCGACCGCCTCATACTGCTTGAAATGCTCCTGGGCCACGGCGCGATTGAGCAGCAGGCGTCCGGAGAGATGCGGCAGGCCCATGGCGGCATCTGTGGAATCGAGCAGTTCGCGGTATTTCTCCTGGGCCAGATAGATGGCGGAGAGAATCATGTAGCCGTTGGCCATTTTTGGCTGCTGCTTGAGCACGGCCAGGGCCCGCTGTTCGGCCATGGCGAACTTGCGGTCGCTGAAGTCGAGGGCGGCCAGGCGCAACTGGGCATCGCCCCAGGCGGGATCCTTGTCGCCGATTTGCAGGTACTGGGCCCGTGCCTTTTCGGGCTGTTCCATCGCCTCCAGGCAGGCACCGAGATAGTAGCGGGTGCCGCCATCTTCGGGGTTGTCGCGCAGCACCTTGTTGAACTGATCGGCAGCCTTGTCGTACTGCTTGTTCTGGAAGTAGAGCAGGCCCAGGGCCGAGATGATGTCCGGCTCGTCGCCGGTGTCGTGGGCCAGGCCGTGGTAGATCGCGATCGCCTCTTCGGTGCGCCCCTCCTGCACCAGCAGGCGTCCGAGCATGTTCTTGCTGCGCAGGGCCTGCGGGTGGGTGGCCAGGAAATCGCGCAGCAGCGTTTCGGCGGCCGCCGTATCCTTGCGCTGGATGGCAAGGTTGCCGAGCATCAGTACCGGGGTTTCGTCGTCCGGCGACAGGCGGCGCATGGCGTTCAGGGCCCGGGTGGCCTGTTTGTATTTCTGCTGGCGGATGAAGAGCTCGGCCTGGGCCTTGCGCAGGGTGGGGGAGTCGTCGATGCGGATGCCGGCCTGGAGCGCAGCCTCGGCCATGTCGTAACGCTTCTGCCCGGCATAGAGGCTCACCTGCAGCATGCGGGCACTGATCAGCTCCGGTTTGACCTGCAGGATGCGTATCAGCACATCCTGGGCATCGTCGATCCGCGTGTCGGCGGCGAGCAGACGGGCGTGCAGCACGTGGTAGTGCAGCTGCTCATCGCTGATACCTTTTGCGAGCGGTGTCTTGTCGAGCAGCGGCTGCAGGAAGCCGGCGGCCAGTTTGGTGCGGCGCACGCTGAGCAGCAACTCGACCAGCTGCATGCGCGGCTCGTCCGCTTCGGGGTTCTTTTGTACCAGTGTCGTGAGCAGCTGGATGGCCAGCTCGTACTGCCCCTGATGAATCGCATCCTGGGCGGCGAGATAGAGAAAGGTATCGCTACGCTCTTTCAGGCTGCTGCTGTGTGGCGCGGGAGCTGCCTCTTCGGCAGGCCTCTGCTGCATGGTCGTGCAGGCTCCGAGCAGCAGGGAGGTGGCGATCAGAAGCGGGAGTGGCGATTTCAGCATGGCTATGAGCCTATCCTGACCGGCTGAAACTTGGAACCGTCATCTGTCAGTTGCCAGGCCCGGATATCGGCGACCTTGCCCTCATGGATGCTGATGATCGGATAGAGCAGTTCCGGCCAGGCACTGCCGAGATCGGTGGGTGAAGGTCTGGCCGGGCAGTCGGGGTGCGAATGGTAGACGCCGATGATCTCAAGTCCCGTGCCGCGCAGTTCCCGGTCGACGGCCTGGTAGCCGGCCGGATCGAGCTGGAAACGGTCGGCGGCACGTTCCTCGTTCAGGTTGGCCACAGGCCGCACGTCCGTCACCTGCCAGCCCGTGTCGCTGAGGGTGCCGACAAGCAGGCCGCACACCTCCAGCGGGTAGCCTCTCTCGGCCTCGCGGTACATGGTGGCGATGGCCGCAGCAGAGAGGCTGCCATGGCGCGTTGCCGGTTCTTCGTCGATGACGGCAAGGTATTCGGGGCTGCGGAATCGTTCCGGTTCGTACACGTGCACCTCTTCGCGCTGTCGGGTTATGTGGATCGTAGCAGGTTGGTGTGACAAAACGCAGGCAGGGGTTTTGCACCCCCTGCCGCATCAGATCACCTTGGAGAACTTCACCTCTTCCTGTTTCTTGCGCAGGTGCTCATCGAAGACCATGGCAATGTTGCGGATCAGCAGGCGTCCGGCCGGCAGCACGGTGAGGCTCGTGTCGGTCAGTTCGACCAGGCCATCCGCCTGCATGCCGGCCAGATCGGCCAGGCCATCGGCGAAGTGGGTGTTGAAATCGATGTCGAACTCGGCTTCGACGCGGCCGAAATCGAGGGCGAAATCGCACATCAGGCGCATGATGACGAAGCGGCGCAGATGATCCTCGTCCGAAAGGGCGTAGCCGCGGAAGACGGCCAGTTCGCCCTTCTCGATCGACTCGACGTAGCCGTCCATGTCCTTGCGGTTCTGGAAGAAGCTGCCGCCGACATAGCCGATCGAGGTGAGGCCGATACCGATCAGGTCGCAATCCGCCTGGGTCGAGTAGCCCTGGAAGTTGCGGTAGAGCTTGCCCTTCTGCTGGGCGATGGTCAGTTCGTCGTCCGGCTTGGCGAAGTGGTCCATGCCGATGAAAACGTAGCCGGCATCGAGCAGGCGCTTGATGCTGTGCTCGAGGATGTTGAGCTTCTCCTGGGCACTGGGGAGCTCCTCCTCCTTGATGCGACGCTGCGGCATGAACATGTGCGGCAGGTGGGCGTAGTTGAACAGGGCGATGCGGTCCGGCGCGTAATCGATGATTTTCGACAGCGTGGCATCGAAGGTTTCGACACTCTGCAGCGGCAGGCCGTACATCAGGTCGATGTTGATCGATTTGAAGCCGTTGGCGCGTGCGTCGTGCAGCACCTTCAGCGTCTCCTCTTCCGACTGGATGCGGTTGACCGCCTTCTGCACGTCGGTGTCGAAATCCTGCACACCCATGCTCATACGGTTGAAGCCGACTTCGCGCAGCACACGGATGGTGTTCTCGCTGCATTCGCGCGGATCGATCTCGATGCTGTATTCGCCCTCGGCATCCGGGGCGAAGGTGAAGCGCTCTTGCAGGTGCGCGATCAGGGTGCGAATCTGCTCATCGGATAGAAAGGTGGGGGTGCCGCCGCCGAAGTGGAGCTGGGTGACGGTCCGTTTGTTGCCGACCTTCTCCGCCACCATGTCGATCTCTTTCAGCAGCAGTTCAAGGTAGGGCGCGGCACGATCGTACTGCTTGGTGACGATCTTGCTGCAGCCGCAGTAATAGCAAACGGTATTGCAGAAGGGGATATGGATATAGAGCGACAGCGGGGCATCGTCGGTTGCGACACGCTGCAGGGTCTCGGCGTAGACCGCGGCATCGATGCCTTCATGGAACATCGGTGCGGTCGGATACGAGGTGTAGCGCGGGCCGGCCTTGTCGTATTTTTTAATAAGGTCGAGATCAAAAAGAACGCCTCCCGCAAGGGTGCGGGAGGTGTTGTCGTGCTTGCTGTTCATCACTTCGTCTGGGTTCTCATGTAGGCAATGATATCCTGGATGTCATCCGAGGAGAGTTTGGTCAGGTGCTCGCCGGCCCGGTCGATGTGGCGTCCGTGGCGGATACGCAGGTCGAGCAGACGATCATCCAGATCGGAGATGGTGCGGTGGTTTTCCGCGGCATTGCCGATCAGCTTGATGGCATGCGGGGTGGCATGGGCAGCTCTTGCAGTTGGCGTTGTACAGCTTGCGGCCGTTGTTGGCGTCGGCCTTGTAACGCAGCGAGAAGACATAGTGGGCGATGTTGCTGATGTCGACGTTGGAGAGCTGGTGGCGCTTGGCGGTCATCAGCGTGTCCGGGCGACCGTAGCGCATCGTGTGCACGATGCCTTTCAGGCCGAGGTTGGTGTAAACCAGGTTCTTGGCACCGACCCCGGTCTGGGTACGACCATCCACGCCATGACACTGCGAGCAGACGGCTTCAAAGCGCTTCTTGCCGGCTTTCAGGTCCGGGCGGTAGTCGAAGGTCTTGATGTAGTCGATGACTGCCTCGATCTCGAGTGCATCGAGTACGTACTTCTTCGGGGTCATGGCGGTGCCATGTACACCGAAGGTGATGATGCGGCGCAGTTCGTCGCGGTCGACCAGCTGGGCCACCGCGCGCAGGTTGCGAGCCGGGTACGGCTTCAGCGTCTTGCCGTAATCGCTGACGCTGCCGTCTTCGCCGTGACACATGGCGCAGTTGGCCTTGAACAGTGCCTTGCCATCAATAGCATCGGTTGCGCTGGCGGTGCCGGCGGCAAAAGTGAGGCAGCCAAGCAGCAGAATAGCCTTTTTCAACATTCGAATCCCTCCCATCTAACTAAAGCCCTTTACAGTGTTTTATTTCTGCTTCGAACGCAAGTATGCCACGACGGCATCGATTTCTGCAGCAGAAAATTTCTTGGAAAAGCCGGGCATCATGTTGCGACCGTTGCTGATGACATCGTGCAGAACGGCTTCATCGGTGGACATGTCGACCACGGCCGGGCCAACCTTCTTTTTCTCCACCTTATGGCACATGGCGCACTTCTTCTTGAACAGTTTTTCGCCCAGTTCGTGATCCTCACCGGCAAGCGCCGGCTGGGCGGCCAGGCCAAAAGCAGCAACTGCAAACATGGAAATCCACGCTTTTTTCATCCTTGTTCTCCTTGTGCAGGCCGGTTGCCATGCTGGCACCGGCTCCTGATACGGCATACGATCAATTTTTACACCCCGAGCGTGCAGTCAACGCCCCCTAGCTGTCAATATAGACCTTCTTCGGCATCAGCCACATCTGGTAGAGGCTGACCAGAATCTGGACGGCGATCGACAGGTAGAGCAGGCCGCCGGCAATGACCACCACCCATGCGAAGCCCGGGATACTCTTGGTGATAAACCAGGAGAGGATATCGGCCAGCATGGCAAGGAACGGGATCGCCACGGTGATTCGCTTCACCCGCACCGGCATTTCGCAGAGGATGAAGATCCGCCCCAGGAAGAAGAGAATGAAAGAGATGCCGAACAGGTGAATGTGCGACACGCGCACCAGACTCTGGATCGAGGCGCCGGTATCGGTGTGGGTCAGCTTCATCACGTCGTTGTAGCTGGTCAGCGGCGGCAGCCCCATACCGGCCTCGGCCGAATGGCACATGATGCACTGCTTGTTGAGGATCGGGGCAACCTTGTCGTTGAAGGTTTTTTCGTCCGTGCCCGAATCGATCCAGTCCAGCACCGTCTGCTTCTGATTCGGTGAGGCAAAGCGGTCGGCCATCGGCCCCTGGATGGCGGCCCCCAGGCGTGTCTGTTCATGGGTGCTGTAGTAGGCAATACGGACATCGGCGACCGAGAGCCCCGGTTTACCGTCGTTGCCCTGATGGGTGAAGTAGATGTAGGCCAGCGCAAAGAGCAGGGCGATGCCGATGGTGATCAGGAACATCGAGTCGAGAATCTTTTCGCTGGTCGAGGCATCGCTGAAACGGCGATAGTGTGGCATGCGGTCTCCTATTTTCAGGCCTGACCGGTCAGGCCGGCATCCCCCTGGGCATATGTACGAATCGCCGCCGGAACAGGCCGAAGCGGTGATGCCCAAGGGTGGATTTGAGTTCGTGTCATGTCAAAGCGGAGCTGGACGTTGCTCAGCCTCCGCAATGCATGGCAAAGCGGCCGCGCAGGTATGCCGATTCGGGCTCGAGCAGCGTGGCAAAACGCTGGCGTGCCGCATCGCAACGCCCAAGTGAGGCCAGGGCATCGATCTCCATCATCGTGACCGTGTGGTCGCTGTGACCGGCCTTGCGGGCCAGTTCCAGATACCTGAGAGCCTGCCGGTAGTGCTTCGTGTGCAGCGCCACCCGGGCCAGCTGGTAGTCGACATCGCGATCCGACGGGTCGATCTCGGCCTCCCTGTGCAGGTGGCGTTCGGCCTCTGCATAGTTGCCATGGCGCAGGTAGTACATGGCCATGTTGAAATGGGTGTTGTTGGAGCGCGGGTCCAGAGCCAGGGCCTCGCGGTACTCGGCCATCGCCTCTTCGTCGCGGCCCTCCCGGGCCAGGGCGTGGCCGTAGAAGTGGTGGTCGGAAGCGCTGCCGCGCAGCGTGGCCATCATCTGCCAGCGGTAGCGTGCGGCCGCACGCTTCTTCTTCTCCAGTTCCGGTTCGCTTGCTTCGGCGGCCCGGATCAGGCTCGTCTCCAGGCTGGAATCGCTGATCATGCGCCCGGCATGGCGCAGCAGGTCGGCCGGGAACAGGCTGGATGCAGGGTTCGAGGCCTCCCGGATGGCGGCCAGGTCGATGCCATCCCGCAGGCGCGTCTTGAAGTGGCGGATGCTGTGGTTGCGCAGGCGTGCCATCTCGAACTCCAGGGCCGGGTAATCGTTGCTGTTCAGCGGTCCGTCGGTATCGCCGCGCAGGGTCAGTGCCTCGCGGTTGAGTATCTGGTAGGGGAGCCATTCGGCCACGATGCCGTAACGGCTGGCCAGATCCGTGCGTAGCCGTTTAATACCGGCCACATGTGCCGCCTGGCTCGGCATGATCGGCTGATCGGAGCAGACCAGCATGAAGTAGGCCGATTTCAGATAGAAAATGGCGCAGTGGCGGAACTCGTGCGCCAGCGAATTGAGGATGATATCCACGCCCTTATCGCCGATACGGTAGTCCATCCAGGTGACATAGATGCCGTCCGGCTTCATGCGCTTATGGATGGTGTGGAAGAAGTCGGTGGTGTAGAGCTTGGATGAGCTGAAGTAGAGCGGTGTCGTCACCGTGTTCAGGATCAGCGAATACTGTTTCTCTGTCGCCTTGCTGTAGTGGATGGCGTCGTCGACGATGATGTCGACGTTGGGATTCTGCTCGATGTCGTAGTTCCACTGCCGCATGCGGAAGAGGTTTTCGCGCACCACCGGATTGATCTCGACCACATCGGTATGGTCGAAGGCGAGGCCGACGGTGGAGGCGGTGGCACCGCTGCCCAGCCCCAGCACCAGGGCATCGTCGCTGCGCGGTGCATACATCGACGAGAGCGCGCCGACCACCTTCTCCGAGGAGTTGTTCAGCGGGATGCTGATGTAGCCGTTGATGAAGAAGTAGGGATCGCCATCCATCCAGTTGATCGAGAAGACATCCTGATAGCCCCGGTAGCGGTCGGGGAAATCGATCTCCTTTTTGGCCGATTCAAGTGCATCGGCCGACTGGAAGTTGGTGTAGCTCAGATAGAGCAGTTTTTCGTTCCACTGGTAGAGGAAGGCGGCCACCACCAGTGTTGCGCCGACGGCGACACCGGCCAGCGCCCAGGGGCGGAAGCGATGGTAGACGAGGATAGCCAGCGCCACGATGCCGCTCATGACCAGCAGTTGCAGGCCGTAGTCGAGATAGCGGTGCAGCACGAACACCATCAGCAAAAAGCCGCCCGCATTGGCCAGCGAGGCGATGAACAGCAGCTGCCCCGATTCGCGGCTGACATCGCCGTGGCGGGTCAGCAGGGCCGGAATGGTGGCGCCGAAGCAGAGAGCCGGAAGCCCCATCAAAAAGGTGAGGAACACCCATTTCAGTGCCACGACACCCCAGTAGGAGGTGGCAGCCCAGTCGTAGAGGCGGGCATAGAGTTCGGTCGCAAAACCGGTGGCGGCCAGGATCAGCACCATGCCGGTCAGGGCCAGCACCAGCACATGGGTGAGCGACAGGCGCATGCGCCTGGTCAGCAGCGAGCCCGCGGCAATGCCGAGCAGGACGATGGAGAGCACCAGCGCGAAGGATTCGCGGAACGGACCCAGAAACATCTCGGCCAGCTTGAGCATGAAGAGCTGGAAGGCGGCCGAGGCGATGGAAGCCAGTGCCAGGGCGATCCACTCCTGCCTGGGCAGCCAGGCGTAGTCCCGCTGCGCATCCGGCTCGTGGGCCGGGGCGGGGTAGGCGAAGCCGAAGCGCAGGCCGATGGCGATCAGGATATTGATGGCGGCAAAGCCCAGCACCGCCCCCTGGATGCCCAGCCAGCGGATGACGAAAAACTCGATCAGCAGTGCCGTCAGCGCCGCACCGAAGTTGTAGATGGCATAGACGCCCGGAAAGACAGCCCCGTCGATCTCGCGGCTCAGGTAGCCGGCGAAGAGGGGGATGCTGCAGCCGATCAGCATCGACGGCAGGGCCAGCAGGGCGATGCAGACGAAGATGCTGGCGGCGAGGCTTTCGGGGAAGAAGCCGAGGTAGAGCAGGCTGTCGAGCCCGTCGTGGCCGAGGGTGAAGGCGGCGCCATAGAGGCCGATGGTCAGCTCGATCAGCCACAGGTAGCGCCAGAGGCGGTAGGCGTAGGCGCTGCCGATGCCAATGCCGAGCAGGAAGGTGATCAGGATCGAGGCGGAGACGGCGAACTGGTCGCCGATCAGATTGCCCAGCATTCGGCCGTAGAGAATTTCATAAGAGATACCGGCAAAGCCGGAGAGCAGCAGCAGCACCGAAAGCAGCAGCCTGGACAGATTCATGCCTGCGATTTGCATGCGGTTTCCCCTCCCTCGAGACGCGACACGGCCGCCAGTGCGGCCGATGCCGGGATGTTCCCCTCCGGCCATCATGCCGTGGATTGCGGCGCGATCAACCGCTACTTGTTGCTCTGCTCCATATGGTGGCGGAGCCAGGCGATGGCTGTCTCCCGGTCATTAAAGGCACCGTCGAGCTGTGCTTCGTAGGCCTCCTGCAGCAGCCGCCCCAGCGATGGTCCGGGTGCGGCGCCGAGCGCCATGGCTTCCCGGCCGGAGAGCAGGGCGGCCGGCTTTTCGCGTTCATGCTGCATCGCTTCGGCCAGGGCCAGCCAATTGGCAGCCGGTCGCGACGGCGGAGCCGGTGTGCGGCCGCAGGCATCGGCTTCGACCAGCGCCTCCCACATGACGATGCTGGCCGGTTCCAGGCGGTGGGCCAGCCTGCGTACGGCGCGCCGGCTCGGGTCGCCGGAGACATGGCAGAGGTGCTCGCGCACCAGGGGTGCCAGCAATGGCGCGAAACGATGCGGGGCGTGGATACGTTTCAACAGGGCCATGGCCGGTTCCACCCCGGCCGGGCAGTGCTCGGGCGAGCGGATGGCGCCGTCGAGATGGCGGGTGGTGGCCGGCTTGCCGAGATCGTGGCAGAGGGCGGCAAGCAGCAGCAGCTCCCGCTCCTCGAGGCTGAAGCCGCGCTCCGTGGCCACGCGAGCCGCCTGCTCGACGACCAGCACGGTATGGGTCCAGACATCACCCTCCGGATGCCAGCGCGGCTCCTGCGGGCAGTCGATCAGGGCAACCAGTTCCGGGTAGAGCGCAAGCCAGCCGCTGGCCCGCAGGGCGGTGAGGCCGGCACCGGGGTGGGCGGCATGGCTCCACTTCCGCCACTCATTCCAGATGCGTGAGGGCGGCAGGCTTGCCGCCTCGGGGAGCAGGGCATGGCAGAGGGCTGCGGTCTCGTCGGCCATGGCGAGGTTGAAACGGGCGGCGAACTGCATGCCGCGCAGCACGCGCAACGGGTCTTCGGCGAAGGCGGGCGAGACATGGCGCAGGATGCCCTGTGCAAGGTCGGTACGCCCGGCGTGGAAATCCTGCAGTGAACCGGTGAGCGGATCGAACATCATGGCATTGATGGTGAAGTCGCGCCGCAGGCTCGCCTTTTCGGGCGAAAGGGCAGGGTCGGGGGTGACCGCAAAGCCACGGTGGCCGGCGGCCGTTTTCGTTTCGGTGCGCGGCACGGCGATGTCGATCTCGCCATCCGGCAGCTGCAACTTGATCACCCCGAACTGCTTGCCGACCTGGATGGTGCGCCCGAGCGCTTTCACCGCTTGGAGTACCCGCTCCTGCGTAAGGCCATAAACCTCGATATCGATATCCTTGGGGGCGATGCCGTACAAAAGGTCGCGCACACAGCCGCCGACCAGCCAGCCGTGGCCGCCGGCCTGTTCAAGGTGGCGGCATACCTCGATTGCGACGTCGGGCAGCAGAGTGGTGTCGATACGATCCATGCCCGCAATTTGGAAGGGATATGGCCGCTTGGCAAGCCCGGCATCGCCCGGTCGGGATGGCAATTGGCCGGCATCTGAATTATGTTCCCCGTATCTGCATAATTGCGCGGGGCAGCTCTGGCCCCGACTGGAGGATGATGATGCGATGGTCCGGCGTGGTACGGGGAGATAACACTTTTTTTCAGCGCAAGAAGCTGACCGTGGTCGGCTCCGGCAATGTCGGGGCGACGGCCGCCTTCCTGGCCGCTCAGCGCGAGCTGGGGGATGTGGTGCTGCTCGATGTGGTCGAGGGGGTGCCGCAGGGCAAGGCGCTCGATATGTACGAGGCCTCGCCGATCCAGGGCTACGACGTTTCGATCAAGGGCACGCAGGATTATGCCGATACGGCCAATTCCGATCTGGTGATCATCACCGCCGGCATTGCCCGTCGTCCCGGCATGAGCCGCGACGATCTGCTCTCCACCAATGTGAAGATCGTGGCCGATGTGACGCGCCAGATCGTTGAGCACTCGCCCAACTGCATTATCCTGGTGGTCACCAACCCGCTCGATGCCATGGTCTACACGGCCCGCCAGGTCTCCGGTTTTCCGCGCCAGCGGGTGATCGGCATGGCCGGTGTACTCGATTCGGCCCGCATGCGCTCCTTTATCGCCGAGAAGCTCGATGTCTCGATCGGCGATGTCTCCGCCTTCGTACTCGGCGGCCATGGCGATACCATGGTGCCGCTGGCGCGCTACTCCACGGTGGCCGGTGTGCCGATCACCGAGATGCTCGATGAGGCGGAGGTGCAGCAGATCTGCGAGCGCACCGCCCAGGGCGGGGCCGAGATCGTGCAGCTGTTGAAGACGGGTTCCGCCTTCTACGCCCCGGGTGCGGCCGTGGTCGAGATGGCCGAGGCGATCCTGAAAGACAAGAACCGTATCCTGCCCTGTGCCGCTTTCCTGGAGGGCGAGTACGGTGTGGACGGCTACTACATGGGCGTGCCGTGCAAGCTGGGCGGCGGCGGCATGGAGGGGGTCGTCGAGCTCGATCTGGCTGCGGATGAGCAGGCAGCACTGATGCGCTCGCTCGACTCGGTGAAGAAGCTGGTCGAAGAGGTCGATGCGCTCGGACATTTTTGATTTGGACTGAAAAGAGGTGCTCCTGCACCTTTTTCAACGCATAGGAATTTTAACAAGAGAACAGGGGATAGACATTGAATATCCATGAGTATCAGGCCAAGGAGATTCTGGCCGAATTCGGTGTGCCGGTGCCGCGTGGCATCGCCGCCATGACGGTGGCCGAGGCGATGAAGGCTGCCGATGAGCTGGGCGAGGGTGTGCGCGTGGTCAAGGCGCAGATTCATGCCGGCGGCCGCGGCAAGGCCGGTGGCGTCAAGGTATGCAAGACACGTGACGGGGTCGAGGAGGCGGCGAAAAGCCTGCTGGGCCAGACCCTGGTCACGCATCAGACCGGCCCTGCCGGGCGCGAGGTGCGCAGGCTCTATATCGAGGAGGGGCTTTCGATTGCGCGTGAGCTCTATCTCAGCCTGCTGGTCGATCGCGAGCGCGAGTGCATCAGCTTCATGGCCAGTCCCGATGGCGGCATGGATATCGAGACCGTGGCGGCTGAAACCCCCGAGCGCATCCTCACCGTGCCGGTCGATACCGCAGCCGGCCTGTCGGGCTATGTGGCCCGTCGCCTCGCCTTCTTCCTGGGGCTTAAGGGGGCGCAGGTGAAGCAGTTCGGTGTTTTGGCCAACGCCTTGTACCGCGCCTTCACCGAGAGCGATGCCAGCCTGATCGAGCTCAATCCGCTGATCGTTACCACCGATGGCGACCTGGTGGCGCTCGATGCCAAGTTCTCGGCCGACGATAATGCCCTCTACCGCCAGCCGGCGATTGCTGCGCTGCGCGATCAGCATGAAGAGGATCCGCGCGAGACCGAGGCGGCCGCATCGGGGCTCAACTACATTGCGCTGGACGGCAACATCGGCTGCATGGTCAATGGCGCAGGCCTGGCTATGGCCACCATGGATATCATCCAGCTGAAAGGTCAGCGCCCGGCCAACTTCCTCGATGTCGGCGGTGGCGTCTCGGAAGAGTCGGTCTGCGAGGCTTTCAAGCTGCTCTTCTCCGATAGCCATGTGCAGGCGGTGCTGGTCAATATCTTCGGCGGCATCGTGCGTTGCGACGTGATCGCCAACGGCCTGCTGGAAGCGATCAAGACGCATCCGATGCGTGTGCCGGTGGTGATGCGTCTCGTCGGCACCCGCGAAGAGGAGGGGCGTGCCCTCATTAAGGAGGCCGGCCTCGATGTGCGCTGGGCCCACGATCTCGATGAGGCGGCCGAGCTGGCCGCAGCCGCGGTAACCGGAGGTGGCAAGTGAGCGTACTGGTCGACAGAGATACCCGCGTCATCTGCCAGGGCTTCACCGGCAGGCAGGGCACCTTCCACTCCTCCCAGATGATCGAATACGGCACCACCTTCGTCGGCGGTGTCACACCGGGCAAGGGTGGCCAGAGCCATCTGGAGCGGCCGGTGTTCAATACCGTCGCCGAAGCGGTCGAGAACGAGGGGGCCGAGGCATCGGTGATCTATGTGCCGGCACCCTTCGCCGCCGATGCGATCATGGAGGCAGCCGATGCCGGTATCCGCCTGATTGTTTGCATTACCGAGGGCATTCCGGTCACCGATATGCTGAAGGTGAAGGCCTTCCTGAAGGGGCGCGATGCCGTGCTCATCGGTCCCAACTGCCCCGGCATCATCACCCCGGGTGCGTGCAAGATCGGTATCATGCCGGGCCATATCCATCTGCCGGGTCGTGTCGGCGTGGTCTCCCGCTCCGGCACCCTCACCTACGAGGCGGTGGCGCAGCTGACCGCCACGGGCCTGGGCCAGAGTACCTGTATTGGTATGGGCGGCGATCCCATCCACGGCATGGGCTTCATCGAGGCGCTGGAGCTGTTCGAGCAGGACGATGCCACCGACGGCGTGATCATGATCGGCGAGATCGGTGGTTCGGACGAGGAGCATGCCGCGACCTACATCCGGGAGCATGTGACGAAACCGGTGGTCGGCTTCATCGCCGGTGCCACGGCCCCGGCGGGCAAGCGCATGGGCCATGCCGGCGCCATCATCTCCGGCGGTTCCGGCACGGCCGAGGCCAAGTTCGCGGCCCTGGAAGCAGCCGGTGTCGCCGTGGAGCGCAACCCCACACTCTTGGGCGCCCGCATGCAGGAGCTTCTGGGCTCATGAGCAACACCTTCGAGGAACCCTCGCCCGCCAACAGCTTCCTGGCCGCGCATGTGCGCCTGCTGAGGAAGAGCTACCACGACTGGACGGGCAAGGATCTGGTCGATCCGGAGCTGGATGACGAGACGGCCGCCTACGAGCTGTTCGAGGCGGACTTCGCGCTGTTGTCGCACGGCACCGAGGAGGAGCCGATCCTGAACTATGGGAATAGAACGGCACTCGAATTGTTCGAGCTCGACTGGCGCGCCTTCACCCGCCTGCCGTCGCGCTTCACGGCCGAGGCACCCGACCAGGTGGAGCGGGCCAGGCTTTTGGAGCAGGTGACCACCCAGGGCTATATCGATGACTACTCAGGCATCCGCATCGCCCGCAGCGGCCGCCGTTTCAAGATTCGCGAGGCCGTGGTCTGGAATGTGGTCGATGACGAGGGCAACGATTACGGCCAGGCCGCCATGTTCCGGGAGTGGGTCGACCTCTAGGATGCTAGAAAGCGCTGAAGTATTCAGTGCTTTCGTGCGGGCTATGGATTGCCCGCCAAAATTGACGACATGAGTCGTTGATTTTGTGAGTGAAGGTGAAACCGCGTTTTACCTTCACGTGCTTATTTTTGGCAGGAGCCAATAAATCAGCCTCTCAAAGAGCAGCATCATGCAGTGCATGATGCATATCACCGCCATACCGGCGAAAGGAGTGATACTCTAGCGCCCATGCCAGCCAACAGAAAAGCATTCGCCATGCGTATGTCGCTGGTGGTGGCGGCCCTGGCCACGCTGGCGCCGTTCACCATCGACACCTACCTGCCCTCATTCCCCGATATCGGTGTGCAGTTGCACGCCAGCCATGCCGAGATGCAGCTCACCCTGAGCCTCTATCTCTTTGCCGCGGCCTTTGCCACGCTGATCTACGGGCCGCTCTCCGATGGCTTCGGTCGTCGCCGGGTGATCATGGCGGCCCTGGGCATCTATACCGTTGCCTCGATCGGCTGTGCGCTGGCTGCGACCATCGACCAGCTGATCCTGCTGCGTATCGGCCAGGGGCTCTCGGCCAGTGCCGGCATGGTGATCGGGCGGGCGATGGTGCGCGATGTTTTCCACGGCCCCGAGGCGCAGCGGGTGATGGCGCGGGTGATGCTGCTGTTCAGCGTGGCCCCGGCCGTGGCGCCGATCCTCGGCGGCTGGCTGCACGATGTGTTCGGCTGGCATTCGGTGTTTCTCTTCCTCGCCATCGTGGCGGCCTTGCTGCTGCTCATGATCCGCTTCGGGATAACGGAGACGCTGGCGCTCGAGCATCGCCACAGCATTCATCCGCTGGCCATCCTGCGCGCCTACGGCATGGCGCTTCGCAACGGCCACTTCCTGCGCCTGGTCTTCTGTTTTGCCATGATGTTCAGCGGTTTTTTCGTCTATGTGGCCGGCTCCCCCTCGCTGATCTACGACATCCTCGGCCTCGGTGCCACCGATTTCTGGGTGATGTTCGTGCCCAGCGTGGCGGCGATCATGATCGGTTCGCAGCTCGCCGGCTGGCTGGCCGGCCGCCTGGCCCCGGAGCAGACCGTGCGCCTCGGCATCGCCATCCTGCTCACCGGGGCGCTGCTCAACGTGGCCCAGAGCCTGTGGCTGGCGCCGACGGTATGGAGTGTGGTCGGGCCGCTGGGCATCTATGTGCTGGGTATGGCGATCAGCATGCCGGTGCTGAACCTGATGGCGCTGGATTGCTTTCCGCGCAACCGCGGCATGGCCTCGGCGGTGCAGAGTTTCGTGCAGATGTCGTTCACGGCCTTCGTGGTCGGCGTGGTGGTGCCGCTGGCGGTGCAGGCCTTGCCCTACATGGCCGGCGCAATGCTCGTGCTGAGCCTGATCGGGCTGGCGTTGTGGATGGGGCGAGGAGAGGGGAAGGTGGTCTCTCCGCAGCCTTGAGGAAAGGGGAGGGCTGTGCCGTCCGGCATGAAAAGCGGGATTGCGACTCCCGGCCCGCTTGCTCTAGGCTCTGATTCATATGCGCAAATCCATCCACATCACCACGAGCGAGCGCGAAGCGCTGGTCGATATTACGTCACACATTCAGCAGGCGGTGGCGGAGAGCGGCATCCGCGATGGCCTTGTCTCGGTCTACGCCTAGGGGGCGACGGCGGCGATCATGATCCAGGAGAACTGGGATGAATCGGTGCAGACCGATGTCATTCACCTGCTGCAGCAGCTGATCCCCAAGGGTGTCTGGCTGCACGATCGCCAGGATGGCAATGGCGATGCGCATCTGAAGGCGGGGTTGGTCGGCCCCTCCGAAACCATCCCGCTGATCGATGGCCGCCTCGGCCTCTCCCGCTGGCAGAATATCTTCTTCTGCGAATTCGATGGCCCGCGCTCCCATCGCGATATCGTCTGCACCGTCATGGCTGACTGAGAGGACTTATGAACTTTGACAAATGTATATATAAGTTCATTAAAATTGATGAGTATTGCTTTGAAAATTTGAGAAGCAATGAACTAATTGCAAAGCACTTTGAAGCCTTCAACGACCCTTATGATGCACACCATGGAATTGTTGCTGATTGGCCAAATCTGAATAGAAAAACTGGTAAACTAAGCCGAGAAACTAAGGGGTTAAAGGAGCTTATTAAAAACCTTGAGCCAGAGAGATATAGTGAGATTACGCATAGTAATGCGTCGATCATTCAATATTTAAACTCCACTGCAGGATTGGTTAAATATACTCATCAATTTGTATCTGAGAACTCAAATAAATTTAGAGTTTGTAGTTTTTCGAGGCGATGGAATCACATTCTTATGTGGTCACATTATGCTGATGGATGTAGAGGTGTAGCGCTAATATTCGATCGAGAAAAAATTCCTAGGGGCTCAAATTCACGCCTTCTTAAGTTAAATCAGTCTCTGAACGGTACGACCATTCCTGTACAGTGGGTGAAGTATAAACATATTCCGCCATTACTTAATGCTGTTGAGGTGCTTGAGTCAGCGCGCATTGGGACGGAAGAGGCGATTAATTCAATTACAAGGAAAATGTTGGATACATGTGCTTTAACCAAATATAAAGCATGGAAGTATGAACAAGAATCGCGTCTTATTATCCGGTATGATGATGAGATAGGTCACGAACCTGTCATGTATCAATATGCAAGTGAGGCATTGAAGGGGGCGATAATCGGTCATAAGTGCAGCCCTGAAAACGTGGTTAAGCTCGCCAGTCTTATGCCTGAGGAATCAATAATATATTTAACGAAGCCAGTCATAGATAGATATAAAGTCCAAATTATCGAACAGCATCCGGTCAAGCAAATCGCTAATGGAACAGTGCAATTGAAGATGGAGTCAGTTCGCTGAATAAAAAAGGCGGCCGGGAGGCCGCCTTTTTCATGGCAATCGCAAGCGATTATTTCAGCTGCTCTTCAAACCAGGCGCGAGCTTCCGCCTTGGTGGCATCGTCGAATGCACGGTAGCGCTTCAGCTGGCCCTTCATCACCATGACCTTCTTCTCGAAGCCCTTCACCTTCGGGGTCAGCGGTGCATCGGAATCCAGGAACGCGAATACCTTGTCCACGGAACCATAGGCGGCGACTACCTTGTTAAGCGCCGGGCCTACAGAATCCTCGCTGCCCTTATGGCAGGCGGCACAGGATACCTTGTTGGGAGCCGCATAGGCCGGGGCGGAAAACGCCGCTGCCGTCAGGCCCAGAACCATAATCATCATTGCCTTCTTCATAAAATTGACCTCCTGGGTTGCTGCCTGCCTAAAAATCACTGATCCATTCGGTGCATCCGCAGGCATGTATAACTTCCTTCTGACAGGCGACATATTAGCGATTGCTAATTATAAGTAAATAAGAATCTTCTAATGTATCTCGCCGGGGTGATGGAGGGGGATGGGTCGTGCCGCTGTTATGCGCCGTTCTTTAGCTGAAGGACGATGCTATTTGCCGAACTGAAGGAAGGGGCTCAGGGAGACGTAGAGCACGAACAGGATGGCCAGGATCAGCCCCAGCGAGGCGAAGGGGTGGCGCAGCATGTTGCCGAGCAGGGTGGGGGCGTTGCCCTCCTGTCTCTGCTGCTCGTAGGCGGCACGGGCCGTGGCGGCACGCTGTTGCTGATAGGCATCCAGCAGGGCGCGGGCATGATCCAGTTCATGATCGTTGTTGAGCCAGATGGCCGGTGAGGAGAAGCCCCAGCCGCTCACCTTGGTCTCGTAGAAGGCGATGCCGTTCTCCTCCAGAAGCTGGCGTACCTCGGCCAGCTCATCCTCGGGAACGTTGCGCAGGTTAAAAAGACGGACTGCCACGGCAATAAGGCTCAGGCCCGCTCGAAGGCGTGCACCCAGACCAGGTGCTCCTCGTTCCACTCCATGCCGGGGTGCATGCGCAGGATCAGGTCGCGGTAGGGGGCCAGGCCCGGATAGCCTTCGGCGATGGCATCGGCATCGCTCATGTCGCCAAGGCGCTGGCGGGTCAGGCTGGAGATGACGAATCGCACCCCGTCCAGTTCGAAGGTCTCGCCGGGATAGCCGTAGACGCCGTCGCGCCGCTGTTCGCTCTTGTCGCCATTGAGGACGGCAGCGACCAGCTTCGGGTGGCGTACGAGACGATCGATTTCACAGGTCTTTTCAGGGTAGTTATTCATCGCCGGAAGATTATCGGCAGAACACCCAGGTGTCGCCATCGGAGAGTTCCGGGTTGAAGCGGTAATCATCGACATCGAAGCCTTTGATGGCTTCCGGCTCACTGAGGCGCTGCTCGATAATAAAGCGGCTCATCAGGCCGCGGGCCCGCTTGGCATGGAAGCTCACCACCTTGTAGGCGCCGTTTTTGTACTCCCTGAACTGCGGCGTGATGATGCGCCCCTTAAGCGCTTTCGGCTTCACGGCCTTGAAGTACTCGTTGGAGGCGAGGTTGATCAGCACGTCATCGCCCTGGGCGGCCAGCGCCTCGTTCAGGGCATCGGTGATGATGTTGCCCCAGAAGGCATAGAGATCGCGGCCGCGGCCGGTGGCGAGTTTTGTGCCCATCTCCAGGCGGTAGGGCTGCATCAGATCGAGCGGCTTGAGCAGGCCGTAGAGGCCGGAGAGGATGCGCATATGGCTCTGGGCGAAGGCGATATCCTCTTCGCTCAATGTATCGGCATCCAGCCCCTGGTAAACGTCGCCCCGGAAGGCATAGACCGCCTGCTTGGCGTTCTCCGGCGTGAAGGGGGTGTACCAGTTCTGGTAACGCTCCACGTTCAGGTCGGCCAGCTTCATGCTCAGCTTCATCAGGTCGGCGACCTGGAAGCTGTCCTTCTGCTGCAGCACGGCGATCAGGGCGCGGGCGTCCTCGATCAGCTCCGGCTGGCTGTGCGTCTCAACGGGCGCCGGCGTGGTTTCATCCAGTTTCTTGGCGGGCGAGACTATAATGAGCATTCCGAAACCTCCTGGGGCCGGCTAATGGTGCGTTGCTTGCTTTCAACCGGCAAGCGCGCCAACTTTATGGGGAAGCTGATTGTATGGCCTCCTGCCATCAATCAGCACGCAAAGGCAAAACGCCGTTTTGTCTTTGCTCACCAAATCAGCGACTTGGGTCGTCAATTTTGGCAGGCCATCCCTGGCCTGCGCGGAAAGCGCCGGATTGACCGGCCTCCGCAAGGGGCGTTATGAGCATGGAGCACCACGAACTCGGCGACAGCCACTGGATGCAGCGCGCCATCCGCTTGGCCCGCAAGGGGATCGGCACCACCCATCCCAATCCGAGGGTCGGGGCCGTAGTGGTCAAGAATGGCGAAGTGATCGGCGAGGGCTGGCACGAGCGGCCGGGTGGCCCGCACGCCGAGGTGCATGCCCTGCAGGATGCCGGAGATGCCGCCCGTGGGGCGACCATCTATGTGACCCTGGAGCCGTGCAATGCCCAGGGGCGCACACCGCCCTGTAGCGAGGCGATTATCAAGGCCGGGATCGCCCGTGTTGTGTATGCATCCGGCGATCCCAATCCGAAGATGGCCGGCGGCGGCAGCTGGCTGGCCGGGCAGGGGCTGGATGTGACCGACGGAATCCTGCGTGACGAGGCCGATGCCCTGAACCGTCCCTTCTTCCATTTTCTGAGTACCGGCCGCCCCTGGGTGATCGCCAAGGCAGCCATGTCGCTGGACGGTAAGCTGGCCACCTGGCGCAACCATTCGCAGTGGATCAGTGGCCCCGAATCGCGCCTGCATGCGCATGGCATACGGGCGGCCAGCGATGCCATCCTGGTGGGGGCGGGCACCTTCGTGCACGACAACCCGTCGCTGACGGTGCGCGATGTGCCACGCAATGGCGAGCCGCCGCTGCGCGTGGTGGTGGCGCTGGAGGCGCCGGAGCCGTTCGAGGGCTGCAAGTTGCTGGATCGCTCAGCACCCAGCCGCCTCTATGTCACAAACGAAACGGACCATGCCGATGCCTGGCGTGCGGTCGGTATGGAGGTGGTCTGCATCGACGATCTGGAGGCGCTGCTGGCCCATCTGGCGGCCGAGGGGCGGCTGCAGCTGATGGTCGAGGGCGGGGGTGGCCTGCATGCATCGCTGCTTGAGGCGCATCTGGCAGACGAACTGGTGCTCTACCAGGCGCCGATCCTGATCGGCGGTACGGAGGCGGTGAGCCTCTGGCATGGCACAGGGGTGGCAGCCGTGGACGAGGCGGTGCGCCTGGAGGCGATTGAGCGCAAACGGCTTGGCGAGGATCAATTGATCCGCGGGCAACTGGTCTACCCGGATTAGGTAACGCAATGACGTTGCGCCACGCCATACCGCTGCTGCTGCCTGCCGCAGGCTGGGTGGCGGGGCTGGCTGCGGCGCGAAGCGATGCCGTCTCGTGGACATGGCTGGGAGCGCTTGCCGTGGCGGCGATGCTGCTTGTGGCCGTGCGACGCTGGCGTCTGTTCGCCGTGCTGCTGCTGGCCGGCGTGATCTGGGGCGGGGCTGCCCTGCTGCTCGACGCCTGGCGGGTGGCCTATGACGCATCGTGGACCGCAGCTACGGTCGAGATCAGCGCTACGGTGGCAGGTGTCACCGAAACACCGGCCTATCGACGTATCCGCCTCACCGATGTCGGGCGCAGCGATGGTGAATCGTTGCACGGACTGGTCGATATCTACCTCTTTGGCCGTCAGCCGTTGCCGCTGGCCGGCCAGAAGGTGGACCTCTCCGCCAAACTGCGTCCGCCGCAGAACCATCGCAATCCCGGCGCCTTCGACTATGTCGACTACTGCTTCGACCGCCATATCGTCCTGACCGGTTCGCTGCGCGGGAGCCTGCGTATCGTCGATCCCGGCACTTCATGGCTGGAGCGGATGCGCGCACGTATTCGCCATGCCGTTGCCGGCCTGCCGCCCGGCCAGTCGGGCGTGCTGCAGGCCCTGCTGCTGGGCGAACGGGGCGGCATCCCCGTCTCCCAGTACGAGGCCTTTGCCGCCACGGGGGCCGCCCACCTGCTCGCCATCTCGGGACTGCATATCGGTATGGTGGCCGCCTGGGGCTTCGCCATCACCTGGTGGCTGCTCACAAGGCGCGAGGCGTGGATTGTGGCGGTGCCGGTACGCAAAGTGGCGTTGAGCATCGGCATGCTGACGGCGATCGCCTATGCCACGCTGGCCGGCTGGCCGCTGCCGACCCAGCGCGCCGTACTGATGCTGGTGGCCGCCGTGGCCGCCTGGTGGCTCAGGGCACGCTATGCGCCGCTCAATATCCTGCTGGCCGCTTTGATGCTGATCCTGCTCATCGATCCTGCGGCTGTCGTCTCCGTCTCGCTGTGGCTCTCCTTTGTTGCCGCCGCGGCCCTGGTCACCTTCGCGGCCGGGCGCGAGGGAACAGACCCCGGCTGGCGGGGCTGGCTTACGGGCCTGTTCTGGGTGAGCCTGGTGGCGGGGCTGGCCACACTGCCGCTGATCGCCGCCGTGTTCGGTCGTCTGCCGGCCTGGAATCTGCCGGCCAACCTGTTGCTGGTGCCGCTCTACGGTGGCCTCATCCTGCCGCTGTCACTGCTGGGAGCCCTCTCTGCCATGCTTGGTCTCGATGGTGCGGCGTCCACGCTGCTGCATCTGGCCGGCACGGTGGTGGGCTGGGGCAATGCGGTAATGCAGCAGCTGCACCACTGGCCGGCCGGCAACCTGTGGCTGCCGGCCGTGCCGACGTGGGCAGGCCTCTTCTACGGCGCCGGCGTATTGCTTGCCCTGTGGCTCTGGCAGCGGCAGGGGGCAGGCGTGGCCATGGCTGCGTTTGCCGCCGTGCTGGCCGCCTGGCTGCTCGTGGTCGTGCCCGAGCGGCCACCTGCCGTGGCCACCTTTACGGCCTGGGATGTGGGGCAGGGGGCGGCATCCAGCCTGGTGCTTCCCGATGGCACCACCCTGCTGATCGATGCCCCGGGCAGGACACGCAGCCGCTTTAATGGCGGTACGACGATGGCGGCCGGGCTGCGCACGCAGGGGATTACCCATGCCGATGTGCTGATCCTCAGCCATGCCCAGTCCGACCATGCCGGCGGTGCGGCGCGCCTGTTCGACCAACTGCGCGCCGTGCACGAATTGTGGCTGGCCGATGTGCCGGCCAATCGCGCCTACCTGCCGATGCTGGGGCTGATCCGGCGCATCGGGGCGGCGGGCGGTACGGTGCGCTGGCTGGCGGCCGGCGATCGTCTGCAGGTGGGAGACATGCGCGTGAATATTCTCTGGCCGCCGCGCGGTTTTGCGCCGGAGAACGACAACAACACCTCGCTGGTCGCCTCCGTCACCCTGCCGGGCGGGCAGCGGCTGCTGCTGCCGGGCGACATGGAGCAGCCGGTGGAGCATGCGCTGCTCAATCGCGGTCTCGGTCGTCATCAGGTGTTACTGGTGCCGCACCATGGCAGCCGCACCTCAAGCTCCGCGGCATTGCTGGATCGCCTGCAGCCGCAGCTGGCCGTGGCGCAGACCGGTCGCCACAACCGCTACCGCTTTCCGGCCGATGCAGTGCTGCGCCGTTATCGCCAACGACAGATTCCGTTCTACAACACGGCAGGGGGGAATGTATCCCTGTTGCTGCCGGGCCATGGCGGCGTCAGTGTGCGCCGATATCACCCGCCGCAAGCCGGCAAGCGGAATGCCGCATTGCAGTGGGTGCGGGTGTCCCTATAATCGGCGCCACTATTCGGGGGTGATGCGTGTACGAATTCATCGTTCAGGGCGGCGTGGTCATGTATGTACTGGTCGCGCTCTCGATCCTGGCTCTGACCATTATTTTTGAACGCAGCTGGAGCCTGCGGCGCGGGATCGTGCTGCCGGTGAAGGAGGTGCAGGATATCGAAGCCTCGGTGCGGGCCGGCAACGTCGACGAGGCGATGCGCCAGTGCAGCGAGAACAACACGGCCATGAGCCGCATCCTCTGGGTGGCGCTGAAGAACCGCGGCGTGAACCGGGCGGTGATGAAGGAGATTCTCGAGGAGGTGGGCCGCCAGGAGGTGGCGCATCTGGAGCGCTATATCGGCGTGCTCGGTGTGGTCGCCGCCATTTCGCCGCTGCTCGGCCTGCTCGGTACCGTGATCGGCATGATCGAGGTGTTCCAGGTGATTTCGATCGAGGGCGTCGGCAAGGCCGATGTGCTGGCCGGCGGTATCTCCAAGGCGCTGAACACGACGGCAGCCGGTCTGACGGTCGCCATTCCGGCCCTGGTCGGCTACCGCTACTTCGAATCGCGCGTGAACCGCTTCGTGGTCGAGATCGAGCAGCACGCGCTGCACTTCGTCGAGCTGCTGAAAGGCGAGCGTGAATGAAGCTACGCGAGCGTAGCCGGGCCGATTTCCTGGTCGATATCACGCCGCTGGTCGACGTGGTGTTCCTGATGCTGATCTTCTTCATGGTTTCGACCAGCTTCACGGTCTCCAACAGCCTGAAGCTGGATCTGCCGAGCAGCAAGTCGAAGCAGCAGGTGGAGCAGATGAATCAGGTGGTCATCAGCGTTAAGGCGGATGGCCAGCTTTATGTGCAGGACGAGCCGGTGGCCGATGGCGAGTTGCGCAAACGTATTCTGAATGTGACCAAGGGTGATCCGAACATGCGCGTGGTGCTGCGGGCCGATGCCAACGCACGCCATGGCCGCGTCGTATTCGTACTGGATACGATCAGAGAACTGGGCATGGGCAAAGTCGGAATTGCCACGTTGCCGATAGGGAGTGAACGCTGATGCGCGTGGTGCAGAAATTCGGTGGAACATCAGTGGGCAGTCTGGAGCGTATTCGCAAGACCGCCGATCTGGTCGAGGCTTCGCTGAAGGAAGGGCATGAGACGGCGGTGGTCGTTTCGGCCATGAGCGGCGAGACCAACCGCCTGCTCGGGATGGCGCACGAGATGAGCGAGGAGCCGACACCGCGCGAGATGGATGCGCTGGTGGCGACCGGCGAGCAGGTGAGTGCGGCATTGCTGGCGATCGAGCTGCGCCAGCGCGGCATCAACGCCTACTCCTACAACGGCGGCCAGGCCGGTTTCCGTACCGATAACAGCCATGCCCGCGCCCGCATCCAGGCGGTGGAGAGTGCCCACCTGATCGCCCACATGCAGAAGGGCGAGGTGCCGGTGGTCACCGGTTTCCAGGGCGTGGATGAGGCCGGGAACATCACCACTCTGGGGCGTGGCGGCTCCGATACTTCGGCCATTGCCCTGGCCATCGCCGTGCAGGCCGATATCTGCGACATCTATACCGATGTCGACGGCATCTATACCACCGATCCGCGTATCGTGCCGAAGGCGAGCAAGATCAACCGGATCAGTTACGAGGAGATGCTGGAGCTGGCCTCGCAGGGAGCGAAGGTGCTGCAGACCCGCAGTGTCGAACTGGCCATGCGTTACGACATGCCCATCCACCTGCGCTCAAGCTTCGATCCCGTGCCGGGAACCATCGTATCGAAAGAGGAAGATGATATGGAACGCGCATTGATTTCAGGTGTGGCCTACAACCGTGATGAGGCCAAGATCACCGTGCAGGGGGTGCCGGATCAGCCGGGCATCGCCGCCAATATCTTCGGTCCGATCGCCGAGGCGGGCATCAACGTCGACGTGATCGTGCAGAATGTCAGCGAGCAGGGCCTGACCGACATGACCTTCACCGTACCGCGTGGCGATTTCGGCAAGGCGATGAAACTGCTGCGCAAGATCGGCGAAGAGATGAAGGTGCGCGATATCATCGGTGACGATTCCGTGGCCAAGGTCTCCATCGTCGGTGTCGGCATGCGCTCGCATGCCGGTGTGGCCCGTACCATGTTCGAGACACTGGCGGCCGAGGGCATCAACATGCAGATGATCGCCACCAGTGAAATCAAGGTAACGGTCGTCATCGACGAGAAGTATGTCGAGCTGGCCGTGCGTTCCCTGCACTCCGCCTTCGGTCTTGATCAGCAGGACTGAAACCGGCGCATCACCCTTTTCGGCGGCCCCTTCACGGGGCCGCTTGCGTATTACCCCGATTGCGTCTTTAGTAAGTGCCAGGGGGCGCTGCCATGCTGATTCTTACACGCAAAGCAGGTGAGTCCATCACCATCGGCGACAACATTCGCATCCATATCCTTGGCATCAAAGGTGGGCAGGTGCGTATCGGGGTTGAGGCGCCCCGCGATGTGCCGGTCAACCGTGAAGAGGTTTCCCGCCGCAAGAACCAGTCCGAAAACGAGGTGAGCGAAGAGTCCACCTGAGCACAGTGGGGCGTCCGCGTTCGCCTTCCTCCTTGAATTGATAGTGATAATGGTTATCATTACTAGATGGCCAAGCGACTGACAGCCCAAAGGCAGGCGATTCTCGATCTGATCAATGCATCCAACCGGCACTGGGATGCCGAGGAGCTGGCGCGTGCCCTGCTGGAGCAGGGAGCCTCGATCGGCATTGCCACGGTCTATCGCGGTCTGGCCGCCCTTGAGGAGGCCGGGCTGATCAGTTCGGTGCAGCTGAATGATCGCAAACGCTACGAGCGGGCCGACAAGGCGCATCACGATCATCTGATCTGCACGCAGTGCGGCCATATCGAGGAGTTCGTCCAGCCGCAGATCGAAGCGCTGCAGCAGCATGCGGCAAGTGAGAAGGGCTTTTCGATGAGCGGCCATCAACTGCTGATCTTCGGCATCTGCCGGGCCTGCAGGGAGAGCGCATGATCTCGGCGATGATTATCGTCTTTCGCGAAGTGCTGGAGATGGCACTGGTGCTCGGTGTGCTGCTGGCGGCGACACGAGGGATTGGCGGCAGCCGCAAATGGATCGGCCTGGGTGCCCTGGCCGGCTTGCTGGGAGCCTGTGTCGTGGCCCTGTTCATGCGCGAGCTGGAGGCCTCCGTCTCCGGCAATGGCGAGTTTATCTTCAATGCTGTGGTCCTGCTGCTGGCGGCCGTTCTGATCGCCTGGACGGTAATCTGGATGTCGACGCATGGGCGCGAGTTGAGCATGCATATGCAGCAGGTCGGCAGCTCGGTAAGCGAGGGTACGGCGCCGCATACCGCCCTGGCGGTGGTCTCCCTGGCGGCCGTGCTGCGCGAGGGCTCGGAGGCGGTCTTCTTCCTGTTCGGGGCAGCGCAGGCGACCCGGGACGAGGGCTGGCAGATGCTGGCCGGTGGCATGGCCGGTGTGTTGCTCGGGGCGGTGACCGGCCTTCTGCTCTATCGCGGCCTGATCCGGCTGCCGATGAAGCACCTGTTCACGGTGATCGGCTGGCTGCTGATGCTGCTGGCGGCCGGCATGGCTGCACAGGCGGTTTGGTACCTGGTGGTGATCGATGCACTGCCGCCGCTGATCGATTCACTGTGGAACAGCTCGGCCTGGCTGCCGCAGGACAGCATTGTCGGCGAATTCCTGCATGTCCTGATCGGCTACGACGAAAATCCCAGCGGCATGCAGTTCCTCGTCTATGTTCTGTTCCTGGCCACGGTGGCCTGGCTCTATCACCGCAGCAAGGTAATGCCCCCCAAGCCTTCGCTGTAGCGTGTTCCACTGCTTGTGAACGCTGTGTCCGGCCAACAACGTTCATTCAGATGTATCTGCTATTAGTGATAATTCAGGTGGCCATGTGCCTGCTGTTGCGGCTCAACAGGTAGCTGATTCGGACCAGTGTCTCGGATATGATGAAGAGGCTGAACAGCCTTGGCGGTTTGCGAGCCCGCTCTCATAAGGCGACGGTACAGATGTGGCTTGTTAAATAGTCAGGAGACAAGGGGTGTATAAGAAAAGCGCCCTGCGGGGCGGGCGCTGATCGGTTATAAGGCCTTGTTCAGGCGGCCGACCACTGGTCGAGGCCGGGGGCCTTGTCGCGCCCGTAGCGGGCGATCTCCTGCCAGAGGTCGGGGCGTTTCTCACGCACCTGGGCCATGGCCTGCTTGAGGAACTGCACGAACGGCTGATGGGGTTCATCCATCTCGGAGACGATGCGAATGCCGACCAGCCAGGTGTTCAGGTCGTAGGGCGTGCTCTTGATGATCTTGCGGTACTTCTCAAGCGCGGGTTCGTACATGGCCAGGCGATGCAGGTTATAGGCCTTCTGGAGATCGGAGCCCTTGACGATCTTGGCCTCCACGACCGTGCGCACCTTTCTCGGAGTCCTTTGGATCAGCTGCGAACGCTTGTGCGCAATCCAGTTGCGCACCCCGACGCTGCGATGCACCTCGATCAGGGTGGCGATCAGGGCTATCAGGACGAGGGTATTGCCACCCAGCAGGGCAGCACCGAGCCAGTCGTCGCGCGTGAAGCCGCTTCCCTGTTGCCAGATGCCGAGCAGGTAGGCGATGTTTACATGGGTTTCGTACCACTGCAGGGCGGCACTCCAGTCAAGGTTGTTCAGAAAGGAAAAAAGAGGTTTGTCATTCATGGCGCTCTCCTGGAACCGTTATTCAGGATAGCGTGAATATTGTATGCCGACTGTGATTCAGCTCCCATTTATTAGAGAAGGCTGATGCATCAGATCAGGCTCATGGCCGCGAGGCTGATCAGCACCATCGGCAGCATACCGGCCAGCAGCGGCAGGCGTGTGCTGGCCGGTACGATGGCCAGCCCCATCAGCATCTTGACCAGCGAATTGGCTGCCGCGGCCAGCAGGATGCCCTGGGCGGCCAGCAGGGCGGTGATCTGCGTTCCGGTGATTTCGCTCAGGGAGAGTGTGATGGCATCGACATCGGTCAGGCCGGAGAGGCCGGCCACGGCCAGGAGACCCTGATCGCCGAACTCCGCCTGAGCGTAATGGCTGAAGAAGACGACAATGCCGTACAGCAGGGCGAAGGTCAGGGCTGTCTGTAACGACAGGGGATTGGTGTGGGTCAGTTCAAGTTGCTGTGGATCAATGTTCTGGTGACGGGTCTGGCGCCACATATAGGCGATCATGAGCAGGGAAACGGCCACTATAGCCAACACAGGGAGCAGCACCTTGCCGGTAATGGCCGGGCTGAACAGCAGCGTAAGGACGAGAATGCGCGGAAACATCGTCGTGCAGGCGATCAGGATGGCCAGCAGGCATGAGCTTTGCAGGGCGGGGTTATCCCGGCACATGCGCGACATGGCCAGGGTGACGGCGGTACTGGAGACCAGGCCGCCGAGCATGCCGGTCAGGCCCAGTCCCGCACGGTGGCCGAGCACCTTGATGCCGGCATAGGCTGCAAAGCCGATGCCGGAGATCAGGACCACCATCATCCAGATTCGCTGCGGATTGAACGAGTCGAAGGGGCCGTAATTCTCGTTCGGCAGGATGGGCAGGATGACGACGGCAATGACCAGAAACTGGATCGCCTGGCGGATATCGATCGGCGACAGCGAATGCGAGAAGTGATGCAGCATGCTCTTGAAGTGCAGCAGCGTGAAGATGGCGATGGCGGCGACCGTGGCGGGGAGCACCAGCCCTAAACCAGCCAGCACGCCGAGAATGTAGGTGATGACCAGCGTTACCTCGGAGGTGGTGCCGGTGTCGCCGCGCTTGCCGCTGCTGGTGCGCGTGTAGGAGATCAGGGCCATGGCGGCGACAAAGGCGAGCCCGATGGCGACACCGGGCATGCGCAGGCCTTCCGGAAGCCAGGTGAGCAGGTTGCCGGCCAGGGCGACCAGGGCGAAGGTGCGGATACCGGCTGCCGCCCGGTGGACCGGTTTGCCGTCCACCTTGCGCAGGCCGTACTCCCGTTCCAGTCCGATCAGCAGGCCGATGCCAAGGGCGGCGATGGCCTGCAACAACAAATCCATGTGTTGTTCCATGTCTCTAGTGTAGCCGTTACGGTGGCGGGGTTATAGCGTCCGGCAATTGCGGTTAGGTTTGCCTGTACGCCAGCATGGCGACCGAATGAGTGAGGTAGGGATGATCTATTCAGCCAAGGCGACATTCAGTCATGACGATCCGAAGGCCGTCGGCGTATTGCTGACCAATCTCGGGACACCGGACGAACCGACGCCCTCCGCCCTGCGTCGCTACCTGAAGGAGTTTCTCTCCGATCCGCGTGTGGTTGAACAGCCGCGCTGGCTCTGGTGGCTGATTCTCAATGGCATCATTCTCAATGTGCGTCCGAAGCGGTCGGCCGCGGCCTACCGTACCGTATGGAGCGAGGCAGGCTCGCCGCTGATGGCCATCAGCCGTGAGCAGTGTTCGGCTCTGGATCCGTTGTTGCGCGAACTGGCCGGCGACACGCCACTGCATGTGGAGCTGGCCATGCGTTACGGCAACCCCTCCATCCGTCGCGGGCTTGAGGCCTTAAGGGAGAAGGGGTGTACCAAAATTCTGGTGCTGCCGCTCTACCCGCAGTATTCGGCTACCACGACCGGTTCCACCTTCGATGCCGTGGCCGAGGTGTTCAAAACATGGCGGCGCGTGCCGGAGCTGCGAATGCCGGAGGGCTACCACGACCATCCGGCCTACATCGAGGCGCTGGCCGAGAGTGTGCGTAGCTACTGGCAGAAGCATGGCGAGCCGGAACGGCTGCTGCTCTCCTTCCACGGTATCCCGGAGCGCTATTTCAAAGCGGGCGACCCTTACCCCTGTCTGTGCAGGAAGACGGGGCGTCTGCTGGCGGAAGCGCTGGGGCTCGAGGAGGGGCGCTGGCAGGTCAGCTTCCAGTCGCGTTTCGGGCGCGAACCGTGGATGCAGCCCTACACCGATGAGACCCTGAAGGCGTGGGGAGCCGAGAAGCTGTCGCGGGTCGATGTGATCTGCCCCGGTTTTTCGGCCGACTGCCTGGAGACGCTGGAAGAGATTGCGGTGGAGAACCGGCACTATTTCGAGGAGGCCGGTGGTGGCGCATTCCATTATATCCCGGCCCTGAATGCCGATGAAGCCCATATCGAAGCGCTGGGCCGGATTGCGACAGATCAGATGCAGGGCTGGCTGCCGGGAAAATAGCGGCCGTCTAATCAGGCCTCAGGTCGCGTCGTCCGGCCTCTGGCGTGCGTGCAGGCGTGAGGCGAAATCGGGGTAGTTTTCACAGGCATCGGTGATGTCGGCCGGATCGAAGAGCAGCAGTTCGCTCCACATGCCGGCTTCGATCCGGGTATCCTGCCCGCCCAACAGGTCGACCAGTACCGCGCCACTGCCAAGCGTGGCCACCATCGTGCCGTGGCGCATAATTTTCAGTTCACCGTACGACAGCATGCCGACCGAGCCTGCCGGAGCCGTTGCCGAGTCCAGGAGCTGGCCCGGTGCCAGGGCGACGGGCCGGGCGCGCTCGAACAGTAACTGGCGAACGGTATGGGGCAGCGAGCGGAACATCGGCTGTACGGCCAGCTTGATATCGAGGTCGCGCAGGTGGGCCGCATGTTCGAGCATGGTGCGCAGGGGGCCTGTATCCTGTTTCAGCAGGGCGAGGATGTCCGTCTCGTCGATCTCCAGGCAACGCACACCGGTGACGGTGCGCCAGACCAGCTTGGGCTGGCTATCCGGCCGCAGCAGCCCGCGAACGCCCAGTGCTTCACCGGGTCCATAACGATAAACCGGGATATTCTGTTGCGGCAGGCAGGCGATCACCTCGACCTGCCCCTGCAGAATGAAGCGGATGCCGTTGAAGCCCTGGCGTGGCCCCGGCAGCAGAACCCGGGCATCGTAGCGCGCTTCATGCCCTGCCTGCATCAGGCGCTCGCCGGTCTCTTCCGGCAGGTTGAGCAGCTCTTCGCGGATATCCATGCCCCGATCCTACCCCGAAGCGGGGGCAGGGTCATGGGTTGAGCTACTCGTCCGGGCGGTACTCCGGTTTGAGAATCTCGGTATCGGCTTCGTTGACCATGCTGTCGATCCAGCGGGTCAGGGCCTTCTCTTTCAGAATCTGTACGATCTCCTCGCGGGCGCTGTCCAGATCACGGCGGCTGGCCGGGCGCTTGCCGAGCAGTTCGATGACATGCCAGCCGAAGCGCGTATGCACCGGGGCACTGATATCGCCCGCCTCCTTGAGGGCGAAGGCCGCCTTCTCGAATTCGGGTACCATGACGCCACGCGGAAACCAGTTGAGATCGCCGCCGCGCGATTTGTTGCTGTCATCCACCGAGTAACGCGCGGCCAGGGCGGCAAAATCGGCATTCTTGCGCTTCAGCTGTTTACGAATGTCGTTCGCTTCGTCTTCGCTGCGTACCAGGATATGGCGGGCGTGAATCTGTTCGGGGATGGTGAATTCGGCCAGATGCTTCTTGTAATAGGTCTGGATCTCCTCTTCGCTCGGCTCCGGCAGGCGCGAGGATTGCCACTCCTGCAAGGCGTCGATGAGGATATCGTCGCGTGCCTTTTCGATGCGTTCGCGTACCAGCGGATCGGTATTCAGCCCGACCTCCATCGCCTTGCGGCTCAGAACGGCACGGCGGATCATCACCTGCAGAATCTGTTTGCGGGCCGCGGGATCCGTGGCCAGCTGCTGCAGCGATTCCGGCATGGCGCGCATTTCACGGTTCAGCTCCGACTCATGGATGACCGTGTCGGCAACACGGGCAATCACCGGGCTGGTATCGGTGTCGACCGGCTGCTGCACTGTTTCACTTTGCTGATTGCAGGCGCCGAGCAGGAGCAGTACTGCCGTCAGTGCTCCTTTGCCCCGTCCTCTTACCATGCCCTGTAGGCGGGATTTTCCGTCGTTGCTTGCGTTGTGCCTGTCATCAAAAGCCGTCATGCCGCTGTTTCCCCTCCATGCCGTTCATGCACGCCATACGCAGGGCATGAACTTGGGCGATATCCGGGCTAGGGTACTGCCTTTGCCCGACGGCGGCCAATCCGGCTGCCAGATACGCAGCCCAGTCGATGGGGGAGGAGAATTCGATGACACCGGTCACCATGGCAATTCTGGTCCTGTGCCTTTATCTGCTTTTTTATCGCTTCTATGCCAAGGGAATACTGGCTGTGCGTGTTTTCGCCCTGCGGGACGATGCACCGGTTCCCGCCCACACGTTGCGCGACGATGTCGACTATGTGCCGGCCAACAAGTACATCCTGTTCGGGCACCATTACGCCTCGATCGCAGGCCTGGCCCCGATGCTCGGCCCCGCCATTGCAGTGATCTGGGGCTGGGTGCCGGCCCTGTGCTGGGTGGTGTTCGGTACGCTGCTGATCGGTGCCGTGCACGACTTCTCAGCCCTGGTGCTCTCCGTACGTCATCAGGGCAAGAGTGTAGGTACCATTGCCCGTGATGTGATCAGCCCGCGCACCCGGCTGCTCTTTCTGCTGGTCATCTTTTTCCTGGTTGCCCTGGCCATGGGCGTGTTCGTGCTGGTGATCTCCGGTCTTTTTGCCGCTCCCGATGCGGCCCATATTCCGAAAACGGCCCATCCGGAAGCGGTGTTCCCCACCTATGCCCTGATGCTGATCGCCATGGTGATCGGTTATCTGGTCTACAAGCGCAACATGCCGGTCTGGCCGCTGATCGCGGTCGGCTTCGTGCTGATGCTGCTGACCACCTGGCTGGGGTTGGGCATGCCGATCACCGGCTTCGGGGCTGAAACCTGGACCTGGACCCTGCTCATCTACGCCTTCGCCGCCAGTATCCTGCCGGTCTGGCTGCTGCTGCAGCCACGCGATTTTCTTAATTCGCTGCTGCTTTACCTGGCCCTCTTCTCGATGCTGATCGGCTTCTTCATGCTCGATCCGGACTGGGCCGCACCGGCGATCAATCCGCATCCGGTCGGTGCACCGCCGCTGCTGCCGTTCCTGTTCATCGTGATCGCCTGCGGTGCGGTCTCGGGCTTCCATGGCCTGGTCGCTTCCGGCACCACCTCCAAGCAGCTCGATCGCGAAGCGGATGCGCCGTTTGTCGGCTATGTCGGCATGATTGGCGAATCGCTGCTGGCCCTGCTGGCCGTTCTGGCCACAACCGCCGGTGCCTTTGCTTCGCGTGCCGACTGGGAGGCCTTCTACGGTTCGTGGGAGAAAGCGGTCGGGCTGCACCAGAAACTGGGCGTCTTCATCCAGGGCAATGCCAATTTCATCCATCAGCTCGGGGTGCCGGTCGATTACGCGGCGGCCTTTATCAGTGTGGTGGTGGTCGGTTTTGCCATGACCAGTGTCGATACCGGCGCCCGCCTGCTGCGGTTCAATATCGAGGAGATCGGCAACACCATCGGTGTGAAAGTACTGGGTAACCGATATCTGGCCACCTTCCTGGCTG
Source organism: uncultured Zetaproteobacteria bacterium (assembly GCA_964503475.1). Classification (GTDB taxonomy): domain Bacteria; phylum Pseudomonadota; class Zetaproteobacteria; order Mariprofundales; family Mariprofundaceae; genus CAZCZU01. The sequence continues at coordinate 34,709 of CAZCZU010000010.1, forward strand.
TGGCCGCCATCGGCTTTTTCGCCTTTTTCAAGGTGGATGGCCGGCCGGCCGGGCTCTTCCTGTGGACCCTGTTCGGTACCACCAATCAGATCCTGGCCGGGCTGACGCTGCTGACCGTCACCATCTATCTCTACCGGCACAGGAAACCATTGCTTTATACCCTGCTGCCGATGCTGCTGGTGCTGGGGGCGACGATTGCCGGCATGGTGATGGGCGTCGTCGAGGCCGTCGGCAAGGAGCAGTGGCTGGTGGCCGGAGTCGGCTCCGCCATCTTCCTGCTTGCCGTCTGGGTGCTTGTCGAAGGGGCGCTGGCCGCCCGGAACGTACATCGGGAGCGCCAAAAGACTGGATAAACCCGACATAGCGCATCGGTGCTATGTTCCCTCGGCCGGATTGCTGCTACATCTGTAGTCGGGGGGTGCGTGATGGAAACGATGGTACCGCGCGTCAATGCCTTGATGGAACAAATCGAGCCCTGGATCGTGCTGCAGGGGTGGCGCAGGTATGGCGTTGCCCTGCTGCTTTTCCTGATGCTCCTGCTGGTCGCGGCGATCGTTTATGAGACCGGCGGCATCAAGTATGTCTATTCGCACACGATGTACATCCCCATCATCCTTGCCGGCATCTTCTTTCTGACCCCTGGCGGAATCTTGGCCGGGGTCGTGGCGGGGGTGCTGCTGGGGCCCTATATGCCGCTGGTGGTGGCGAGCGGCGAGATGCAGTCCACCTTCAACTGGGTTTATCGCCTGGCCGGCTTTGCCGTGATCGGCGGCATGGTCGGGTTTGCCACGTCGCTGCTGCAACGCCAGCTCGGCTATATGCGCTGGCTGGCACGGCACGACAGCGTCACCGGCCTGCCCAATGATGTGGCGCTGGAGCAGTCGCTGCACGAACGGCTCGAGGATTCGGAAGAGGCACATCCTTTCAGCCTGGTCGCCTTTTCACTGGATGGCCTCGACAACCTGCGCGATACCTTCGGTTATGTCGCGATGGCCTGCGTGCTGCGCGAATGCCGGGATGCCCTGTGCAAGGCACTGCCGCAGGGCGTGTCCCTGTTCCATTACCATCCGGAGCGCTTTGCCATTATCATCGAGGAACCGGAGGAATCCCGGCGTGTTGTGCGGCTGGTTCTGCAGTGTCTGCGTCGCCCCTTCCGTTATGACGGCTTCTCCATTCATCTGATTCCCTATGTCGGTGTGAGCCGTTTCCCCGAGCATGGCAGTGGTGCCGGGGAGCTGGTTCAGAAGGCCGATACGGCGATCTGGCAGGCGCGCAAACAGAGGATCGAGCATCTTGATTTCCAGCGCGAATTCGATCATGCCAGCCGTGAAAACCTGATGCTGATGGGCATGCTCTCCGAGGCGCTGGAAGAGGAGCAGTTGCGTCTGCATTACCAGCCCAAGGTCGATCTGCAGTCGCGCCGTGCGATCGGGGCAGAGGCATTGCTGCGCTGGCATCATCCCGAGCGCGGCATGATTCCACCGGGATACTTCATTCCGCTGTGCGAACAGACGGATCTGATCAACCCGGTCACGGCATGGGTGATGGAGCATGCAGTCGCAAGGCTTGCGGAGTGGAAAGCGCAGGAGCTGCATCCGCTTCTGGCCATCAATATCTCCACCCGAAACCTTGTCGATCCGATGTTCTACCGGCAGGTGCGGCAAATGGTCGACCGGTACGATATCGATCCGTGCATGCTGGAGTTTGAGATCACTGAAACGGCGATCATGCAGCACCCGGAAGAGTCGATCGGTCTGCTGGGGCGTCTGCGCGATATGCGCCTGGTTCTCTCCATTGACGACTTCGGCACCGGCCACTCATCGCTCGCCTGTCTCAACCGTCTGCCGGTCGAGGCGATCAAGATCGATCAGACCTTTATCCGGCAGGCCGCCGGCGATTCCGGTGTCTGCAACATTATCCGGGCCGCCGCCGATGTCGGGCACGCTCTGGGGATGAAGGTGATCGCCGAGGGGATCGAGGATAGCGAAACCTGCTCCCTGGTCGCCGACCTCGGCTGTGATATCGGGCAGGGCTACCATATCGGCCGGCCCATGCCCGAGCAGGATATTCTGGACTGGTTCCGTGAATCTCCCTGGCCTCTGGCGAACGTCCCGACTGCAGCCTGACCATCCTCTTTATCCCTGTGTCGTATCGATGGACAAGGCATCGATGGCCCATACCATCCAGGCCTGAATCAAAACGCGACGATCCGTTCCGTCGCGGGAGGACGGGCCACAATGCTGCTGCTGACCAAAAGCCTTTCGCAACTGCTGTTGCCGCCGGGCGGACTGATTCTGCTGGCCCTGCTCGGCGTGATATTCTGGCGACGTTTCATCGGGCGGGCCCTGGTGCTGCTCTCGCTGGCTCTGCTCTGGCTGCTGTCGACGGAGCCGGTGCGTGATGCCCTGATTCTGCCGCTGGAGTACAAATATCCGCCGTTGGCGATGCAGACTGTACCGCATGACAATGCGGCGATTGTGCTGCTGGGTGGCGGCATCTACGAGAATGCCCCCGAGTATGGCGGCAGGAACGCGCTGGGCCATTTCGCGGTGATGCGTACGATCTATGCTGCCGATCTGGCAAAGGCGACCGGCTTACCTGTCTATGCCAGTGGCGGCACGCCACTGACCGATGCCAACGAGGCGGAAGGGGTGGTTATGCGCCGCTGGCTGATCCGTTTCGGTGTACCGGCCGAACAGGCTTTTGCCGAATCGGCGGCCAACAACAGCTGGGAGAATGCCGTCTATATGCGCCGGATGTTGCAGAAGCAGGGAATCCGGCAGGTGGTACTGGTGACGACAGCCTGGCATATGCCGCGTTCCGTATGGTCGTTTGAGCAGCAGGGAATCGAGGTGATACCTGCACCGTGCGATTATATTGCCGAAAATGAATCCTACGATCTGCGCAGTTTTCTGCCGCGCTGGAATGTACTCGCCGATTCAGGGCAGGCCCTGCACGAGTACCTGGGACTGTTCTGGTACCGCCTGCGCTACGGATGACGATGCCGGACGGGATGGCGCTGAGGCCTTGTCGGCGCTATGGTCGGGGAAGCAACAGGTGATGCGGAGGCTCAGTGTCGGAGAAGGATAACAAGCGGACAAACGCCATGGAGGCGGACGAACTGTTCGGCAGTGCCGGCGGCGCCTGGCTGGAAGCACTCTACGAGCAGTGGCGGCTGGATCCGGCCAGTGTCGACCCGGCCTGGGCGACCCGTTTTGCCGCCAGCGACGATCATGGCGAGCGAAGTCATGGCGAGATGCTGGAGCGCATGCGGCGCACGGCACGTCTGGGGGGCGCCAGGGCCACAGCCGATGCGCCCGCGGCGGCCGAAGTGGGGCCGGCAGCCCTGGCGGAACACCCCTCCCGGGCCCTGTTCCTGATCCATGCCTACCGGGTTTTCGGTCACATGCATGCCCGCCTCGATCCGCTCAACCTGCATCCCTCGCATCCCAGTCCGCAACTGGAGCTGAGTTACTACGGCCTGACCGAGGCCGATCTCGATACCCCGTTTCCGACCGGCGATCTGCCGGGGCCGGCCATGCTGCCGCTGCGCGATATCATCGAGATTCTGGAGGCCACCTATTGCGGCCATATCGGGCCTGAACTGATGCATGTGGCCGATTCGGCCAAAAAGCACTGGCTCTACGAGCGGCTGGAGCGCATGCGCAGCACGCCCGATTACGATACCGAGACCCGGCGTCATATCTTCGAGCAGGCGATGCGCGCCAACGAGTTCGAACGCTATCTGCACACCCGCTACACCGGCCAGAAACGCTTCTCGCTGGAGGGAGGGGACAGCCTGATCGCCATGCTCGACAGCCTGATCCAGCAGGCAGGGCACAAGGGGGTCCGGGAGATCATTCTCGGCATGGCCCATCGCGGTCGCCTCAATGTGCTGGCCAATGTCCTGGGCAAGTCGCTCTCCGAAATCTTCTCCGAGTTCGAGGGGGCGCAGTTTGCCGATGCCGAATTCGGCGCCGGTGATGTGAAGTATCACATGGGCTTCTCCTCCGATATCGCCACCGAGGGCGGTACCGTGCATCTGTCGCTCGGGTTCAATCCCTCGCATCTGGAGATCATCACGCCGGTGGTGCTGGGCAGTGTGCGGGCGCGACAGTGCCGGCGCGGTGACAAGGCACGCCGCCAGGTGATGGGGGTGCTGATCCACGGTGATGCCGCGTTTGCCGGCCAGGGTGTGGTGGCCGAATCGCTCAATCTCGGTGAGCTCTCCGGTTTCCGTACCGGTGGTACCATCCATATCGTGGTCAACAACCAGATCGGCTTCACCACCAATCCATACGACTCTCGCTCCACCCTCTACTGCACCGATATCGCCAAGATGGTGCAGGCTCCGATCCTGCACGTGAATGGCGATGATCCGGAGTCGTGCTGCCTGGCCATGCAGATTGCCATGGAGTACAAGCATCACTTCCGCAGCGACATCGTCATCGACCTGCTCTGCTACCGTCGCCATGGCCACAATGAGGCCGATGCGCCGGAGGTAACCCAGCCGGTGATGTATCGCCGCATCCAGTCGCACGACACGGTCGAGCAGGCCTATCGCAAGCGCCTGATTGCCGATGGCGTGGTGAATGAAGATCAGGCCAACTTGATGATCAGCGACTATCGCGAGGCGCTGGACCGGGTGCGTCGCGAAGGAGAGAGCGCTCCCAGCCGCCCCAACAGCCTGCAGGGACGCTGGGAAGGATATGTGCGCCACGGTGCCGAAGAGCCGGCGACCGCGGTGCCGGCTGGGCGTCTGGAGGAGCTGGCCAAGCGGGCCCACAGTGTCCCGGACCATTTCACGCTGAACGGCCGGGTGGAGAAGATCTACGACGCCCGTATCAAGATGATGCAGGGGCAGCAGCCGGTCGACTGGGGCTGCGCCGAGGCGATGGCCTACGCCACGCTGGTCAACGACGGCGGCTGGGTGCGTATCACCGGACAGGATACCGGTCGCGGCACCTTCTTCCATCGCCATGCGATTGTTTATGACGAAAAGACGGGCAAGAGCTTCATGCCGATTCGGCAACTGGAAAATGGCGATATGTCGCACTTCATTGCCATCGATTCGATGCTCTCCGAGCTGGCGGTGATGGGCTTCGAGTACGGCTATTCGATCGCCGAGCCGCGTGCCCTGGTGATCTGGGAGGCGCAGTACGGCGATTTCGCCAACAACGCCCAGGTGGTGATCGACCAGTTTATCTCGGCCGGTGAATCGAAGTGGGGACGGATGAGCGGTCTGACCCTGTGGCTGCCGCATGGCTACGAGGGGCAAGGGGCGGAGCACTCGTCCGCGCGACTTGAGCGTTTCCTGCAGCTCTGTGCAGAGGAGAACATGCAGGTGGCCTGCCCGACCACGCCGGCCCAGCTTTTCCATCTGCTGCGTCGCCAGCTGATGATCGAAACGCGCAAGCCACTGATCTTCATGAGTCCGAAGAGCATGCTGCGCCAGAAGCTCTCCTACTCGACGCTGGCGGAGTTCACCGACGGCGCCTTTATGCCGGTATTACCCGAGGCGGAGGAGGGCATCAAGGCGGAGAGCTGCCGCCGGGTGCTGATCTGTTCCGGCAAGGTCTATTATGATCTGCTGGCAGCGCGCCGCGAACGGGAAATTGACGATATCGCCATTGTGCGCGCCGAACGCCTTTACCCCTTCCCGTGTGAAGCATTGCAGGCGGAAGTGGCGCGTTTTGCTAAGGCAAAAGAGATCGTCTGGGTCCAGGAGGAGCCGGAAAACCAGGGTGCCTGGTACCAGATACGCCACTACCTGCAGCACTGTGTGCAGGATGAGCGGTTGCTGAAGCATCTGTCACGTCCGGCAGCGGCGGCTCCGGCCGTCGGTTCGCACAAACGACATGTCGAGGAGCAGCAGGCGCTGGTCGATGCTGCCCTGGCCAAGGAGGAGATCGATGGCTGAATTCGAGATCAAGGTGCCGAGCCTGGGAGAATCGGAGAACGAGGCCACGCTGGTCTCCTGGATGGTGCAGGAGGGCGACACGGTCGAGGTCGACGATGTACTGGCCGAGATCGAGAGCGACAAGATCACCATGGAGGTGCCGGCCGCCGATGCCGGCCAGGTGAAGAAGCTGTTCAAGGAGGCGGGCGCCACGGTCGAGCCGGGCGAGATCATTGGCCTGATCGAAATCGGCAAAAAGGGCAAGGCAGCGGCCAGAGCCAAACAGCCTGCATCCGGGGAGTCCGTCGAAGCCCGGCCGGAGAAGGAGCGCCCGGCCAAGAAACAAGTGCCGGAAAAGCAGAAGTCCGATGATGGCGGCGAGGCGGTTGCCGCTCCGGTAAAAGAGATGGTCTCCCCGCCGGTCGCGGATGTGAAGCGGCAGACTGCGGCAGTGGTTTCGGCTGCCGGTGCGGAACGGCAGGAAGAGCGGATCGCGATGAGTGGCCTGCGCCGCCGCATCGCTGCGCGCCTGAAGGATGCCCAGGACACGGCCGCCATGCTGACCACTTTCAATGAGGTCAATATGCAGCCGGTGATGGACCTGCGCGCCCGCTACAAGGATGCATTCAAGGAGAAGCATGGCGTTTCGCTCGGGTTTATGTCTTTCTTCGTGCGAGCCTGTGCCCATGCCGCATCCCGTTTTCCGGCCATCAACGCCTACATCGATGGCGACGAGATCGTCTACCACAACTACATGGATGTAGGCGTTGCCGTCTCCACCGACAAGGGGCTGGTGGTGCCGGTGCTGCGCGATGCCGGCATGATGAGCTTCGATGGCATCGAGAAGGGGATCGCCGACCTGGCTCGCCGGGCACGCGATGGCGGCCTTGTGCCGGATGACCTGAAGGGAGGCACCTTTTCGATCACCAATGGTGGTGTGTTCGGATCACTGCTCTCCACCCCGATTCTCAATCCGCCGCAGAGTGCGATCCTCGGCATGCATGCCATCAACAAGCGACCGGTGGTGGAGAACGACCAGATTGTGATTCGGCCGATGATGTATGTGGCCCTCACCTACGATCATCGCCTGATCGACGGCCGCGAGGCGGTGCAGTTCCTGGCGGCGGTGAAGGAGTATCTGGAACAGCCCGGCATGGCGCTGCTCGATCTCTGATTTTTCGTAGCGATGGCGGCGGGTTTGCCGTCGCCGTCGCTATTTGTCGTTCCTATTTGTTGTTCAGTTTGTCCCGGGCGCGGGCGAAGGCCTCCCGGATGTCATCCCATGCCGCATCGGTACCTGTTTTCAGCTCTTCCCACGCTTCGTCGCCGCTTTCACGGATTCGGGTCAGCTGGCGGCGTGCTTTCTCACGCTGCTGGCGCAGTGTTTCAAGCTGATCCAGATAGCGGATTTTCAGCTCCGCTTCGGCCATATGGGCCTGTGCCTCCATCTGCTCCAGTTCATCGGCCCAGAGATCGAGCTGAGCCTTCATTTTTTCTACATACAGATCTTTCTTGTCCATGATCGTCTCCTTGTTCGATCCGATGTTGTTTGCGGGCCTGCATGCCACGCAAGGCGATCCCGCCCATGTATGGCATTCAGTTACTGTTTGCGGGGATGGAACCACGGCTCGTTGCCATAGAGCTTTTGCAGGCACTCATCGCAGAGCCCATGACTGAACTTGGCCGTGCTATGGGTTTCAATGTAGTGCTCGACACTGTCCCAGTAGCCCTGGTCATCGCGCACCTTCTTGCAGGAGGCGCAGATCGGGATGATGCCGCGCAGGGTCTTGATCTCATCGATCAGGTCGGTCAGTTGCCGGTTTTTTTCGCCCAGTTCGAAGTTGGCAAAAACGAGAGCCAGTTGTGATTCAATGACCACGCGCAGCTTCTGCATCAGTTTCTCGTAGCGAGGGGCGTAGGCATTCGCCTGTCGGTCGAGAATACAAAGGGTGCCGAAAGGGAGGCCGTTCGGGTAGAGGATGGGATAGCCGAGGTAGGAGACCATGCCAAGCTTGATGTCGGGGTTGTGGCGCCACTTCGCGTCGGCTAGGGCATCCGGAACAAGCAGCTCCTGCCTGCTTTTGATCACGGTTTCACAATAGAGACCAGAATTTTCCAGATGCTCCTTCTCTCCCGGAGTATAGGGATTGTCGCTGCTGTGGCTGGCCAGGAAAACGGAAATATCTTCTCCGATGATCCGCATAATCAATGCTGCGGGCACATCGATGATTTCGGCCATAAGATCAACTACATCCTGCCAGCTTTGCTGCATCGATTCCGGAATATCCGGTGTTGCGTGTTCCTGCTGCATACATGACCACCACAGAATTGATCTATGCAGGCAGTTAAGAACAGAACAGCGAGTGACACAATCGACAACTGTAAGATTAAGATGAAAAGAGCGACAAAAGTTCAAACATGACAAGGAGATAATCTTCATGCATTCGACTACGATCATGGATATGAAATGGCCGCTATTTTTTGTTGGTATGGCTGGCGATATGGCGGTGGCCGGATGAGCCTGGCCATGTTTCGTCGCCTGCTGCCGTTGCTGCTGATCGCAGCCGCGGCAATGATGGTGTGGGCCTTCGATCTGCATCGCCACCTCACCTTCGCAACTCTGGCCGAGCACCGACAGACACTGCTGGCCTGGGTGGATAGCCATCCGTGGCTGGCACCGCTTGGCTATATCGGTCTCTACATCCTGATCGTCACGCTGTCGCTTCCGGGGGCGGCGGTGATGACGGTCAGTGGCGGTTTTCTTTTCGGAGCGATCTTCGGCTCCCTCTATGCCGTCACCGGCGCCACGATCGGTGCGGTACTGCTCTTTCTGATCGCCAAGACTTCGCTGGGCGATTACCTGCTCGAACACTATATCCGGCAGCGACAGGGGAGCATGCTGCAGCGATTGCAGCAGGGTTTTGCCGACAATGCCCTGAGCTTCATGTTCGTGCTGCGCCTGATTCCGCTTTTTCCCTTCTTTCTGGTCAACCTTGCGCCGGCCTTTCTCGGCGTACCGCTCTCCATCTTCGTGGTCGCTACCTTCTTCGGCATCATGCCGGGCGGCTTTGTCTATGCCCTGGCCGGCAGCGGCCTGGGCAGCATCTTCGATCAGGGCAAACAGTTCTCCCTGCAGGGGCTGTTGACGCCGGAACTGTTGGCAGCACTGCTGGGCCTCGCCGTGCTGGCGCTGTTGCCGGTTGCCTGGCGTCACTGGCATGGCCGGGAGGAGGTGCCGCATGTCTGAGACGATCAAGGCGGATATCTGTGTCATCGGTGCCGGCTCCGGTGGCCTGAGTGTTGCCGCAGGGGCCGCCCGGATGGGGGCTGATGTGGTACTGATCGAGAAGGGGGCGATGGGCGGGGATTGCCTCAACACCGGCTGTGTTCCATCCAAGGCGTTGATCGCGGCGGCAGCTCACGCTCAGGCGATACGGGAGGCGGGTGAGTTCGGGTTGCAGGCCAGTGAGCCGCTGACCGACTGGGAAGGTGTGCACCGGCATGTCCACGAGGTGATGGCGGCGATTGCCCCCAACGATTCGCAGGCCCGCTTCGAGGGGCTGGGTGTGCGGGTGATCCGGGCTGCAGCCGCCTTTGTCGATAAGGGGACGGTGCAGGCAGGAGCGCAGCGGATCCGGGCACGCTATTTTGTTATCGCCATCGGCTCCTCGCCTTTCGTGCCGCCCCTTGCCGGGCTGAACAGGATCCCCTATTTCACCAATGAGACTCTTTTCGAGCATCAGGAGCCGATCGGCCATCTGGCCGTGATCGGAGGCGGACCGATCGGCATGGAGATGGCGCAGGCCTTTCGTCGTCTCGGTGCCAGGGTGACGGTGTTCGAGGCCAACCGGCTGCTGCCCAAGGATGATCCGACATTGACGCGCATCGTGATCGACCGAATGGCCGAGGAGGACGTCGCCTTTTATGAAGGAGTCGAGGAGCTGCGGGTCGCTGAAGAGAATGGCGCCATCCTGGTGAGCGGTATGCACAGCGACGGGCCGGTCAGGGTGAAGGCAACGCACCTGCTTGTCGCCACCGGCCGCCGGGCCAATGTCGAAGGGCTCAACCTGCAGGCCGCCGGGGTGAACTACTCGCCGCGCGGCATCGATGTCGATGCCCGCCTGCGCAGCAGTAATCGGCGCATCTATGCGGTTGGCGATGTGGCTGGCCCGTACCAGTTTACCCATATGGCGTCTTATCAGGCCGGCATCGTCCTGCGCAACATCCTGTTTCGCTGGCCGGTCAGGGTGGATTATCGCGCCGTGCCCTGGGTGACCTATACCGACCCGGAGCTTGCCCATGTCGGACTTTCGGAAGCCGAGGCACGACGGCAGGGGAAACGGGTGCGGGTGGAGAGCATGTCGTTGACCGATAACGACCGTGCCTGGGCCGAACGGCGTACCGAGGGACGTATCAAGGTGGTGACCGATCATCGTGGCCGGATACTGGGGGCAACCATCGTCGGCCTGCATGCCGGTGAACTGATTCAGCCATGGGGGCTGGCCATTACCCGGGGCATCAGGATCGGAGGGATAGCCTCGCTTATTGCACCCTACCCGACGATGTCGGAGATCAACAAGCGGGTGGCCGGCAGCTATTTCACCGACATGCTTTTTTCGGACCGGGTGCGACGGCTGGTACGTCTCCTGATGTGGTTTACCTCTTTCCGGCCATGAGCTGGCAGAGCGATTTCATTACTGCCATAATGGGTTTACGCTTGGGCAGGGGGAGAAATATGAGACGACTTGTTATAGCAGCAGCTGTTTCCGCATGTTCAGTGACTCAGGCCTTCGCGTCCGGTTTCCAGATACCGGAGATGGGTATCAAGGCGATGGGCATGGCCAACGCCTTTACCGCTGTCGCCGATGATCCGACGGCCAACTGGTACAATCCGGCCGGCATCGCTTTTCAGGAGAGCTCGGCGCTAACGCTGGGCGGCACGGTGGTGATGCCCAAGGTCGATTTTGCCTCCAACAGCAGCAATCCGCTGCACCCGACCGCTCCGACCAGTGTGGACCGCAAGCCGATGCTTGTACCCCATGCCTACTGGCGCAACAGTATCGAAGGCTCGAAGCTCTCCTACGGCATCGGCATCAATTCGCCGTTCGGCCTGGAGGTCAAATGGCCGACGACGGCACCCTTTGCTGCCGCGACCCAGTATGGGCGCCTGCAGTCGGTGCAGGTGAATCCGAATATCGCCGTGCGGATTAACGATGCGCTCTCCCTGGCCGCCGGCATCGACTATGCCTACATGAAAGTGGATTTTAACGGCACGGCGCTGCTGCAGAATTTCACAGGCGATGGCTGGGGTTTCAATGTCGCGGCCCTGTACAAGAGTGATGCCTTCAATGTCGGCATCAGCTACCGCTCCAGCATCCGGATCAAGGCCAGCGGCCAATCCACCCTGGTGGCTGCGGCGACAACGGTGAGCAACCGCATTACGGTTACCGAACCGGACCTGCTGAATATTGGCGTGGCCTTTCATCCGGCCAGACAGTGGACGATCGATGCCGAGGCGGGCTGGACCAACTGGAAGCAGTTCGACAAGCTGGCATTCAGCTATGCACCGGCCCTGCCGGTGTACGGAAGCAGCTTGACCGTGCCGGAAAACTGGAAGTCGGGCTGGACATGGCGTATTGGCGCGGAGTGGGCCTATTCGCCGACGATGCGTGCCCGTCTGGGTTACACCTACGATCCGACGCCGATTAAGGCTGCCGACTATACTCCTTTGATTCCCAGCAATGATCGTCAGGCATTTCACCTGGGCTATGGTGTCGATCTCTCCGATGCCGCAACCCTGGACCTCGGCTATGTCTATGTCTGGATCAAAACACGCAACCAGACCCAGTCCACCGGCACCAATGCCGTGCGTAACGGGACCTACAAGGGATCGATCCAATTGGCGTCGGCATCGCTGACATTCCGCTTCTGATTCAGCTGTTTGATGCGTAAGGGCGGCTTTATGCCGCCCTTTTTCGTGGGAGGCGGTATGGCCGATGGTCTAGACTCCCGGATGGAAGGCGATTCGGATCAACCTGGAGGTGATGATGCAGTGGCTCATCTTGCTGGCATGGATGCTGATGGCGATGCTGGTCCTGGCGCGCCTGGATTTGAACCGGATGCAATGGAGTGCATTGCTGCCGCTGTCGCTTCTTCCCCTGTCGGCCACCGGCCTGCTGCACGGCTTGGCCGCCTGGCTTGCCTGGATTTTCACTTTTCTGTTCCTGCTGCTGGTGCACAGCCATGCTCTGCGCCGGAACTGGCTGTCAGCACCTGCCTACCGGCAGTTGCGCCGGGCCATGCCGAAGCTCTCCGATACCGAGCGTGCCGCCCTTGAGGCAGGCAATGTCTGGTGGGATGGCGAACTGTTCTCGGGAAAACCGGCATGGGAGAGACTGCGCGGGGTGCCGAAGCCGGAGCTGAACGAGGCGGAGAAGGCATTCGTCGATGGTCCGGTGCGAGAGCTGTGTGGCATGCTCGACGACTGGGAGATCACCCACAAACGTAACGACCTGCCTCCCGAAGTATGGTCCTTCATGCGTGAACAGGGCTTCTTCGGCATGATCATTCCGCATGCCTACGGTGGGCTGGAGTTTTCCGCTGCAGGCCATTCGGAGGTGATTCAGCAGATTGCCAGCCGGTCGCTGAGTGCGGCGGTGACGGTGATGGTGCCCAATTCACTGGGGCCGGCGGAGCTGTTGCTCAACTACGGTACCAAGGAGCAGAAGCACCATTATCTGCCACGCCTGGCCAGGGGAGAGGAGATTCCCTGCTTCGCCCTGACCGGGCCGGAGGCGGGTTCGGATGCCGGCAGCATGCCCGATCGCGGCATCGTCTGCGAAGGGATGTATGAAGGGCGGAAAACGCTCGGTTTCCGGGTCAGCTGGGAGAAACGCTATATCACCCTGGGGCCGGTGGCGACGGTGCTGGGGCTGGCCTTTCATGCCTTCGATCCGGACGGCCTGCTCGGCGACAGGGAGGATCTCGGCATTACCTGTGCCCTGATTCCAGCCGATACGAAGGGCGTGAAGATCGGGCGTCGTCATTATCCGCTCAATGCCGCATTCCAGAATGGCCCCAACTCCGGCCATGATGTATTTGTGCCGATGGCATGGGTGATCGGCGGGCGCGAACAGGTGGGCAACGGTTGGCGTATGCTGGTGGAACGCCTGGCCGTCGGACGCGGCATATCCCTGCCTTCCCTGGCGGTGGGGGCGGGCAAGCTGGCCTCCCGCAGCAGCGGTGCCTATGCACGCGTGCGTCGGCAGTTTCGGGTGCCGATCGGCCGTTTCGAGGGGGTGGAGGGACCGCTGGCCCGCATCGGCGGTCTTACCTACATGATGGATGCCGCCCGGCGCCTGACACTGGCCGGGCTGGATGGCGGCGAGCGCCCATCCGTGGTGACCGCGATCGTGAAATACTACCTCACCGAGTCGATGCGTGTGCTGCTCAACGATGCCATGGATATCCATGGCGGACGCGGCATCTGTATGGGGCCCTCGAACTATCTGGCCCGTATCTACCAGTCCATTCCCATCGCCATTACGGTCGAGGGGGCCAATATCCTGACGCGAAATATGATGATCTTCGGGCAGGGGGCGATTCGTTGTCACCCCTTCCTGATGCGTGAAATGGCATGTTTGCATGATGATGACGAAGAGCGGGGCATGGTCGGGTTTGACGAGCTTCTGCAGCAACACACCGGCCACATGCTGCGCAATATTGCCCGCGCCTTCCTCGGCGGCATCAGCGGCGGACGTCTGCTGGGGGCACCGGAGGGGGCCGGTGAACTGGCTCCCTATTACCGGCAGCTGGCACGCTTTTCGGCCGCCTTTGCGGCAATGGCCGATGCCGCATTGCTGACCCTTGGCGGCAGCCTTAAGCGGCACGAGGCGCTCTCCGGACGCATGGCCGATATGCTGGGTTATATGTATCTCTGCTCGGCAAGCCTGAAACGATTCGAGGATGATGGCTCCCCGCAGGGCGATCTGCCGCTGCTGCACTGGGCGTGCCGGCACGCCCTTGGCCGGATCGAACAGGCTGCGGACGAGGCGATCGCCAATTTTCCGCAGCCGTTGCTGCGCCTGAAGATGCGCGCCTGGGTGTTGCCGACGGGGCGCCGGATGAGGGTCGCTGACGATGCCCTTAACCATCAAGTTGCAGAAGTAATGATGCAGCCGGGTGAGGTGCGTGATCGCCTGAGTCACGGCATTTATCAGGCCGACGATGTCGACGATACGCTCGGGCGGCTGGAGTTCGCCCTGCAGGCTGCGCTGGTGTCCGAACCGGTGGAGCAGCGCCTGCGGCATGATGAGGCGGGGCGACGTGCCAGCGGTGAATCCCATGATGCATGGCTTGAGCGTCTGCGTGATGAAGAGAGGATTACGCCGGAGGAGGCGTCGTTACTGCGCCATGCGCATGACGCCATGCGCAGGTGTATTGCCGTCGATGATTTTCCGGCGCCGCGCCGTAGCGCTTTTAAAGCCCGGAACTGATACGCCAGCCACCCGCCGAGCGGGTAAAGCCGAGCGATTCGCGCTGTACCAGGGTACGCCAGGTCCCCTGCGCCTTGACCTTCAGTACATAGCTCTGCTGGCACTGGGCATGGTTCCTGTCGAGGATACGGATATCGCGGTCGCGGGAGTGCATTTCGATTTGCTGGAAACGGTCGAAGAGGTTGATCATGCGGGCCATGACGGCCACTTTGGTCTGTTTGCCGTCCTGGTAATCGGCGAGCAGCAGGGCACTGTAGGCACTGGCATCGCGCTGGCTGATCGCTTTATCGCGCGCATCGAGCAGGGCGTTGATGCTGGCCTTGTCCGCATCGCTGCAGGCCGTCGCAAGGGCTGCAACGAGGCAGAGAAGCGCCAGGCGTTTATAAAAGCTCGGCAGCTTTATCACTCCATTCGCTCTTCGGATAGTTGTGGCGTAGCAGGATGGCCATCTCACGTGCACTCTGTTTCACGCCCAGGCGGGCATAACTCTCGGCCAGGTAATAGAGCGCTTCCTCGATCGATGGCGTTGTCTGGTAGTTGTCGAGTACGACAGCGAAGCGGTTGGCAGCCGCGACATAGCGCTCTTTCTTGAAGTAGAACTTGCCGACCAGCAGTTCATGGGCCGCCAGCGAGTTGTAGAGCTTTTGCATGCGTGGCCGGGCATCGCGGGTGTACTGCGAATCCGGATGCTCTTTGGCCAGCGTCTCGAAAGCCTTCACGGCCTTGTGCGTGGTCGCCTGCTCCTTGCTCGGGTCGTTGACCTGCTTGTAGAGGCTCAGGGCCAGCATATAGCGGGCATAGGCGATATCGCGGCTGCGCGGATGGCGATCGATGAAACGGCCGGATAGCGTTTCGCTGAGGATATACTCCTCGTTCTTGTAGGCGGCATAGATGCGCAGCGTTTCGGCCTGCGGCAGATACTGGCTGTAGGGGTGTTTGGCGCCGTACTTTTCCAGGAACATGTTGGCCTGGCCGTAGCGACCGGCGTCCATCATATGCAGGGCTTCCTTGTAATCGGCCTCGGCCGAATCGGTCAGTTCCTTGTCATCGCTGGCACAGCCGGCCAGCAGCAGGGCGAGGATCGAGAATGCAATAAGCTTTTTCATGATGGCTGACTCTATGTGGCCGATGGCAATGCGACAACGGCGAGATGACGTCCGGTATGCCCGGCATCGCGGCGATGCGAAAAGAAACGCTCCGGATCGCAGCTGGTGCAGGCGTTGATGGTTTCGATGTGCCCGGGCAAAAGGCCGGCCTCCAGCAGCTGTTGCCGGTTGATGGCCGCCAGGTCGGGATAGAAGTGCCCGTTTTTTTCCGGGCCGATGGCGGCATTTGGCTGCTTCTCGACCAGCGCCTCGGCCACCTCGGGGCCAACCTCGAAACAGCATGGGCCGATGCAGGGCCCGAGCGTGGCAACGATGGCGGCGGGATCGGCTCCGTGCCGGGTCATTGCCTGTATGGCGGTACGGACGACCTGCATGGCGGTGCCGCGCCAGCCGGCATGGACGGCGGACACAATGCCCTGTACCGGTGCGGCCAGCAGGATCGGCAGGCAATCGGCTGTGCGAACCGCCACGGCACACCCCGGCTCACGGGTGAGGAGAATGTCGGCAGGGGTGGCGTGCTGTCGACCGCGCCCATGGCAGTCGAGCAGGTCGCAGCCATGCACCTGCTCGGACCGGTGTGGCTGCGGGGCGGCGGCTGCCCGGCACAGGCGTTCCAGATTTTCCCTCACATGTGCAGCTTCATCACCAAGCTTGTGGCCGAGGTTCAGGCTGTCGAAGGGCGGCTGGCTGATGCCGCCATGACGCAGGCTGAACAGGGCGGTAATACCGTGCCTGGCCAGCAGGGGGGAGGGGATAAAGAGCGATTCAGCCATAGGCTTCGCGCAAAGCAGACTCGAGCTGGTTCAGATCGTCCGGAAGTGGCGCGTGGCAGAGAATTTCCTCATGCGTAATCGGGTGGATAAATCCGAGCACCTCGGCATGCAGTGCCTGCCTTGCCAGCCCTTCGATCGCCGTCCTGGCCGGCTCCGGCACCCGGTTGCCGGGGCGGTAGCTGCGGGCATAGACCGCATCACCGAGGATCGGCAGCCGTTCATGGGCCAGGTGGACGCGAATCTGGTGCGTCCGGCCGGTGTGCAGGGTCAGGCGCATGCGACAGAAAGCATCGTCATAGCGCTTCTCCAGGGCGGCATCGGTGATGGCATGCTTGCCCTTGTCGTTCACCGCCATTTTCTGGCGATGCTGCGGATGCCGGCCGATGGGAAGCTCGATGCGTTTCTGTCCCCAGCCCGGCACACCGCGGCACCAGGCGATGTATTCGCGCCGGATATCATGGGTGGCGAAGAGGGCGACCAGGCCGTGATGGGCTGCTTCGGTCTTGGCGATAACCAGACTGCCGGAGGTGTCCTTGTCGAGGCGATGCACGATGCCGGGGCGCTCGACGCCGTTGATGCCGGGCAGGGTCGGACAGTGGTGCAACAGGGCATGGACCAGCGTGCCGCTGTCATGGCCATGGCTCGGATGCACCACCATGCCGGGCGGCTTGTTGACCACCAGCAGATGTTGATCTTCATAAAGGATGTCGAGTTCGATGGCCTGAGCCTGCAGCTCCAGCGGCCGGGTCTCCGGCAGGTCGATGCGGTAGCGCTCGCCTGTACGGACACTGGCCGAGAGCTTCAGCCCGGGATGCGGGCCGGATATGTGCCCCTCCTGCAGCAGTTGCTTGATGCGGCTGCGTGAGAGACCACTCAGACGGGCCAGCACATGATCAAGGCGCTGGCCCGTCAGTTCGGTCGGAACCGTCAGTTCCTGTAAGTCCGGCTTCTGTTCACTCACTCGTTCGTGGTAGGTGCCGTCTCTTTGGGCTGTGCCGGTTTGGGAGCCTCCGACTGCGCCGGCTTGGGTGCTTCCGACTGTGCCGGTTTGGGAGCCTCCGACTGTGCCGGCTTGGCGGACTCCGGTTTTACATCACCGCCGCCATTGTCGTTGGCTTCCTTGCGGGCACGCCCTTTGGAGCGATTGTCATCCGACGGAGCCTCGTTCGTATCGCTTGTGCTGCTTTCGCCGCCGTTTTCACCGCTGCCACTCTTGCGGTTGCGGCCACCACGACGCCCACGGCGACGACCACTACGGGGTTTCTTTTCTCCGTCAGTCTGCTTCTCCTGAGCCTTGTCGCCCTGCGGTGATCCACCCTGTTCGGAAGCGGTCTGCTGATCGGCATTGTCGTCTTGCACGCCCTGGTCGCCACTGCCTTCACCTTTGTTGGCCGGACGGCGACGGCGACGGCGACGGCGACTGCTGCGCGAAGATTGCTCTTCGTTGCGCGTATCGTTCTCACCGGTTGCGGGCGTGGTCTTATTCGGAGCAGCTTCATCATTCTGGCCGGCCCGTTCGCCCTCTTCCTGCTTGCGGCGCCCACGCTGGCCGCCACCCTGGCTACGGCGCTGGTTGCCGCTGCCCTGGCTACGGCGCTGGCCGTTCTTGCCGCCGCGTCCACCGCGACGACGTTTCTCGGCCTCTTCACGCTTTTTGGCGGCCTCTTCCTCTTCCTTCTTCTTCTGGCTGCTGCCAAACAGCAGTTCGATCAGGGAGCCAATCCAGCTCTTCTTCTCGCCGCTCTCTTTCTTCTTGCTTGTCTCCTGAGGCGGAGTCGGAATGCCGACGACCGGCTTCAGCGGCTTGAGTTTGCGGCCCGCCCGGGCCTGCTTCTTGCCCTTGGTGGTATCTTCCAGGACCTCGACACGCTGCTGGTTATCCTCGTTCCACTGCCGCTCGATACGGTAGTGAGGGATCATCAGGTCCGGACGAATCTGCAGAGTCAGCTGTACATCATACAGCTCCTCGATGCGGGCAATGTGCTCGCGTTTGTTGTTCATCAGGTATTCGCCGGTATCGGCCGGGACCTGCACTACCAGCGTCGGCTTCTTGCCGCTCTCGGCCAGGTCTTCCATGCGGGTCAACAGCTGCAGGGCCATCGACTCGACGGTACGGATATAGCCGCGGCTGCGACAGCGCGGGCACGGCTCGGTGGTCGATTCGCGTACCGACGGATGCAGGCGCTGGCGCGACATCTCCAGCAGGCCGAAGCGGGAGATGCGGGCGATCTGGATGCGCGCCTTGTCCGATTTGCAGGCCTCGCGCAGCTTCTCCTCGACCATCTGGGCATGCTTGCGCGATGCCATGTCGATGAAGTCGATGACCACCAGGCCGCCAATGTCACGGATACGCAGCTGGCGAGCCACCTCTTCGGCAGCCTCCAGGTTGGTCTCCAGGGCCGTTTCATCAATGTTCTTGCCGCCGGTGGCGCGCGAGGAGTTGACGTCGATGGAGGTCAGTGCCTCGGTGGGATCAAAGACGATGGAGCCGCCGGAATGCAGGCGAATCTCACGCTCGTGAATCTCTTCGCACTGGCCTTCGATGCCGTACTGGCGGAAGAGCGGTTTCTTGCCGCGGTAGAGCTTGACCAGCTTCTCCTTGCCGGGAAGTACGGCATGCACGAACTGTTTGGTGCGGGTATAGATGTCGTGGTTATCGACCCAGATCTCGCTGATGTCGTCGGTGAAGTGGTCGCGAATGGCGCGGGTCGCCAGATCACCCTCGAGATAGATCAGGGCAGGCGAGGGGGCCGATTCGCCCTTGATGCGGATTTCGTCCCACAGCCTGCGCAGGTAGTTGTAGTCCCACTGCAGCGATTCAAGCGTCTGGTCCTTGCCGGCGGTGCGGATGATCAGGCCCATGTTCTCGGGGACATCCAGCTGCGACAGGATCTGTTTCATCGATTTGCGCTCTTCATCCGAAAGTTTGCGCGAGATGCCGCCGCGGGTGGTGTTCGGGCTCAGCACCAGATAGCGACCGGCCAGCGAGATGAACGTGGTCAGGGCCGCACCCTTGTTGCCGCGCTCCTCCTTGACCACCTGCACCAGCACCGTCTGCTTGCGTTCCAGCACATCCTGGATGTTCACCCTGCGCGGGTCGGCACTTTTGTCGCTGCCCTCTTTCCAGTAGTCCGGGTGAATCTCGTTGAGCGGCAGGAACCCCTGGCGGGCGGCACCGTATTCGACGAAGGCGGCCTGCAGACTCGGCTCGACCTTGGTGATGGTGCCTTTGTAGATGTTGCCCTTGGTCAGTGCCTTGTGGGCCAACTCGATATCCAGTTCCTGCAGGTATTCGTCGAGAACAATGGCGACGCGGCTCTCTTCTTCGTGCGATGCGTTGATCAGCATCATTTTCTTCATGACACAAGTCCTTGTGCCGTCCGCGGTTGTGCAAAGAAAAAGTGCTTTTCCGAATGGTTTACACCCACGGAAAAGGACTGAAATCCGTTACTTTTCTCACCGATTCCGGTCATTTTTCAGACGAAACCGGTGCTTAAAAACCGCCAGACGGTTATTTCGTTCGACATGCTTCAACACGCGGGCGCATCTGCTCGGTTTATTGTTTCGCGTCCGGTCCGGGGTTCGTGATCGGTGCGCGGGCCTTCGTCGCAAGCCCCGCTGCAGAACAGTTGTATGATGCAGCGATGGACTCGATATACTGGCGGCGAGGCGGCTGTTGCGAGCGCCACATGCGCGGAGCATGCCAGGGAGTGGCCCGGTCAGGGGATTCCCTTTGCAGCAGACACTATGAAACGGAGAAGGTTTTGGCAAGTTCCGATCTGAGGCAAGGGCGCATCATTATTGACAAAAACGAGGATGGCAGCCGGCTCGACCGGGTGCTGATCCGGCAGCTTGGCTCCGAACAGCGTCCGCTGATCATGCGCCTGATCCGCAAGGGAAACGTGCGCATCAACGGCAAGCGCAGCAAACCGGAGTCGCGCCTTGCCGCAGGCGACGAGATTTTTCTGCCGGCCAGCCTGCGTCCGGGAGAGCAGCAGACTGAATCTGGCGGGGTTTCGCCGGGGCTGCTGCAACGGGCCACAGCCATGCCTGTCCTCTATGAGGATGAGTGGCTGCTGGCGGTGGAGAAACCGGCCGGCATGGTGGTGCACGGCGGCAGTGGCCATGGCGCCGGCCTGATCGAGGCCCTGAAAGAGGCGCGAGGGCTGCCCGATCTGCGCCTCGCACACCGGCTGGATCGCGATACCTCGGGCCTGTTGCTGATGGCCAAATCCCTCGATGCCTTGCGTAGGCTTAGCGAAGACTTTCGTGAGCGCGATATGCAGAAAACCTATTTCGCTCTGGTGGCCGGCCACCCGTTCGCCCAGGCCGGACGCATGCATTCCAGGCTCGCCAAGGGCGTGGTGCGCGGCGGTGAGCGCATGGTGGTCGATAGCGAGGATGGCAAGGAGGCGGTAACCGATTATCAGGTGATGCTGCAGCGGCAGGCCGAGGGGTTCGACTGGGCCATGCTGGCACTCAAGCCGCACAGTGGTCGTACCCACCAGCTCAGGGTGCAGCTGCAGGCGGAGGGTCACGCCATTCTCGGTGATCCCAAATATGCCGGACGCGAGGAGCTGGCAGTTTTCAAGGCGATGGGCGGCAGGGGGCTGATGCTGCACGCCTGGCGCCTGCGCTTCATGCATCCGGTGACCGGCGCAGCACTGGAGTTGCGGGCACCGCTCCCTCAGGGTTGGATGAAACTACTGAAACGGTAAAGATGAAGGAGGCAGTCATGCAGGGAAGTTGTCTGTGCGGTGCCGTGGTCTACGCGATTGATGGGCTGGACGGCCCGGTACAGCACTGCCACTGCCGCACCTGCCAGAAGGCGCAGGCGGCACCGTTTGCCCCGACCGCACGGGTCTTGCGCCAACACTTCCGCTGGTTGCAGGGGGAGGCGCTGCTGGCGAGCTACGAATCGTCGCCCGGCAAACAGCGATGCTTCTGCCCGCGCTGCGGCACGCATCTGGTGGCCATGCGCGAGGGGCAGCCGCATGTAATCCTGCGTGTAGTGACCCTGGACGATGCACCGGACGTGTCGGCTGCGGCCCACATCTGGACTTCTCATGATCTGCCGTGGCTGGCCTACGGCGATGAGCTGCCCTCCTGTCCGGAGTTCCCACCGGCGAGTTGAGCATGTGCAAGACCTGGCCGTGAGGAAAGCGTCGGCCTGTGCTTGAATAGAGCCATGCAGCCAGCAAGCGGCCCCTTTCCGACACTGTTCATCTCCCATGGCGGCGGCCCATGGCCGTTCATGGAGCCGCTCTTCGGCCCGCCCGGCATGTGGGATGGACTGGAGGCATACCTCGGGGGTATTGATGCGTCGCTTGGTCGACGCCCCTCGGCCGTGCTGGTGATCTCCGGCCACTGGGAGGAGGCGCTGCCGACGGTCAACAGCTGCCCGCACCCGCCCATGTTGTTTGACTACTACGGCTTTCCCGAACATACCTACCGGCTCGATTATCCGGCTCCCGGTTCTCCCGAGCTGGCCGGGCGCGTCGGACAGCTACTGGCAGCGGCCGGCATCGAGACGGCGATGAACGGCAGCCGCGGCTTCGATCACGGCGTGTTTATCCCCTTCATGCTGATCTATCCCGAGGCGGATGTGCCGATCGTGCAGCTGTCGTTGCGCCGCGATCTCGATCCCGGCTTTCACCTGGCCATGGGACGTGCCCTGCAGCCGTTGCGTGACGAGAGAGTGCTGATCGTCGGCAGCGGCCTGAGCTACCATAATCTCTCCCGTTTTCAGTCCACCCGGCAGCAGGACAATGACGATGCTGCCGCCTTCGATCGCTGGCTGACCGAAGCGGTTGAGCATCCCGATGCGAGCGAGCGCAACCGCAGGCTCATGGCATGGGAACAGGCGCCTGCGGCCCATGCCGCCCATCCGCGCAGCGATCATCTGGCACCGCTGTTTGTTGTGGCCGGTGCGGCAGGCCAGGCTCGGGGCGAGCGTAACTACAGCGACAGGATGTGCGACAAGGCAGTATCGGGCTTCCGGTTCGGGTGAATGCCTAGCTGAACAGCGGGAAATCGGGCTGCAGTTGCGTCGGCGACAGGCTCAGGGTCCAGGGTGGATTGCGACGCAGCCGGGGGAGCTCTTCGCGGTCGATGGCTGCCGTGAGGTAATCGATGTTTTTGCGGATGCCCAGCCAGTAGGGATTCTCCTCCGGCAGGAAAAAACTCTCCGAGTAGCGGTGTACGGCGCCCAGGGCCAGATCCATCCGGTCGCGAATGGCGTGGTTGATAAAGCCGGGGGTCTGGCGCAGCAGGTCATGTTGAGAGCGGAAACGGGCCGATTCCGTATCCGGCCCGGCAATGCCGGCCACGGCGAATTCGTAGTAGAGCCGGTCCCGGCACTTCTCCAGGTAGCAGCGATCCGACATCTGGGCCAGAAGGTCGGCCGTGCCGACAAGACGGCCGAGTCTCTTTTCGGCATCGTTGTGCACCGGGATATCGTCGATCTGCATCTCATAGCCGGTATAGTGGACGATCCGGCCGGCCATCGGGGCGAGGTCGCCAAGGCCGAGCAACGGCAGGTAGTGGTGCATGAAAAGCGCGCTGCGCGACACATGATGTGTCGTGTAGGCGGCACCATTGGGGTGCTGGTCTTCAGGACGCCGCATGTAGCCGGCGTCGTGAAACAGGGCCACCAGGATGCCGAGCTGCATATGAAGCGCCCCCAGCTCTTCTTCGCCGCCCTGGCGCTCGCAACCGTGCAACAGGCGGGTCATCGCCAGGGTGACATCCATGGTGTGCTGCAGGTCATGGTAGGGGGTTTCGCAGGGCATATAGCCGGCCATATCGCCGCGGAAAAGTGCCGTGGCATCGGCAAAGGCTTTCTCCAGCCGCCAGGCCGAATCGTTCGGATAGAGCTCCGAGAAGAGGCGGCAAACCTCGGCACAGACCGCTTCCGGTTGGGTGACATCCACCTGGTTGGTGACATCGAATTCGCTACGGCGCCATCGCATACCGCAATTATAGCGCCAAGGCTGACGATTTCTCTCCCTCAAATGGACTAGGGGTGTTTCGCCTTACGCAACAGGTCGATACGAATCGGCATGGTGAAGCGGGCGCCTTCCGGCCCCATATGGGCCATGAAGCGCTGGCGCACCGTCGCATGCAGCGCATCCGAGAGGCGATGATCGGTATGGGTGACGCCCAGGATTTTGGCCTCGAAGTCGGCAAAATCGGCAAAATGCATGGGCGAATTGAAGAAGAATTCCTGCTCCAGATTGAGCAGGCCTTTGTCGACGGCGCGTTTTGTCGCGTCGAATGCCGCCTGGCGTACGGCCTGCTCATCGTGAAAGAGGCGCAGGATCTCATTGAAATCGCCGGCGAAGACCGGCTCGGAGATCCAGGCAAGGCCGCCCGGCTTGAGGACGCGTGCGATCTCGGCAAAGGCCGTGTCCATCAGCTCCGACGGCACGTGGTGCAGCGACTTGAACATGAAGACGACATCGGCCGAGGCATCGGCGGCCGGAATCGCTTCGGCACCTGCCAGTTCAAAGCGTACATTGGGCAGGTCATCGATCTGTCGATGTTTTTCATGCTGAATCGTATCGACTTCGGTTGCGAGAAGGGTGCGGCCCGGACCACCTGTGGCCAGTTGACGGGTAATCTCGGCCCGGCCACAGCCCAGCTCGACAATCTGCCTGCCATCCAGCTCCAGAAGTTCGCCGATCAGCTCCATTTCGGTGCAGTGTCGGCTGATGTTGTCCTGATTGATCTGCATGCGCGCTCCTTGTTGCGACCTGTCGACCATAGAAAAGGGCAATGATCCGGGCAAGGGGAAGTTATTCGCCGACCAGTTGGAAAGCGGGAGCCATGCCATTCGGCGCGATCGCCTTGATTAACCATGGCATAACCGAATCAAGCTGATTGGGCAGTTGCCAGGGTGGGTTGATGATCGCCATGCCGCAGCCGTTTAGTTTGTCGGCTGTGAGCTGCGAATCGATGATGAACTCCTGCACGAAGATGTTGCGTATGCCGCTGTTTTTGAGCCGGTTGTGAAATTTCTGCACCGGGTCGCGATGCTTGATCGGGTACCAGACGGCGTAGGTGCCGCCCGGCCAGCGTTTCATCGCCTGCGCAAGGGCCGTGACAATGGCGGTAAACTCGTCCGTGCGCTCGAAGGGCGGGTCGATCAGCACCATGCCGCGCCGCTCCTTCGGCGGCAGCAGGGCACGCATTGCCGTGTAGGCATCGAGTAACTGAACCTGAACCTGGCGATCTCTGTGGAAATGCGCTTTCAGTGTGGCCTGGGTCTCCGGGTGCAACTCGCAAAGCGCCAGCCGGTCCTGCGGCCGGGCCACAAAGCGGGCCAGCCACGGCGAGCCCGGATACCAGCGCAGGCCATCGTCTCCTTGCTGCCTGTTCAGTTCCAGGATCGCATCCCGGTAGCGGGCAACCGCTTCGGGCATCTCGCCCGTCGCCTGCAGGCGCAGGATGCCGTCCAGTGCCTCTCCTGTTTTCAGGGCCTGTTCCGATGTGAGGTCGTAGAGGCCGGCTCCGGCGTGGGTATCGACGTAGCAGTAGGGCGTCTGTTTGCGCTGGAAATGCTCCAGCAGCATCAACAGTACGACATGCTTGAAGACGTCGGCGAAATTGCCGGCATGGTAGATATGACGGTAGTTCAAAATGGATGCTCCGGAGGCCGGGCGGCGGGGCATCGCATCGGATACCCCTTCGCCCGTATGCGCCCCGGGGCAGGAGAGCCCCGGGGCGTGTTTAGGCGCTTGTTCAGGCCTGCTGGATGCCGGCCAGGTACCAGGTGGGGTCGTCGCTGGTCGGGTCGTGGTTGAAAATCCAGGTCTCGTTGACCTCGTGGCTCGTATCCTCAATGACGCTTCCGGCCGCATCGAGGGTCTGCTCGCGCAGCATGGCGGTGAAGTGCACGGCCACCCATTCGGAATCGGATTCGACCCAGCTATCGAGGATGGCGGCATTGAGCATGCCGACCTCGGTATGGCTGTGCCGGTCGCCGGCAGCCTGCATATCCTGTTCGATTCGGCTGCCGATATCGGCATTGCAGAAGCGGTGGATTTCATCCATGTCTCGCGCATCCCAGGCGGCCTGCATGCGCATGAAGATATCGCGGGCGGCTGCGGTGAAATGCTGCGCATCGATCTGCGGGCGCACGGCCCGGCCGGCCGTGGTACCACTCTGCGGCATGCCGGAAGGCTGCTGCGGGGCGTAGCCCGTCCGGCCCGCATCCGCACCGGCATAGGCCATGGGGCGACTCATGCCGGCCGCACGGCGCCTGAGCAGCGAGATGATGAAGAAGGCAATGACGCCGAGGATGACGATGTCGAAGAGATTGATGCCTTCGAAAGCGCCGCCGAAGAAGAGGGCTCCCAGCAGGCCGCCCAGCGCAAGCCCTGCAATGGCGCCCATGAAACCGGGACGGGCACTGCCGCGCTGACCGTTTGCGGCAGCCTTCTGTGAAGTCGCCTGGCGCTGGCCGAAGCTGGTCTGCGACTGTGCGGTGCGCTGTTTGCCAAAGCTCATGCCACCGCCGAAACGTTTCGCCTCGGCATGTTCGATACCGGTGCTCATGACGCCGAACATGACCAGAAGCGCCAATGCAAACAATCTCTTCATTCCTTAATCCTCCAGGGGGTTGGTATCTGTAAATGCCAGTTGGGCGACCCGCGCCTGATAGAGGGCGAGGCGCAGGCGCTTATCTTTGACGTCGCGGATGTCGCTGGCAAGACGTTTGCGCACCGAGAGCGGCACCGTTTTGGCCCGCACCGGTTCCCTGACCGGAACACCGGCATCGGCCTGCACCTTCGTACGGATCTCGACCAGGTTGTAGATGCCGCAGTGACGCGAACAGGCCTTGCGAATCTCATCACGCAGGAAGCGGATCTGCTGTGCCATGGCCGAATGGTTGACCGCGATCCACAGGCGGTTGTTGCCATCTTCCATCGGCTCGATGTTCACCGGCTCCGTTCGCGCCGCCATCATCGGACCGAGAATATCGGGCCAGACATGGCGCAGCCTTGAGAGGGCGACAAAGTGATCCAGCCGCGTCTCTCCCAGGACCTCGGCCATGCCCTGTGCCAGCGGATTCAGTCGCGAGCGCTTTCGCGTTTTATGGTGGCTCAAGTGCGGGGTCAGAAGGGCAGTTTCTTGCCGCCGAGGATATGTACGTGCAGGTGGAAGACTTCCTGGCCGCCACCCTCGCGCACATTGATCACCAGGCGGTAGCCCGCTTCCAGTCCCAGGTCGTCGGCGATATGGCGAACCCGATCCATCAGCATGCCGTGCAGGAACGGATCATCGACATCAGCGAAGGTGGCGTAGTGCTCTTTCGGGATGACGAGTACGTGTGTCGGGGCTTTCGGATGGATATCGTGGAAAGCGAGGAACTCCTCATCCTCGTAGACCTTATTGGAAGGAATCTCGCCGGCGGCGATTTTGCAGAACAGGCAGTCACTCATGCGGGGGCCTCGCGCTTGTGGGATTGTCTCGACCGGCAAATGTAGCACGGGTACGGGCGAATGAAAGGCATCGCCCGATCATCTGGGCGATTCGAGCAGGGGGAAAATGTAAAAAACGCTTGGCGGCAGCCGGGTATCCTGTTGGGATACTGTATTAGGGCCTGTTAACACTCATTTTGGTGTTGCCGCTGTTGCCCCAAACCCGGGCCACTCGGCGTTACTCAGG
>CAZCZU010000011.1:0-60895 GCA_964503475.1 uncultured Zetaproteobacteria bacterium
TCCTTCCTCAGTTCTTGCTGAGTAAAGCATTTACACAGTTCAATTTACAGCCTCCTGTTTGCCGCAGCCAAGGAGATCTTCTACGCCCGCCTGCGCCGCCGACGCCCCAACCCCCCGCCGCAGCTGCCGCTCTTCCCGCCCAGCCGCCATGCGCCCCTGCTGGCCTGAAAAAAATGGGGAGACGCGAGTGCGGCTTCGGATAGCCGTGCTTGGGAAAAGGTGCTAGAAGATATTTCTCACCTGACTAATTCTAAAACCGCCGTATTACTTTATCAGGATCATGAAGTGCGCCATGCAAGCACCTTTGCATCCTATAATGTCGAAGCCAAATGGCTGGCCCTATACAATGAAAAGTATGGCGCGATTGACCCTGCACTGGAATTAATAGCCTCCGTGCCCACGGGTGAACTGACAGCAAGCCATATCGTTGACGGAGTGAACAAAGTTTACGAGTCGGATACTTTCAAGAACTTCTATCAACCTCAGGGCATGTATCATATGGCCGGAACCTGGCTCATGAGAACCCCGCACCGTTCAGCCGTAATAGGATTTCATCGTGAAAAGAGTAAGCCGCCCTACGAGGCAGAAACGCTGGCCAAGGTGAAAGCGCTGGTGCCCCATATTCAGAAAGCGCTGCATATCCATCGTACTCATACCGAAGCTTTCGTCAAAAACGATGCGTTCGCCTCCGGCATCGATAGCATGCAGATGGGAGTGGTGTTCTTCGATCATCACGGCATGATCAATTACTGCAACAAATCGGCAAAAGCTATTATTCAGCAGCATCCCGCCATTGAGATGCGTAACAATATGATCTACGCTACCAGCGACGAAAGCAATCGCAAGCTGCGCGAAGCAGTGGCGATGGCAACGCTGGCCAATGTACAGGAGGTCGTCACCAAGCCGATCGCCATCGGCTTAAAACATCCAGGCATTTATACGCCGTTGCCGGCACTGATCATGCCAATCCACCAGTCGGATCTATCGATCTATCTTTCAAAAGGAAGTGTAGCGGCTGTCATGATCCTGACCGACCCGGATCGCATGCAACTGACCAGCCCTGAACTACTGGCCACCATTCACGACCTGACCAAGGCCGAAGCGGAAGTGGCCATCGCACTGGCCAATGCCTTGAGCCCGACGGAGATTGCCGAAGAGAAGGGAGTGAAGATCACTACGATTCGCTCACAGATTCAAAGCATCTTTGCCAAGATCGGTGTCAATACTCAGGCACAGCTGATGAAAACCCTGCTCAATTCTCCGCTGGCATCGGCAAAGATCGAAGCCGTATTGAACGCCAACATCAGGACAAAATAGCTCATCGCATAACGCGGCGTTGATATACCCGCTCCTATTCAGCCGGAAGAGGTTGCAAGACGACGATCGCTATTTGTGCAGGAATGCCCTGCCCCCTATCATTGGCGCATGCGTCTAACCCGAGAATTCCGAAACCAGTTCATTCAGCACGAGATGCGCACCCATGGGCGCAAGAACGGCTTTGTCACCACCGGCCAGGAGGAGCGCCTGCTCAAATGGCTTCCCAGAATCGGGTTGGAAAAAGGCAAAAGCCTCTCTCAGGCCGAGATTCCTGCCGGAGCTCCGATTGTGCTTGAGATCGGCTTTGGCAATGGTGAATTCATGGCCGCACAACTGAAACTGCATCCCGAGTGGTACATGCTCGGAATCGAAATCTACCTGCCGGGCGTAGCCAAATGTGTGGGCCGCCTGGAAGATGATGGCGTCATCGAACGTGGCCGCGTCACTCAATTGCCGGCCCAGTATGTACTGGAGCATCAGGTCGCTGAAAGTCAGCTTGATGGCATCTTCATCAACCACCCCGACCCATGGCCAAAGGCACGTCACCATAAGCGACGCATCATCCAGAAACCATTTGCCGAACTTTTGGTCACCCGCCTGAAAGAGGGCGGCTTCATCAAGCTGGCCTCCGACAAGCCGGATCTTGCCGAATGGATGCGCGACATCCTCGACGAGACACCGGGACTCACCAATGTGGCGGGAAAAGGTAATTTCATTCCACGTGAAGAGGGACGTATCTTCACCAAATTCGAACAACGGGGGCTGAAAGAGGGCCGCACCAGCCAGTTCCTGCACTACGTCAAGGAGACAAAATGAGCCTGAAAACCAACCGCGACCGATTGGTCATGACCGCTGTACAGGGCGGCGTCGCCCCGGCCCATCAATGGGCTCCCTTCGAAGTGGGGGCTGCCGGAGAAATTTTCTCCTGGCCGTCGACCGGCGGCATCACCTACAACGTCAAGATCGGCGATTCGGTCTTCGGCTGGGTCGGTGAACATATCGAGCCGGGCGTCTCAGCCACCCTCAGCCACAAAAACCGCAAGGTGGAGGCAGGCTTCCAGTTCATGGCCTGCTGCGGCAACGAGGTGCGCATCATCTCCGGTGAAGCCAAAGGCGAAAAGGGCACAGTACTCGGCCACCACGGCGGCGTGGAGCACCTGATGCTCGATTTCCCCGATGCAACGCTCGAGAAACTGACCTGTGACGACAAATTCCTTGTGCGCGGCTACGGCCAGGGCCTGAAGTTCATCGATCACCCCGATGTGTTCATCTACAACCTGGATCCGGACCTGCTTGAACAGTGGGGACTGAAGGAACTCGGCGATGGGCGCATCGAGGTACCGGTCAATGTCATCGTCCCCGGCCATGCCATGGGTTCGGGCATCGGCGCCCTCTCGATGACGACCGGCGATTACGACATCCTCTGCCAGGATGAGGAGACCGTGAAGGAGCATGGGCTGGACCGCCTGCGCTTCGGCGATTTTGTCGCAGTCATGGATCACGATAACCGTTATGGTCGCACCTACCGCAAGGGCGCTGTCACCATCGGCGTCGTTGTTCACTCCGATTCACCGCTTGGCGGCCACGGCCCCGGGCTGATGACCCTGATGAGCGCCTGCGACCGCAAGCTCGTCCCGACACTCAATGAGCATGCCAACCTGGGGGCCATCAAAGGAGTCGGACGTTTTGCGAAATAAACTTCTGCTTATACTGACCCTGCTGATCACTTCACCCGCTCTGGCCCAGGTATACAAGTGGACCGATGCGGATGGACGGGTGCACTTTTCCGACACACCGGTTCATGGAGCTGAGGTACACCGCTCCGGGTCAGTCAGTTCCATCTCGAATCCGACCTACAACATGGAGCGCTTTTCGGCCGAGATCCCCTATCAGGACGACAACGGCTCAATGGTGATCAACGGTAAGGTCAACGGGATAAACGTACGTTTCATTCTCGATACGGGCGCTGCACTCGTGGTCATTCCACCCGAGGTTGCCAAACAGGCCGGCATTGCCACCGAAGGTGCCCCCATGATCAATCTCGATACTGCCAACGGACGGGTTCAGGCCCCTCAGGTCAGCCTGGGCAGCGTCGGGATCGGCAATCTCTCGCGCAGCAATATCCGTGGCACGGTTCAAACCGTATCTCAAACGCCGAACACCGGGCTGCTGGGCATGAGCTTTCTGTCCGCCTATCGCATGACCGTCGATCACCAGCGCCAGCTCATCCTGCTCGAAAAAAAGTAGACGTCTGCCATGCTGCCCGCAACGGTGAAAGTCGCCTGCATCCAGCTCAACTCCGGCGACGACAAAGCGCGCAATCTGGAGATGGCTGCAGCCCTGATTGCTGTGGCGGCAAAGGATGGGGCTAAGCTGGTCCAATTGCCGGAAAACTTTGCCTACATCGGGCATGATGAATCCGCCAAACTGCAGCAGGCAGAAGACGAACACGATTCGGAAAGTCTGCGTTTCCTTTCACGCCAAGCTTCAGATCATAAGCTGCTTCTGATCGGCGGTACCGTCACACTGCGCACCAACAAACAGCCCGGCATGCGCAATAGCTGCCCCGTATTTGCAGCTGATGGCACACAGCTGGCCAGCTACGACAAGATGCACCTCTTCGATGCTTCCCTGCCCGGTGAAAGCTACAAAGAGTCTGCCCTGGTGGCCGGTGGCAAGAGCCCGGTTAGCGTCGATGCCGGAGCCTGGAAGCTGGGCCTGTCGGTCTGTTATGACCTGCGCTTTCCCGAGCTTTATCGCTACTACAGTGAAAACGGCTGCAACATCCTGAGCATCCCGGCAGCTTTTACCGTGCCCACCGGTGAGGCGCACTGGGAGGTGTTGATACGGGCTCGCGCCATCGAGAATCAAAGCTACGTACTGGCTGCCGGCCAGTGCGGAACCCACCCCGGGATGCGAAGCACCTGGGGCCACAGCATGATCGTCGACCCATGGGGACGCATACTGGCCATGCGCCATCAGGGCAGCGGCATCGTCACAGCCGAATTGAGGCTTGATTCCCTGAACAACGTCCGCCATACATTACCGGCACTGAAACACCGGAGACTGAACGCATGAATGAACCAACCGATAACGGCCCCAGCCGCGAACAGCTGCGTGCCCACCGCCAGATTTTCTGGGATGCATGGCACAAGGCACAGTCCGGCCTGCCGCTGAATGCTCTGGAGGTGCGTATCGCCCGGATGATCGAGATGCATCCCGAGTACCATCCAATGTTTGATGATATGGAGAGTTTCCTCGACCGTGATTTCCATGTCGATGACGGCATGAATCCCTATCTTCATCTGTCGTTGCACCTGGCGCTTGAAGAGCAGGTGGCCACGCATCAGCCACCGGAGGCCGGCAAGGCTCTGGAACACCTGATCTCGGTGCGCGGTATGGATCGCCATCAGGCCGTGCATCAATTGCTCGAGATTCTTGCCGAAACCGTACACCAGGCCCAACACGCCGGGCGCGAACCCGATGTCCTGGTCTATGCAACCCGCCTGCTGGAGCTTACCCGCTCATGATCCGCAACATCCTGATCACCGCCCTTTTCTTCTTCGGGCCGGCTATTTTGATGTTCGTATTACGCAATGTTTTTCTGATTGTGCGCCTGTGGTGGCGCGTGAGAGCCCTGCGTCAGACACAGGAAGCCGACGTCATCGACATCACCCCGGCCAAGCGGACTCCGCCCGGCCGCCTTTTCATCATCTCATCGCTACTGGTGGGTGCGGCCTGCGCGGCGCTGGTGTGGTTCGAAATGTCAGATGCCCCCGTTCAGCCGGGAGAGTATATCCCGGCCCATATCAATTCAGAGGGTGAACTGGTTCCGGGGCGAATGGTTCCAGCAGAACCCGCCACCCCGGATCAGCGCTGATCAGGTTTCGAATTGCTGGGTCTTTTCGAGGTCGTTACTGGTGTCCTGCTTGGGGCGGATATTCGTGCCACAGAAGGGGCACTCGTAAATGTCCGCCTCTTCAGCCTTGAATTTCTCCTTGCAGCGCGGACAAGTAATCATCACCTGGCTCATGATCCCTCCTTTCGGACCCCAGCAGCTGGATGCATGCCGGTAACCGGGAATTGAAAAGGGTATGGCGATGAAAATCAAGGAGCTCGATCACATTTCTGTCTCTGATGATGCGGAAATCAGGGCACAACTCGATCATCACTCGATCCTTATCACCGCCTGCTCCGCCCTGGCCGCGGCCTGGAAACGGCGTATTGTCGCCGCCTCAGCCGCCCATGTCATCGACACCCCTCGGGTCGAAAGCTGGTCGCAGTGGCTGGCAAAGCTGGCGGACGAAGATACAGCCATTCCGGTCCCACTCACAACCCTGCAGGAGTTACAGCTATGGGAAGGCATCATCGATGCGGATATGCCTTCCGGCCATGGCAGCGCCTCCGTACGCGGTCTTGCTCGTCATGCTTCCTCCGCGTACCGACTGATGCAGGATTACCGTATCGATATCCAGGAACTGGCGGGGACGGGAGAGGAAGCCGAATCGCTGGCGCGCTGGATCACGGCCATGCGACGCACCCTTCTGCAGAAAAAACGGATACTGGTGGCCGATCTGCCCGAACGCCTTCTGGCCCATATCGACGCCGGATTCAGACTACCTCCCACTCTTCTTCTCGATGGATTCGCAGAGCTCTCCCCGATGCAACAGGCACTTCTGCAGGCCATGCAGGACACCGGCGTGCAGCTTGTATCACTCTCACAACAGCCGGTGCCGAAGCAGATAACCCTGACGGCATTCGAAGATGACGAGACGGAATATCGCCATGTGGCACGGCTTGTTGCGGATATCACCCAAAACGATCCGCATCAGCGGATCGGAATCGTCACCAGCAGGCAGGTGCGGGATAGCGAAACCCTGCGTCGTATCCTGAACGAAACCCTGCTGACGAAGGCAGAAGCACTGACACCGATGCAGGCCGTCGTCATGGCCGGCCCTCCGCTTGCCACGATGCCGCTGATTCACCAGCTGTTGCAGCTGTTGCGCCTGGCCGGCAAGGGTGGTGCCCAGCAGAACGAGCTATCGCCACTTCTATTTTCCCCCGGAATCAGGGGATATGACGAAGAGCGGCTCGCCCGTGCCTCACTCGACGCCAGGCTGCGGATGAACAATCGTCACTACCTGAATTTCCGCGCATTGCTCAGCATGCAGGAGATGGCGGACATGCCCCAGCTCGCCGGTGTACTGCAAAGCCTGCTCGACTGGACGACGGAAATCCGCCCGGCCAGCGAATGGGTGAAAGCGGTGCATACACTGCTGCAGGCGACCGGCTTTTTGCAGACCGAAGGTGCAA
Organism: uncultured Zetaproteobacteria bacterium; assembly: GCA_964503475.1. GTDB lineage: Bacteria > Pseudomonadota > Zetaproteobacteria > Mariprofundales > Mariprofundaceae > CAZCZU01. The sequence continues at coordinate 6,631 of CAZCZU010000011.1, forward strand.
CACGTGGCGACAGCGAGATTCGTCAACTGAATGCATTCCGCGAATGCCTGACCGCGCTCGTCGCCATTGATGCCATACGCGAGCGTATGGAGTGGCAGGCATTTCTGTCGCAGCTGGTTTCACTCTGCAACGAAACCCTGCTCTCCGAAACCGTGCGTTATCCGCAGGTATCGGTGCTGCCGCTTGAGCAGGCTGCAGGGGGGAAATTCGATCGCCTCTTTGCCATCGGCTTTGACGAGGAGGCTCTGCCCTTGCCGGCCCGCCCCATACCCCTTCTCCCCTTTACCCTGCAGCGCCAGCATGCCCTTCCGGGATCGACGGCGGCGCTCGCCTTTACCGAATCCGCTTTTCTGTGGCAGCAGCTGCAGCAGGCGGCCCCGGTCGTGCAACTCTCCTTTGCACGAAAGCGGGAGGAGCGCGAACTGGGCCCATCGCCGTTTCTTCGCGACATCGATAGCTGCATGCAGGATAATCCGGAGTCTCCCCCTCCTCCCTTCGAAAGCGAACATTTCGATGACGCCCCTGCCGTACCGCTGCTTGGCGATGAACATGTCAGGGGAGGCTCGGCCATCATCAGGAACCAGTCGGCCTGCCCCTTCCGCGCTTTCGCATCGCATCGCCTGATGCTTGCTCCGCTGGGTGAGACAACACCGGGCATCACACCGGCCGATAAAGGTTCGCTGATCCATCAGGCCCTGCAATACATCTGGGAACAGTTGCGCTCCCAGCAGGCACTGCTGGAACTGGATGATGATGCCGGCCAGAGACTGGTGGGCGATGCGGTGGAGCATGCCTGGCAGGAGGCGCGTGTAACGTCGACGGAGGCTACGCAACAGGTCGAACGCCAACGGATGGCCCACATCCTGTCGGCCTGGCTGCAACTGGAGCGCGAACGCCCTCCCTTCATCGTTGATCGCTGCGAAAAGGCTTACCGCCTGCAGCTGCCCGAATCCGGCCCGCTACGTTTTGCCGTGACCCTGAAGGCCGATCGCATCGACCGTGACGGTGAGGGGCACAAAATCCTGATCGATTACAAAACCGGGCAAAAACAGAGTATCGGTAAATGGATCGGCGAACGCATCACGGAACCGCAGCTGCCTCTTTATGCCATGGCCGAACGGCTGGAGGCGAATGATGCCGTCTGCTTCGCCCGGGTGCGCAGCGGTGACATGGGTTTCGAGGGACTGAGCGGTGAAGCGACCGGCATTAAGGGGATCGGAGTCTACAAGGGCAAGGATGAAGAGGCGGAAGACTGGCCTTCCCTGCTGGCATGCTGGCAGCAACGCATCAACCATCTGGCGACCGAATTTGTCGCAGGACGTTGCGATGTCGCTCCCAAGGATGCCAATGCCTGTCTTCATTGCGGACTTGAAGCCGTCTGCCGCATCGACGAAATCGGTATCAACCGGGATATCGACGAGGAGGAGAAAGCTTGAGCGATCAGGTACGTATGGAGGCCATCGATCCCGCCAGCTCCCTGCTCGTGCAGGCCCCGGCCGGCTCCGGCAAAACCGAACTGCTGACCCGGCGAATTCTCAGACTGCTGGCCATCGTCGATGAACCCGAGGAGATCCTCGCCCTTACCTTTACACGCAAAGCGGCGGCAGAGATGCGGGGGAGAGTCATGGAAGCACTTACCATGGCCCGGCCCGACAGCCCCTCCTCCCACAAGATGGAGACCTGGCAGCTGGCACAGGAGGCCAACCGGCGCTCCATGGAACGGGGCTGGCATCTGGCCGAGCATCCGTCACGCCTGCGCATGATGACCCTCGACAGTTTCACCCATTCGCTGGCCGGGCAACTGCCGCTGCTTTCCGGCTTCGGCGAAATGCCCATGCCCTCAACGCATGTCGCCCCTTTGTACCGCGAGGCAGCCGAGCAGGTGGTTGCCACCCTGCTTCAGCGCAGTCAGGAGAGAGCTGCCACCGTGCTGCTGCATCAGGATCACAACATGGTGGCCCTGACCGATCTGATCGCCGACATGCTCGGCAAGCGGGATCAGTGGCTGTACAAGGTCGCACTCCACGCCGGTAACCCGTCAGGCCTGCGAAGCATGCTGGAAGAGACACTGACCGGGATCATGCAGCAGCAACTGCAGCGATGCGCCGCACTCATCCCGATCGAAGTCCGGGGAGAGATGCCGGCCCTGCTTCACTATGCCGGCGTCAATCTGAACGACTCCCTGCTCCAGGGCTTACAGACATGGCCGGGAACCGAAATCGGGCAGCTGCCGCTCTGGCAACGCATCGCTGAATTACTGCTAACCAAGGGCAAACCGACTATCCGCAAGCGGGTGGACAAAAGCATCGGCTTTCCAGCCGGCCGCGAAGCAGCCGAATATAAGCAGCAATTCCAGCAGATGCTCGAATGGCTCGGCGACATCCATGGCCTGGCCGAGGCCCTGGATGAGTTGCGTCAACTGCCCTCCACCCCCGTGTATGACGAGAGGCAGTGGCAAGTGCTGGAGGCGCAGCTGGACCTGCTCCTGCATGCGGATCGGCAACTGCAAAAACTGTTCGAGCAGCGCGGCCAGGCCGACTTCATCGAAATCGCCCTGCGCGCCCTGCGCGCCCTGGAGGACGAGGCCGGACGACCGACCGATCTCCTGCTCAGGCTCGATTATCGTATTCGCCACATTCTCGTCGACGAATTCCAGGATACCTCGCTGCTGCAGCTGCGCCTGTTACAGAGCCTTACGGAAGGGTGGCAGGCCGGCGACGGCACCCACCGCACCCTGTTCATGGTCGGCGACCCGATGCAGTCGATCTACCGCTTCCGAAAGGCCGAGGTGGGGCTGTTTCTGCTTGCTGCAGAGAACCGGGCTCACCTGCCGGCGGTAAAACGACTCAACCTGACCCGAAATTTCCGTTCATCCCCTGCCATCGTCGAGTGGGTAAACCGGGCCTTCGCCAGCATCTTTCCTGATGATCATGATCCCCTGCTGGGTGCCGTTGGCCATGCCCGGGCGGATGCCGCTCTTGCGCACGAAGGAAAGGTACAACTACATCTGCAGCAACAACCGGATGCAGCAGGCGAGGCCTCAGCTGTCGTCGCCACCGTCCGCCAGGCGCTGCTCCAGGATGGTCAACGGATCGCCATATTGTCGCGCTCGCGCAAGCATCTGCATGCGATCATGCAGGCGCTGTCGGAGGCACAGGTTGCCTTCCGGGCTGTCGACATCCTGCCACTGCACGAGCGCCCCGAAATCCGCCTGCTGCGTGCCCTGCTGCGTGCCCTGCTGCACCCGGCCGATCGTGAATCCTGGGCCGCACTCCTGCGTGCGCCCTGCTGCGGCATCGATACGGCTGCCATGCATAGCTTGCTGGCCGGCGACGAGCGCCCCGTCATCACGATTCTTCAGGACGAGCATCGCCTGTCATGCCTGAATGAAGATGCGTGCCGGCGTATCCGTTTCCTGCTCGATGCCATGGCACCATGCCTGCAATCGGCCGGGCGCATCGCTATACGCCTCCTGCTCAGCTTGGCCTGGCAGCGGCTTGGCATGCCCGGTCTGATCGCTGCGGATGCCGGGCGCAATATTGAGGCCATGCTGAAACTGATCGAGGAGATCGACGACGGCGGCCTGCTCGACTTCGCTCTGCTCGACGAACGACTGCAAAAGCTCTACGCCGCTCCCGACACCTCGCCGGAGGCTGAACGTGTCGAACTATTGACCATGCACGGCGCCAAGGGCCTGCAGTGGGATGTTGTCATTCTGCCCGGTCTCGGCTACGGCCGCGGACGCAGTGACCTGCCGTTAATCGCCTTTACCGATGTGGCGGTCAACCATGATGTAGAGCCTCTGATCGCCTTGCGCGGGGCAGTGCGCAGCAGCGATGCCGTCTATGATCTCGTGCGACGCGTGGAGAAACTACGGGAAAACAATGAACTGGCACGCCTGCTTTATGTCGCCTGTACGCGTGCCGAAACGGCCCTGCACATGTTCGGGCATTTGCCTGAAAACAGCGATACACCGACATCCGGTTCGTTGCTGGAACTGCTATTGGCGAAGGGAATCGACAGCGACTGTTTCGGCGCCGAAGTCAGCCTGCTGTCCGAACCTACAGCAGAGGAAGTAGCGACACAGGCTCCGCTGACCCGCATCAAACAGCTGCCTCCCCTTTCCGACATCCCCGGTACTCCAGCCACGGAGAGCGAAAGCGAATATTTCTGGGCCGGCCCTGAAGCAGCCCCGGTCGGCAATGCCGTGCATGCCATCCTGCAGCGGATTGCCGAACACGGCATTGCAACGTGGCAGGAGAGCGACACGGCGGCATCGGTCGATCGCATGCGTGCCATGCTGATGCGGGATGGCCTGCACGGAGCACAGCTCGAAAGTGCCCTGCAACGATGCAAACAGGGTATCCGGCAGGTACTGGACAGCAAACGGGCACAATGGATTCTTTCCGCAGAACATCAGGAATCCCATGCGGAATGGGCCTTGAGCAGTTATCTGGATCAACAGGTCCGGCATGTCATCCTCGACCGCAGTTTTATCGATGAGGATGGCACTCGCTGGATCATCGATTACAAAACGGGCATGCACGAGGGCAGCGATCCGGATGCATTCATGGATGCGGAACTGCTGCGATATGCGCCGCAGCTGCTACACTACGAGTCGGTCGTACGCCTGCTTGATGCGCGCCCTGTCCGCCTGGCCCTCTATTTCCCGATGCTGGATGGCTGGCGCGAACTGCATACGGATGCGGCCCTGGGGGGAGAATCGTGATCCGAAAAGTAATGATCCTATCGCTGCTTGTGGCCGGCCTCCTGGCGGCCGCGCCATGGCTGACCGGACGCATGATCGAGCAGCAGTACCATACCATGATCCGGCAGGCCGCTGCCGAATCGGGCATGCAACTGCAAAGTGTCGAATACCGGCGCGGCTGGCTGGGGGCTGAAGCCAGCAGCCGGATCGAGATTCCGGTTGAAAACGGTCAAACGGAAACCGTACTGATCCATCATCACATCCGGCACGGGCTACTCACTTTCGACAACGGTATGCCGCATCTTGCCCTTGGCCTGATCCGGCACGAGATCGAATTATCGACGCAGGCCCAGGCCGGATGGCAAAAACTGTTTGGTGACAAACAGCCGCTTAAAATGCGCACCATCGTCGGTCTGGACGGCACACAGGAGTGGCGCATCGAAAGCGAAGCATTGCACTACCATGAGGGGCCAAAGGATGCGCAGATTCTTCCCTTGATGCTCGCCATGCAAATCAATGCTGACGGCAGCGAAATTGAAGGATCACTGGAGTGGAACGGTCTGCAGGCCGCCACGGATAAAGCGAGCGGAGATATCGCCCCGCTTCAATGGCGATTCGACATGCAGCGTATCCGCCCCTTTGTCTGGACCGGTGATTCCGACTGGCAGCAGCAATCCATCCATTTCCGCAACCGTTCCGGAGAGATCAGCATCTCCGGCCTGAAACTGACCACTCACACGACCTCCGATTCACAGGAGCGACTATCGAGCGAACAGCAACTGCAGCTGGCCGCTTTTGATGTCTCCGGCCAGCACTACGGCCCTGGCAAACTCAACATCGCCATTCGCCACATTCCGCACAGTACCATCGAAAATCTCGGCCATATTCAGCAGCAGGCTGCCGCTCTCTCCGCTCAGGGGGATCCGGCCATGGCCAGGCTGGCCATGCAGCAACTCGGCATGCAGCTACTGGGCGAAATCCCCACTCTGATTGCCGCGGACCCGGCCATCGATATTCATGAGATCCGCCTGGCCACGCCGGCAGGAGCGATCAACGGCAACTTCCATTTCAGCATGACCGGCGCCGCATCCAACGACGTAATGAATCTGCCGCGCCTCAAACAGCATACCCACATGCAGCTCGACCTGCAGATTCCGGAAGCGTTGCTGAACCAGCGAAGCCGGCAACAGCTGACGCCGTTGCTGCAGCAGGGACTGGTCCGCAGGGAAGGCAACATGCTGGTCGTACATGCACGACTCGAAAATGGCACCCTTGTGGTCAACGAGCACCCCGTTCCTCTACCGTTCTAAAAGAATCCGGGAGGCAGGCACGCTCAAACCGTGTCAAACCGTCCGACAGGCGCTAGCATCGAACCCATGTTTACCGGCATCATCCAGGATATCGGCCGCATCAGTTCGATCCGGCCGGAATCCGACCAAACCCATATGGAATTCACCACCCGACTCGACATGTCTGCCTGGGCGCTGGGTGACTCGGTCGCCGTCGACGGCTGCTGCCTTACCATCACCGCCTTTCCGGCCGGCGATCGTTTTGCGGCCACGTTGTCCCGAGAAACGCTGAACCTGACCCATTTTGCCGCGGCCCGGGAAGGGCAACACGTCAACCTGGAGCCTGCCCTGCGCATGGGCGACGCCCTCGGAGGCCACATTGTCACCGGACATGTTGACGGCCTGGCGACCGTGGTCAGCATCAACCCGGTCGGTGAACATCGAGAATATCTGTTCGAGGTTCCGAAGCGCCTGGCTCACTACGTTGTCGTCAAGGGATCGGTTGCCATCAACGGTACCAGCCTGACCGTCAACACGGTCGACCGCTGTCGTTTCACGGTCAACCTGATCCCGCATACGCTCGAGCATACGAATCTCGGCGCACTGAAGCCGGGAGATGCGGTCAATCTTGAAACCGACATGCTGGGCCGCTATGTGGAACGAATCATGGAAATGAAGGAGACGGCATGACCCTTGCCACCTGCGAAGAGCTGCTTGAGGAGTTGCGCGCCGGACGCATGATTATCCTGGCCGACGACGAGGATCGCGAAAACGAGGGTGACCTGGTCATGGCGGCCGAATGGGTGACCCCGGAAGCCATCAACTTCATGGCCACGCACGGTCGTGGACTGATCTGCCTGGCCCTGACACCGGAACAGACGGACAGGCTGCAGCTGCCACTGATGGTCTCCAATACCAACAACAAGTTCAAAACCAACTTTACCGTCTCCATCGAAGCGGCCGAAGGGGTTACGACCGGCATCTCCGCCTTTGACCGTGCCCATACCGTCCGTACAGCCATTGCCGAAAATGCAAAGCCGGCCGATCTGCACACACCGGGGCATGTCTTCCCGCTGCTTGGACGCACCGGAGGCCTGCTCGTGCGCGCCGGCCATACCGAGGCCAGCATTGATCTTGCCCGCATGGCCGGATTGAACCCCAGCGGCGTCATCTGCGAAATCATGAATGAAGACGGCACCATGGCCCGCATGCCGCAGCTGAAAGAGTTTGCCAAGAAGCACAACCTCAAGATCGGCTGCATTGCCGATGTAATCCGCCATCGTCTGAAACATGACTCCCTGGTACGCCGGGAGGTCGAGGTACGCATGCCGACCGAATTCGGCGAATTCCGCATGGTCGGTTTTTCCAATGTCGTCGATCAGGCCGAACATGTTGCCCTTGTCATGGGCAACCCCGATCCTGAGCGCCCCTGTCTGGTACGGGTACACTCCGAATGCCTGACCGGCGATGTCTTCACATCACGCCGCTGTGACTGCGGCAACCAATTGCATGCCGCTATGCGCCAGGTCGCCGAAGCCGGTGAAGGTGTCATCCTTTACCTGCGTCAGGAGGGTCGCGGCATCGGCCTGCTGAACAAACTGCGTGCCTACCAGCTGCAGGATGCCGGGCACGACACTGTCGAGGCCAACGAAAAGCTGGGCTTCCAGGCGGATCTGCGCGACTACGGTATTGGCGCCCAGATTCTGCACGACCTGGGACTGCGTAAATTGAAACTTCTGACCAACAACCCGAAGAAGATCATCGGCCTCGACGGCTATGGCCTGGAGGTGACCGAACGGGTACAACTGCAGGTCGAACCGCACGAGGACAACATCACCTACCTCACCACCAAGCGCGACAAGCTTGGACATATGCTGAACATGGATAACGAGAAATGAGTCTGGACGCCCCACATCTGGCCGGCCATGTCGATGCCTCCGGCATGCGCATCGGCATTATTGTCAGCCGCTTCAATCAGGATATCACCGAAGCCCTGCTCGACGGTGCCGTATCGGCACTGAAGGAGCATGGCAGCCGCGATGAAGACCTGACCATTGTACATGTACCGGGAGCTTTCGAAATAGGCACCATTGCCACCCGCATGGCCCAAAAAGGCTTTGATGCCATCGTCTGCCTGGGCTGTGTCATCCGTGGTGATACGGCCCATTTCGACTACGTCTGCCAGGGAGCCATGGATGCCATCGGCCAGGTCGCCCAGCGCGGCGATATCGGTGTTGGCAATGGTGTACTGACAGTGGATACCCACCAGCAGGCGCTGGATCGCGTCGGTGGTTCGCATGGACACAAGGGGGCCGAGGCGGCCCTGACCGCGGTTGAGGTTGTCACCGTTCTACGTTCCCTGGAGGAGAAGTGAGCAAAGCACACAAAGCAGCAGGCCCCAATCGTCATCAGGCCCGCGAATCGGCCCTTGAGGTGCTCTATGCCTGGCATAGCAGCAGCCACGATGCCGGAGCCCTCCCTTCGCTGATCGCCGGACGCATCGAGGAGGAGGAGCGCGAGCAGCAGGATAGCGGTTACCTCCGCGAGCTGGTTTATGGTGTTACAGAGAACGTCGAAGCGCTCGATGGCATCATTTCACCGGTGATCCGTCGCAGCCTGAAGAGTGTGGCCAGCATCGAGCTGAATGTGCTGCGCCTGGCGACCTGGGAGATGCAGAACCGCCTGGAGATTCCCTACCGGGTGATCATCAACGAAGCCCTGGAACTGACCCGCGATTATGCGGATGAGTCGGCACGCGGCTTCATCAACGGGGTACTCGACAAACTGGCGCGCCAGCTGCGCAGTGTCGAGATCGAGGCAGCGGCGAAGGGCTGATCCGTCTCGCCTACAGCAGGCGGGCCAGCTGTACGCCCAGCCAGGCAAGCGCCAGACATATCACCACCTGCCCCAGAACATTGCCGGCGGCCAAACCGAAAGCCCCCTCCTGCAACAGCCGCACCGACTCCACCGAATAGGTGGAGAAGGTGGTAAAGGCACCAAGGAAGCCGACGGTTACGGCCAGGCGTGCCAGTTCGCCCATGCTGGAACGCTCCAGAAACCAGATAAAGAGGAAGCCGAGCAGGAAGCTACCGATCGCATTGACGGCGAAGGTGCCCCAAGGAAATGCGCCCCCTGCCATACGCTGGATCGCACCTGCCATCCACCAGCGCAATACGGCGCCAACCGCCCCGCCGGCCGCCACAGCCGCCATCTGTCGCATCATGAGCTCCCTCCCCTGCGGCGCTCCTGCAGCCAGTTGATCCGTTCGGCCAGTGTACGCTCAAAGCCACGATCCACCGGCCGGTAAAGCGTTTCCGGCGCCATACCTTCCGGGAAATGACGCTGGGAGACAACCGCATCGGCGCTGTCGTGCGCATACTGATACCCGGCCCCGTGCCCCAGTTCCTTCATCAGTTTGGTCGGCGCATTTTTCAGGTGCATCGGCACATCGAGATTCCGGGTCTCCCGCGCCACTTTCCTGGCCGCCTTTTCGGCCATATAGGCGGCATTACTCTTCGGAGCCAGGGCCAGGTAGATCGCGGCGGTAAACAGGCCCTGCTCTCCCTCGGGTGAACCGAGAATCTCATACATGCGATGGCCATCGAGACAGACATTGAGCGCTTTCGGATCGGCCATGCCGATATCCTCGGTGGCCATACGGATCAGGCGTCGGGCAAGATAGAGCGGCTCCTCTCCTGCCTCCAGCATGCGTGCCAGCCAGTAGATGGCGGCATCGGCATCGGAGTCGCGTACGGATTTGTGCAGGGCCGAGATCAGATCGTAGTGACCATCGCCATCGCGATCGTAACGTGCCTGCCGGCGCAGCCATACGGTCTCGATCTCCGGCTGCTGCCAGATATGCGCCGGATCTGCCTCGAATACCGCCTGCAGGGCATTGAGGGCATAGCGGGCATCGCCATCGCTCGCCCTTGCCAGCCACTGCAGGGCTTCATCGCTCAGGGCAAATGCACTGTTCTCCCCCTTCAGGGTCTCGACTGCGCGCGCCAGCACCCGCTCCACCGCTGCTGCATCCAGCGGCTGCAGTACAACCACCCGACAGCGTGAGAGCAGGGCATTATTCAGTGAAAAAGAGGGATTTTCGGTCGTCGCTCCGACCAGCACCAGCGTCCCCTCCTCGATATAGGGAAGCAGCACATCCTGCTGGGCCTTATTGAAGCGATGAATCTCATCCAGGAAAAGCAGATAGGCACGCCCCTCCGCCTTGGCCCGGTCGACCACGGCCTGCACCTCCTTCTTACCGGCCGAAACGGCGGAGAGCTGGGCAAACGGCATATGGGTCTGATCGGCCATCATCATGGCCAGCGTCGTCTTGCCCACTCCCGGTGGCCCCCAGAAGATACAGGAGACAGCCCGTCCCTGGGCCAGGGTGGCGGCAAACCAGGAATCCTCACGGGTCAGCTGCTCCTGCCCCTCCACTTCGACGAGGGTGCGCGGGCGCAGGCGAAAAGCCAGCGGCGCGCTGTCGGCAGCGGCACTGTGCCCTGCGAAAAGGTCGCCGCTGGACAGCTTCAGAATACCTTGGAGAGCGCCAGCGACAGTACCTGCCGCCGTTCGTGGTAGATACCGGCATAGGCGCCGCTTGCACTCTGCTTGGCAAAGAAGGTGTAGGAATAGGCTGCATCCAGATGCAGGCCGAACATGTCGGCACCGGCACCGAGGCTGAGACGATGTCCCGGCTGATCAGCCACAATCGGCTGCAATGCGCTCTTGCGATTGGCGCCCTGATCGTAGGCATAACCGAAACGAACCTGGGTATCCGGACGCCACCACCATGTCGCAGAGGCCATGACGGCGAAGCTGTCGCGCAGGTTCAGGTTGTTGGCCTGGGTGACCGCACCGTTGGCAGCATGCACATTCAGATCTTTCATAGTCGACCAGCGCGTCCAGTCGACATCCATTTCGAAACGCAGGGCATCATACATATCGTGCGACACGCCAAGCGTAAACTGATCGGGAAGATTCAGCTGCATGGTGCTGTTGGCCGTGCCGCTCAGCTTGATACGCGCACCGGAACGCAGCATGGCACCGACATTCCACAGCGGTGCAGGCTTCCACAAGATGCCGAGATGGCCACCAAAACCGCTTTTGTTCGAGCCCCGGAAACTCTGGCCCGCCCGGTTGATATCCGCTGTCGACCAGTACCAGTCGACACCGGGTGCGATGGCCAGGTTGCTGTTGATGGCGTACACGGCATCCACCATCGTACGTCGCACGCGAATATCGCTGCTCGACACACCGGTGAACAGGCCCCTGAAATCATTGCTGGCCAGATACGGCGTGGTCAGTGAGGCGGAGATACCCAGGCTGGAGCCATGCGGCATCCACAGGGCATGGAAATCCTTACTGTTCAGATCCTTGTTGTAATTGGGATGCAGACCGCCGGCCCGCTCTACCGAACTGTTGCGGTAGTGCATGCCGGTACCGATCATCACCTTGACCCCCTCCTGCCAGGCGATCGCAGCCGGATTGTAAGCCGCAGCCGAGACATCCGACACCCCGGCGACGACGGCATTGGCAAGGCCACTGCCTGAGGTGGAAAGGTCGGGATTGGCAAGGCCGCCAGCCTGTGCAGGCAGACTCCACAGCGCCAGCAGCGCGGTTGCCACGATTCGTTTCATTGCATTACTCCATGTTGAAATCCGGCCGCCTCGATCACCTCGACACCCGGCGGCGGCCGGAAATCGAAGGTCGCCGCTGCCGGTGCCTTGCGTTCCATATTTTCGAGTATCATACGGTTGCGGTTGCCCAGTGCATCGCGACTCTCAAGCCACTGCAGGTTTCCGCCCGCATCCATAGCCAGCCAGATATCCGGCCCCTGACCGATGGCCACATGCCAGATTCCGTTGCCTTTCTCTGCCTCAAGCAGGTGCACATCCTGCACGCGAACACGCCCGTCCAGCAACTTCATCACCAACGGATCAATGGCATCGATATCGGAAAGGCGCTGCACCTGCATCAAATCCGGCTCGTAAAGCCAGATCACCTTACCATCGCTGATGTAGAGCTGGGCATAGGGCTTCTGATACTGCCAGCGGAATTTACCGGGCCGGCGCACGGCCAGCTCACCCGTATAGTGTTGTTCGCCGCCATCGGCATAGTAGATCACCTGCTCGAAACGGCAGGTGAATCCCTGCAGGGAGGCCAGCTTTTCCAACCCCTGCTCCAGGGAGGCCGGCAATGCCTGCTCCGCTGCCTGCGCCCCCGGCATCCACAGGAGCATGGCCGCCAGCACCGCTACAATCCGCTTCATCATTCGACCACACCCCCGCCATCCGCCTGAGAGCGGGCCAGCACCTTGCGCAGGCCACCGGAACCGGGCGGTGTCACCAGCCCTTCCCTCTCCATCTGTTCGACAATACGGCTGGCCCGGTTGTATCCGATGCGCAGGAAGCGTTGCACCATCGACACCGAGCACTGGCCTCGCTCGATCACCAGCTCGGCCGCCTCATCGTATTTCTCGTCCAGTTCATCATCACCACCGGCAGCGGCCTGCTCCTCGGCGGTCTGCACCTCGAATACTTCATACCGATAATCGGGGGCACCCTGCGCCTTCAGATGCTCGACAAGGCCGATTACCTCGCCATCGGAGATGAAGGCGCCATGCACACGTTTCAGATCACGCCCGCCACTCAGGAAGAGCGAATCGCCCTGACCCAGCAACTGCTCCGCGCCCATCTGATCGAGGATGGTGCGCGAATCGATCTTGGAGGAGACCTGGAAGGCGATACGGCTGGGCAGGTTGGCCTTGATCAGGCCGGTGATGACATCAACACTCGGTCGCTGGGTAGCGAGAATCAGGTGCAGCCCGGCTGCACGCGCCTTCTGGGCAATGCGGCAGATTGCCTGCTCCACCTCTTTGCCGGCCACCATCATCAGATCAGCCAGCTCATCAATGACGATGACGATGTAGGGCAGATCCTCCATCTCCCCCTCGGCCGCCCTGGCCGCCTGCTTCTTGTAGCCTTCGAGGTTACGCACCTTGGCCTCACTCATCAGCTTGTAGCGCCGCTCCATCTCGTAGACGGCCCAGGCCAGGGCCTTGGCTGCCTTGTGCGGGCTGGTCACCACCGGCACCAGCAGATGCGGAATATCGTCATACATCGACAACTCCAGCATCTTCGGATCGACCATGATCAGGCGCAGATCCTTCGGCGCATAGGTCATCAGCATCGAGCAGATCATGGTATTGATGGAAACCGATTTACCGGAGCCCGTAGTACCGGCCACCAGCAGATGCGGCATCTTGGCCAGGTCCGCCACCACCGGCTGCCCGGCGATATCGACACCCAGGGCCAGCGGCAGCAGCTTCTTGCTGTCGGAAAAGGCAGGGCTGGCCAGCACTTCGTGCATGAAGACCGTCTCGCGCTCCTCATTGGGAATTTCGACACCGATGGCGTTTTTGCCGGGAATATTGCCGGCCACACGTACGCTGACCGCCGCCATGGCGCGGGCGAGATCATCCTGCAACGCCATCACGCGTGACACCTTCGTACCCGGAGCCGGCTCGAACTCGAACTGCATGACCACAGGCCCCGGCTGTACGGCGACAACCTTGCCCTCAACCCGGTAGTCGAGCAGCTTTTTCTCCAGCATACGGGCCATGGCCTGCAGGGCCTCGGCACTATGTGCCTTCGCCTCACCGTGGCGTGCATTGAACAGCGAAAGTGATGGCAGGCGGAAACCGCCCTGCCCCTTTTCCACCGGAAGGGCCAGCTCGACCTGTTGCTCCTGCTTGGCCCGGCGCGATACCTTCACCACCTCTTTCGGAGCAACCACCTCGGGCTCCGATTCGGCGATGTGCACCGGTCGCTGCTCCTTCTCCTGCTGACGCACCTCGCGCGCCTCCATCCGCTCCCGCCGGGCATCGATCCGCCCGCGCCAGCGTGCGATGACGTGCATCATGCGACTAGCCAGCCAGCGCCCGGCCAGAAGCAGGCGCTGCACGGCAGCCATCAGTGAAAGGTGCGAGGCGATGACAAAGCTGCTGAGAAGCAACGCCACCAGCACCAGGTCGCGCCCCCAACTGCTCAGCACGCGCTCCAGGGCATCGCCGAGCAGCACGCCCAGCACGCCGCCATGCCCGGCAGGCAGGGCACCGAACAGGGCGGAAACTGCCGCGCCATGTGCCTGCAGCAGTGCCGCAACAGCCAACAGCAGGGGCAGCCAGAAGAGCGAACTCCACCCGCCCGTATAGGGCTTGCGATGAATCGCCACGCGCACAGCGAAGGCGAACAGCAGCAATACGATTAACCAGCTGGCATAACCGAAAAGCTGATAGAGAAAGTCGGAAAGATAGGAGCCGACCATACCCATGCGGTTCACGGGCTCGATATCGGTGGCCTGATTGAAGGAGGGATCACCGGTCGAAAAGGTGTAGAGCGACACGCCTGTCACCATCACCAGTGCCAGCATCAACAGCGAGAAGGACTCCCGCAGCAGCAGACGCGATTTCGCCTCTTCAGCCATGTGTCATCAGACCTCGAGCACCACCGGCACCACCATCGGGCGACGGCCGATATGCTTCTTGCACCAGCGCCGCAGCCAGAGGCGTACCTCCTCCTTGCTCTCCTCGACATCGGAGAGCATTTCGCGATCCATTCCCTCCAGGTGCACCTTCAGATCGCGGGCGGCATGAGCCAGCACCTCCTCGCTCACCTCCTGATGCAATACGCCGCGCGCATGCAGCTCCGGTGCACCGAGCAGTGTCCCCTCGGACTGGTTGATCAGCACCGTAGCCGAAATCATGCCGTCATCCGCCAGCACCCGCCGGTCGCGCAGCACCAGATCGTCCACCTCATCACGGCTGGTACCGTCAACAAAGACCGCACCGGTATGGAACTTGGCACCGTGACGGATACCCTCACTGTCGACCTCCACACTCTGTCCGTTCTCGGCAATGATGGTGTGGTCGTAATCGATACCGATGGACAGTCCCAGGTCGCGATGCTCGGTCAGATTGCGGAATTCACCGTGCACCGGGTAGAAGAAGCGCGGCCGGGTCAGCTGCATCATCATCTTCAGCTCATGTGCCTGGGCATGTCCCGAGACATGCAGCGGTGCCTGACTGGCGTGAATCACGCGCGCACCGCGGCGGTAGATGTGGTTGAACAGGCCGGCGATAATGCGCTCATTACCCGGAATGGCCGACGAGGAGAAAATCACCAGATCCTTCTCTTTCAACTGGATGCCGGTAAAGCGTCCCTGCGCCATGCGCGCCAGCGCCGCCCGCGACTCGCCCTGCGAACCGGTGGCGATGATCAGAAGCTGATGATCGGCCACATCCTGCGCCTGTTTGATATCGACCAGGCAGTCGCCCGGAATACCGAGGCGATCAAGGTCGCGCGTTACCTGTACGTTACGTTCCAGACTACGCCCGGCCAGCGCCACCTTGCGGCCACAGGCATAAGCGGCCTCGATAATCTGCTGGATACGGAACATGTTGGAGGCAAATGTGGTCACCACCACCTTGCCGGTGCACTGCATGACTGCCTGTTTCAAAGCCGGACCGACAATGCGCTCGGAGGGACTGCTGCCACTGCGCGTGGCATTGGTCGAATCGGAGGCCAGCAGCAGCACGCCCTTGTCGCCCAGCTGCGAAAAACGGTGCAGAGGGGTAACACGGCCATCGATCGGCGAGGGATCGAAACGGAAGTCGCCAGTATGCACAATCGCACCCAGCGGCGTATGAATCACAATGGAGACGGCATCCATGATCGAGTGAGTGACCGGCACTGCCTCAACCTTGAATGGTCCCACCTTGATGCACTTCTCCTCATCCAGAGGCCGCAGGTCACCCTTGTAGTTCTGCTCCGACAGCTTGCCCTTGACCAGTGCCAGCGTCACCGGCGTGCCATAAACAGGCAGCTTCAGTTGCGGCAGCAGGAACGGCATGGCACCGATATGGTCCTCGTGGCCATGGGTGAGCAGGATGCCGTGAATATTGAGGCAGAGTGATTCCAGCGCCTCAATATCGGGAATCACCACATCGATACCGTGCTGACCCGGCTCGGGAAACCCCATACCGCAATCGACGATCACAGCATCATCGTCGACGGCATAGACCATCATGTTCTTGCCAAATTCACCCACCCCGCCAAACGGGAAACAACGCACCACCGGATGCGACATTAGGCAGCTCCCCGGCTACCCGGCTTCACCGGCGGCAACACGCCCTCGCGGCACATCGGGCAATCATCCGGCGCATAGGTCTCCACCTGCAGGCTGATGGCCGTCTCGTGCGGCACGTCGAAACGCCCCTCCTGATCCGGTGCCCGGTCAACCACGGCCAGCACCTTCACCGGCGTTCCGCCATGCACGCGTACCACCTGCATGCATTCGCGCACCGAGCCACCGGTGGTGATCACATCCTCGACCACCAGCAGGCGTGCACCCTCGGGAATGGAGAAGCCGCGACGCATCTGCATCTCGCCCTCCTTGCGTTCGGTGAAGATGAACGGCTTGTTCAGGGCACGTGCCACCTCATGGCCGATAATCAGCCCGCCGAGTGCCGGCGAAACCACCATATCAATCTCATCACCGTTCACCTTGGCGGCCAGTTCGGCGGCCAGTTCGGCGGCATGGCTCGGATGCATCAGCACCAGGGCAGACTGCAGATAGCGGCCCGAATGGCGGCCACTGGAGAGGATGAAGTGGCCATTGAGCAGGGCACCTGCGTCTTCATACATGGTCAGGATTTGCTGTTCGTTCATGTAGGTCTTGTCCTTTGGGGAGATAAATTATCGAAAAATGTCATTTGGCGGCAGTGTAACATCTTCACCGCATGCACTGAACCTTGCACCTGTTGCTATACTTGCCGCCATGGATCAAGCAGTTGTTTCCGGCCTGAAGGCGGCCCTTCTCGATCTCGATGGCGTGCTCTATGTAGGTGAGAAGGCCATCCCCGATGCGGGAATCACCCTCACCCGCCTGCGCGAACAGGGAATGAAGCTAGCCGGAGTCACCAACACCACAACCCAATCGCGCCGGATGGTGTCTGAAAAGCTGACCCGCCTCGGCATTCCGCTTGCCGAAGAGGCGCTGCACACCCCCGCCGCCCTGGCCCGGCGACGGATCGGCAACGGCAGTGCCGCCCTGTTTGTCCGCGATGCGCTGCGAGAGGACCTGCGCAGCATTCATGAGACATACGAACAGCCGGACTACGTGGTCATGGGTGATATCGGCGGTGAAGGCTACACGGGCGACATGCTGCGGCAGATTTTCACCATGGTCATGGATGGTGCCGAAATTCTTGCCCTGCACAAGAACCGGTTCTGGCAAAAACCGGATGGCCTGCATCTTGATATCGGGCCGTTTGTCGCGGCCATCGAATATGCCACAGACCGCCAGGCCACCGTGCTCGGCAAGCCTTCGCATGATTTCTTCACATCGGTCTGCGAAAGCATGGACACCCCGACCGGCCAGTGCCTGATGGTGGGCGACGACATCGAATCGGATATTGCCGGAGCTGCAAACAGCGGCCTGCGCACCGTGCTGGTCAAGACCGGCAAGTACCGCGAGGCCTTTGTGAAACGCAGCGGTATCAAAGCCGATCTGGTCATTCCGTCGATTGCCGATCTTCCCGATGCGATCAATCTGCTTCGGGGCTAGTTGCTGAATCGGCTTTCGGTATGTCGCGCGAAGCCAGATAGAGAGCACGCCGCAACTCATTGAACTTGAACGGCTTGGCCACATAACCCTCCGGGCGGTTTTTGCCAAACAACTCACGCAGGCGCGCCTTGCCATAGCCGGAAGCGATCAGCACCGGCAACTCCGGATAGCGACTACGCAGATGCATGAATGCCTGCTCGCCGCCCATCACCGGCATGGTCAGATCCAGCAGAACGGCAGCGATCCTGTCCCGGTGTCGGGCTGCCATCTCCAGGCCCTGCTCGCCGTTTTTTGCCTCAATGGTTTCAAAACCGAGGTATCCGAGCATCTTGCATACCATGTCGCGCAGCTGGCTCTCATCGTCGACGACCAGCACGACGCCCGAGCCGGTCCAGCCGATATCGAGCGGCTCGGTACGAACGGCGGCCTCAGCGGCCTCCTCGCGCTTCTGCTGCACCGGAATCAGCACACGCACCGTCGTGCCCGAACCGGGCTCCGAATCGACGCGGATACCACCGTGATGAGCATTGACGATACCGAGTACGGCACTCATACCCAACCCCCTGCCCATGAATTTGGTGGTAAAGAAGGGTTCGAAAAGACGGGACATATTCTCCGGCGGAATGCCGCTGTCGTTGTCGCGCACCTGCAACAGCACATAAGGGCCCGGATTAAGCTCGCCTTCATGCTCATAGCCGCGCAGATCGGAGGGCGTGGCATGCAACATACGGGTGGTCACCACGATTTTTCCACCCTCTTTCTCGCCGATCGCCTCGGCAGCATTGGTGATCAGATTCAGGATCACCTGCTCCACCTGGGACTTGTCGGCATAAACGGTCGGTAATGTCTCATCAAAATAACGCTCCACCCGGGTCGAAGGCGGTACGGAGACACGGAACAGCGATTCCATGCTCTTGATCAGATCGTTGATATCGATGTATTCCAGCCTGTACTGGCCCCTGCCGGCATAGGCGAGCATCTGCCGGCACAATTCGGAAGCCCGGCTACAGCCGGTGCCGATATTCTGCAGGAACTCCCGACTCTCGGGCTGTACCTTGCCAAGCTTCATCTCCAGCAACTCGGCATTGCCCATGATGGCTGCCAGGATGTTGTTGAAATCGTGAGCGATACCGCCAGCCAGAACGCCCAGCGATTCAAGCCTTTGGGTGCGCTCGATCCGGGTCTGCATCTGTTCGCGCCGCTTCAAATCCTGCTTGTGCTGGGTCAGGTCCCGAATCAGGCCGATAAAGTGAATCTCGCCACCATGGAGAATTTCGCGCACCTGAATCTCGATGGGAAAATGATCCCCGTTACGACGCCGGGCCCTGATCTCACGCACCGAACCGGGCACATGGCTTTCACCGGTCTGCATATAGAGGTGCACAAACGCATCGTGATCCCCTTCAGAGCCTTCCGGCATCAAGCGATTCACCGATTTGCCGATCATTTCGGCCGCCGTATACCCGAACATGATCTCTGCCGCCGGGTTAAAGGCGGTGATGTTTCCGTCGGCATCGAGCTCGACCAGCGCCTCCGGCAGGTTCTCGGTAATCGCCCGCAACCAGAGCTGGCTCTGGTGCAGGCGCTGTTGCTGACGCTGCATGGGCCGGAAGATAAGACCATACATCGGGAAAACGATCAGCAACGAGAGAAGGGATGCATCGATCACGCCGGAGATCACGCTCTGGCTCTCTCCCAGCAGGAAGAAGCCCAGCATGATCGCCGACTCGGCCAGGAAGATGATCAGCATCATCATGCCGATCAGCTGCAACGGCAGGATAACCTTTCCCTTTCTCATATCACTCAATATAGACTGGATAAAACTGTTTAGGGCCTGTTAACGCTAATTTCGGTGTTGCCGCTGTTGCCCCAAACCGGGCCAATCAAGGCGCGAGGGATGAAATTTGCTGCCTCCAAATGAATCCTGAGTAACGCCGAGTGGCCCGGTTTGGGGCGCAGCCCTTCAGGGCGGATAAATGGCCGTATCGGCGCCATCGAAATAAGTGTTAACAGGCCCTAGCTCATCCGGACAAGAGATGGCGATGTTACGCTTCCCGCCCATGCAGGCGCGATGTGCGCAGATAAACATCCTGGCGTTTCTCCTGCCAGCGCCGGTACCAGGTTTCAAAAGGCCCGGCCTCCATTGGCCTGCTGATATAATAGCCCTGCAGCATGTCGCATCCGGTATGGCGAATCGCCTTCATGATATGCTTATCCTCGATCCCTTCGGCCACCACCTTCAATTCCAGCTGATGGGCAAGATCCACGATCGCCTGCACAATCAGGGCATTGCGCTCATCCGCAAGCATGGTACGCACAAACGACTGATCGAGTTTCAATTCATGCACCGGAAGACGGCTGAGGTAGGAGAGCGATGAGAAGCCGGTACCGAAATCGTCGATGGATAGGCCGACCCCCAGTTCGGCAATGGCATCGAGAACGGTCAGTGCCTGATCCTGATCCTCCATCACCGCCGATTCGGTGATCTCCAGCTTCAGGCGTTCCGGCGGCACACTATGTTCTTCCAGCAGGCGTTTGATCATCGTGGGCAACTCGGCATCACCAAGGTCGAGCGCGGAAAGATTAACTGCAAGCGCGATGTCGATTCCGGACTCCATCCAGACGGATGCCTGCCAGATCGTCTGGCGGAGAAGCCATGCCAGCAGCTCATGATTCATCTTGCTCTTTTCCACAAACGGAATGAATTCGTCCGGTTGCAACTCACCCTTTTGCGGATGCCGCCAGCGTAACAGCACCTCCGCCTCCTTCACCTGGTTGCGACGATTTACTTTCGGCTGGAAGGTCAGCAAAAAGGTATTCTCGGCGATCGACTGGCGAATCTCGGCCTTAAGCATCACCGAGGGCAGGGTATAGCCCTCCATTTCCGACCGGTATTGCTCCATTCCCTTCTGACGTGCCTTGCTGACATGGAGTGCGGTATAGGCATGCTGCAGCATCGCATCCGGATGATCGGCATCGCCGGGAAAAATACTGAGCCCCAGGCCGACATCGATCATCAGACTGACCCCGTCGACCATCATCGGCGCCTCAAAAATGGCCAGGATGGCCGAACTCGTGCGCTCGATCTCATCCGGACCATGCAGATCCGGATGGATCACGGCAAACTCATCGCCACTCAAACGAGCCGCAATCAGGGGCACGGGCAGATTGCACAAATGTGCCGCAATACGCTTCAGCAGCTGGTCGCCCCGCTCGTGTCCGACGATGGCATTGATATCGCGAAAACCGATGACATCGAGTACAAACAGGCCGATCTTTTCCTCCGTCACTTCAGCCAGACGAATGGACTCTTCCAGCATGGTCACCAGTTGCTGCCGGTTGGCCAGCCCCGTCAGGGCATCGTGATCGCGCCTGCGGGCAATTTCGGATTGCAGCCTGTCCTCGCGAGTGCGCAGCTCACTGGCCCGGCGTGACACCACATGCTGTGCCTCACGCACCATCACCGAACCGACATAATGCCCCCACAAGGCAAAAATGAATGGCATCAGGTCGAGAATCCACAAGGCAAAGTTGGATCGCTGGGCCCTGAGAAGCGAAGCCAGTGAAATGCCACCTTCCTGCATGGCAGCCACCAGTAGCGTGGCCGTCACCACCGCCACCAGGGCAATGGCAACGCCATATACGGACGGACGCAAAGCCCTGCTTTTAAGCAGGATCATGGTGCTGGTATGCGTCTCGCCGGGTATAGACATAGAGATCATTATATGCCCGATCGTCCCGGCATGCCTACCCGAATGGGTGAATGGACAAAAGATTGATCCGCCGGGCAATTCGTGACCATCATTGGACATGCTCGAACCAACCCTGAAGCGCAGCCTGTCGCTGCCAATGATGGTGCTCTACGGACTGGGCACCACCATCGGTGCCGGCATATATGCCCTGATCGGCAAGGTGGCCGGCACAGCCGGCTATTATGCGCCGGTCTCCTTTCTGCTTGCTTCGCTGCTGGCCGGCCTGACCGCCCTCTCCTTTGCCGAGATGGCAAGTCGATTCCCGCGAGCTGCAGGAGCAGCCCTCTACGTACAACAGGGACTCGGAACACCACGCTTGGGGGCCATCGTCGGGATGCTGGTGATTCTCGCCGGCCTGGTATCGGCTGCAGCCCTGACCAACGCATTCGTCGGCTATCTGCACGCATTCATCGCTATCGACCGTATGACTACAATTGTGCTGGTCTCGCTGGGAATCGGCCTGATCGCCGTCTGGGGCATTGCCGAATCGGTATCGGTGGCAGCCCTGGTGACGCTGATCGAGGTGGGTGGCCTGTTGCTGGTCATTGCCGTTAGCGGTGAAAGCCTCACAGCCCTGTCGCAGTCATGGCAGGACTTTCTGCCGCCACTTCAGATGCCGGCATGGAGCGGGATTGTTGCCGGCGTGGGCCTGGCCTTTTACGCCTTTATCGGTTTCGAGGACATGGTCGACGTTGCCGAAGAGGTCAGGGATGTTCGACGCAACCTGCCACGGGCAATCATGGTAACACTGTGCATCACCGCCCTGCTCTATTTCACCCTTATGCTGGCTGCCGTCACGGCCATACCCCCAGCCGAACTCGCCACCAGCGAAGCCCCGCTGGCAGCTCTCTATGCCCGTCAGGGTGGCGATCCGACCCTGCTGGGCATCATCGGCCTGTTTGCCATCATCAACGGCGCCCTGATCCAGGTCATCATGGCTTCCAGGGTTTTCTACGGTCTTGCTTCGCGTCGTCAGCTTCCGCTCATTTTTGCCCGTGTAAACCGCCGCACGCGTACACCGGCTTATGCAACGGCCATGGCCACCCTGATCCTGCTTTTGCTCGCACTGAGCGGCAGCCTGGAGACACTGGCCCGCGGAACCTCGCTGCTAATGCTGACCGTCTTTGCCTTGGTGAACCTGGCCCTGTGGCGCATTCAGCAACAATAGGAAGCACCTGCCGGCAGCATTCATTTTCCGCGTGCGATTCCAATCGCAGGCTTTATCAGCAGTGCGCTGTTTGTCCTGTTCGAAATTCCAAGGCTTTTCGATTAACCCGAAGGACCAGGTCAGGCGCCCGGCATCTCCAGCCTGCGAATCAGCATGGCCATGGCATAAAGCACCGCCTTATGCTGGATATCGGCACGACTGCCGCTGAATAGAAAACGGTAAGGCATCACCGTAAGCCCCGGTACGGCGATCGCCATCCAGACCGTACCGACAGGCTTGTCTGTCGACCCGCCTCCGGGCCCGGCAATACCACTGACAGCAATACAGGCCGCCCGCTCACCAGCGCCACCCGTTGCCATCTCGATCACCGTCTCACGACTGACCGCCCCATAGCGGCCGATCGTGGATTCATTCACCCCGAGCTCCTCAGCCTTGGCTTCGTTGCTGTAGGTCACCCACGAACGCTCCAGTACCGACGATGCTCCCGGCACCCGGGCGATACGGGAGGCAATACCGCCGGCCGTACACGATTCAGCACAGCGCAGCTGCAGGCGATGCCGGTTCAGGGCCATCAACAACTGCTCCTCCGGCAAATAACCCTGATCATTGAGCAGGATATCCTTCTCCGGCAGGGGTGTGTCGGGCGACCAGGCAACGAGCCCCCGCTCCAGCACATCGCCTCCCGCATCTGTCAGGGCGACCTGCAAGGCATCGAACGGTTGCCCGTCACTGATACGGGAGAGCCAGGCATCCCGCTGGTAGGCAAGCTCGCCCAGCGGCAGCAACAGGGTCTGTGCTCCCTCCTGCCGGTAATGCCAGCCGCACCGGGCCGGATTCTCCATCTCTATTGCCTCGGCATTGACGACCCGCCGCGTACCGTCCGCCGCCGCTCCGATATGCTTGCCATGCGCAACAGCTACCCGCATCAATTCATCTTCAGCGGCAATAACCACACGCCAGCCGCGGCAGGTCGACCAGTCGATCCCCTCCAGGGCATGCAACCGGACCCGGTCGATACCGGCCATCCGCATCCAGGCCATAAGCCAGCCCGTGGAGAGCCCCGCCGTTGCAAGGCTGAGCCGGCCGGATTCGCTAATCACCAGGTGTCCGGTACTCATGTACTCCCTCCCGCCAGCAGCCCGATGATTCCGGCCGCTGCAGCCATCAATGCCCCACCCAGTGCACCGGCAGCCAGGTCATCCACCATGATAGACCACCATGGCGACCCCCAGTGCTCAAGCGGCCGGATCGGCCATGGCTTGAGAATGTCGAAGAGGCGAAACAGCACAAAGGCGGCTACAACAAGCAGCCACGAGGCAACGGAGAGAAAGGGTGCACAGATCAGCAGGCAGAGCCACTGGCCGGCCCACTCATCGATCACGATCCAGCCGGGATCCTGATTCTTCAGTGTCGGCAACACCTTGGCACAGACCAGAAATCCGAGCAGGGATACAACGATAATGCCGCAAGCCAGGCCAAACAGGCCTGTAAAGTAGAGCAACAGCCAGCCGGGCAGCAATGACGCAAGACTCCCCCACGTGCCCGGCGCCTTCGGCAACCAGCCACTGCCGAATCCGGCCGCCACAAAGCGGGCCGCGCGCAGGGCGAGCGAATCAGCCAAAATGGTCGAATCCACCCTTGCCGGGTTGAACCGCCTCACCATGCAGGCGCATGCTCACGCCACGCCCCCGCTGACATCGCCCGATCGGCACCGCCAGTGATTCCGGGAAGTGCATAGCCCCCGGCACTGTAAACAGCAGGGCATAATCCTCGCCGCCTGCAGCCGCCAACTTCATGGCAGCATCCTCCCCCACCCTGTCGCACAGCATGGCCCAATCGGGAATGGCTTCGATATCGATATCGATCGCCAGCTCGGAAGCATCCGCAACATGCCCGGCATCCTGGATCAATCCGTCACTGACATCGATGCAGCAACGCACCCCTTCCTGACGCAACTGCATGCCGATTCCAAGCAGCGGTTCTATACGCTGAAAACAGGTGACAAACTCGCCCCCTTTCTCTCCCGCCATCCACTGCTTCAGCCCCAGAGCATGAAAGCCCACCCGACCGGCCAGCCACAGGCGATCGCCATCACAGGCACCGTCGCGTCGCATGGCGCTGCCTTGCGGCAGCTCACCGGCAACGGTCACGCTCAGGGCATTGACAGGGGAACGGCAGGTGTCGCCACCGGCCAGTTCAACCCGGTATTGGCTCAAGGCAGTCGTGGCACCGTGCCCCAGCCCTTCCACGGCGGCGGCATCCGTTGCCATCACATTCAGCCACGCCGCCACAGGAGAAGCTCCCATGGCCGCCAGATCGGAAAGAGCGGCACAGACAGCCCGCTCACCAGCAATGGCCAACGGCAGGTCGAGCGGCCAGTGGATACCGGCTACAGAGGTATCGGTACTGACCGCTAGCTCCATTCCCTCCCGCAGGCAGTGCAGCGAAGCATCGTCGCCGATACCAAGGCGGCTGCCGGCATGCGCCGGCCCGCCGTGCCCTGCAAAAAGGGACCGGATCAGGGCGAATTCACCGCTCATTGGTCCCGCTCGGCTACGGCAAAGGCCATGGCTACGCCGTCATCGTCGGTCAATGACAGGTGTACCCCGGTCACGCCGAGCTGTGCCGCCACCGCGGCAGCCCGGCCATGCAGGGTCACTTCCGGCTTGCCGCTGACCTGATGTACGGTCTCGATCTCCGCAAGCGTAATACCGTCGCGAAAGCCGGTTCCCAGTGCCTTGGATACCGCCTCCTTGGCGGCAAACAGCATCGCCAGGCGCCGGGCCACATTGCCCTTGGCTACGGCCTGTTCATACTCCTGCCGGGTGTAGACTCGTTCGACGAAGCGTTCACCGAAACGCTCCCAGGAGGCGGCAACACGCCGGATCAGGATACGGTCGGTCCCGACACCGTGAATCAACGCTGCATGACCGCCTTGAAATCGGCCACGGCCTGCTTCAGCCCCTTGAATACGGCATCGGCGACAATGGCATGGCCGATGTTGAGCCCCTCGATCGGCCTGATCTCCACCATGGCCGGGGTATTGGCCAGCGTCAGGCCATGGCCGGCATGCACGATCAGGCCGAGCTTGTCGGCATAGTGGGCCGCCTGCTGGATAGCTACCAGCTCCTCGGCCTGCTCATCGCCTTCGAAGTTGGCGAAATGGCCGGTATGCAGCTCGATGACCGGAGCTCCGATCTCTTTCGATGCCTCGATCTGGGCACGATCCGGGTCGATAAACATCGAGACACGCACGCCGGCATCGTTCAGGCGCGCCACGACATCGCGCATGCGCGGCAGATGCCCTGCCACATCCAGGCCACCCTCGGTCGTCAGCTCCTCACGCTTCTCGGGCACCAGGCAGCAGGCCTCAGGCCGCAGCCGTTCACAAATCGCCACCATCTCGTCGGTTGCCGCCATCTCCATGTTCAGATGCAGGTCCATCGCTGCCAGTCGTTCCATATCGCGATCCTGGATATGGCGGCGATCCTCGCGCAGATGGGCCGTGATGCCGTCCGCGCCCCCCTCAAGGCAGAGCTCGGCTGCCGCCACCGGATCGGGATAGGTGGTCAGGCGCGCCTGGCGCAGCGTGGCCACGTGATCGATATTGACTCCCAGATGCATTGCCTACTCCCGTCCTTGAAAGAATTGGCCCATTTTGACGCCATGCCCCTGCAAGACAAGGGCGATCATCCGTCGCCACAGTGTTACGGCATCGTTGGACAGCGGCTGCTCCGCATCCGACAGATGCCGCTCCACCATCGCACAAAACCCGGGGGGCACTGCCATGCCGCGCCCGCATGAGGAACACAACAACCGGTCGCGCTGCCAGAACATCGGCAGATGATCACTGGGAGCGCCGCATTGCCAGCAGTGGTCAAATCCGGCCACCCAGCCGCACTGCTGCAGCAGATGCCAGGCAGCGGTGCAGAGCCCGGCATCATCGCCACGCTCGCCAAGCATCTGCAGCGCCGAATACGTCTCCTCATATCCAGGCAGATCACCTTCGTGAAACAGCCCACTGGCCACAGCCAGCAGCTCCAGCCCGGCAAGCATACGCGCCTCGGGCAGGAGGGCCGGGCCGCGCTCGGCATCGGTCAGCGTTCCCATGCCGGTACGACCGGCTCGCCAGTGAATATTCAGGGGAGAAAGCGGCGTCAGCGATGCGCGCAGGGGGCTTTTAGCCCGCCGAGCCCCCCGGGCCATCAGCGCCATGCGCCCATGATTGCGGGTAAGAAAGTGACAGATCAGCGAGGTATCGCCATAGGGAATGCGCCGTAGCAGCAGCGCCGCGTCTACCTGCTCAGCCATCCAGCCCCAACTCGGTCAGCTTGCCCGGCTGGTCGAACCAGTCCGGTTGTACCTTCACCCAAAGGTTAAGGCGCACCTTGCATCCCAGCAGCTCCTCAAGCCCCAGTCGGGCCCGGCTGCCAACCAGCTTCATGCGTTCGCCGCCCTTACCGATCAGCATCGGCTTGTGCCGCTCGCTGCCGACCAGGATCACGGCATCGATCTCGACTCCGCCCTCGCTCTCCTCGAAGGTCTCGATATCCACGGCAGTCTGGAACGGAATCTCCTGGTGCATGGCCAGAAATACCTGCTCGCGCACATACTCGGAGGCCAGCTGGCGCTGGCTCTGGTCGGTAAACCATTCCGCATCGTAAAGCGGCGGGCGCTGCGGCAGGTGGCGAGTAAGCTCTTTGATCAGAGCCTCCACCTGCGTACCCTTGCGAGCCGAAAGCGGGATATAGGCTACAGCGCCCGGGTCCAGCTGCTGCAGCTGCTGCAGGCGCGGCAGAAGCTTGCCCTTGTCCACCTGATCCACCTTGTTCAGCACATGGATACGGGGCTGCGGCAGGCGACCGTCGGCAAAACGCTCGATCAGCGCGCGCGTGCCACTATCGAGCGGCCTGGTCACATCCTGCATGATCACCAGCACATCGGCCTCTTCGGCCGCGGCATAGGCGACGCGCACCATATTACGATTCAGCTGCTTGGTTCCCTTGTGAATCCCCGGCGTATCGACAAAAATGATCTGACGCTGTGCATCGGTATGGATGCCGAGAATACGATGGCGCGTCGTCTGTGGCTTGGGGGTTACGATGGCCACCTTGGCACCGATAATATGATTCATCAGCGTCGACTTGCCGACATTCGGCCGCCCCAGCAATGCCACGGTACCGCAATGAAAATCGCTATTGGCCTGCTGACCGCTGTCTAGAGATTCGCTTTGTTCAGTTTGTTCCACGCCTGCTCCGCCGCATTGATTTCGGCTGTTTTTTTGCGTTCGCCTGTTCCCTGGCCCAGCAGTTCACCACGCACAAGGCACCGTGCCTCGAAACGGGGGATAGCGCCGATACCGAGATCGCTGACCCGATACTCCGGCACACCCCAGCCACACCCTTGCGTATACTCCTGCAGGCGGCTCTTGGCATCGCGCACTTCAATGCGGTCCGCTTCAGCGAGCATGCCCTGCCACGATTCCAGCACCAGATTGCGTACCGCTTCCCAGCCCGCATCCTTGAAAACAGCACCGATCACGGCTTCGACGGCATTGGCGGCGATGGAGGGCGACTTGATACCGCCCGGCGTACGTTCGCCCTCGCCAACCCGCAGACAAGGCACCAGCTGCCAGGCATCGGAAACTGTCAGCAGGGCCTCACGGCGCACCAGAGCTGCACGCATGCGCGAAAGCTCACCTTCAGCCGCCTCGCTAAAGCGATCATGCAACGCTTCAGCGATGACGACCCCCAGCACGGCATCGCCAAGGAACTCAAGTCGCTCCATGTGCTCGCTTTCGGCCGAGCGATGGGTCAATGCCCGTTGCAACAGGCCCGGATCGGTAAAATCGTATCCGATTCGCCGCTGCAGGGCGGCGAGCAGTTCCGGATTACGGTGTTGCGGCATGCGGTTCGAAATCGAAGTCCATCCGCGCCTTCAGGCGCAGCTTGTCCATGCCCTTGACGTCCGACTCCTGGTAGTCGCCATCCGGGTCCACGCTCTCCGGCGGCCCCAGCAACCAGACCGTGACATGGTAGCTTGACGAAATCTCGACCCGATTGCCATCGGCCCGAATAACCAGATTATCGTAGAACTCCTTCGGCAGGTCATCATGTTCAAGGTATTTGATCCCAAACACCTCCGGCAGGCGTTTCTGAATCCTCTCCAGCGATGCATCGGACATATTCCTTGATACTGACTCGAAAGAATCCTCCGCCTTCCAGTAGGCGTTATAAACGGGAATAACCTTGTAACCCACTACGACGATGGCAGCAATCACCGCCAGAAAAATCAACAGCTTAAAGACCGAAAAACCGCGCTCATCGACCATGGAATCCTCCTGTAAAACCTGCATAACGCCTCTCTTTGCCTATTGAATCAGGTGACCGATCCGGTTCCAGCGCACATCACCCCTGGCACCATCCCACGACCACCAGATGATCGCCGCCTTGCCGACCAGATAGCTCTGCGGCACAAAGCCCCAGAAACGGGAATCGCGGGAGTTGTTGCGATTGTCGCCCAGAACAAAGTAGTGCCCTGCGGGCACCTTCCAGACGCCATCACGGATCGAGAAATCCTTGCGCAACACCTGATGATCCACATCAAACAGATGCTCCTCATAGATCGTGGAGACATCCACACTACCATCACCAAGGAAATAGCTGCGCGGGCCGATCTCTTTCAACGGCATCTCCTTGCCGTTCACGAAGAGCTTGTTGCCTTCATAGCGAATCTCATCTCCGGGCAGGCCGATAATGCGCTTGATATAATCCTTGCTGCGATCCTCGGGGTAATCGAACACGGCCACATCGCCGCGATGGGCCGGTGACGGTGCCAGCTGAATGTCGGTAAAGGGAATCCGGAGACCGTACGAATAGCGCAGCACGAACAGATAATCGCCCACCTCCAGCGTCGGCACCATGCTCGACGAGGGAATCTTGAACGGAGCCACGATAAAGCTGCGCACCACAATGGCGATCAGGGCAATGACGATCAGGCTCTCCAGCCACTCCCGCCACAGCGGTTTCTTGCTCTCGCTCATCAGTTGCCCTCCCCCAGTTTGAGTACCGCCAAAAATGCCTCCTGCGGCACCTCGACACTGCCGATTGCCTTCATGCGTTTTTTACCGGCCTTCTGCTTCTCGAGCAGTTTACGCTTACGGGTGATATCGCCACCGTAACACTTGGCCGTCACGTTCTTGCGCACCGCCTTGACGGTCTCTCTGGCCAAGATACGGCCGCCAATCGCCGCCTGCAAGGGCACATCGAACTGCTGGCGGGGAATAAGTTCGCGCAGTTTTTTCACCAGGTCGCGACCGCGCATTTCAGCGATCGAGCGATGCACGATCAGGCTCAACGCATCGACCGACTCGTTGTGCACCAGCACATCGAGCTTGACCACGTCGTCGGTTCGGAACTCGGCCAGTTCGTAATCCATTGAGGCATAGCCGCGCGACACCGATTTCAGCTTGTCGTAAAAATCGATCACCATCTCGGCCAGCGGCAGGTTGTAGGTGAGCATCACCCGGCCCTGGCCGATGAACTTCATATCCTTCTGGATACCGCGCCGCTCCACGCACAGCTTCATCATCGCGCCGACAAACTCTTCCGGCACAAAGATATTGGCCGTCACGGTCGGCTCCTCGATACTGCGGATACTCTGCGGATCGGGGAACTCGCTCGGATTGGAGGTCTCGATCAAGGTGCCGTCGGTTCTGTGAATCCGATAGATCACCGAAGGGGCCGTGGTGATCAGGTCGAGATCATACTCCCGCTCCAGCCGCTCCTGCACGATCTCCATGTGCAGCATACCGAGAAAACCGCAACGGAAACCCAGGCCAAGGGCGGAAGAGTTTTCCGGCTCGAAGGTGAAGGCCGGGTCGTTCATATGCAGCTTCTCGAGTGAGTCGCGCAATTCGTTGTAATCGCCCGAATCGACCGGATAAAGGCCGGAGAAGACCATCGGCTTCGGCTCGCGATAACCGGGCAGTGGTTCGGAAGCCCCGTTCTTCAGCGTGGTGACAGTGTCGCCCACCTTCAGGTCAGCCAGTTTCTTGATACCACCGATCAGGAAACCCACCGAACCGGAGGACAATTCAGGAACGGAGAACGGTGCCGGCATGAAGACACCGACATCCTGCACCTCGTAACTGGCTGCTGTCGGCATCGACATCAGGCGAAAACGATCACCTTTCCTGATCCCGCCTTCAAAGACGCGCACCAGTGCCACGGCGCCCACGTAGGAGTCAAACCAGGAGTCGACCACCAGGGCCCGCAACGGCTTATTGTCCTCGTTCTTCGGCGGTGGCACATGAGCGACAATCGCCTCCAGCACATCCTGAATACCTTCGCCGGTCTTGGCCGAAACCGGAATCGCATACGAGGCATCGAGTCCGATCACCTCTTCGATCTGGCGCTTCGCCTCCTCGACATCGGCACTCGGCAGGTCGATCTTGTTGATCACCGGGATGATCTCCAGGTCGTTCTCCATGGCCAGGTAGACATTGGCCAGCGTCTGCGCCTCCACGCCCTGGGTGGCATCGACAATCAGCAGCGCACCTTCGCAGGCCTGCAGACTGCGTGAAACCTCATAGGTAAAATCAACGTGTCCGGGCGTGTCAATGAGGTTAAGCTGGTAAAGTCCACCATCGCTGGCTTTGTAATTCAGCGTCGCGGTCTGGGCCTTGATGGTAATGCCGCGCTCCTGCTCCAGCTCCATCGAGTCGAGCACCTGCTTCTTCATCTGGCGCTCGGAGAGCGCTCCTGTCTCTTCAATCAGGCGATCGGCCAGTGTCGACTTGCCGTGGTCGATATGGGCGATAATGGAAAAGTTGCGAATATGCGTCTGGTTCATCGGGCCGGCAGTGTACAAGGGGGAGCACCAGTTCGCCACTCACGTGAGCCTCTGCTATAGCTAGAGGCATGTTCTCACGCAATCCGCCCCTTGCTGTCGATCGCGAACACGACGTTCCGCACTTCTATCTCTGGCTGCACGGCGAAGCCCGTAAAGGGCTGGCCACACATCTCGACATCCACAATCCGTTCGATGGCAGCAAAGTGGCTACGGTGGCGCTGGCCGGCAAGAAACATATCGATGAAGCGCTCAAGAGCGCCGAAGAAGCCTTTGCCCTGCTGCGAGCCATGCCTCGCCACACCCGGGCCGAACATTTGCATCAGGTTGTCGTACGCCTGAAAGAGGCGAAAACCGAACTGATCGATACCCTGATTCTCGAAGGAGGCAAACCGAAAGCAGCCGCCAAACAGGAGGTGGAGCGCAGCATCGACACCTTCATCTGGGCTGCAGAGGAGGCGCGCCGATTCACCGGTGAAATCATTGCCATGGATGGCCTCGCCCGCGGCGAAGGATACGAAGGCTATACCCGGCGCGAAGCTGCCGGCACGGTACTCGGCATCACGCCGTTCAATTTTCCACTCAATCTGGTGGCCCACAAGGTGGCACCCGCCCTGGCCGTGGGCAATCCGGTGATCATCAAGCCGGCATCACGCACCCCGATATCGGCCCTGTTACTGGCTCGCATCGTTAGCGATGCCGGTTGGCCGGCCGGCACGCTCAATGTGCTGCCGATGCAGCACGACAGGGTACAGGAACTACTCGACGACGAGCGCATCGTCATGCTCAGTTTCACCGGCAGCGCAGCCGTCGGCTGGCAATTGAAACAGCGGGCTCGCCACCAGCATGTCGTCCTGGAGCTGGGCGGCAATGCCGGAGCCTATGTTGATGCCAGTGCCGATATTGCATTTGCTGCCGAACGCCTCGCCCTGGGCGGCTTTGGCCAGGCAGGGCAATCCTGTATCGCCGTGCAACGCATCTATGTGAAGCGCAGCTGTTACGATGATTTTCTTGCCAAACTGGTCAGTGCAGCCTCAGACACCAAAAGCGGCAACCCGCAAGCATCCGATACCGTTACGGGACCACTGATCAGCATGCACGATGTCGAGCGGGTTCTGGCCTGGATTGAGGAGGCGGTAGATGAAGGCGCCCATATTGCCTGTGGAGGCAGTTGCCTCGATCTCGGCCAGGGACAACTGATCGAGCCCACCGTGCTGACCAATGTACGGGAGGAGATGAAGGTATGCAGGCAGGAGATCTTCGGCCCGGTCGTGACCGTCACACCGGTTGCCGACATCGAGGAGGCAATCCGGCACATCAACCACTCCGATTACGGCCTGCAGGCCGCCGTGTTCAGCCGGGATATCGCTGTCATCGAACAGGCCGTAGCTGAATTGCAGGTTGGCGGCGTGGTGATCAACGACTTCTCCAACTACCGTATCGACCCGATGCCCTACGGTGGCATCAAGGGCTCGGGCCTGGGCAAGGAGGGTATCCGCTCCGCCATGCTGGAGATGAGCAACGAGAAGATGGTGGTGATTCGCAAAAGCTGGCCCGGGCAGGGATAAGCCGGCCGGACAGAACCGCCTTAACGGCTCAGCGGCGTCACCGTCACCCGTCCCTGGCTGCTGACATCAATGCGGTAGCGCTTGCCGTTCGGACAGGTGGCCCGAATCGTACGATTGCCTGCGGCATCCGTTCGTTCCTCGATATTGCGTACCTGCTTGCCGCCACAGGCGTAGCCGCGCAGCATGATGGTCGTGGCGATATCCTCGGCCTGGGTCACAGCCATGGCCGGCATGGGCAACAACAGCATGCCCAGCAAGACGAGCATTCCCTTCATGTCTTCACCTCCAGCAGGCTCTTCCAGATCTCTTCCCGCGCCGTATAGATCGCATGGGCAAGCCCGGGATCATCCTCCAGCAAAGCCATAATCTTCAACAACAGACCATTGAAACGGTCACGCAGCTCCGGCAACAGTTTCGGCAGGCGCTTCTGCTGCCGGTAGCGCTCAATCCGATCACGGAAATCGAGCACATCGGAACGGATAGCCAGCTTGGTCAGGAATCCGATCGCTTCGCTCTTTTTCAGGCGTTCGATAAGCTGATCGAGATCGAATTGCGGTGAGGCATCGCCGACGGCCGCTGTCGTTCCCTCACTCGCGGCCTGTCCCGCCATGCCGAGGGAAGCCGCATTCAGGGCACCTTTTTCGCCCGCCCCTGCCGCCCCGACCGGCGCAAGCATCAAAAGCACGAGAAGAAATCGGATCAAGTTGTTCACACAGGGAGTGTAGGCCATCGACAACCGCACCGGAGGGGGAAGGGTTACGCCCCCTCCTCACTATCATCCTGCGGTCGAACCGCGGCCGCATGACGCGGCGACATGCGCACACGCAGGTGCATCATGTCGCCCTCGACGCGCTGTTCCAGTACCCGCCCATGGGCATGGCAGTAGGCGATGCTCTTGCCATCGGCAGCGGGGATCGACCATACATACTCTTCACTGCCGCTCTCCAGCCAGTCACGCAGCAAAGAGAGCAGCGCCTCAACACCCATACCGCTGCGGGCGGACAGGGCCACCCGGCTGCCGGCAATTCCATCGGCGATGCGCGATTTCACCTCGGGAGCCAGATCGATCTTGTTGAGCACCTCGACAATCGGCGGTGCCGCATCACCCACCAGCCCCAGCTGCTCCAGGGTCTCCTCGACCACGCCCTTCTGGGCAGACGATTCGGGATCGGCAATATCGCGCACATACAGAATCAGATCGGCGAAGGTCACCTCTTCCAGGGTCGCACGGAAGGCGTCGACCAGCTCATGCGGCAGATCCTGCACAAAGCCCACCGTATCGGAGAGCATCACCTCCGCCCCGCCCGGCAGGCGCAATTTGCGCAGTGTCGGATCCAGGGTGGCGAAGAGCTGATCGGCGGCATAGACCTCCGCCTCGGTCAGGCGGTTGAAGAGCGTCGATTTGCCGGCATTGGTATAGCCGACGAGGGCAATGGTGACGATATCGCGGCGCTTGCGCCCGGCGCGCTGGGTCGCACGCATGCGGCGCACCTGGGCAAGTTCGCTCTCCACGGCCTTGATCCGATTACGGATCATGCGCCGGTCCAGCTCGATCTGGCGTTCACCCGGGCCGCCCATGAAACCGAAACCACCACGCTGGCGCTCAAGATGGGTCCAGGAGCGCACCAGGCGGCCCAGCTGGTAGTTGAGACTGGCCAGCTCCACCTGCAGCACACCCTCGCGGGTTCGGGCACGGGCCGCGAAAATCTCCAGAATCAGGCCGGTACGATCCACCACCTTGGCATCCCACGCCTTCTCCAGATTGCGCTGCTGCACCGGCGAGAGCTGGTGGTCAACAAAAACGACCCCCGCCTCGTGAATCTCGACCTGCAGCTTCACCTCCTCGACCTGGCCGGAACCGAGCAGGGTGCCCGGCTGCGGACGCCGGACCGGAAACGGCATCGAAACGAGCAGCTCGCAGTCGCTGGCTGTCACCAGGCGGTCGAACTCCTCCTGGCGGGCCGTACGGGCATACTCGCCCAGCGCCTGATCAACCAGCTGCGGGTGCACACTGATCACACGATCCTTCGGCCGTGCCGTCTCCGTCATCACTGTCATGGGTTGAATATCCTCTCTGCTTCCGCACTCAGGCTCGCGGCATCGCCGATCGTCGCCGCAACCTGGTGCCGGAACCAGGTCTGCTGCCGCTTGGCATAGCGACGCGTGGCCGTAATGCCATCCTGCACCGCCTGATCCAGCGTACACTCGCCATTCAGATGGGCCAGCAACTGCCGGTAGCCGACCGCACGCTTCGCCGGATGCGTATCCGGCAGGGTCTGCTCCGCCAACCAGCGCACCTCTTCCAGCCATCCGGCCGCCATCATCGCCTCGAAGCGCTCCGCCAGACGCTGACGCAACACTTCGCGTGGCAACTCCAGCACCAGAACCGGGCAATCGATCGCAGGCGCTGCCGCGCTGCCGCGCTGCTGCCACTCGCTCAGGGCCACGCCGCTGCTGTGCTGCACACTGAGTGCCCGCAGGATACGCTGCGTATCGTTCGGGGCCAGACGTACAGCCGTCGCCGGGTCCACCGTATCCAGCATGGCATGCAGGTGCGGTGTGCCATGCTGCTGCTGCAACAGCAGCAGGCGGGCACGCACCGCTTCGTCTTCGGGCGGAATATCGGCAAAGCCCTTCAGCAGGGCTCGCAGATAGAAGCCGGTACCACCAACAATCAACGGTCGGCGACCGGCAGCATTCTCAGACCGGATCACGGCACGCACCTCTTCGGCCCAGCGCGCTGCCGAATAGACCTCGCCGATATCGGCACAATCAACCATGAAATGGGGCACTCGCGCACGTTCGACCGCTGTGGGTTTGGCCGTACCGATATCGAGACGACAATAAAGCTGCATCGAATCACAGGAGATGATCGAGGTGCCGAACTGCTCCGCCCACTGCATCGCCAGGGCCGACTTGCCGGTACCGGTCGCCCCCATCAGGGCCAGGGCGCGCAACTCAGGCATCCGGAGTTTTGCGCACATGTTCGAGCAGGTGACGCATTTCGCGCACCTTCGCATCGATGGCGGCATCCGCCATGATCTGCACCTCTTCACTGAGCAGCCTTCGCACGGCAATCATCCACAGCGGACTGAGCAACAGAGAGAGTGCAATGACGACAATGGCCATCTGGTGCCCTTCGGCATTGAGAATGCCAACCGAAAGACCGAGGGAGGCAAGCAGGAAGGAGAACTCACCGATCTGGCTGAGCAGGCCGCCGGTCAGCAAAGACATCGTCCAGGTTTCTCCCAGGATACGCAATACCACGGCATTGATGCCCGAGTTGAGTACGAATACAGCCAGGGTCAGCAACAATACGAAGCCAACGTGCTGCACCACAAAACCGAGATCCACCAGGGTGCCGACCGACATGAAGAAAATGGCCACGAACAGGACGTAGAGCGAGCGCAGATGCTCCTCGACCCACTCCGACTGGTCGGAGGCATTGAGAATCATCCCGGCCAGGAAGGCACCGAACGGGGCGGAGAGGCCGATCTTCTCGGTCAGGGCCGCCGCCGAAAAGCAGAGCAGCAGTCCCAGCATGATGCGCTTGTCGAGTGTCTGCAGCAGCTTATCGGGAATATGCAGGTTCTGGTGACGCATCAGCCAGACGGCGAGCGCAATCAACAGACCGCCACCGATGAACTGCACGGCGATATGCTGTGGCGACACCTCATGATCGCCGATCAGGCCGACGATAATCATGATCGGTACAATGGCCAGATCCTGCATCAGCAATACGCCCAGGGCGTTCTGGCCGAAGCCGCTCTCCAGCTCATCGGAATCCTTGAGCATGGTCAACACCACGGCCGTGGAACTCATGCTGATGATAAAGCCGAACAGCAGCCCCGCCTGCCAGGTCCAGCCCAATACCCAGGTCACCAGCGAGCAGATGGCCACACTCAATCCCATCTGGGCCGCCGTACCAAGTACGGCAATGCGCCAGCTGGCGATCAGGCGCGGCAGGGAAACCTCCATGCCGATAAAGAAGAGCAGCATGATCACACCCAGCTCGCCAAGGTGAGTCAGCATCTCGCGATCCTGCACCAGGCCGAAACCGGACGGACCGACAACAATACCGGTGATGATGTAGGCCACGGCCGCCGGAATCTTGAACGAGCGCATGATGAAGGCGAGCAGCAACGCACAACCGATCACCGCCACCAGTACCATCAACACTGCCGAACTCGATTCCATTTCTACTCCTTGCGCCCGAACAGGCGCTCAAGATCGTTCAGGCCCAACCGCACATAGGTCGGGCGGCCATGGTTGCACTGACCGATATTGGGGGTGCGCTCCATCTCGCGCAGCAAGGCCTCCTGCTCATTGGCATTCAGCGTCCGCCCCGCCTTGACCGAACCCTTGCAGGCCCGATTACCCAGCCAGCGTTCGAGCACCCGGCTTTTTCCCTCCGCCTCGATGCCGATCAGCATACAGGCCTCGACCAGCTCCTCGATCAGCGACTGCGGCGACTCGCTGCTCAGCAGAGCCGGCACCGCGCGAATCGTGAAGGCCTCATCCCCTGCCGCCTCGACCTCGACACCAAAGGTATGCAGGGCATCCAGATGATCGTGCAGCCAGGCGGCCGATTCACCCCCCAGTTGCCACGGCACCGGCGTCAGAAGCAACTGGCTTGCCAGTGCCCCTTTCGCCATCTGCCGCTTCAGCTTCTCGTAGGTGATGCGCTCGTGGGCCGCGTGCTGATCGACAAGCACCACCCCCTCCGGCGTCTGGGTCAGGATATAACACTGATGAATCTGGGCCAGTGGCTGCCCCAACTGCAGGGCTGCCGCATAATCAGCCTCAGGCTCTGCGGCCGAGGGCGCAAACAGCCCGTAACGCTCAGCCGATGTCGGGGCGGGTGCCACCGGACGCTGGCCGAAATTCGGCAACCGGGGAGGTGCGGATGGCGCCGACGGCGGGCGCCAGGATGAAGGCGATGCGGGAGCGATATCACGACGCATCGCACTCATCGCCTGCTCGGTCGGCTGCGAGGAGACATGCTGGCCCATGCGCTCGATACCGGCCCGTACACAGGCGACGATGGCGGCGCGCACCGATTGAGGCGAACGGAAACGCACCTCGCGCTTGGCCGGATGCACGTTTACATCCACATCCTTCGGGTCCATGTCGATACGTACGACGGCGGCCGGATAGCGATCATGAAACATCACATCCCGGTAACCGGCCCGCAGTGCTGCGATCAGCTGTTTGTCGCGAATCACACGCCCGTTGATCAGGAACTGCATGCGACTTGCATCGCGCTGATGCCAGGTTGGCAGCCCCAGATGCGCCAGCAGCTGCATCCCTTCATGCTCCAGCCTCTGCTCGATGCTGTTGGCGGCGAACTCCTTGCCCATCACCGCCAGCACCCGCTCCTCCTCGCTCTGACCGGCCGGCAAATCCAGACGCGAGCGGCCATCGATCTCCAGCGAGATGGCGGCATGCGGATTGGCCAGCGCCAGGGCGCGCACGGCCTCGACAATGGCCGCCTCCTCGGTACGGTCGGTACGCATGAAATGAAGACGCGCCGGCGTATTCAGAAAGAGGTCGAGCACCTCGATACGGGTACCCTTCCTGGGAGCTGCCGGACGCAACTCCACGGCTCCTCCGCCATCAACACGCACTTCGACACCTTCGGCTGCACCCGCAAGAGCGGTATGCAGACGAAAACGGGAAACGGAAGCGATCGATGGCAATGCTTCGCCGCGAAAACCGTGGCTGGCGATACGGTGCAGATCCTCGGCCGTACTGATCTTACTGGTGGCATGGCGCTGCATGGCAAGCTCCGCATCACGTGCCGACATGCCGCTACCGTCATCCTCGATCTCGATGCGCTTCTTGCCCGCCCTGCTGATACGGATAACAACCTTTCCGGCACCGGCATCGAGGCTGTTCTCGACCAGCTCCTTGACCACCGAAGCCGGACGCTCGACCACCTCACCGGCGGCAATCTGGTTGGCCACCTGTGGTGATAGCACGTGAATCAGGTTCTCAGTCATGATGGCATCCATCACAAAGGTTCAAAGCAGTAAGAAACAAAGGCTTAGTCATCTTGTCTCGAAGTCTGCACCCTTTACAAACGAATGCAATTTGCCTCAAGCACTCCCGCACATCAGAACAATGCCGGCCTCCTACGTCCACGGATGGGCCGCGGGCCAGCGAATAGCGGGTCCGTGAGTAGAGGCGGCCCTGTGCCGCCGGAACAATAGAGGTCGAGGGCAGGATGCTCCGGGACCGTATCTAGGAAATCTGTTTCGGGACAGGCAGCGAAAGCCCGGTACTGTTCTGCATCAGCACCCGCTTGATCAGGCCGCTGTTCCCCACCGCTCGCATACCAAAACCGCGAAAAGCAGCCAGTCCCGGCCACTGCGTGGTAAAGATGCGATGCAGCCCCTCCATCGAGGCCATGATGGAGAGGATATCGGGCAGGCGCTGCTTCATATAACGATTCAGTACATCCAGCTCGCCCCAGTCCTCGCCGAAGCGCCTGGCATCGACAATCTCCTGCGCCAGCACCATGGCATCGCGCAGGCCGAGATTCACACCCAGGCCGGCCAGCGGATGAATGGTATGGGCAGCATCGCCGATCAGGGCCAGACGTGGCTGCACCAGATGATGGGCCAGGCGTATTTTCAACGGGAAAGCGGCTCGTTCGCCCACCTCCTCAATGCGACCGAGCTGCGGGCCAAAGGTGAGATTCAACGCCTCAAGAAAAGCCGCATCCTCAAGTGCCATCAGGCGCTCCGCCTCATCATTCTCCGCACTCCAGACAATGGAGCAAAGATCATCGGTCATCGGCAGCAGTGCCAGGGGACCTGTCGGCAGAAAGCGCTGGTAGGCAACACCGCGATGCGGCTGCTGCGGACGAATCGTGGCCACAATTCCCTTCTGCCGGTAATCGCGCTCACGGCAACCGATTTCGGCCTGCTGGCGCAGCCAGGAGTGGGCTCCGTCTGCCCCGACCACCAGAGGCGTCGACAGCAGACGTCCATCGGCAAGCCTGAGGCGCACCTCATCCTCATCCCACTCGATATCACTCAGTTCAGCCGGGCAAAGCAGCTCGACGTGCTCAGCCCTGAGCAGCGTCTTGCGCATCGCAGCCTGCAATTTCGAGTTCTCAACCAGATAGCCGAGCGCCGCCTCACCGATCTCGGCCGCATCGAACCGGATACCGCCGGGATGCTGATCATCCCAGATGCGCATGGCATGCATGACGCCGGCATCCGCCGCCAGATGCTCCCATACTCCGAGGCCCTGCAGGATACGGACATTGCCCAATACGATGGCACTGACGCGACAATCGCGCCCCAGAGAGGTGCGCACCTGCGCCTCACTCCGTTCGATCACCACCACATGCAGGCCGCTCTCTTTCAGGGCACAGGCCAGCGCCAGCCCAACCATACCGCCGCCGACAATGGCAACATCTGCACGATCATGGAATGCGTGACTCATTGATTCTCTCCCGTCGCCGCCAGCGAACTCAGGCCCGCGGCATGATGCAGCAGCAAGTCGCGCAGCGGCGGCCACATCTGCATGGCATTCAATCCCTGTCCGCGCAGCCAGCGTCCCGGTGCGAATGAGGTGCCGAAGGCATTGACCATCGATTCGGTAAAGCCTGTCACCCCCAACACATCCAGCCTGCGCTGCTCGGCATAGGCCTGCAGCAGAATCGGCGCCCCCGGGTCCTGGCGAGCCAGATCGCTGTCCAGCACTCGGGCCAGGAGAGCGACATCGCGCAGGCCCAGGTTCATTCCCTGCCCTCCGACCGGGTGTACGGTATGGGCGGCATTGCCGGCCAGCAACAGGCGTGGCGCGGTATAGCTGCGGGCGACCGAGAGTTCCAGTGGATAGCTGGCCCGCCCGCCCATAGCGGTGAAACGGCCACTCTTCGGCTGCACCGCATCACCAACGACACGGTACAACTTCTGCAGGAATGCCGCTTCCGGCATCTGCAGCAGCCGTACGGCCTCGGACGGGGTAGCCGCCCAGACAATGGAAAACCGACCATCGGCCAGCGGCAGGAGGGCCAAAGGCCCCGACTCGCGGAAACACTCGTAGGCGACATCGTCATGCGAGCGCTCGCAGGCCACCGAGGCGACAATGCCGTAGCGGTTGTAATCCCAACCGAAGAGATCAATGCCGGCCATGCGGCGCATCTGGCTCTGGGTGCCATCTGCCCCGATCACCAGACGGGCATGCAGGGTATCGCTCTTCTCACCCTGCTGCAGGCGAAGCTCCACGCCGTCATCCGTCTGCTGCAGTGCCGTGACACTGGCCGGACAGATCACCTGAGCACAGTCATGCATGCGGGCATACATCGGGGCCAGCAACTGCCCCATCTCGACCACATAGCCCAGCGCCTCGATATCGGGCGCTTCGTGCCTGGCATCGATGGCATCCATATCGACGCGCCCGGCATTGCCCGGCTCACTGACTACGATATGACGAATCAGGCCGGAACCTGCGGCAGCAACCTCCGGCCAGACCCCCAGTTGTTCAAGATGGACACGCGAACCGTAGGAGAGAGCAATAACCCGCTCGGGATCGGAGGATTCGAACAGGGGCTCACGCGACTCCACAACGGCAATACGGTAACCCAGCGGCTGCAACTGCAGAGCCAGCGCCGCACCAACGGCGCCGCCGCCGACAATGACGATATCGAACTGCTTCTTCATCGTGCTTATCCCCCTGCCCAGCCCACACCATTATTGAGACAAGTACAGCGAATGCAAGCAGGGGCTCCGACTATAGAAGAGAGAATATAGGCAGGTAGATTGCGATCTTTGCGACTAACAGGCGAAGCTGATGGGCGTACCCACCTCGGCCCAGAGCTCACCGGCGGCACTGCCACGATTGGCGGCAATTTCGACCAGCCCCTGGCTGTTTTGGTACCAGAACAGCTCCCCCTCCTTCACTTCGGCAAAGGTGGTCGCCGCCGAAACGGCCTGATCGCGCACCATCAACACGGTATCGGAGGACAAGCCATCGGCCCGCAGGCCGGTCATCAGGTTGCCGTAGCCATCCTGGTAGATCACTTCAGGCAGATCATCCGGCCACTCCGTCCCTTCACTCGGCTGACAGGGCTCAAGCGCAACCGGAAGACCGGCCGCCAGCATGGCCGCGACCGGCGCGAACAGGTCGCGACCGTGAAAGCTGGCCGAGAGCCGGGGCGGTTGCCACTTGATCTCGAACCATTCGGGCGCATCGGCATAGCGTGCAGCGATCGCCAACAGGCCGTTATCAGGACCGACAAAGGTATGTCCGCCAGCGCGCAACACAACCGGTCGCCGCGAAGTCCCGACACCGGGATCAACCACAGCAAGAAATACGGTACCATCGGAAAACGAACGGCTTGCTGCCGCCAGCAGATAGGCCGATGCCCGGGCATTGTATGCCGGGGCATCGTGCATCAGCGACAGGCAGGGGACCTGCGGAGCAATCCCCAGGATCGCCCCCTGCATCTGGCCGACATACGGCCCTTCACGGCCGAAATCACTGAACATCACAATCATCAGGGCCAGCTTGGCACAAAGCCGGCTTCAGCGAAACAAATCAGGAGCCTTTTTTTCCGCCCTTGCCAGCGTACGGCTTGCCGCCACGACCCGGACCA
Source organism: uncultured Zetaproteobacteria bacterium (assembly GCA_964503475.1). GTDB lineage: Bacteria > Pseudomonadota > Zetaproteobacteria > Mariprofundales > Mariprofundaceae > CAZCZU01. Next base: position 49,207 of record CAZCZU010000011.1, read on the forward strand.
TTGCGGCCCGGCCCCTTGCGATAGCCACCGGGCTTACCCTTCCAGGGACCACGGCGCCCGCGACCACCCGGATGACCACGCTCTTTCATGCGCGACAGGGCCCGCTTCAGATGATCGCCGTGCAAGCCGATGCGTTCCGGTCCGGCCACCTCTTCCTGATTCAGCTGCATGGAGAGCAGCTTGATGGCGAGCTGGGGCAGATCAATCTCGTCCTCCAGCGCCAGCAGCAGCTCGGAAGCCGCCTCATCGATCGACTGATGGCGGATCTTCTCCACCAGCTTGCCGACCTGCGCCTTCTGCAACTCGTGACGACTCGGCACCAGTGCCTGCGTCATCTCCTTGCCGGTCTTGTGCTGGATACGCTGGATCTCGCGCATCTCCATCGGTGTCACCAGCGTGATCGCCATCCCCTTCTTGCCGGCGCGGCCGGTACGGCCGATACGATGCACATAGCTTTCGGGGTTGAAGGCGATGTGGTAATTGAACACGTGAGTCACATCCGAAACGTCGAGGCCGCGCGCAGCCACATCGGTCGCGACCAGCACTTCGGCATCACTTTTACGGAAAGCACGGATGATCTTCTCACGCTGACGCTGCTCGATATCACCATGCAGTCCCATCGCCGTCAGGCCACGGGCCGAAAGCGAGGTCGCCAGGCGATCCACTTCCAGACGGGTACGACAGAAGATGATGCTCTTGTCCGGCTCCTCGGCATCGATCAGGCGGATCAATGCATCCTCACGCTCATGTTCATCAATCACGTAATAGCGCTGCTCGATATTGGCATTGGTGGTCTCGCGCTGGGTGATGGCGATACGCTCGGGGTTCTTCAGGATCGATGAAGCCAGATTCTGGATCGGACGCGGCATCGTGGCCGAGAAAAGCAGTGTCTGGCGCTCCGCGGGCAGATGCGAAAAGATGGTGCGGATATCGTCCAGAAAGCCCATATCGAGCATTTCGTCGGCCTCATCCAGCACGACAATCTGCGGTGCAAAGGTTCCAAGTCGCTTGCCTTCCAGCAGATCTTTCAAGCGGCCTGGCGTGGCCACCACAACCTGGGCGCCACGACGAATGCTGTCGATCTGGCGGGAGTAGGACTGGCCGCCGTAGATGGCCGAGGTATGCAGTCCGGCAAACTGGCCCAGGCGATAGAGCTCTTCGCTCACCTGCATGCAGAGCTCACGCGTCGGCGTGATTACCAACAGGCCAACGCCTCCTTTCGGATCGAGGCGCGACATCGAAGGCAGGCCGAACGCGGCTGTCTTACCGGTGCCGGTATGCGCCTGGGCGACGATATCGCGTCCAGCCAGAACAACCGGGATTGCCTCGGCCTGCACGGGGCTTGCCACGCGGAAACCGGCCTTACGTACACCTTCAAGAATGGAATCGGCCAAGCCCAGCGCCTCGAAAGGCACGGCTTCTGGATTTTGATCTGTATCGGACATGGGAATAATCTCTTGGGGGGTCAAAAATGGCCGGAAAACGCACGGCCCGGGGCCAGTCGCTTTCGGGCTGGAGCGGCACTATAGCGGAAAAGCACCCGCTCCGCCATTGAATTCGCCACCATGCCGGGCAACGGATGCCTCCTGCCACGGGCGCAACCTCTTGTGTATCACCCGCACCTGCGATCCGTACAACGAGCCCACCGGCTCGGCAAACGACGTAATCTCTTCCCGGATCACATGCACACCAGGATAGCCACTGGCCTCGGCCCGCTCCCCCATATAATGACCCAGGCCATATCCTGTCAGCAGAACATAACCCAGAGCGAGGAACAGTGTGGCGACCACGGCAATCGCCAGAAACTCCTCATAGGCATTGCGAACGTCCATGCCCCCATTTTAGACATGGACTTGGCATAAGCCTATAGCCCAAACAGACTAGGGCCTGTTAACACTCATTTCGGTGTTGTCGCTGTTGCCCCAAACCGGGCCAATCAAGGCGCGAGGGATGAAATTTGGTGCCTCCAAATGAATCCTGAGTAACGCCGAGCGGCCCGGCTTGGGGCGAAGCCCCTCAAGGATAGGCCATTTTTTCGGCCCTGCAAGGCAGTGCGAGCGTGGCGTGCTCATTGCACACAAGCGAGCGATAAAGCGGCAGGACGGGAAAATGGCCGTATCGGCGCCATCGAAATGAGTGTTAACAGACCCTGGATCGAATTATTGGTCAGGAAATGAGATCAGGCCGAGATTGATCGCCTCGAACACAGCTTCCGAACGCGAATGGACGGCCAGCTTGCGAAAAATATTGCGGGTATGGGCACGCACCGTATGGGTGGAGAGGTGCAGGGAATCGGCAATTTCACTATAACTGCAACCACGCGAGATCATGCAGAGGATTTCGTGCTCACGCTCGGTGAGGCCGCTCTTCTCCAGTGCCTCCTGAAAATCGGCATCCGAACATACCTCATCCGTCCGTTCATCCGGCACATTGTTCAATCGCTCGAGCAGATAACGGGCCACTTTCGGACTGATGGCCGACTCCCCCCCCTTCAGAGCAAGAATGGCATCGGCCAAACCTTTCAGGGCCTGTTCCTTGATCAGGTAACCGGTCGCCCCGGCCTCCAGCGCCCCCATGGCGCTCTCCTTGTCACCGAAAACGGTTAACACCATCGCTTCCAGGCCCGGATGAAGCTCCCGTGCCTCACGAATGATATCTACGCCATTGCCGTCCGGCAGGCCAAGATCGGCCACCAGCACGTCCGGCTGCCCCCGCTTCAGTGCAGCTCTCGCCGAAGCACAATCGCCCACGGCATCAAAAAGCTGGAGTTCGGAGTGTTTTTCGATCAAGCGTACCAGGTAATCGCGAGTGGCCTTCTCATCCTCAAGCAATAGTACCGAATATGCCATAGACTCCAGTCCCCCCAGTGTTTAGCTGAACCACAGGATGCCAAAAATCTACAGAGCAAACAAATAGAAAAAACAGCCCCTGATTGCTAGCCTTGCGCCAAATGATATTTGACACTCCAGATACGAAGGACGATCCATGACCCTCTCCCGCCAGGACCGCGAAAATCGCAGCGCCCTCTTCCGCCAGCTTCTCGCCGAACGCATTCTGATCCTCGACGGCGCCACCGGCACCATGATCCAGCAGCATCAACTGACGGAGACGGACTTCCGCGGTGAGCGCTTTGCCGACTGGGAGAGTGATCTCAAGGGTAACAACGACCTGCTGGTGCTGACCCGTCCGGATATCATCAAGGATATCCACCGCGAGTATCTGGAGGCCGGTGCCGACATCGTCGAGACCAACACCTTCGGTGCCAATGCCGTCACCCTGCACTCCTACGGCATGGCGGAGCTGGCCTACGAGATCAACGTGGCCGGTGCCCGTCTGGCACGCGAGGCATGTGATGCCATCGCCACGCATGACAAGCCGCGTTTCGTCACCGGCGTCCTCGGCCCGACCGACAAGACCTGCTCGATCTCTCCGGACGTCAACGACCCGGCGGCGCGCAACATCGACTTCGACACTCTGGTTAAGGCCTACGTTGAGGCCGCCCGCGGCCTGATCGACGGCGGCACCGATCTGTTCCTGATCGAGACCATCTTCGACACCCTGAATGCCAAGGCGGCCATCTTCGCCCTGCAGACGCTGTTCGAAGAGATCGGCTACGAGCTGCCGATCATGATCTCCGGCACCATCACCGATGCCTCCGGACGCACGCTCACCGGCCAGGTGACCGAGGCCTTCTACAACTCGCTGGCCCATGCCAACCCGGTCTCCATCGGCCTGAACTGTGCCCTTGGCGCCGAGGAGCTGCGTCAGTATGTCGAGGAGCTGTCGCGCGTGGCCGACTGCCATGTCTCGGCTCATCCGAATGCCGGCCTGCCAAACCCGCTGGCTCCGACCGGTTATGACGATACGCCGGAGAACATGGCCGGCTTCATCCGCGAGTGGGCCGAATCGGGCTTTCTGAACATCATCGGTGGCTGCTGCGGCACCTCGCCGGACTTCATCAAGGCGATCGCCGAGGCCGTCGAAGGGCTGCCGCCGCGCAAGCTGCCGGCCAACTCCGTCGAGTGCCGCCTGTCGGGCCTGGAACCGTGCAACATCGGTGCGGAGTCGCTGTTCGTGAACGTGGGCGAGCGCGCCAACGTCACCGGCTCCGCCATCTTCAAACGCCTGATCCTGGAGGGTGAGTTCGACAAGGCGCTGGAGGTGTGCCGCCAGCAGGTGGAGAACGGCGCCCAGATCATCGATGTCAACATGGACGAGGCGATGCTCGACGGCAAAGCCGCCATGGTCACCTACCTGAACCTGATCGCCTCCGAGCCGGATATCTCCAAGGTGCCGGTGATGATCGACTCCTCGAAGTGGGAGATCATCGAGGCGGGCCTGAAGTGCGTGCAGGGCAAGGGCGTGGTCAACTCGATCTCGCTGAAAGAGGGCAAGGAGCAGTTCGTGCATCATGCCCGCCTGATCCGCCAGTACGGTGCCGCCGCCGTGATCATGGCCTTCGATGAGCAGGGCCAGGCCGATACCTATGAGCGCAAGATCGAGATCTGCGAGCGCTCCTACCGCATCCTGGTCGATGAGATCGGCTTCCCGCCCCAGGACATCATCTTCGATCCGAATATCTTCGCCGTGGCTACCGGTATCGAGGAGCACAACAACTACGCCGTCGATTTCATCGAGGCCACGCGCTGGATCAAGCAGAACCTGCCGCACGCCATGGTCAGCGGCGGTGTCTCCAACGTCTCCTTCTCCTTCCGCGGCAACAACCCGGTGCGCGAGGCGATCCACTCCGTCTTCCTCTACCACGCCATCCATGCCGGCATGGATATGGGCATCGTCAACGCAGGCCAGCTGGCCGTCTACGACGATCTGCCGGAAGAGCTGCGTGAGCGTGTCGAAGATGTGGTGCTCAACCGGCGCGAGGATGCCACCGACCGCCTGCTGGCCATCGCCGACGACTACCGTGGCGACGGCACCCAGGCCAAGAAGGCGGATGACGAGTGGCGCTCATGGCCGGTAGCCAAGCGCCTGGAGCACGCCCTGGTCAAGGGCATCGACACCTATGTCGACGAGGATACCGAAGAGGCGCGTCAGGCCTTCGCGCAGCCGATCGAGGTGATCGAGGGGCCGCTGATGGACGGCATGAACGTCGTCGGCGATCTGTTCGGCGATGGCAAGATGTTCCTGCCGCAGGTGGTCAAATCGGCCCGGGTGATGAAGAAATCGGTCGCCTACCTGCTCCCCTTCATCGAGAAGGAGATGGCCGCCGGCGGCAACAGCTCCAACGGCAAGGTGCTGATGGCCACGGTGAAGGGCGACGTGCACGACATCGGCAAGAACATCGTCGGCGTCGTACTGCAGTGCAACAACTTCGAGGTGATCGACCTCGGCGTCATGGTGCCGACCGCCACGATCCTCGAAGAGGCCAAAAAGCACGATGTGGACATCATCGGCCTCTCCGGCCTGATTACCCCGTCGCTCGACGAGATGGTGCACATCGCCAGGGAGATGCAGCGCCTGGGCTTCACCATCCCGGTGATGCTGGGCGGCGCCACCACCTCCAAGGCGCACACGGCCGTGAAGATCGCGCCGCAGTACGAGCAGCCGATCGTCTGGGTGAAGGATGCCTCGCGCGCCGTCGGCGTGGCCCAGAACCTGATCTCCAAGGCCAACCGCGCCCGTTTCGTCGAAGAGCTGAATGCCGACTATACCAGGGTGCGCGAGCTGCACGAGGGCCGCAATCGGGCCAAGGAGTTCCTCTCTATCGAGGCAGCGCGCGCCAACCGCACCGCAATCGATGCGAGCCACGTGGCACCGCCCCCGCAGCAGAGGGGTGTGCAGGTGTTCGACGAAGTGCCGCTGGAGTGCCTGCGCGATTATATCGACTGGACGCCGTTCTTCGGCGCCTGGGAGCTGAACGGCGCCTACCCGCGCATCCTCAACGATCCCCACAAAGGTGAAGAAGCACGCAAGCTGTTCGACGACGGCCAGGCCATGCTCGACACCATCATCCGCGAGAAGTGGTTCACCGCCAAAGCCGTAGTCGGCCTCTTCCCGGCTGCCGCCACGGCTGATGACAGTGTCATCGTCTATGAGGACGAGGCACACACGAAGGAGCTGACCCGCTTCCACTTCCTGCGCCAGCAGCAGGACAAGAAGGATAAGCGCGCCAACCTCTGCCTCTCCGATTATGTGGCCGAGACGGGCGACCACCTCGGCGGCTTCGCCGTCTCCATCTTCGGCGCCGAGGCGAAAGCAGCCGAATATGAGAAGGCGCACGACGACTACCACGCCATCCTGGTCAAGGTACTGGCCGATCGCCTGGCCGAGGCGCTAGCCGAGTACATGCATCAGAAGGTGCGTAAGGAGACCTGGGGCTATGCGAGCGATGAGACGCTTTCGAATGAGGATCTGATCCGCGAGAAGTACCGGGGCATCCGCCCGGCCGCCGGTTATCCGGCCTGCCCGGAGCACACCGAGAAGGGCACGCTCTGGCAGCTGCTCGATGTCGAGGCGAACATCGGCATGGGGCTCACCGAGTCCTACGCCATGACCCCCCCCTCTTCCGTCTCCGGCCTCTACTTCGCCAGCGAGGATGCCAAGTACTTCACCGTCGGCCCGATCGATCGCGATCAGGTGGCGGACTATGCCAAGCGCAAGGGCATGGCGATCGAGGAAGCGGAGAAGTGGCTGGCGCCACTGCTGGGATAAAGCGCTATCGCCGTCCGACCCTATATCCTGCTCGATTCCGCGACGGAACACGGCGCATCCCTGCGCCTGTACCGGCGCGGGGAAGAGTTCTCCATCTTCGTCGAGAAGGAGGGCGAGCTGATGAACAGCCGCGCCCACAACTCGGAGGATGTGCTGGCCGAGCTGGCCTGCAAACGGCTCGGCAGGCGCAAGAAACCGCACCTGCTGGTCGGCGGCCTGGGCATGGGCTACACGCTGCGTGCGGCGCTGGATCATGCAGGGCCACAGGCGCGCATCGCCGTCTCCGAGCTGATTCCCGCTGTCGTGCGCTGGAACCGGAAGTATCTGGGCGGGCTGGCCGGCCACCCGCTGGATGATCCGCGCGTCGAGGTGCTGGAACAGGATGTCGGCAAGGTGATGCAGGCGAATCCTGAGGGCTTCGATGCCATCATGCTCGATGTCGACAACGGCCCCGACGGCTTCACCCGCGAAGACAACGACTCCCTCTACGGCTACTACGGCCTCGCCAACGCCTATGCCGCCCTTACGCCCGGCGGCGTGCTCACCGTCTGGTCCGCCGGCCGGGACCGGGCCTTCACCCAGCGCCTGCAGAAGAGCGGCTTCAGGGTGGAGGAGCATCAGGTTCAGGCGGTCAAAGGCAGACGCGGTACCAAACACACGATCTGGGTCGGTATCAAATAGGCTCCCCCCGACCGACTCCCCCCTTTCCCATGGCGATCCAGCCGCCCGCCCCTGACCATCGTTAACAGGCCATCGCCCAACTGACCCGCAGGCCCTCGGCCTGAGCCACGCCCGAACGCAGTGCATGCACAAAAAAAACGGGGACGACAATGTCGCCCCCGTTGCCAGATACCGGCGTCGCTTATGCTTTCGCTGCGGCCAGTGCCTGATCGATATCGGCAAGGATATCGTCGATATGCTCGATACCGATACAGAGGCGAATCATATCCGGCGTGACGCCGGCGGTTTTCAGCTCATCCTCGGTCAGCTGACGATGCGTGGTCGATGCCGGATGCGCTGCCAGCGATTTGGTATCCCCGATATTCACCAGCCGCTTGAACAGGCCCAGCGCATCGTAGAACTTCTCGGCCGCTTCAAAGCCGCCCTTCACACCGAAGGTGAGCAGGGCCGACGGACGACCGTTGCAGTATTTCTGTGCCAGCTCGTAATAGGGTGAATCCGGCAGGCCGGCAAACTGTACCCACGCCACATCCGGATGCGCCTGCAGGTGTTTGGCAACGGCCATGGCATTCTCGCAATGGCGCTCCATGCGCAGGGTGAGCGTCTCGATGCCCTGCAGAATCAAAAAGGCATTCATCGGGCTGAGGGCGGAGCCGGTGTTGCGCAGCGGCACGGTGCGGGCGCGGCCGATGAATGCCGCCTCGCCCAGCGCCTCGGTGTAAACCACGCCATGATAGGCCGGCTCCGGCTGGTTCAGCATCGGGAAACGCTCGGCGTGCTCGGCCCACGGGAATTTACCGGAATCGACAATCATGCCACCCAGCGAATTGCCGTGACCACCCATGTACTTGGTCAGCGAATAGACCACGATCGCGGCCCCGTGATCGATCGGCCGGATCAGGCCCGGCGCCACGGTGTTGTCGACAATCACCGGCACACCATGCTTGCTGGCCATGGCGCAGATTGCCTCCAGGTCGACAATATTGCCGGCCGGGTTGCCGATCGATTCGCAGTAGATGGCGGAGGTCTTGTCGTCGATCAGTTTCTCCAGTGCCTCCGGGCTGTCGTTCTCGGCAAAGCGCACATCGATGCCCTGCCCCGGCAGCATATGGGCAAACAGCGTGTAGGTGCCGCCATACAGCATCGGCACGGTGACAATGTTGTTGCCGGCCGTGGCGATGGTCTGGATGGCATAGGTGATCGCGGCACTGCCCGCACTTGTGGCCAGACCGGCCACACCGCCGTCGAGGGCCGCCACCCTTTTCTCCAGCACATCGTTGGTCGGGTTCATGATGCGGGTGTAGATGTTGCCGGGTACGGCCAGGTTGAACAGGTCGGCACCGTGCTGGGCATTATCGAACTCGTAGGCGACGGTCTGATAGATCGGCACGGCCACCGATTTGGTGGTGGGGTCGGTCTCGTAACCGGCGTGAATGGCAATCGTTTCTGTTTTCATGGAACGCTCCTTATGGGAATCATGCTTGACCCGGAGGGGTCGGTTTACGCGGTAGGGCGAAAATGCTCAAACGAGGTGTTTTCGTAGACCAGTCCCAGCCAGTTATTGACGATGGACTTGGCCGTGTCTCGCCAGGTATTGTCCAGCAACGGCTCGAGATGCGCCTCCGGGAATGGCGGTGTGGCCACCCCCTGCCGCATCGCCTCAAGCACTTGCAGGCGGTGCTGTTCGACAATCGCTGTCGCATCTGCGCAGAAATAGTTCTCGGGTTCGGGCGGATAATCGGCGCGCTCACCATTGATAAAGCGGCTCACCTCGCGCTTGTACTCCTTGAGCAGGCTGACGGTATCGTATTCCGGGTGCCCCTGGAAAAAGACCAGACCGTATTGGTCGGGGCTCACCGCCATATGCACCCCGGCAACATCGCTCTCGATCAGGATGGTCAGGCCCGCCCGTTCGAGCGCCTCCCTGTGGATGGCATTGAAGCGGGAGTGCGGCACATCGAAGCGGGTATTGATATCGCGCAGCAGCGGATGTTCGCCATGCACCACATGATGCGGGTAGACGCCCCACAGCTTGGCCGGCATCGGTTGCCGCTCGATATGGTAGAGCTGTTTGACCAGGGCATGGGTCGCCAGGCACGAACAAAGCACCGAGGTGACGTTCTCCCGCGCCCAGCCGATCACCTCTTTCAACGGCTCCCAGAAAGGCTCCTGATCCAGCGAAGGGTTGGAGACATTGGCACCGGTGACGATCAGCGCATCCAGTCCCATCTCCCTGATCTGGTCGAAGCTGCTGTAGTAGCCATCGATATAGGCCTGTGTCTCCTCACTGCGCGGAAGCCCGTCGATGGTAAACGGATGCACATAAAACTGGGCAATCTGGTTGCAACTGCCCACCAGGCGCATGAACTGGATTTCCGTGGCGATCAGGGCGGCATCGGGCATCATGTTGAGCAGGCCGACATGCAGTTCGCGAATATCCTGGCGCAATGCCTGATCGTGGGTCAGCACCTTTTCACCGCGCTGGCGCAACTTGGCAAATGCAGGCAACGCCGTGTGCTCAACCAATGGCATAAATGCAGCTCCCCCTATCGATCTCCGCCGACTGGCCGGAAAATGAACAGGAACAGTAATTACTTTTGCAAACGAAAGAAAGGGAGGTGCCCGCCCGTGTCAGGCAAGCTCCAGGCACATCAGCACCACCGGGTTGGCCGTTTCGCCGATCAGATAGGGCTCGCTGCCGACAATCTCAAAGCCATGGCGGCGATAGAAGCGAATGGCTCCCTCATTTTTCTGCCAGACCCGAAGCCACAGGCCGCTGTGCCCCGCCTCAAGCACCTTCGAACAGCAGGCCGACAACAGCTTTTCACCGATACCATGGCCGCAATATCGATCATCCAGGTAGAGGCGGACCAGCTCCAGCTGACACCCCTTCGGAATCGCTTCCGGGGCAACCGTCGCGGCCATCCTGGCGTAACCGATGATGCCCGCATCACTTTCGGCAACCAGATAAACGCAATCGGGCGTCCCGATCTCTTCGGCAATCCGGGATGGCGCAAAAATCTCCTCGACATAACCGGCCATGTCCTCCGGCCGCACTATCGCGCCGTAGGCGCGTGCAAAGGTCGTGCCGCCCAGGCGACTGATCGCCATAGCATCACGGATTTCGGCCTGACGCACAGAACTGTTCACAGAGCGATTCATCGACATGGCGGCAATTATAGATTTCCCGTCCGGCCTGCCAACCGCCACACGACATGCAAACGACGTAATCCCTGATATGCCAAAGGGGCAATACCCCTTCCCCTTTCAGAAGCGATTCAGAAATCACGCTTACCATCCGCGCCACATTTAATGCGCCTGCTCCTTCGTAGACAGCCAACCTTCATAAACCGGATCGGCATGTTCACGACGTGAGCGAAGGCACACGATCAACGGGTATAACATTCATGAAACATCTGAACAAAACCATCATCGCGCCGGCCCTTCTGGCCTCCCTGCTGCTTCAGTCGAACAGTGCCTCGGCACAGGACGCTCTCACCACCAGCGACAACCCGGCCGCAGAAGCCCATGCCACCATCAACCGTCCGACGCTTACAGCAGAAAAGCGCGACTGGCAGCTCACAGCCGGCGGCGGCCTGCTGGTCCGCCCCACCTACGAGGGCAGTGATCGTTATAGCCTGTTGCCACTGCCAATCATCAACGCTACCTACAACGACATGATCTCGATCGGCATTGGCGGCGTAAGCGCCTACTGGCATGACGGCCCCATGCGGCTCGGCGCCGGCCTCACCTACCACGGTGGCCGCAAAGATCATAAAAGTGGCGCTTTCGTCAGTCGCGGAGATGATCGCCTGATCGGCATGGGCAACATCCGTGCATCATTGGGCGCGCGCGCCTTCGGCAGCTACACGGCCAGTCACATCACCTTCAAGGCTTCAGCCACAAAATTCACCGGCAGCGACAACCGCGGCCTGCTGATCGATGCCGGCCTTTCGATGCCCCGACTTGTCGGCAGGCGCCTGATCCTCAAGCCACACCTCAACGCTACCTGGGCCGACAGCAACTACATGCAGACCTTCTTCGGCGTCAGCGCGGCACAGGCCATCGCCTCCCGCTTCACCGCATTCCGGGCCAAAGCCGGCCTGAAGGATGTGCGCATCGGCATCGATGCCAACTACCGACTCGACCGGCACTGGTTTTTGGGCATCAATGCCGACTACAAGCGCCTGACCGGCGATGCCGCCAGAAGCCCGCTCACATTCGCCAAAAGCCAGTTCAAGGTCATGACCCTGGCAGGCTACCGTTTCTAGGCCTGTTATCGCCAACGGGGCGCAGAGTAGAGGCGCATGGCCACTGCCGCCCTTCACCCTGGACGAAT
>CAZCZU010000012.1:0-60862 GCA_964503475.1 uncultured Zetaproteobacteria bacterium
AGATTTAACGCCTGTGTTGCATCGACCGCTTGAACCGAAGGCCGTTCTAAGCCGGCCATATCGTTCACATCAAAAGTTAGTCGAACTAATCAGGACTTGCCGGAATGGCAGTCCGGACGTGATCAGAGACGGCTGGCGCGGTGACGGAGCAGATGATCGGCCAGCGTGAGAGCCAGCATCGCCTCGGCGATGGGTACGGCACGGATACCGACGCAGGGGTCGTGGCGACCCTTGGTGACGATCTCGGTCTCGTTGCCGTGGATATCGACGGTCGGACGCGGGGTCAGGATCGATGAGGTGGGTTTCAGAGCCAGGCGGGCGCTAATCACGTCGCCATTGGAGATGCCGCCCAGCACGCCGCCGGCATGGTTGGACTGGAAACCATTCGAACGGATCGCATCGCCGAACTCGGAGCCCTTCGCCGTAATACAGGCAAAGCCGTCGCCGATCTCGACACCCTTCACCGCCTGGATACTCATCATCGCCTTGGCGATATCGGCATCGAGGCGATCGAAGACCGGCTCGCCCAGGCCGGGATCGACACCGGTCGCCTGCACGGTGAGACCGGCGCCGATGGAATCGCCCTGCTTGCGCAGCGCATCCATGAATACGGCCATCTCGGCAGCGGCCTCGGCATCGGGGCAGAAGAAGGGGTTGCGGTTGATCTCTTCGAGATCGAAACGGGAGACATCGGCACGGATCGGGCCGATCTGATCGACCCAGCCGGTGATACTGATATCGAAGGCGGCCAGCATCTTGCGGGCCACGGCACCGGCTGCCACGCGCACGGCTGTCTCGCGGGCCGAGGAGCGGCCGCCACCACGGTAATCGCGGATGCCGTACTTCTCGTAGTAGGTGAGATCGGCATGCCCCGGGCGGAACTTGTCCTTGATCTCGGAGTAATCCTTGCTGCGCTGATCGGTGTTGCGGATCAGCAGCCCGATCGGCGTGCCGGTGGTCTTGCCCTCGAACACGCCGGAGAGAATCTCCACCGCATCCGCCTCCTGGCGCTGGGTGGTGTACTTCGACTGGCCCGGCTTACGCCGATCCAGGTCGGGCTGGATATCGGCTTCGGAAAGCTCCACCCCTGCCGGGCATCCCTCAACGATGGCCACCAGTGCTGCGCCATGCGACTCGCCGGCCGTGGCGACACGGAAAATCTCACCGAAGGAGGAACCGGACATAAGGCGTCTATCCCCTGCTTACTCGATGCCCGGGTCGCCGGCACCGATGCTGAAGCCGCCATCGACATAATGCACTTCACCGGTGACACCGGCGGCCCAGTCGGAGAGCAGGTAGGCGGCGGAGTTGCCGACCTCCTCCTGGCTTACGTTGCGCTTGAGCATCGCGCCGCGGGCACTCTTGTCCATCAGCTTGCGGAAATCACCGACACCGGAGGCGGCCAGGGTACGGATCGGGCCGGCCGAAATGGCGTTGACGCGAATCCCTTCCGGGCCGAGATCCTGGGCCAGATAGCGGGTGGAGGCCTCAAGTGCGGCCTTGGCGACACCCATAACGTTGTAGTTCGGCACGGCGCGCACGGCACCGAGGTAGGACATGGTCAGCATCGAGCCGCCCGGATTCATGATTTTGGCCGCGCGCTGGGCACAGGCGATGAAGGAGTAGGCCGAGATATCGAGGGCGAGCTGAAAGTCGGCGCGCGTGGTATCGCGGAAGTTGCCTTTCAGGGCATCCTTGTTGGCGAAGGCGATCGAGTGGACCAGGAAATCGAGCTTGCCCCACTTGGCTTCGACCTTGGCAAAAAAGTCGTCGAGCTGGGCATCGTCACCGACATCGAGCGGCTCCAGCAGCGTTGCATCGACCGATTCGGCCAGCGGACGTACGCGCTTCTCCAGCGCCTCACCGAGAAAGTTAAAGCCGAGCTCCGCACCCTCGCGGTGGCAGGCCTGCGTCACGCCCCAGGCGATCGATTTGTCATTGGCGATACCGAGAATCAGGCCTTTTTTGCCTTCAAGAATACCCACTGGCACCCTCCTCAACGAAAGATGGGCGCGATGTTAGCAGCGCCTTTCTCAAAGCGCACGTAACCTGCGCCACAGAATACGGCGATTCCAGGCGGGGCTTACACCGTAGGCCTGCTGCTCCCACTCCTGCACCAGCTGCCGCCAGGCCGTGGCATCGACATGTTCCGGTACGGGCAGCGTACGCAGCGGCTGCCACGGCTGGCGCAAAATGCCCCGTCGTGCCAGCCAGCGATCGAGCAGCGCCTGCATGCCACGCACACGCCGGGGCGCACGCGAGAGCAGCGGCAGGCCACTCCGCCGGAGCCGCAGCAGGGCGAACAGGCCCACGGCACCCAGCATTAGCCACGGCAGGGCCTGCTTCAGCAGCTGCAGGAAGCGGGTAATCAGCTCGGTGCGCGCACTCTCCTCGAACTGCAGCACATAGCGATACCAGGCCAGCTTCACACTCTCCCACACCTCATCGAGCTGCGGGAAACGGACGCCCGACAGCTGCCAGCGCGAGGCGGGGGTCGGATCGAATCGCTGCCAGCGCCCGTTGAGCCATGCCTCGACCCAGCTGTGGGCATGCTGCTGGCGCAGCAGCAGAAAACCGCCGGTCGCATTCCATTCGCCGGCGTAGTAACCGTTCACCACCCGGGCCGGGACCCCGAGCGAACGGGCCGCCAGGGCCAGGGTCGTGGCATAAAGTTCGCAATGACCACGCTTCAGGCGCAGAAACGATGCCAGGGGCGCCTGGTTATCGATCGGGGCATTGAGATCGTAGGTCCAGCCATGCAGCTCCGCATCCATGCGCTTCAGCGCCAGTTGCGGCGTGGCCGCCCCGCCTGCGATCTGCAGGGCCCAGTCGCGCACCGCAGCCGGCACGCTGCCGGCACTCTCCTCCGCCCGCATGGGTGGCCGCAGCCCCTCCGGCATCGCATGCCGCCCCAGCTGCATCACGAGCCGCAAGCGCCGGGACGGAGCCCGGCGGAACATCAGGCTGCCGCCGTTATCCTGCAGCACCGGATAGGGGACATCCTCGATCGTCTGCAGACCGTCCGGCACCATGATATAGCGATGGTCGGTCGCCTCGCGATAGACCGCCACCCGTATGCCCTTGCCATCCCGCAGCCGGATATCGCTGCCGCGTGGCCAGGAGCGAATGGTGCGTTCACCGGCCCGGCGCCAGCCGTTTTTCACATAGACGCTCATTGGTGTCGCCCGCCAGTAGCGCCCCTGAACCGCGTGCCGGAAAGCCTCCGGGTCGGTGCCGGGGGCCGGCTCCACCCGCATCACCACCGTGGCATCGAGCTCACGCGCGAAGTCGCCCAGCTGCACCTGATCGGAAAATCCGGTGGTCTCCATGCGCGGCTGGGTCGGCTTCAGACGCGATTCGGTGTCGAAACGGGGCAGCAGCACGAAGAGCAGCACGATCACCACGCCCATCACGGCCATGACACGCCCTTCGCGCCGCGGTGGCGCGGCCGGAAGATCGCCGCCGGGCATATCCATGCCATAGAGACAGGCCGCCGCCCGCCACATGAACCAGACGAAGGCAGCTAGCGGCAGGGCATAAAGAACCGAATCGGTCAGTACGGCCGCACCGAGAATCAGGAACAGGCCGACCAGCATGCGATGCAGATGATTACGCGGTGTAGCCGCCTCGATAGCGACGGCCAGAGCCAGGATCAGCAGAAAGTCGGTAAAGGCGACCACCAGCGCCCGTCCGAGCGCCAGCTCCAGCCCCACCCACAGGAAGCCGGCCCAGCCGATCATACTGGCCTGCAACTCCGTCAGGGCGAAGCCCGGCCCCCGCCAGAGACGCAGCACGGCCAGAGTCGTCACCAGCAACCAGTAGACGGGGCTGACGAAATCGGAAAAGGCGAGCGCTGCCACGCCGCACATCAGCACGGCCAGCGTCAGCCGTTCGGCCCGCTGCAGGGTGGCGCTTGTCGGCAGACGGGCGACCATCAGCCCTCCACCAGCGAAAGCAGGATACCGCCGTTGCCGGCCGGGCGGGCGGATTCCGGCTCTGCCGCCGCTATCGCCCGCATGGCGGCAAGGCATCCGCCCTCACTGCTGCAGTCAAACTGTTGCTGGCCGATGGTCAGCTGCGAATGGCGATCGCCGCTCTTCATGCGGCTCTCCAGCCAGTACCAGGCCATGCCGAGCAGGCGCTCGAAGGCGGACTCGCCCTTACCCTCCGGCAGACGCAGATCGATGCGCAGGTGATGCTGGCCGATCTCATCCTCGGGCTGCATGAAGCGTTTGACCGTCCAGTCATTCATGTTGCTGGCCGCCTTGCGCCAGTGTACCCGGGCCAGGGCATCGCCCGGCACGTAGCTGCGCAGATCATGCCACTCATCGCCCTCCTGCCAGCGCATCGCATCACTCGACTGGCCGCGACTGTCCGCCCACGGCACCGGCTTCGGCATCACCATCAATGAAGCCGCATCACGCCGCTGCTGCTCGAACTGCCAGATTCCCAGCGGCGCCGCCGTGCCCAGCTTTTGTGCCTCGAAGCGATAAAGCCCGCGCCCCGGCGCCAGCCAGCGCCCCTCCAGCTGCGATGCTTGCCCATCGCTGCGCCACTGCATCTGCACCGCATGCGCGCCCTGCCACTGCAGCTCGACCAGGGCCGGCATGCGCGCCGCAGCAGACAACGGCCGGTGCACCACCACCGGCGCCCCCGCCTCGGCCCAGGCGGGCAGGGCGTCGGCCATGACCGGCACATCACGCAGGATGCCCATCCCCTGCCAGAAGGCGGCGGCCGCCAGGGCGGTGAGCATGGCGGCACAGAGGTAGAGCAGATTATTGGCGGAATAGAATGCGGCCCCCCAGACCCCGAACGTGGCCGCGATCAGCAGCACCCCGGGCCGGGTCACCCCCACCCGCCAGCCATGTGCCAGCGGCAGACGCAGACGAATCGCCGCATCGAGCAGCCGCAGCAGCCAGTGCGGCAGTCGTAGATCCGCGGGATCATAGGCCACGAAAGGAAACTCCATCAGCCATCACAAAACTCCCGAACATGAGAAGAAGCTTCAGCTCCGCCCATGGAGGGGCGGCGCAGCGCGGATAGCGCTGCGTGAGCCTTCCGGAAACCGCGTTTTCGGAAGGCGTTGCAAGCGAAATACAGGAAGTATTTCGCGCTCCACACAAGCCCCCTCATCCTCTGTCGCCATCGCAAACGCGGTTTGCAATGGCTCGCTGAAGCCACCCATCCATGGGTGGAAGGGTCGCCACAAAAATTTCCTGCGTTCAAATCAAAGCTCCCCCTCCGCCCATGGACGGGCGGCGGGCCGGCAATTTGCCGGTCCGTGAGTGTAGCAGGACATGCGCCTGCGTAGCGGCTCAAGCAAAATGCAGGAGGTATTTTGCGCATCAAACAAGCTCCCTCCCCGCCCATGGACGGGCGGCGCAGCGCGGGAGCGGTGCGTGAGCATTCCGGAAACCGCGTTTTCGGAATGCGTTGCAAGCGAAATACAGGAAGTATTTCGCGCTCCACACAAGCCCCTCCCCCTCCCCGCCCATGGAGGGGCGGCGGGCCGGCCATTTGCCGGTCCGTGAGCGTAGCAGGACATGCGCCTGCGTAGCAGTTCAAGCAAAAGCAGGACGCCTTTTGCGCTCCACACAAACCACGCATCTAACAAGTCCGTCAGGCGGGAACCGCCACCTGCGCCAGCAGCGCCTGCAAAGCGGCGGTGGCATCGCCCTCGGCCACCACGCGGTGGGCAAGACAGGGAACCCACACCGCCTGCACATCGGCGGCGGCAACATACGCCTGATCATTCAGCCAGGCACGGGCCCGGGCGGCGAGCAGCAGATCGCGGCCGGCACGCGGGCTGATGCCCTGCTTCAGCCATTCGCCATTGCGGCTCAGCTCCAACAGGCTCAGCACATAATCCATCAGCGAATCGGAAACCGGCATGGCATGCACCGCCGCGCGTGCGGCCTGCACATCCTCCCAGCTGGCGACGGGCCGAAGCTCGGTCAGGCGTACTCGCCCGGCCCTGTCGAGCAGCACTTCGCGCTCCGCCTCGCGGTCGGGATAGCCTAGCCGGATACGCATGAAGAAGCGGTCCAGCTGCGATTCGGGCAGCGGGAAGGTGCCGAGATGCTCCAGCGGATTCTGGGTAGCCAATACGAAGAAGGGATCGGGCAACGGACGCGTCTCGCGCTCGATACTCACCTGCCGCTCGGCCATCGCCTCCAGCAGGGCCGACTGCGCCTTGGGTGTGGCGCGGTTGATCTCGTCGGCCAGTACGATGTGATGGAAAATCGGCCCCGGATGGAAGGTGAAGCGTTTCTCGCCCGGATCGAAAATCTCCACGCCGACGATATCGGCCGGCAACAGGTCGGCCGTGAACTGGATACGGCCGAAATCGGTGGCCAGGCTCGCCGCCAGCCCCTGGGCCAGCGTCGTCTTGCCCACGCCCGGCACATCCTCGATCAGCAGGTGTCCGCCGCCCAGCAGACAGGTGAGCACCTCCCCGATCGCCTCCTGCTTGCCGGCCAGGGCCTGCAGCAGCTGCTCCGAAAGCTGGCGGATATGTTCGCGTGCAGTCTCTACTCCTGCCATTCGATCGCCTCCATCTCATCATCCGAGAAACCAAAATAGTGCCCGATCTCATGCACCAGCACATGCCGGATACAGTGGCGCAGCTCCTCGCCCTGCTCTTCACAGAAACGCAGGATCGGCATGCGATAAAGCTCGATAATATCGGGCGGCTGCCCGCCGTAGCTGGCACCGCGCTCCGGCAGCGGCCAGCCCTGGTAGAGGCCCAGCAGATCGAACGGGCTCTCCGCCGCCAGCGCCTGCATCACCTCATCCGAGGGAAACTCCTCGATCTGGATCGAGACATTATGGATCGCATCGAGAAAGGTGACCGGCAGCGAGGCCAGCTCCTCCTCGGCGATACGCTGGAATTCGTCGGCCTCTGCCTCACCAGGATTCGGTGGCAATGTCGCGCCCTTCGCTGGCCCAGGCGACGAAACCGCCGGCCATCGAGACCACGTCGGTAAAGCCCATCTGCTGCAGCGTGTTGGCGGCCAGCAGACTGCGCACACCGCTGGCACAGTAGAGCACGACCGGCCGGCTGCGATCCTCCAGCTTCGGCTCGCGGTGCGGGAAATCGAGATCGGCTTTCGCCTCCAGCAGACCACGCGGCACATTGATCGCCCCCGGCAGATGCCCCTGCGCCACCTCGCCCGGCTCGCGCACGTCGAGCAGCAGCGGTGCACCTTCGGCACCCAGCATGCCGGCCACATCGGCGGTCGACACCTCTTTCACCTGTTGCCGCGCCTCGGCGGCGAAATCCATCAATGACTTGGCCATGAACCAACCTCCGTATCCAATCGACTGCCGCCATCAAGCCGGCGCAGTCATATCACGATTTGCTGATGTCAGCCTAGGAGGCTGCCCATGCGAAGGCAATCATCACCCGTGAGGCTTACCCTGTCGGTGATGTCTCTTGCAACGTGGCGACCGCCTCGCGAAAGCTCGGATACTTCAGGGCCGGCAAAAGCTCCGCGTGCAGGCGGCGGTTGCTGATGCGCTTGTTGTCGCGAAAAAAATCGAGGGCCGTGGCAGACAGCTGCGCCTCACCCTCCGCAGGCGTCAGGATCACAGGCTTCGCTGCCCCGATCATGCCGGCCAGCTCGGTGACATATTCATCGTGCGGCAGCGGGCAATCGTCGGCCAGATTGACGATGCGTCCGGCGCGGGGCCTGGCCATCGCCGCCTGCAGTGCGGCCACGATATCGTCGACATGGATGCGGTTGGACCAGTGCGGCGGCTGCCAGCGCACGGCGCGATAGTCGCCACTCATCAGGCGGGCCAGGATATTGCGCTCCGGCCCGTAGATACCGGCGATGCGGAACACCTCGGCCGGCAATGCGCTTGCCAGCCACTCCTGCTCGGCCAGCAACCGCTGCTGGCCACGCGCACTGGATGGATCGCAGGGATGCTCCTCATCGACCCAGGCGCCGCCTGCATCGCCATACACACCAGTGGTGGAGAGATAACCCGCCCAGCGGAGATGCGGCAGGCGTGGCGCCAGATGCGGCAGCCATTCGCTCTGGCTGGCATGCATGCCATGCTCATCGCGGGTCAACGGAATGGAATCGAGGACGGCATCCACGCTATCCAGCTGCGCCTCGGCAAGGCGATCGGGCGAGGCCACAACCACGGCCTCGATACCGAAGCCGCGCAGGGTCGATGCACGCGACTCGCTGCGGGTGGTGGCAAGCACATGGATGCCTGCATCCATGGCCCGGCGGGCCAGCCGGGTGCCGACATAGCCGCAACCGAGAATCAACAGCCTTTCGATGCTAGTGCTCATGGTTGCAGATTAGCACGTGGACGGGCAGCAAACACCATCGCCACAGGCAGGGTTTGCTATCTGCCGCCCAGGCCCGGCCATCAGGCGGGCAATGCGTGGTTACTCGGTATCCCCGGACGGGGATGTTGCATCGTTCGTTTCATCATTGGATTCGACAGCTTCCACCGCATCCTCTTCGGCGGCCTTGCCGCTGCGGCGCTCGAGCTTCTTCAGGCGCTTCTCTTCCGCCTTCTTCTGTTTGGCGAGTTCCTTCTGTCGTTTTTCGTATTTGAAATTGGGCCTGGCCATGCGGCACCTCCGGTTGTAATCGTGCCCAGTCAACAACGTGGTATGATGCCAGATAAGGCCATTGAGGCGGACAGGGCCATTCTGCCAAGCTTTGACGCTGCCGTCGCCTGGAATCCGGGCACCCCGCTTTACATCGACAGGCAATCGCCGTACGTTCGATTCGCACGCGGCATCCGGCCGCTCAATCAAGGAGCAACAGGCATACGAACATGGCGGTAGATCTCAGCAAATACCTGGTAATCGGCGTCTCCTCGCGCGCCCTGTTCGATCTCAGCCATGAAGATGAAATCTTCCGCACCCAGGGGCTGGAGGCGTACGAGGCCTACCAGCTGGAGAACGAGCACATCACGCTCAAGCCCGGCGCCGGTTTCCCGCTGATCAAGGCGATCCTGAACCTGAACAGCATCATCCCGGACGAGCGCAAGACCGAGGTGGTGATCATGTCGCGCAACTCGGCCGACACCAGCCTGCGCATCTTCAACTCCATCGACCACTACGGGCTGGATATCACGCGCGCGGCCCTGAGCGGCGGCGCCCAGCTCGCCCCCTACCTGCACGCCTTCAGTGTCGATCTTTTCCTCTCGCTGTATGAGGACGACGTGCAGGCGGCCGTGAATGCCGGCGTGGCTGCGGCCCTGCTCTATGCCAAGCCGGAGAACCCCAACCAGGAGGAGATCGACCAGATCCGCATCGCCTTCGATGGCGATGCCGTGCTCTTCTCCGATGAATCCGAAAAGATTTACCAGACGCAGGGGCTGGAGGCCTTCATCCAGCACGAGAAGGAGAATGCCCGCAAACCGCTGCCGGCCGGCCCCTTCGCCAAGCTGCTGCAAACCATTTCCTACATTCAGGCCGAGCACAAATCGGCCCCCGCCCCGATCCGTACGGCACTGGTGACGGCCCGCAACAGCCCGGCCCACGAGCGGGTGATCCGCACCCTGCGCGAATGGGGTGTGGAGCTGGATGAGACCTTCTTTTTGGGCGGCATGCCCAAGGCCGAGGTGCTGAAAGCCTTCCGGCCGCACATCTTCTTCGATGACCAGACGGTGCACTGCGACCACTCATCCAAAGTGGTGCCGACCGGGCGCGTACCCTACCGCTCCGAGGAAACACAGGACGATAGCTGATGCCGTTCGATCTGGCCGTCATCGATCTCGACAACACCCTCTACCGTGCCGACACCGGCGTCTTCGCCCGCATGGATGCACGCATGACCGCCTTCATTGTACGTGAGCTGGGCGTGGACGAGGCGGAGGCGAATCGCCTGCGCCTGAAATACTGGCAGGAGTTCGGCACCACGCTGCGCGGCCTGATGCTCTACCACGGTATCGATGCCGAGGCCTTCCTGCACGAAGTACACGACATCAATGCCCACGAGTTGCTTTCGCCGGACCCGGACTTCGATGCGGCCCTGGCCCGCCTGCCCGGCCGCAAGGTGATCCACACCAACGGCATCCGCGAACACGCCGAGCGCATCCTTGCCGCCCTTGGCATCGGCCATCATTTCGAGCGCATCTACGACATTCGTTTCGATGCCGACTACCTGCCCAAACCGAACCGCGAGGTACTGGCCCGCCTGATTGAACTGGAAGGATCAACACCCGACCGGACGCTGGTAGTGGATGACATGGCCGACAATCTGACCCCAGCCAAAGAGCTCGGCTGCCGTACCGTCTGGATCACGCACGAACCGGATGGACACTGGGACTACCACATTCCGTCGATGCACGGCCTGCCTGAGAAGTTCAGCGCTTAACTAAATCGTCTGAATGCATGGAGTGGAGGCAGCGTTGAAGCGAATAATTCTAATGCTATTTATTCTAATAGCTGCATCCGGTTGCGCCCCAAAAATGGGTGAAATCCACACCATGCCAAAGCTTGATAATAAAACGGCCGCTGAAATCTCCATCATGCGAAACTACAACTTTGTTGGAGGAGCCATTCGACTTTATCCAACAGTTGATGGCAAAAAGATCGCAGGCCTATATACAAAACATCACGTCCAATTTCAGTTAAAAGAAGGGAAACACACCTTCGGAGTAATGGCCCCCAATGTCGTCTTTGGATACTGGACAAAAGGAAACAGCATCGAAAAGGACATTGAAACAAACAAGAAATATTACTTTCTACTTAGTCCAGGGATAGCAGGGATGGAGATCGAAGAGATCAACCAAAAAGAAGGATTGAAACGCATTTCATCTTCCACCTTCACTCAAACTGGGACCTTATCAGAAAACCAAGATCCAATTGGAAAAGTCCTTATGCCAATTGGAAAGGCCATGGGCTTAGATGAAGATGATGAAGGTTATGCAATCAGCCCCAAACATTCCGAAGAATGATCGTCTGCTTTTAGCCTGAAGCTAAGATTCACTAACCAAGAACGCGGCTACTTCCTGCGTCGGGCGCGTGGATGAGCCGCATCGTAGACTTCGGTCAGCTTGTTGATGTCGAGATGGGTGTAGCGCTCGGTGGTGGCCAGCGAGGCGTGGCCGAGCAGCTCCTGGATGGCGCGCAGATCGACACCGCCGGCCAGCAGATGGGTGGCGAAGGAGTGGCGCAGCCGGTGCGGGGTGACGGACATATCGGCCCCCGTCTCCATGGCCCGACTCTTTAGCATGCGCTGCACGCTGCGGGTGGTCAGGCGGCCGCCGCGCTGGTTGAGGAATACCGCCTCGCGATCACCGGGCTTAAGCATGCGCTCATCCAACCACTGCTTGAGCAGCTTGGTCACGCCGGCCGGCATCGGCACGATGCGCTCCTTGCGCCCCTTGCCGAGCACGCGCAGCTCGGCCACCTCCAGATGCACATCGGCAATATTGAGGCCCACCGCCTCGGAGACGCGCAGGCCGCAGCCGTACATCACGGCCAGCAGAGCCGCATCGCGCAGCTCGGAGGCGGCATCCGTCTCGTGCAGAAGCTGTTCGGTCTGCTCCGGCGGCAGGGTACGTGGCAGGCGCCTGGCCTGCTTGGGCGGGCGCACACCGGAGGCGATATTCTTTTCGGCCTGCCCCGTCTGCACGGCGGCATCGAAGAAGCTGCGCAGGGCGGAGAGGCGACGGGCGAGGGTGGCCGGAGAGAGCCCTTGGGCATGGCCGGCCACGACCCAGTCCTGCACCTGGCGGCGGCTGATGGCGGAAAGCGGCACATCGCCGCAATGCTCGAGAAAACGGCTCAGATCACGACGGTAGTTGCTGACGGTATGGCCCGAGGCATTGCGCACCTCGGCCAGGTCGCGCAGGAAGCGCTCGATGGCCGCGGAGAGGGTCGGCTCAGTCGCCATCCCCGTCCCGACCGGTGTACTCGATACGCGAGCCCCCCAGGGCCTTGGCGACATACATCGCCTGATCCGCTTCGGCAATCAGGCTTTTGACCGAGCATTCGCGATCGCCATCGATATAGGTGACGCCCATGCTGATACCCAGGCGACTCCCTTCGACCTCGATCCTGCCGCATGCCGCCACGATGCCTTCGGCGATCTCGGTGATCTTGTCGCGGCCGCAGCCCGGCACCAGCAGCACGAACTCATCGCCGCTCATGCGTACCAGCGGATCCTGGGTACGGACGAAATCGCGGGCGATATCGACCACGCGGGTAAGCAGGTCGTTGCCAAAGTCGTCGCCCATGCGCTCATTGATGGCGGTGAAATCGTCGATATCGAAATAGAGCGCTGCCACCGGCACGCCCTTGCCGAACCACTGCGACAACGGCTGGTGGCTGTGCGGCTGCAGGAAACGGCGGTTGTGGGTGCCGGTGAGCGTATCGGTGACGGCAAGGCGGGCCAGGCGCTCCCGCGACACGGCATTCTCGAGCGTGAGCCCGACCACCTGGGCCAGATGCTGCAGGAAATCGGTGCCCTGCTCCGGGCCGAAGCGATCCGATTCGATCGAGCCCAGCCCCAGCACACCGAACGGGCGGGCCGGATTACCGAGCACCAGCAGGGCGATGGAAGCGAGGTGGCCGTCCCTTGGCTCCAGCCAGTCGAAGTTGCGCTCCTCGCTGAGGGCGATCAGCCAGACCTGGCGCCCGGCCAGCCCCATCTGCTCGATCTCGCCCCGCTCCAGCCAGACCAGGTCATTCTCGGAGATGCCATCGAGCTGGCAATTGCCGACGAAGCTGGTGTGATCGAACCAGAGGCGCACCATATCGAGTGAAAAGCCGGTGCGCAGGCCGCGCAGGAGCGTGAAACACATGTCTTCCGGGTCGGTCGCCGCCAGCACATGCGACTCCAGCTCGAAGAGGCGGGCGAAGAGCTGCTCGTTCTCGCGCAGCCTTTTCATCACATCGGCGACATAGCGGCGCAGCTCGCGATTCTCCTCGGCCAGCTTCTGCATGCGCAGCGTGGAGATATCCTTCACGCCGCCGCCTTTGCTCCCCCCCTTGATATCACTCACTTGTCGACACTCTCTTCGAGCAGAATGCGCCACGGGGCATCGGCACCCTTGCGGGCCATGTAGAGGCGCTTGCGACTGCGATCCTCGTAGTTGTTCGACAGGTAGTGCTGATTGAACTCGACCACCACAACCTCCCCTTCCGGCCACCGGCTCGGATCGCGCACGATACTCATATCGGAGAGCTCGACCTTAACGAAGCTCTTGTTGGCATTGACGCGCCGCTTGTAGGCCTTCCACGCGGTGAAATTACGCCGTCCGGCATGGAACTCCGGGTCGTAATGCGAGAAGTAGGCCTCATTATCGAGCGAGGACCAGTCCCGCTTCCAGCTATCGATGGCCTGCTTCACCGAGGCGAGCAGCGCATCGCGTTTGGCATCGGCATTGAAGGTGAAGTCCTGGCCGACGATCACCCAGCTGTGCCCCAGCTACACATGATCGGCCATGGCCAGCAGGCGTGAATTGGGCAGGGCGAAACAGCCTTTGGTATCGCGCGGCGGACGGCGATTCACCCCTTCCGGGTAGCCGTGCATCCAGATGCCGTAGCCATTCTTGTGGTGCAGACGATCCAGTTCGTTCGGGTAATCGATCGGGAAAGCGACCGGGCCATACCTGGCCTCCAGCCCCTTGCCCTGCAGCTTTTTCACGAAACGGTAAACGCCGTTGGGGGTGCGGGCATCGCCGCTCTTCTCCTTGTCGCCGCTCTTCGCGCCGGTGACGACATACTCGTCGGCCACGCGCCGGAACTTGCCATCCTTGCCACGCTCATAAACGAACATGCGCGAACGCGCCTTGTCGACCATGAACACGCTGTGCACCGAAGGGCCCAGCTGCAGCAGGTCCATCGGATCGCCGTAGACACCGTCGAGGCGATCGACAAAGGCGTGCAGCCGCACATCGGCCTCGGCCAGCCCCGGCGAAAGATCGGCCTCCTCCAGCTGCTGCTGCGGCCCCTGCAGGTTGCGGGCGTAGTTGCCGGCCCGGGCCACGGCCTGCACGGCCGAACGGCGATGCGCCTCGGCCTCCAGCAGCGCCACCAGCGGATCGTGGCCGTCATCGCCCGATTTCAGGTAATCGAGTGCCTGGTCGGGTTGCCCCTGCTTCAGGGCAATCGTGGCCTGCAACAGCACGCGCTCGCCGGCCGGCATATGGCGTACCATATCCGCTTTGCCGGACTGCAGGGCCTGCATGGCGCGCAGGCTGGTTTCGGGATCAAGATCGGCTGCCCGGGCCTGCAGCGGCACCCAGAGCGCTGCTGCAACCGCGACCGCCGCCGCTCTTTTCATCTTCACTTGCTTGCCTCTCGTACAATCTTCCAGCCCTGATCGTCGTGTCTCAGGGTCAGCACCTTGTTATCGTCGCTCTTGTAGGTATCGGAACGAAAATGCTGCCGAAACGAGGCCTGGGCCATCAGGCCGTCGATATCGATATGCAGCTTTTCGATCGCCACCTTGATAAAGCGCTTGTTGCCGATCACCCGGCGCTTGTACTGCTTCCATGCTTCCAGGGTCTCGAAACGATCCCCCGGTTTATAGTTGTCGGCGTAGGCCGCGAAGTAGCCGTCCATATCCCTGGCCGACCAGGCCTTGCGCCACGCCTCGATCGTCGCTGCCACCAGCGCCTTGCTGCCCGGGGCCGCTTCGGCCGGGGCCTTGGCCGTTGCCGGCTTTGCCGTCTCAGGCGTCGCCACCGGCGCTTGCATGGCCGGCTTTTCAACCGGCTTCGGCGCTGCCGGGCTGGCGGTCACCGCGACTGTCGTCTTATCCTTGCCGGGCTGCGCCGTCAGAGGCTTCGCCTCTGGGGTCGGCTGCTGCACCGGCTTCGCCTTGCGGGTCTGCTGCCGCGACGTATCCGCAACCGGCCCGGCCGCGGCCAGAGCCGCATGCGGATCGCGCACCTGCAGCAGGCGGGCATAGCGCTCGGCCAGGGCCGGGCGCTGCTCGCGCTCCAGGGCCCGGCGATAATACGCCAGAGCCAGCTTCAAATGAAGATCGCCCAGATTCTCTTCGGTGGCCGCATGGCCGGGGCGCTTCTGCAGCGACTGCTCCAGCTCCTGCACCGCCGACTGCACATCGTCGAGCTGGTTGTAGATGGCCGCCAGGTTGTCGTGCGGCTCGGCCAGCTTCGGTCGCAGCTCGATGACGCGCCGGAATGCCGAGATGGCCCGCTGATAGCGTTTATCCTGCGTCTCGGCCACGCCGAGCAGGAACCAGGCCTCGTAATCGCGCGGCTCCTGCTGCACATGCCGGCGCAGCATATCGGCCGCCGTCGCGGCCCTTCCGGCCTCCAGTGCCTGCTTCGCCTCCTGCACCGTCCCGGCAAATGCCAGCGGCTGCACCAGTATCGTCAGCCCGATCACGGCCAGTGCGGCAAAGCGGCTCATGCACCCGGCTCCTTCGGCTTCGGCCCGATCATGCCGCCGGAGAGGACGATCTTCATCCCCTCCTCGACGCTGATATCGAGCTCCTTCAGACGCGAGGCCGGCACATAGAGCAGCCAGCCCGAGGTGGGGATCGGCGTGGTCGGGATAAAGACCGAAACCAGTACCTCCGCCTCGCCATCCACCTCGCCGGGCCAGGCCGCTTCGCCGGTGACAAAGCCGATGGTCCAGCTGTCATCCTTGGGGAACGGCACCAGCACCACCCGCTGGAAGGCCTTGCCGCTGCCGGAGAGCAGCGCCTCCATCAGCTGTTTGACGGCATGGTGAATCGAGCGAATGATCGGAATGCGATCCATCAGCATATCGATCCAGCCCATGAAATGGGTGCCGATGAAATTGGTCACCAGCATACCGACCGTGATCACCACCAGCAGGGTCGCCAGCACGCCCAGCCCCGGCACATGCATGCCGAGCAGCGTATCGGGCTGCAGATGGTGCGGAAGCAGGGCGATGGCCCGGTCAGAGAGGCCGATAAACCAGGAGACCAGCATGATCGTCACCACCACCGGTGTGATGGCGATGATGCCGGCGATCAAATATTTGCGCAGGGCGGCGATCACCCCGCCTTCTCCGGCGTGGCTGCATGCAGCAGCGTCGTCACCCTGCGCATATGGCCGTAATCGCTTTTGGGGACCTGATGCTCGAGGAAATCGAGCGTTTCGGCATGCGGATGGGCAATCATGATGCAGCCTCCCTTCTGCCGGGCGCAACGCATGCCGGCACGCCAGGCGCGCTGCATATCCTCGAGATTGGTCGTATTGTCGAGAAAGACGCGCCGCTCACCCCAGACGAGGCCGTGTTCGGCGGCGATATCGGCGGCCACCGATTTACCCGAAGTCTTGGAATCGAGGAAGAAGAGCCCCTGCTTGCGGCACTCGTCCATCACCCAGTTCATTGCATCGGGCTGCGCGGTCAAAAAGGAGCCCATGTGGTTGTTCACACCCACGGCATAGGGCACCTGCTTCAGAGCCGACTCGAACTTCGCCCGGATGGTCTGCTCATCCATGCTGCCGCGCAGGAAGGAGTTGTCCATTTTGGCGCGGTAATGCGGATTAGCCGGCTCCATCGGCAGATGCAGCATCACCACATTGCCATGCGCATGGGCCAGCTCGGCTGCCTCGCGCGCACTCGGTGCATCCGGCAGCACCGAGATGGCAACGGGGAAAGGAAGCTTCAGCAAGCGGCGCAGGGCCGGAAGATCGTAGCCGACATCGTCCAGCACCAGGGCCAGGCCGTTTTGCGCTTCCGCCGGCGGCGTCACCTTCGGCTCGACGATCGCCTCGACCACCGGCGCCGGCGGCACGTAGCTGAAATCCTCGAAGACGGGGGCCGGGCTATCGACACCCAGCGAGTGCTGCGGATGTGTCTGCCGGGGGTGCTCCGGCTGCATCAGCAACCAGAGCGCCGCGACCAGCAGAACAAACAGCAACAGCAGCGTGACATAGAGCCAGCGCGGTGGCGGGGACCCTCGCTTCATCGGATTACGGGCGCCGCATCAACCCTTCATGCTCAGGGCATGCAGCCCCTTGAGCAGGTCGAAGGCACGCTGCAGCTGCACATCGCGCGTCAGGCGCTCCTGCATCTTCTCGGAGGGCTCGGCCATATCCTGCTTCGCCTTGTCGGCTTTCGGCTTCGCCTCATTGTGATTGCCGTTCTGCAGGTGCCCTTTCAGGTCGCGCTCGGAGATGCGGGTCAGCCTGGCATCGCCGTTCTCCTCCACCTTCAGCACCACCGGCTCGACCTTGATATCCGGCTCGATACCGGTCGCCTGAATCGAACGACCACTCGGCGTGTAGTAGAGCGCCGTGGTTAGCTTGAAGGCGGTGTTATCCGGCAGCGGCACAATGCGCTGCACCGAGCCCTTGCCGAAGCTCTTGGTGCCGAGAAGCACGGCGCGGTGGTTATCCTGCAGCGCGCCACTGACGATCTCGGAAGCGGAGGCGGAACCATTGTTGATCAGCACCACCAGCGGCAGGCCGTTCAGCATATCGCCACTGGTCGTCTCGTAGTTCATGTTCTGGCCGACACGCGACTTGGTGCTGACAATGCCGCCTTTCTGCAGGAAGAGATCGGAGACATCGATCGCCTGGTCGAGCAGGCCGCCCGGATTGTTGCGCAGGTCGAGTACCACGCCCTCCAGCTTGCCGTTCGAACGCTTCTTCAGCTCCTTGTACTGCTTCTCCAGCTCCTCGGCCGTATGCTCCTGGAACTGGGTGATACGCAGGTAGGCGTAGCCGGGCGACAGCATATCGCTCTTCACCGACTTGACGTGGATGACATCGCGCACGATACGCACCTCAAGCGGCTTGCCCTCGCTTTCGCGGAAAATGGTCAGCGTAATCGAAGTGCCCGGCTTGCCGCGCATCTTCTTCACCGCTTCCGGCAGGGTCATGTCCTTGGCCAGCTCGCCGTCGATCTTGATGATCAGGTCACCCGCCTTCACACCGGCCCGGAAGGCCGGGGTATCCTCGATCGGAGAGACAATGCGGATACCGCCCTGGGCGGCCGAGATCTCAATGCCGAGGCCGCCGAACGCGCCGCTCGTCTCCTCCTGCATCTGCTTGAACTGTTCCTTGTTCATGTAGGTGGAGTGCGGATCGAGGCTGGAGAGCATGCCCGCCAGCGCGCCGTCGATCAGCTTCTCGTCACTGACCGGCTCGACATAGGAGCGGCGCACGGCGTCCATGATTTCAGCAAACTTGTCCAGCTGCTGGTAATCGGTCGCGGCCGTCGCCTGCTTATAGCCGGTCGGATTCCAGGCCACGATCGCCGCTGCCAGAACCACCGTCGTACCCACGGACAACAGCATGCGCCTCATCTTCAAACTCATATCGCTCTCCTTTTGCGTCATGGAAGTGCTGAGTCGTTCAGCACTTCATGCGGGCTACGGACTGCCCGCCCAACATTGACGACGCAAGTCGTTGATTTTTTAAGCAAGGGCGAAAGCGTGTTTTGCCCTTGCGTCGCTGTTCACCGCCAGGAAGCCGGTGAATCAGCACCTTTCAGCCAGCCTAGCGCCGGCACCACCGTGCCGGGTTGACCGGCTTGCCCTTGTCCCGCACCTCGAAATAGAGGCGGACATCGTCGATCCAGCCGGTGGAGCCTGCCTCGGCCAACACTTCGCCGGGCTCCACCCAGTCGCCCAGCTGTTTATACAAGGCATCATTATGGGCATAGATCGTCATGATGCCATCCCCGTGCTCGACAATCATCATCAGACCAAAGCCGCCGAACCAGTCGGCATAGCGCACCTGGCCCCCGGCAATAGCCCGCACCTTACGCCCCTTGGCGCTCTGCGAGCGGGGTACAATCTGCACCCCCTCCAGGCGCGGCTGCCCATGCCCGGGACGCGAATGAAATCCTGCCGCAAGCTTGCCGTGCAGCGGCCAGGGCAGCTTACCGCGCAGCTTGCGCACCGACACGGGGCGTGCCGCCTTGTCGCTGGCCAGCAGTTGCAGGCCGTCGAGCAGGCGCTTGAGGGCCTGCTCCTGTTCGGCCAGTTCGCGATCGCGCTGCTTCTGCAGAGCCACATCACGACGCACCCGGGCCATCATCGCAGCCCTCGCCTTGCGCTTTTCGGCCAGCTCCGCCTCGGCTTTGCGCTTCTCGTCCCGCGCCACAGCCAGCTGCTGCTGCTTGGTATCGAGATCCCGCGCCACCTCGTCCAGTTGCAGCAGTACGTTCTGCAAGCGCTCGCGATCGGATTGCTGCGCCTGCATCACGTGCTGCAACATATAACGGCGATGTGGCACCTCGGTGACCGGCACACCGGCCAGCACATCCAGCCAGCCGGGCTGATGGCGCGCCTGCTGCCATGCGGCCACCGATTCACCGATCATCTGGTGGCGCAGCGTCTCGCTCTCCTGCTGCAGCTTCGCCTGTTTGCGCTGCAGCGCCTGCAGCTCCCGCTTCACCTGCTGCCAGCGCTCCGTCACCTCGCGTGTCTGCCGCTGCGCCTCGACGCGAGCGCGATCCAGGCGCTGCAGCTCACGCCCCAAATCCCCCAGGCGGGCTTCCAGCCTGCTGCGCATGGCAGCGACCTGCTGGCGCTCCTTCTTGACCGCCGCCAGGCGTGCATCGACATCGCCGGCTGCCATAGCCGGCACGGCGAATGCCGAAAGCAGCAGCACGGCCATCAGGCCGGTCAGGTGTTTAATCACGATGGTAGGGGTGCCCTTGCATGATACTGCAGGCCCGATAAAGCTGCTCGACCACCAGCACGCGTGCCAGCTGGTGCGGCAGGGTCAGTTTGGAGAGGCTCCAGCAGGCGGAGCTGGCCGCGCGCACCTCGTCGCTCACGCCGTTGGCTCCCCCGATCACGAAGTCGAGTTCGCCATTTCCCGGCAAGGCCTCGAAACGGGCCGCCCAGTCGCGGCTGCCCAGCACCTTGCCGCGCTCGTCGAAAAGAATAAATCCGGGGTGGGCATGTTTGAGGATATGGCGTGCCTCCTCCTGCTTGCGCTGGCTCACCTGCTTGCTGCGCCCCTCCGGCAACTCGACCACCTCGAAGGCAGCCATGCCCTTCAGGCGTTTGGCAAAGCGCGCCTCATACTCGCCCAGCTCGGCGGCAGCACGACCGACGACGAGCAGGCGGAATCTCATTCAGGTGCGGGCCTCGCCCACAAACGCTCCAGCTGGAAGGTTTCGCGCACTTCCGGCAGGAAGAGATGCACCACCACATCGTCGAGATCGACCAGCAGCCACTCCAGCGCCTCCAGCCCCTCGACCCTGGCCGGAAGGCCATACGTGTGCGCCACCTCGGAGAGCCCCTGGGCCAGTGCTTTCAGCTGGCGATCCGTGCGGCCGGTGGCCAGCACGAAACGGTCGGCGTAGGCACACTTGCCGCGCACATCCATGACCACGATATCCTGGGCCTTCTTGTCTTCCAGCGCTTCGACCACCGCGGCGGTCATCGCCTCCACTCTATCCTGTGCATTCGTCAATGCTCTTCTCCTGTCAGCGGCCAGTTTGCCGGCCGTAAAAACACTCCACTTCACCGCGGATCGCCTCATCGACGAGACCCGCCAGCGATTCACCGGCCACGGCCCGGCGCCGCACCGTCGTCGCCGAAACCTGCGGCAACTCTGCTTCCACCATCACCACATGGCCAGCCGTAGCCGGAGGATGCTGTTGCCACCCGGGCAGCCCGATCTCGCGCCAGCCATCCGGCACCGCGGCATGCGGTTCACCCTGGCGGCTGAATACGGCCATGTTGCACAGATCCCGATGCATCGGGTAGCCGACCCAGCCTTCAAGGCCTGCAAAGGCATCCATACCGATCAGCCATAGCGGCACCTGCCCGGGATACTCGCCATGCATGCGGCGCAGCGTGTCGATGGTCGGCGACGGCACATCACGCCTCACTTCCCAGTCGCACACCCTGATCCGCGCTTCATCGGCAAACATGGTCTCAAGCCAGCCCAGGCGACATGCGCCCGAGGCGCGGCCGGAGAGTTCGCGGTGCACCGGAATACCGGCCGGGATCACCCACAGCTCCTCCGGTGCAAGGATCGTCAGGGCCGCGCGCACCAGTGCCGCATGCCCCAGATGCGGCGGATCGAAGCTACCGCCGAACAGAGCGATCACTGATCACCTCTCCGCATTCTCCACCTCCGCCCATGGATGGGCGGCTGATGAGGCCCGGCTCATCTGTAAGGTATCGAACATCGTACTTTTCGATACCGGGCAAGCAAAAAGCCAGGATGGCTTTTTGCGCATCAATCAACCTCGCACCTGGCCACTGCCCAGTACGATCCACTTCTGTGTCGTCAGCCCCTCAAGGCCGACCGGACCGCGCACATGCAGGCGATCGGTGGAGATGCCGATCTCCGCCCCCAGCCCGTATTCGAAACCGTCGGCGAAGCGGGTGCTGGCGTTCCACATCACCGAGGCGGAATCGACCTCGCGCAGGAAACGCTGTCCGGCGGCATAATCGGCGGTGACGATGCTCTCGGTATGGCCCGAACCGTAGGCGGCGATGTGTGCCATGGCATCATCGATCGTATCGACGACACGGATGGAGAGCACCGGTCCGAGATACTCCGTACCCCAGTCCGCATCGGTTGCGGCAACGATCGTGCGCCCCTCGGCCGCAGCCTGCGTCCGTGCACAGCCGCGCACCTCGACCCCCTTGGCCTGCAGGGCATCGACAATGGCCGGCAGCACTTCGGCCGCCTTCGCCTCATGCACCAGCAGCGTCTCCATGGCATTGCAGACGCCGTAGCGGTGGGTCTTGGCATTCAGGGCAATCGCCTCGGCCATCGCACTATCTGCCGCCGCATCGATATAGACATGGCAGATGCCATCCAGATGCTTGATCACCGGTACGCGCGAATCGGCCGCCACGCGTTCGATCAGCGACTTGCCGCCGCGCGGAATAATCACATCGACATACTGCTCGGCTGCCAGCATCGCCCCCACCAGGGCACGGTCGGTCGAATCCACCAGCTGTATCGCATCCTGAGGCAGGCCGGCATCGACCAGGGCCCGGCGCAGGCAGCCGGCCACGGCCCGATTGGAGTGAATCGCCTCGGAGCCGCCGCGCAGGATGGCGGCATTGCCCGACTTCAGGCAAAGAGCGGCGGCATCGGCGGTCACGTTGGGACGCGACTCATAGATAATACCGATCACGCCCAGCGGCACGCGCATATGGCCCACCTGGATACCGGAGGGGCGGTAGACCAGATCGCTGATCGCACCGACCGGATCGGGCAGGGCGGCGATCTGCTCCAGTCCCTCGGCCATCGCCTCGATGCGATCGCCGTTCAGTTCAAGGCGATCCTTCAGCGCCGCATCCAGTCCGTTCTCCTCGGCCGCTTTCATATCCAGGGCATTGGCCGCCAGAATCTCGTTCGCATCGCGGCGCATTACGGCTGCGGCCAGCGTCAGGGCCCGGTTCTTGGCTGCCGTCTCGACGGTACGCATCGTGCACGAAGCTGCCCTGGCAGCAACACCCAGCTTCTCCATTACCGCTTTTGCATCATTCGCCATCTTGCATCTCCATACTCATCCATCGGAAAAGGGCCGTATCGATCCGACAATCGTCCGGCTCAGCGCTCCACCAGCACCAGGTTGTCGCGGTGCACCACCGAGGTGAAATCGACATAGCCGAGTACCGACTCGATATCGGAGCTGTTCACGCCCACCAGCATGCGCAGCTCGTCGGCATTGTAGTTGGCCAGCCCGCGCGCAATCACCCCTTCGGGCCCCGCGATTTCAACACATTCGCCCTTGTCGAACCACCCTTCCAGCTGCTGCATGCCGATCGGCAGCAGGCTGCTGCCCTCCTCGACAATGGCGCGCGCAGCGCCGGCATCGACACGGATGGTTCCGGCCGGGCGCAGCAGCTCGGCGATCCAGTGCTGGCGCCGGGACTGCCGGTTCTCACCGCACAGAAACAGGGTGCCGGCATCGTCGCCGGCCATCAGCGCATCGAGTGCACCCTCTTCGTGACCACTGACAATGGCTGCCGCCACACCGCCGCGCACCGAAATACGCGCCGCCTTCAGCTTGCTGACCATACCGCCGGTACCGAATTCGCTGCCGGCATCGCCCGCCATGGCCATGACGGCGGAGGAGAGCGATTCGACCACGGACTGGCGGGTCGCCTCCGGATGGCTGGCGGGATTGCGGTCGTACAGCCCGTCGACATCGGTCATCATCACCAGCAGATCGGCATTGATCACCAGGCTGACGAGCGCGCCCAGCGTGTCGTTGTCGCCGAACTTGATCTCCTCGACCACCACGGTGTCGTTCTCGTTGACGATCGGCACCACGCCGGCCGAAAAGAGGGTTTCGCTGGTATTGCTGGCATTGAGATAGCGCCTGCGATGGCGCAGGTCGTCGCGGGTAAGCAGCATCTGCGCCACCTGCAGGTCATGGGCGGCGAAGGCCTGGCGATAGGCCTGCATCAGCCAGGGCTGACCGAGGGCCGCTGCCGCCTGCTTCTCGTGCACGGAGAGGCTGCGCCCCATCCAGCCCAGATGCACCCGCCCCAGCGCCACGGCACCGGAGGAGACAAGGCAGACCTCGATACCGGCCGCGCGCAGTCGCGCCACCTGGGCCGCAATCCGTTCCACCATCGCCATGCGCACACCGGCATCGGCATCGGTGAGCAGTGCACTGCCCACCTTGATCACCATGCGCCGCACTGACGAAAGATCATTGCGGCTGCGGATCATGCCTCCCGCTCCTCGCTGTGCAGCGCCTTCACCCGGGTGTAGATGTCGCGCAGCAGAGGCTTCACCCCTTCGCCGGTGACGGCCGAAACGGGATAGACGGGCAGCCCCAGCTTATCGGCCTCGGCATACACCTCGTCGCGGAACTCCTCGGGCAGGGCGTCGATCTTGTTCAGCACCAGCAGGCGGGGCTTCTGCATCACCCCTTTGCCATACCCCTTCAGTTCATGCTCCACCTCGTGAAACTGATCCGAAATGCTGATCCCTTCGGGATGGGCCACATCGACCAGATGCAGCAGCAGGCGGGTGCGCTCGACATGGCGCAGGAAACGATCGCCCAGCCCCTTGCCCTCATGCGCCCCCAGAATCAGGCCGGGGATATCGGCCACGACAAAGCCGTCGCCATCGTCCATGAACACCTGCCCCAGTGCGGGGGCCAGGGTGGTAAAGGGATAATTGGCGATCTTGGGACGGGCATTGGAGATGCGCGAAATGAAGGTGGACTTGCCGGCATTGGGCAGCCCCACCAGGCCGACATCGGCCATCGACTTCAGCTCCAGGAAACGGATACCACCCTCGCCCTCCTCGCCGGGCTGGGCATAACGGGGGGCACGGTTGGTACTGGTGGCGAAGTTGGCATTGCCCAGGCCGCCGTTGCCGCCGCGGGCCAGCACGATCTGCTGGCCGTTATGCGTCAGGTCGGCAACGATGCTGCCCTCCTCGTCGCGTACCACGGTGCCGACGGGCACCAGCATGTGCACATCCTTGCCCTTGCGCCCGTGACGATCCTTGCCCATGCCGGACTTGCCATTCTCGGCAAAGACGCGCTTGCGCAGGTAGAGCTCCTGCAGCGTGTTCTTATCGTGGCTCGCTTCGAGGATGACATGGCCGCCACGGCCGCCATCGCCGCCGTCGGGGCCACCCTTGGGAATATATTTTTCGCGCCGGAACGATACACAGCCAGCGCCGCCGTTACCGGCACGCACCTCGATTCTTACTTCATCAATAAACCGCATCTGTTTCCGCCCGGCTTTCCTGTTTTCAAACAAAAAGAGGGTGCGTTACCGCACCCTCTTTTTCAACCATCAAAGCGTCTGCTGATCAGCTGACGACACGAACCGTCGTACGGCCTGCACGCTTGAAGTACTCCACCTGACCGTCGGTCAGAGCGAAAAGGGTGTGATCCTTGCCGCAACCCACGTTGTCGCCCGGGCGAATCTTGGTGCCGCGCTGGCGAACCAGGATGTTGCCTGCGATCACGGCCTGACCGCCGTACTTCTTCACGCCAAGGCGCTTGGAATTGGAATCGCGTCCGTTCTTGGAGGAACCGCCTGCCTTTTTATGTGCCATGACTTACTCCTTGTCGGCCGCGGCCTCAGCCTTCTTGGCTGCAGCGCGGGGCTTGGAAATCTTCTCGATCTGAACCGCGGTGAACTCCTGGCGGTGACCCTTGGTCAGCTGGGAGTGCTTGCGGCGACGCTTCTTGAAGATAACAATCTTCTTGTCCTTGGCCTGATCCTTGACCACGGCAGTTACCTTGGCCTTGGCAGCATCGGCGCCAACCTTGATGGCGTCGCCTTCGCCGAACAGCAGAACGTCGTCGAAAGTTACTTTTTTGCCGACTTCAGCATCCAGTTTCGCAATGCGGAGGGTATCACCCTCCTCCACACGATACTGCTTGCCGCCGGTACGAATCACTGCGTACATATCGCTCTCCAGTTCTTCTTACGCAGCCTTGCCAGGCTTGCCGTATTTCTTATAGAAGCGCTCAACACGGCCCTCGGTATCCACAATCTTCTGCTTGCCCGTATAGAACGGATGGCAAGCCGAGCAGATCTCCACATGGATATCGCCGCGGGTCGAACGCGTCTCGAATGTATTGCCGCAGGAACAAGTTACCTTGGACACTGCGTATTCAGGGTGAATGCCAGCTTTCACTTTGCTACTCCCGTTGTTTTGAAAGGGCGCGATTTATACTCAGAACGCGTCCAAATAGCAAGGGCCAATTTGCCCCGACCGATCATGTTGCATGGAAACAGCGGCCAGACTCGGCCACCGAAGCGCGGCGCATACGACACGAATTCGGACCGACTGTCAAAGGGAAGACTTCGGATCACCCAGCAACTAACTATATACATGGGGGAAAGAGGCCACCGGTCACACCCCTTTTCCACCCACCGTGCCGATGTTCAGTTTCAGTTCAGTTTCGCCCCATAAGGTCCGCACCACTTGCAACACATGCATCTGAATTTTTTGCTTCTGGAGACGAAATGAAACGCTGGTTTATCGCTGCAGCCATGGGCTTTACCGCACTTGGAGCATCCGCTCCGGCCTATGCCAACGACCCCTATGTCGGCCTCGGCATCGGCGCCTTCAATATCAACAACGGTGTGACCAAGAAGGCCGCCTTCGGCACCTTCCTGCAGGTCGGTGACGACTTTTCCCGGTACCTCGGTGGCGAAGTACGCCTCGGCACCAGCGGCCGCACCGGCGAAGAGTTCCCGCTGCAGGCACGCACCAAGGTCGACTGATTCGCAGCCGCCTTCATCAAGCCGAAGTATGACTTCACCGAACAGGTCCGTGGCTATGCCCTGCTGGGTGTTGCATCCGTTCGCTCCAGCTACTCGGCACCGGGCGCCTTGAACCAGAAGAAGACCCGCACCGGCCTCGGCTACGGCCTGGGCGTGGAATATCGCCTCGACAACGCCTTCAGTCTGGGCGGCGAATGGTCGCACCTGCTCAGCAAGCCGAAAACCTCGGCGGCTGCCATCAACACCAACTTCCAGGGCGTGAGCACCAGTATCTTCACCGCCACCGTGAAGTATCACTTCTATTAAGAAGTCACCCCTTCAGCACCTCGTCCATGTCCCCTCTCACGCATGGACGAGGCGCTGAACCCTTTCCCGACCTCCCCGCGGGAAAATGACGGCGGAAGCTTTTGCTTCCGCCGTTTTTTTATGCCTTCGCCTCTTGCTCCCATCCCGGATACTGCCCGATA
The DNA here is from genome assembly GCA_964503475.1 of uncultured Zetaproteobacteria bacterium. Lineage (GTDB taxonomy): Bacteria > Pseudomonadota > Zetaproteobacteria > Mariprofundales > Mariprofundaceae > CAZCZU01. Next base: position 26,597 of record CAZCZU010000012.1, read on the forward strand.
ATCATGCCTGTGCCGCATTCGGCCAGCGCCCCGGAGGCAGGGATGAATCAGGATTCCGAAACAAGTACGTCGTTTTCCGAAAGCTATCGTCAGGCCCGTGCCCGCTTCCTGGCCGAAGCCGGGCGGGCCGGAGCGGCCCTGCAAAGCTACTGCGAACCGGAGCGTGGCCCGCATGGCGAGGAACTTGCCTGCGATACCGCCTGGGTCGGTCCTGCCGATGCCGCAAACGTACTGCTCCTGCTCTCGGGCACGCACGGTGTCGAGGGCTTCTGCGGCTCGGCCGTGCAAAGCGACTGGCTGGCTGGCAACACGGCCTTGCCGCCCGATACCGCAGCCCTGCTGATCCACGCCATTAACCCGTACGGCTTCGCCTGGCTGCGGCGGGTGACCCGGGAGGGGGTCGACCTTAACCGCAACTATGTCGATTTCAGTCGCCCGCTGCCGGAAAACCCCGCTTACGATGCCCTGGCCGATGCCATCGTCCCGCATTCACTGGCGCGCGAAGCCATAGCCCGGGCCGACACCCTGCTGGACAACTGGCGCTCCCTTCATGGCCAGGAGGCATTCGAGCGCGCGCTCTCCGGCGGCCAGTACCGTTACCCGCACGGCCTCTTCTATGGCGGCACGGCCCCCTGCTGGTCGCGCCGTACCAGCGAAGCGATTGTCGCCACCCACCAGCTGGCCGATCGCCGCCGGGTCGCCCTGCTCGATTTCCATACCGGCCTCGGCCCGTTCGGCTACGGCGAACCGATCTGCGACCATCCGCCCGGCAGCCGCGCCGTACAGCTTGCCCGCGACTGGTACGGCGAGTCGGTCACCGAACCGGCAACTCGGTACCTCCTCCTCGGTGGCCAAGCACGGCCTCTCCGATTATGGCTGGCAGGAGATGGTCGGCGATCCGCTGGTCTTCATCGCCCTGGAGTTCGGCACCTTTGACATGGCCCATATGCTGCGTGTGCTGCGTGCCGACCACTGGCTGCATGCACAAGGGCCGGTCGACTGGCATGCGCAAGAGACCCGGCAAATCAAGGCAGCGATCCGGCATCAGTTTTATCCGGCCACGCCGGAGTGGAAATCCATGCTGCTGAAACGCAGCCGCCAGGTCATCCGCCAGGCACTCGACGGACTGAAGCGAACCTAGCCGTTGCGTGAAGCCTCGATGCGGCGGATGAAGTCACGGATCACGGCGGTATAAAGCCCGCCCTTCAACACCTTGTCCTCGATGCCCTGGTCGATGTTGGGGTTGTCGTTGATCTCGATAATGAAGATTCCCCGCGCGTTCTCTTTCAGGTCCACCCCGTAAAGGCCATCCCCGATCAGGCTGGCCGCAGCCCGTGCCGTGGCCACCACTTCAGCCGGTGCATCTTCGACAGCCAGTGTGCGGAAGCCGCCCTCCACCGTGCGCCCATCGGCCTTGTGATTGACGATCTGCCAGTGGCTGCGCGACATGAAATACTGGCTGGCATAGAGCGGTTCACCATTCAGTATACCGATACGCCAGTCGAAATCGGTGCGCATGAACTCCTGCGCCAGAATCAGGCGCGAACGCTCGAACAGCCTGGCTGCCGCATCGAACACCTGGTCACGCCGGTCCGCCTTGAACATACCGCGCGAAAAGGAGCCATCGGGAATCTTCAGCACCATCGGGTAGCCAAGCTGTGCCTCCAGCCTGTTGACGACTGCATCGTCGAATGTGGCACGATTGAGAATCACGGTTGCCGGCGTGGGCAGCCTCTCTCTCGCCAGAAGCTCGGACATATAGACCTTGTTGGTGCAACGAAGGATCGAGCGCGGATCGTCGATCACCGGCAGCCCTTCCGCCTCGGCCTTGCGGGCAAAACGAAACGTATGATCATCGATGGCGGTGGTCTCGCGGATGAACAGGGCATCGAACTCGGCGATGCGGTGATAGTGCCGCGCCTGGATCAGCTCGACATCCATGCGCAGGGCCTGCCCCGCCTGCACGAAGCGCTGCAGTGCAGCCGCATTGGAGGGCGGCATTTTTTCGGCCGGATTATACAGGATAGCCAGATCATACAGGGCTGGTTTACGGCTGCTGCGCTGCCGGGCGGGTGATCGCGTATAGCTGCGCAACCGCTCCTCGAAGAAGGGCGCGAGCGCGCCCGGCACCTGATGCAGCCCCAGCGGCCGGATAGCACGGATGCGGCAGCGCGGACTCACCTCGACACGCAGCTTCAGCAACGGATAACGGAAAAGATCGAACACCTCGGCGGCCAGGCGCTGAAAGCGGGTATCATCGGCCCGGCCGAAGAAGATGTGCAGGGTAAACGCCTCCTGCGGCGGATCGGCCAGGCGCTGCATGGTGCGCCCCAGCAGCCGCTCCAGGTCGGGTAGCGCGAAGGCATAGAGGCTTTGGCGGGAGAGATCGACGATGTCGGCCACCGTCGGCATCGGCAGGTCGCCCCTCGCCTCGGCCAGCAGAGAGCAGTAGTAGCCGGCCGAGAGATAACGGTAGCGCCGGCAGAGATTGATGACGCGCAGCGGGCGCTTCTGCCCGTCCGGCTGACGGGTCAGGTATGCATCGGCTGAAAAAAGTTCCAGCCCCTCGCGACTCCAGCGCCAGTCGCTGAGATTATCGACAACAATGGCGTAGCGGGCCATCAGTGCTCCTCACGCCTGCGGATCAGCAGGGCGGCATAGTGACGTTTGCGCCCGTAGCGGGTCATACGCCCGAACTCCTCGCGCGCAATGGGAATGCCGAAGCAGAGCGTCTCGGTTTCGCCCGCATCGACGTAAGGCTCGTGCACATAGATAAAGCGCGCATCGATACCGGTGACCACCATCCAGTGCGGCGACTTGTCGCCGGTCAGGCGATAGGCACTGACCAGCACCACCGGCACCGCCCCGTCCATAAAGGCGGCCTCCATCTCGTCCAGGCCCAGCTGGCGCCGGTGGATGGCGATATCGGTCGTCCCGATTTCACGCAGCAGATCCTGCTGCACCAGACGGATCACCTCCCGCTTCTCCTCGCTGCGTACCGAATCGACGAATGTGCCGGTGCGCGAATGGACAAAGAGTTCGACAGCAAAACCGCGATGCCAGGCCGAAAGCGCCAGCCCCAGCGGCCCGCAGCCGCCGTGGCCGGAGGTCATGAAAATTGTCGTCGCCTCGCGCCAGAGACGCAGTTCGAGCATCCGATCCAGCTCGATAGCGGGATCGAGCGCCTTCATGGCCATCATCAGAGCGGCCGGACCGCAGGTGAACTCCAGTGTCTGGGCATAGTAGGGAACCCGGGCATGCTCGGTGGAGAGGTGCGGTGCCAGCGCCTTCTCCATCCGGATGGCATCGACATGATCCTCGTAGTAGTCGGGGGTGATCTCGAACTGCTGATAGCCAAGTTTCAGGTACATGGCAATGGCCACCGCATTATCCGCCCGCACCTCCAGACGCATCGACACAGCCCCTTCGCCCAGCGCATCCGCCTCGGCCGCCCGCATCAGTTCGCGGCCAACGTCCCGGCCGCGCCAGGCCGGCGCCACGGCGAAGGAGTAGAGGCGTGCGATCGAGGTATTGCGGTGGAACAGCACCAGACTATAGCCGCGCAGTTCACCCTGCTGCACATCGACCAGCAGGCTTGCATGCCCGCCCCGGATCAGATGACGGAAGCTGCGGGCCGAAAGCCGGTCGCTGTCGAAGCACTGCTGCTCCAGTGCCAGCAGAGCCGGCACATCCGCGAGCTCCGCTGCACGTATCATGACCTGCCTCCGTTCCCGAGATGGATGGTGGAGGTGTCGGCCGCATGGGGTGGCGGCAGCGTACGGGCAATCAGGGCCATCACCCGCTCCGCCTCCCTGCGATAGGTGGTCAGTTTGCCGCCGTAGATCGTAATCAGGGATGGCTTGTCGCCATGATCAGGCAACAGCACCGTCTCGCGCGAACGACCGAAAAAATCACCCTCGCCTTTCGGCAGCACGCGCACGCCACTGAAGCTGTAGAGAATGTCCTGGTTGCCGGCCGGCCGGTCGGGAAAGTAGCGATTCCAGGTTGCCAGCAGGGCCGCCCGCTCCTCCGGCGTAATGCAGGTGTCGCCGGGATCGCCACTGATGCGCGTTTCGGTGGTCCCGACCAGGGTATGCCCTCCCTGCCATGGCATCATGAACATAGCCCGGCCATCTTCCGACTCGCCATAGAGGTAACCCGGACACGACCACGGCAGCACAATATGACTGCCCTGCACCAGGTCGATATCGATCATCGGCGGCTTGGGGGAGATCAGGCGCTGCACCTTGTTCACCCATGGCCCCGCCGCATTGACGATCACCCGCGCCTTCACCTCCTGGCCGTGGGCCAGCCAGACATGCCAGCCGGCACGTGAATGCCAGGCTCCCGAGAAGGCGGTGTGTTCCATGACCGTCGCACCCTGACTGCGCGCACCTGCGGCCACGGCGCGCACCAGCGCCGCATCGTCGGTTGCGGCATCGCGATAGACAAAGGCGCCGCGCAACCCCTCGGCGCGCAGGCCCGGCAACTGCCGCAATGCTTCGTCTGCATTCAGCCGCTGCCCGCCGCTTTCGCGGGCCAGCATACGGTAGAGCGCCAGGCCTGCCGCCAGTTTCCAGGCCGGGTAACGGCTATCGTCATAGAGCGGGATAAAGAAGTCGTGCATGCGTACCAGATCCGGCGCGATATCGAGCAGGATGCGCCGCTCCTGCAACGCCTCGTGCACCAGCCGGACATGGCCCTGCTCAAGATAGCGCAGGCCGCCATGGATCAGCTTACTGGAACGACTCGAGGTACCGGTCGCCAGGGCGTTCTGCTCGACCAGCAGCGTATTGTAGCCCCGGGCCGCCGCCGCCAGGGCCACGCCGCAGCCATAGATACCACCACCAACCACCAGTACATCATATTGACGCATCCGCATGGGAGAGCTCCCTTCGCATTCGGGTGAAATGATCCGTTTCCACCAGCCCGGCTCCGGCAGCCAGCAGGGGCGGGACATCCTGTGCCATGTTCACCGTATAGCAGACAATACAAGCCGTTGCCCGCCACTGTTCCACGATCGCAGTTAATCGCTTTTGCTCACAAAAGACAAACGACAATGGCAATGACGCCGGGTCTCCGTCACCTTCCACCCAGCCCAGCCGCAGCGCTGGCCAGCAACGGGCTGCGGCTTCGAGCAATACCTGCGATGCACTGATCACCACCAGCTGTTCGGTCGGTACGATCGGAAGCTGTCGACAGACGGTATCCGCCTGCCCATGTATCAGCATTTCCGGTTTCAGTTCAAGGAAGAAATGCACGGACGGATGATGAGCCAGCCAGGCAAGCAGCTCCGCCAGCAACAGCGTCTCCGGCTCCTGCTGCCGTAAGGAGCTCCAGGCCTGCGACGTGGCATCGTGACGCATGATGGCTACACCATCGGCCGTCAGCTGCACATCGCCCTCGAGATACCTTGCGCCTGCAGCCACGGCTGCGGCAAACGCCCCCATGCTGTTTTCGAAGCCGCCGCACCGGTCCCCACGGTGGGCCACCAGCCTTGCTTCCGGCCTCATCGCCGTTGCAGCAGCCGTTGCAACTGCCGGCTCAACTCTTCCACCTTCACCGGCTTGGCCATAATCACAGCCCCTTCCGGCAGGGCATCCTCATCGAGCAGTTGCTGCCTGTCGTAGCCGGTCACCATCAGAATCGGCAGGTCCGGACGCCGGACACGCATCAGTCCGGCCGCTTCGATCCCGCCCATCTCGGGCATGACCACATCCAGCATGGCCACCGCCACCTGATCGGCATGCTGTTCCAGCATGGCCACGCCAGCCCGTCCATCTTCCGCCTCAAGCGTGCGGTAGCCGAGGCTATGCAATACATCGACCATGGTTTCACGCAATCCGGTCTCGTCGTCCACCACCAGCACCACCTCTCCGGCACCACGCACCACGCCATGACCGGAGCGTTGCTCCCTGCTCTCGGCATCTTCACGCAGCGGCAGGTAGATATGCACCGTGGTGCCTTCCCCTTCCCGGCTCTCCAGCTCGATCCAGCCGCCATGCGTCTGCACCACGCCAAACACCATGGAGAGCCCGAGCCCCGTGCCCTTGTCCACATCCTTGGTCGTAAAGAAGGGTTCGAACACCTGTTCCCGTATCGATTCCGGCATGCCCATGCCATTGTCGCACACCGCAATATGCGCGGCTCCCTGCCCGGCCATACCCACCTTCCCCTCGAGGCGGGGGTCATTCGCCTCCAGTCGTTCCACGATAATACGAATCTCCGGTCGGGCGGCCGGCTCCACCGCATCGCGGGCATTGGCAATCAGGTTCATCAGCATCTGCTGCAACTGGGTGGCATCCCCTTTGACCGGCAGTGCATCATCGCAGGCATCCACTACAAGGCTGATATTCTCCGGCACGATCGTTGCAGAGAGTTTCATCGCCTCATTGATGAACGTATGCAGCGGAATCTGTTTCATGCTGACCAGATCCTTGCGTGCGAAAACCAGTAACTGCCGGATCATCTCGGCTCCCCGGAAGCCAAGCTTTTCAATGATCTCCATCCGCTCCTGTACCATCGGGTCTTCGCTACCCTGCCGCACCATGTAGGCATTTCCCGTAATACCGGAGAGCATGTTGTTGAAGTCATGCGCGATGCCACCGACCAGCGTGCCGATCGCCTCCATTTTCTGGGCCTGTATCAGCTGCTGCTCCAGTTCCTGGCGTTCGGTAATATCCTGTTGCAGGCCGACAAAATGGGTAATCTCCCCGGAGCGGTCCCGAATCGGAGCCACGCTCATCAACACCGGATAGAAGCTGCCATCCTTGCGGCGATCGATCATCGAACCGTTCCACACCTCGCCCCGGCTGATCGTCTGCCACATCTGTTCGTAGTAGGCCGGGTCCTGGGCCGAACTTTTCAGAATGGCGGGCGTCTTTCCGATCACCTCGTCCGCCATATATCCGGTCAGGCGTTCGAACGCCGGGTTGACGTATTCGATCACCCCCTTCCTGTCTGTGATCACGACCGATTCTCCCGCCTGATCGATGGCCTTGGAGAGCTTATGCAGCTCCGCCTCCTGGCGGATACGTTCGCTGATATCGATAAATGTGACGACGCTCCCCCTGGCGTTCCCTTCCACCAGCATGGGGCGTGCCCAGTACTCGACGGGTAAAGGAGTCCCGTCCTTTCGCCAGAAGCATTCGTCATCGACATGTGCCCGTGTTCCAGGCTCGATCACGCTGCGAATCGTGCATTCCGACTCCGGATACGGTTGACCGTCCGCCCGCGAATGATGAATCAACGCATGCATGTTCCGACCGATCAGCATTTCGGGATCGTCGTAGCCCAGCATGCGGGCTGTGGCTGCATTGGCAAACATGCAGATACCCTCGCCGTCGATGCCGTAGATCCCTTCCGCCGCCGAATCCATGACCAGTCGTGTCCGCTGTTCACTCGCTTGCAATGCTTCGTTGCTTTGCTGGAGCTGTGACTGCCCTTCCTGCACCCGGTCGGATATCTCCCGCATGCGCCGTTCCATTCGTCCCAGCAGCATTCCCAGAAATACGACCAGTATTATCAGCATCAGCGCCGCGACCGTCGCATGCACCCTTAATTCATGGATCAGAGCATGCATTTTGCGGCTTACGTCACGAATGACGATCATGTCGCCGATCTCCTGGCCCTCGCCGCCGTCAATCGGAACGAAGCCGATGCAGCGCTGCCATAAAAACGTTCCCCCCTCGCAACGCACATGGAAATGGGCATGTTCCCTTGCCGCGATGATGGGCGTCTCCTGGCCTGGCAGCACTTTCCCGGCAGTTCCGGCGATGGCAAACAGGGCGGGGTATGCCGCTACGGTACCCCGTCTTGCCTCCTCCTCGAGATGTCTGGCAACCTTGTTCGGCAACCCTTTGCGATAGATGGTCAGCAGGTATTTGCTGCCCAGCACCGGGATGTGTTCCTTATTGATAATGCGGGTCAGATCAGCGCTGATCTCGATGTATGCCCCCACCTGCGCGCCTTCAACGGGGACAACGCTTGTCAGCATCAGCAGTCCGGTCGTGCTGACCTCGATACCTGAATGTATGGCATGATCCTTCCTTGCCGCTTTCAGTAACTGGTGGCTGATATCGTCATTCCGGTCCGGGCTGGCATCCAGTCGCATCATGCTTTTTTCACTTTTATCGTACACATGGACATGGCTCAGTCCGTATTTCTGGCGCCATTGGCGGAACAGCGGTCCCGCCACGGCGTGCATGCCTTTCTCATCCCTTTCCTGCACTGCCCTGCGGAATGACTCGATACCCTGCAGCTGTCGCCCCAACTCTCCCAACAGCTGCGCCTTCTCATTCTGCTCCTGGCGCATGCTTTTCGATACGTTCTGCAGATCTTCGCCGATTGAGTGGATGATATCCTGTTGATGAATTCGGAAGCTGCTTCCGACTCCGATGATGAAGAGCGCCAGAATGGCAATGATGACGGGGGGCAACACGGTCCGGCGCAGGCGAAGTTCGGTCAGTTCGCGATCTGCCCCTTGACCGGATGCCCGGCTGCTTCCCTTACCCGTCTCTTCCGCCTGATTGATTCCCGCCTCTATGTCCAGCCTCCATCATCCCTGATCATTACCATGGCCGCTCCCGAATACCCACGGCAAATGTGACACCAGTCATTTTAGTCTAGTTATCTTCCCTCTATTTTGCACTGCCATATTCGACACGAGGTTTATGATGAAGCTTCTCTTTCCCCTACTTCTCGCCATCGCCCTTTTTCCGGCAGCCGGTTCGGCCGCACTTCAGGATGATGTCCAGAGTCTCATCTCCGAGGCAGAGCAGATGCGCGCTCTTGAGCTGTCGCCGCAGGAGCTATCTTCGGCTAAAAGTGCACTTGCAGCCAAGGACTATGCCAATGCCGAGGCACATGCGCGTAAGGCCATCGAGAACAGCCTTGCCATGAATCGCCGCTATTCCGACTTGATCGCTTCCCGCGATCGCATGCAGCTCGCGCATGCCGAGGAGGTGCGCAAAGACCTCACCGAGCACGCCGAGGAGGCCTTCTCCCGTGTCGTCGCACAGGTTGAAGCCGGCAATGCCGATCGTGCCGACAAGGAGGCCAAGGAGGCCTCCCGTCTTACCTATCAGGCCGAAGTGGTTGCTGCACGTGAGCAGCTGACTCGCCCGATCGTCCGCAAGATTTCCGAGGCCCGTAAACTGAAGGCGCGTGAATATGCTCCGAAGGCCTACAAGGCAGCCAATGAAGTTAAGAAGCAGGTCGAGTCCATCATCAGCTCGGACCCGGCAGCCCAGGGCAAGGCCGTGAACCTTTCCAAGCGCAGTGTCGAGGATGCCGAGCATGCCATGTATGTCTCCAGCCTCGGTGCCGAGCTGCAGAAGGATCCTTCCGTCATCGAGACCTGGGTGGACAAACGCAAAGAGCACCTGCGTAAGCTGGCTGCCATGCTCGGTGTGCAGGTGCGCTCTTCGCAGACGCCTGAGGAGATGATGCTGGCCATTAACCAGGGTGTACTGGATATGAAATCCAATTACGAGGCCCGCCTTGTCGACGCCGAGGCACAGATCGATGAACTGAGTGCCAAGCTCGGCAAATACGAGACTGACCTGGCCGATATGGCTGCCCTGCGCCACAAGCTGCAGCTTAAGCGCGAAGCTGAAGAGAAGATCAAGCGGCTGGTCAAGCTGTTCGATCCCAACAAGGTTGAGGTACTGCTGACCCCTGATGCCGATGTGATTCTGCGTATGAAGGCTATGAACTTCCGTAGCGGCAGTGCCGTCATTCCGCCGGAGTCTTTTGAACTGCTTGATCTTGCCACCCAGGCGATCGAGACCTTCCCGGATCGTGCCATTCGGGTTGAGGGCCATACCGACTCCATGGGTGCCAACGACTACAACCAGACGCTTTCCGAACGCCGCTCCGCTGCCGTCTCCGACTATCTGAAGGAGCGCATGCAGGGTGAGAAACGGACGCTCGAGTCTGTCGGCTACGGTGAGGAGAAACCGATCCTGAACAACGAAACGGCTGCCGGTCGCAAGGCCAATCGCCGTATCGATATTGTCCTGATCGCACCACAAGCTGATTCCTGATCAGCTATGATTTAGGGGGGCCGCATGGCCCCCTTTTATTTTTCAGAAACGAGGAGTAAGCATGCGCAATACAGTTCTGGCAATGACCCTTCTGATTCTGCTCCTTCCGCTGGCAGTTCCCGATATCTTTGCCGTGCTCAGTGCGTGGAACCATCTCCTTGTCACCTATATCAACAACATTGTCCGCTATGTGCTCATCGCCCTTCTTGCCGGCGGCGCCATTTTCTTCGCTGTGCGTGAATTCCTCGACCAGCGGGCCGCACGCAATCCGCTACGCCAGAAGGTATTTCCGGTCATCAGCTCCAGTTATCTGGCCATCAGTGCCGCCATGGAGGCGCACGATGCCAAATCCGAGGCCCACAAGCTGGCCCAGCTGATCAACGAGTGCCGCAATATCAAGCGTCTGAACACGCTGCTCGATCACTACCACCACCGCTGGGATGCGCTTGCTGCCTGCTATATGAGCAACAACACCGACAAGGCCCGCATCCGCGCTGCTCAGGATGAGCTCGATGTGGCCCGTGATCAGGTTTACGCCTGGCTCGGTGTCCAGCGCGAAACCTCGCGTAAGTAATCCTTTGATCCCATTAAATCAAAGGCGGCAGGAATTCCAGCCGCCTTTTTTATTTGATCATGACTTCACCGAATGCCCAAATGCTGACATTCATATTTCACGCTATGATGCCTCTGGTGAGAGGAAACTATGATCAACGTCAGAAGTTCGTCGTTCCTGTGATGGCCATGCTTGGAGTCATTTTCGTATTCCTCGGATTATGGATCGGAGATTTGACCAACTACGCCTCAGTGATGTTGCTGGGGGCGCTTATCTCCATAATCGGTATGGGAATCATCCTCAGTACACAACAAAAGACATATCAACATAACAGATGGATGAGGAAACCTTGGAACAAGTAAGCACAAATGTTTAATTTTGGCATTCTTTCATGCCAGTCGCTTAAACGAAAAAAGGGGCGCCAGATTGGCGCCCCTTTAACGTAACCAGGTTCGATCAGACGAGCCCGGCCAGTGCTGTCTTGCAAATGGCCAGAACCGGATCCGGATAGACGCCGATGGCCATCACTGCGATGGCTGTGACAACGACGGTCGCCTGCATCAGCTTGCTCTCCACGAAGTTGAATGCCACGCGCTCCTCATCGAAGTACATGTATTTCACCACGCGGATGTAATAGAAGGCGCCGATGGCCGATGCGACGATGGCGAACAGGGCCAGATAGAGGTGGCCAGCCTGAATGGCGGCCAGGATCACCGTGTACTTGGCCCAGAAGCCACCCAGGAACGGAATACCCGCCAGGGAGAAGAGCAGCAGGCCCATGGCCAGGGCGTAGCCCGGACGCACCTTGGAGAGACCGGCAAAATCATCCAGCAGTTCGCCCTGGATACCTTCGCGACGCATCAGCACGATCACGGCGAACGCACCCATGCTCATGAACAGATAGACAGTCAGGTAGACCAGCGCACCGGTATAGCCGGCCGTGTTGGCCGCGATCAGGCCCAGCAGGATGAAGCCGACATGACTCACCGTCGAGTAGGCCAGCATGCGCTTGATGTTGCGCTGGGCGATGGCTGCCAGCGAACCAACCGCCATGGTCAGCACCGCAAGGATTGTCAGGATCGTCGTATAATCCGCCTGCAGCGACGGCAGTGCATCAACCAGCACGCGCATGAAGACGATGAAGCCAGCCACCTTCGGAGCCACGGACATAAAGGCCGTCACCGGCGTCGGTGCGCCTTCGTAGGTATCCGGGGTCCACATATGGAACGGAGCTACCGACACCTTGAAGGCGAGACCGGCAATAACGAACAGCATGCCGAGCATGACCGCCATGTGGGAGCTTTCATCCGCATTTGCCAGTCCCTCGCCGATACCGACGAAGCTGAAGCTGGCCGTCACACCGTACAGGAAGGTGATACCGTAGAGCAGCATACCGGATGAGAGAGCACCCAGGATGAAGTATTTCAGCGCGGCCTCATTGGAACGCAGCACATCACGCTGATAACCGACCAGCACATAGATCGACAGAGCCATCAGCTCCAGACCGAGATACATGGTGATGAAGTTGTTGGAAGATACCATCAGCATCATGCCAAGCAGGGAGAAAAGCATCAGGCAGTAATACTCACCGACGTTCTCTTCATCCTTCATGTAATCGAGCGACAGAATGATGCCGAACACCGTCGCGGCATACATCAACAGCTTGGCAAAGGCGGCAAACGGATCGAGTACGAAATAACCGTAGAAGGTGAGCATGGCTTCGCTGCCGGCCGCCTGCAGGGTCAGTGATGCGGCACCGATGCAGGTGAGCAGGGATGCATAGGCAACCATGACCTTGCGCTCTTTGGCCAGAAACAGATCCCAGATCAGAATCACCATCGCCATGACGGCGACGAAGATCTCCGGATAGATCAGTTCCAGATGCTGCGGAAATGGAAACGGAAAGGTGACATTAGCCATGAATGATTACCTCAATGCCCAGCCACAGCGTGGACAACTTCGTTCTGTGCCAGTACGGCGGCGTCAGGCAGCTTCGTCGCCGTTGCCTGGTCGATCAGGTGAGCGACGGACTCATGCATCACATCGAGGACCGGCAGCGGATAGAAACCGAGCCAGACCACCAGGAAGATAAGCGGCACGAAATAGCTGAACTCGCGCACGCTCATGTCCGGCATCGTCTTCACCTCTTCCTTGACCAGATTGCCCATCACCACGCGCTTGTACATCCACAGCGTGTAGCAGGCGGAGAGGACCACGGAGGTGGTCGCCGCCACGGCGATCCACTTGCTGGAGAAGACCATGTGATAGAGCTGATCGGCGGAGAAGGTACCGACAAGGACCATGATCTCGCCGACAAACGAGCTGGCGCCCGGCAGGGCCACGTTGGCCATGGCGAAGACCATCATCACCGCCGCGAAGCGCGGCATCACATTGACCACGCCGCCATAGGCCGAAATCTCGCGTGTATGTAGGCGATCATAGAGCACGCCCACACAGAGGAAGAGTGCGGCGGCGACAAAGCCGTGGCTGATCATGTTGATGATCGCACCTTCAACCGCCTGCTGGGTGAACATGAAGGTACCCAGGGTTACGAAGCCCATATGCGCGATCGACGAGTAGGCGATCAGGCGCTTCATGTCCGTCTGCATCATCGCCACCAGCGAGATGTAGACGATGGCGATCAGGCTCAAACCGACCATGAACGGCACGAAATACTGCGAGGCATCGGGGCAGATCGGCAGCGAGAAACGCAGGAAACCGTAAGCACCCATCTTCAGCAGGATACCGGCCAGGATCACGGAGCCGGCCGTCGGCGCCTCGGTATGGGCATCCGGCAACCAGGTGTGCACCGGCCACATCGGCACCTTCACCGCGAAGGCAATGAACAGTGCGATCCAGATCCAGAACTGCCACTGGAAGTCGAACGGATAATCCATGAAGGCGAGGATGCTGAAGGTACCGCCCGCCTTGAAATACATGGCAATCACGGCGATCAGCATCACCAGCGAGCCTGCCAGCGTATAGAGGAAGAACTTGATCGTGGCGTAGACGCGGTTCGCACCGCCCCAGACACCGATAATCAGGTACATCGGCAGCAGCATTGCTTCCCAGAAGAAGTAGAAGAGCACTGCATCAAGGGCTGCGAATACGCCGATCAGGGTGGTCTCCAGAACCAGAAAGGCGAGCATGTACTCCTTCACCCGCTTCTGGATGCACTGCCAGGCCGAGATAATACAGATGACGGTCAGCAGGCCGGTCAGGATAATGAACGGCATCGAGATGCCATCGACACCCAGCTGGTAATTGATATTGAAGGTGGAGATCCACGGGTGGAACTCCTCGAACTGCATATGCGAGGTGCCGCGATCGAAATAGATCGCCAGAGGCAGCGTCAGCAGGAATGTGACGACCGATACGGCCAGGGCGGCCCAGCGCACGGCATTGTCGTTACGCAGGAACAGCCAGATAAACAGCGCACCGGCCAGTGGCAGGAAGATGCTGACCGACAGAATCGGAAAGCCCAGCACATTATTCAACGGATCCATCAATGCCTCTCCCCTAGCCCTTCAACAACAGGTAAGTCAGTAGTCCGAATACGCCGGCCACCATGGCATAGGCGTAGTGGTAAACCATGCCGCTCTGCATCAGACGCATGCGTGCTGCACCCGCCTTCACCGAATCGACGATACCGCCATGGATAATTCCGCCGTCGATCATGCCCAGATCGCCCTTCTGCCACAGCAGAGTGCCGAGACAACGGGCCGGCTGAACGATGGTCTTCTGGTACAGCTCATCCCAGTACCACTTGTTGAGCAGGAACCTGTAGATCGGGCCGGATGCCTTGGCAAAGGTCGCCGGCATCGTCGTCTCACGGAAGTACATAAAGAAGGCCAGACCGATACCACTGATCGCCAGCCAGAATGGTGCTGTGAACAGGAAGTGGTACCAGGCGTGCGGTCCGTGTGCCTCAAGCTCGGCCAGCGGGTTATGCGCATCCAGTACGAAAATACTGCCGGCGAAGTAGTTCTCGGCCATATCGGCAGCATCGACACCGAGCATCGACGTACCCCACCAGCCGGCCAGGGCCGCACCGATGGCCAGCACGATCAACGGCGCGGTGATCACCAGCGGTGATTCGTGCAGGTGGCCCTTGGTCTTCGCATCGACACGATCCGAATTATGGAAGGTGAGGAAGAACATGCGGAAGGTGTAGAAGGCCGTCATGAACACGCCGGAGAGCACGGCCCAGTAGGCGACGGTCGATACCCAGCCCATGTCGCGCACGGCAGTGGCCTCGATGATCAGATCCTTGGAGAAGAAGCCTGCAAACGGCGGCACACCGGAAAGCGCCAGCGCAGCCAGCAGCATGGTGATGTAGGTGATCGGCATGTACTTGCGCAGCTGGCCCATCTTGCGGATATCCTGCTCGGCCAGTACGGCGTGGATCACAGAGCCCGCCGCCAGGAAGAGCAGTGCCTTGAAGTAGGCATGCGTCATCAGGTGGAAAATGCCGGCTGAATAGGCGGAGACGCCACAGGCCACGAACATGTAGCCCAGCTGCGAACAGGTCGAGTAGGCGATGACACGTTTGATGTCGGTCTGGACGAGGCCGATGGTGGCACACATCCAGGCCGTGATGGCGCCGACCAGCGTTACTGCTGCCAGGGCCGTCTCGGAAAACTCGAACATCGGCGACAGGCGGGCGACCATGAACACGCCTGCGGTCACCATGGTGGCGGCATGGATCAGGGCCGAGATCGGGGTCGGGCCCTCCATCGAATCCGGCAGCCAGACATGCAGCGGTACCTGGCCGGATTTACCCATGGCACCGACGAACAGCGCCAGACAGATAAAGGTAATGGCATCCATGTTCCAGCTGAAGAAGTGCAGGGAGTGGCCCTGAGCCATGAATGCTTCCATGGCACCGAACACCTCGCGGTAATCGATGGTGCCGAAGTAATACCAGACGGCCAGGATGCCGACGGCGAAGCCGAAGTCGCCGATACGGTTGACGATAAAGGCCTTCATCGCCGCCACGTTGGCGCTCTCCTTCTTATACCAGAAGCCGATCAGCAGGTAGGAGAAGAGACCGACCGCTTCCCAGCCGAAGAAGAGGGTGAAGAAGTTGTTGCCCATCACCAGCACCAGCATCGAGAAGGTGAAGGCGGAGATGTAGGAGAAGAAGCGGGTGTAGCCCTTGTCGCCATGCATGTAGCCGATGGTATAGACATGCACACAGGCCGAGACGATGGTCACCGTCATCATCATGATCGCGGTCAGGCGATCGATCATCATGCCCACCGGCACGATAAAGCGATCCGAGATCATCCAGCTCCAGAAATTGCCATAGAAGCTGGCGCCATCGAGCACCTGCATGAAGACATGCACGGAGAGCGCGGCACTGGCGATCACCGAGAGTGAACAGATCCAGTGGGTCAGCTTCTCTTTCAGGGCCCAGCCAAAGAGGCCGGCCAGAAGGGCACCCAGCAGCGGCAGGGCCGGAATGGCCAGCAGTTCGGTCGTATTCAGCATTGTTGCGGTCTCCTCCACCTGAACCTCCCGTTATCCCTGCAGTGTGTTGATGTCTTCGACATCGATCGAACGACGGGTACGGTAGAAGGCAACCAGGATTGCCAGGCCGACTGCCACCTCACTGGCAGCCACCGTCAGGACGAAGAAGACAAAGATCTGTCCGGCCAGATCCTGCAGGAAGTGAGAGAAAGCCACGAAGTTGATGTTCACGGCCAGCAGAATGAGCTCGATACACATCAGAATGGTGATCACGTTCTTGCGGTTCAGGAACAGCCCGATCACCCCGAGGGAGAAGAGGCAGGCCGCAACGATCAGGTAATCCGACAAACCGATCATGATTACATCCTCACCTTGCGCAGGCGCTCATCCTTGCGGACATTCACCTGGGCGGAAATATTCTGGTACTTGGCATCCTTGCGGCCGCGCAAGGTCAGCACGATCGCACCGACCAGTGCCACCAGCAGGATGATGGCTGCCACCTCGAAGCCGAGCAGGTACTTGGTGTAGAGCACCTTGCCGATCTCGACGGTGTTGTTGACCTCGGCACCAAAGTGGCCGACCGCGGCAATCTGCTCGGTCTGGAACACACCGCTGGTGGATGCACCGACAAACTCAAGCAGCAGGATGAAGGCAATCAGACCGCCGGTCGGCAGATACTGCAGAAAACCCTCTTTCAATTTCGCGATATTCACTTCCAGCATCATGATCACAAACATGAACAGCACCATGACGGCACCGACATAGATCAGAATCAGGATGATGCCGAGGAACTCCGCATCGAGCAGGAAGAAGAGCCCCGCTGCATTGAAAAAGCAGAAAATCAGCCACATCACCGAGTGCATGGTGTTGCGCGCCAGCACCACACCGAACCCTGAGGCTACGGCCAGACCGCCAAACATGTAGAAGAAAATGGCTTCGAGCATTTCCCCTCCCAACCTTTATTCAGAACCGACTAGCGGTAACGGGCATCCGCTTCGATGTTGGCGGCGATCTGCGCTTCGTAACGCTCGCCGACATCCAGCAGCATGTCCTTGGTATAATACAGCGCCTTGCGGGTCTCGCTGGCGTATTCAAATTCCTGCGTCTCAACCACGGCATCGACCGGGCACGCCTCCTGGCAGAGACCACAGTAGATGCACTTGGTCATATCGATGTCGTAGCGCGTGGTACGGCGGGTGCCATCGCTACGCTCCTCCGATTCGATGACAATCGCCAGCGCGGGGCAGATCACCTCGCACAGCTTACAGGCAATGCAGCGCTCCTCGCCATTTTCGTAGCGACGAAGGGCATGCAGGCCACGAAAACGCGGTGAAAGCGGCGTACGCTCTTCCGGGTACTCGACGGTGATTTTCTTCTTGAACAGGTAGCGGCCGGTCAGCGACAGACCGATCACGAGCTCCCAGAGAAGCCAGGTTTTGAATGCACGACGAATCATCTGCATTTTATGACCTCCACGGCTGCCAGATTCCGATGATATCGGAAAGGCCCGGAGTGTAGGTGGCGATACCGATCACGGCGATCCAGGCCAGTGTCCACGGCAGGAACACCTTCCAGCCCAGGCGCATCAGCTGATCGTAGCGATAGCGCGGGAACGTGACGCGGAACCAGATAAAGACGAAGATGAAAAATGCCGTCTTGCCCAGCAACCATACCGTCCCCGGAATCGCATCAAGGAAAGCGCCAATGACCGGGAAATCGGCCGGCAGAGGCGCATGCCAGCCGCCCAGGAAAAGAATGCTGGTCATCAGACTGATCAGGATCATGGCGCCATACTCGGCCAGCGAGAAGGTGGCGAACCACATGCCGGAGTACTCGACGAAGTAACCGGCCACCAGCTCCGCCTCGCCTTCCGGCAGGTCGAACGGCGAACGGCTGGATTCGGCCGCACCGGAGATGAAGAAGACCAGGAACATCGGGAACAGCGGCCAGATATACCACTGCCAGAAGCCGCCATCCTGTGCCCGCACGATATCGGAGAGGTTCATGGATCCGGCCAGCATCAGCACGCAGACCAGCGCAAAGCCCATCGAAATCTCGTAGGAGATCATCTGACAGGTCGCACGAATGGCGCCGATCAGGGCGTACTTCGAGTTCGAGGCCCAGCCGGCCATCAGGATGCCGTAGATGGAGAGGCTGGAGATGGCCATCACATAGAGCACGCCGACATTCAGGTCGGCGATAGCCATGACGTGCGCGGTCTCCCACAGGCCGAACAGCGTCGTCTCGCCGAACGGCACCACGGCGAAGGCGATCAGGGCCGGTACCAGGGCAATCACCGGCGCGGCCACGAACAGGAACTTGTTCGACTGCTTCGGAATGATCGTCTCTTTCAGGAACAGCTTCAGGCCATCGGCAATCGGCTGCAGCAGGCCGGCAGGGCCGACACGGTTACAGCCCTTGCGAATCTGTGCCCAGCCGATGATTCGGCGCTCGGCATAGGTGGTATAGGCAACCGTCAGGGCTACGGGTACGGCGATCGCGAGGATCTCCAGTGCCCAGATGCCTGCGGTGATGGCTACATTGACCCAATCCATCACTTACCTCCCCCAAGGCTTGCCATCGTTTCGCTGGAGAGATCACCAGCGACACCACGCTTGGCCACGAAAATTACACCCGGCGCCACATCCTCTCGGGTACCGATATGGTAACGGTGATCGCCGGACGGTGTACGCACCTCGCACTCGCCCACACTGAGACCTGCTTCCGACAGGGTTTCCGGATGAACCAGCACATCGTCCAGCGCCTTCAACCGACCCGCCTCGCTGAGCAGGTTCGATGCACGCGCCCAGGCGCTTTCACGGTACATCGAGTAACGACTGACGATATCGAGCGGCAACGCCGGCTTGATACCGGAAGGCAGTACGTCGGCATTACGGTTGCGGGACGGAAGCTTGCGGCAGTCGGACTTGGCCGAATCGCAGTTCCAGGCCGGCTCCATACCGGGCGCAAAACGCAGGATATGCTGACGCAATTCATCAATATTGATCGCCGGCACTTCCGAGCCCATGCCCTGGATCAGGCGCATCATCACCTTCCAGAGCGGACGCTCCTCACCCAGTGATTTCAGCGGATTTTTGGCCACGCGCACGCGGCCATCCATGTTCACAAAGCTACCCTCAACCTCCGGGTAGGCGGCAGCCGGCAGCATCACCTCGGCGTATTCGCTGATCTGGCCGGAGATCGCGCCAACCTGGACCAGCGGCACCTTGCCCATCGCAGCCTTGGCCTGCTGCGGGAAGAGACCATCGCCAAGCGGATCGCTGCCGATCAGCAGCAGGGCATCGAGCTCGCCACCGGCGGCAGCATCAAACAGTTCACCAACACCGGTACGGATGTCGCCGAATACGGCACGCAGCAGCTGCGCATTCATCCCCTCCGGAATCAGGTTGCGCCCGTCGCTGCCCTCTTCGCCGTGGCCAGCAGCACGCATGCACAAATCCAGACCATGGATCAGGGCCGCAGCATCCTCATGCGAACGAATCTCCTCGCCCACCAGCAGAGCACAGGAGTCGGCCAGCAGCGCATCGGCCAGCAGCTTGCCGGCTTCATGGCGCTCCTCG
Source organism: uncultured Zetaproteobacteria bacterium (assembly GCA_964503475.1). Taxonomy (GTDB): domain Bacteria; phylum Pseudomonadota; class Zetaproteobacteria; order Mariprofundales; family Mariprofundaceae; genus CAZCZU01. The sequence goes on from CAZCZU010000012.1 coordinate 46,249, forward strand.
ACCTTTGCCATCCACTTGTCCATGCCGGCAGCGCCCTTGCCCAGGTCGATCAGCTGCTGCATGGCGCGGGCAATTACGGCCGGCCAGTCGCGCGGACGGATCAGGGCATCCACCGTCGGCTCGGTGTTGGTACGGTAGTTCATGGCGCCGATACGGGTAAATGGCAGCCCGGCATTGATACGCTTGCGCAGCTGCTGCATCAGGATCGGCAGGCGCTGGCGCAGATCCGAGCCCAGCACGACCACCTGGTCGGCCTTCTCGATCTCGGCCGCCGTCATGGCAAAGCCCTCTTCAAAGGCAAACGGACGCATATCGCGGCGATGCAGGTCGAAGGCCACCTTGGCCTTCTCGAATACGGCATCGTGCAACAGGCGAATCGCGGTCAGCCCCTCAACACTCCAGTCGGGCGAGAAGACGATACCGACTCGCTTGCCCTTCAGCAGCGATACGGCGCGGTCCACCGCTTCATCCCAGCTCACCTGCTCCATGGCATCCTTGTTACGCACCTGTGGCGAGAGGATGCGGCTGTCGGATCGGAAGGCATCGTAGACATAACGACCGCGATCGCAGATCCACGGCTCGACACCGTTGCGGTCCGGACGAATACGGATCACCTCGTCGCCACGCGACTCGATGGTGATATCACAGCCCTGCGGACACTGGGTGCAGGTGCTGTTGTGACGGGTCACTTCCCACGGACGGGCAATGTCGTGCGACGGCTTGTCGAGCAGGGCACCGACCGGGCAGATGTCGGCCAGGTTACCGGAGAGTTCGGACTCCAGCGCCTCCTCCACGATACCGTCGATGCGCATGTGATCGCCACGGTTGAGCACACCCATATCGCCGGTGCCTGCCACCTCGTCGGCAAAGCGCACACAGCGGGTGCAGTGAATACAGCGGGTCATGCAGGTACTGATGAACGGACCGAGATCGTGATCGACAACGGCGCGCTTCACTTCGGTATAACGGCCCTGCGATGAGCCATGCTCAACGGCATAATCCTGCAGCTTGCAGCTGCCGCCCTGGTCGCAGACCGGGCAGTCGAGCGGATGGTGAATGAGCAGATACTCCATCACCATGGAGCGGTCCTTGGCCAGCGTGTCGGACTGGGTCGTGACCTTCATGCCCTCCGCTACCGGCGTACAGCAGGAGGCGGCCGGCTTGTTCCAGCCCTCCACCTCAACCAGGCACATGCGGCAGTTGGCCGCGACCGACAGTTCGGGGTGATAACAGAAATAGGGCACATCGGCACCGTTCTGGCGACACGCCTCGAGAATGGAGGTGCCGGCCGGTACTGTTACTTCATTTTCATTGATATACAGCGTCGTCATGCCGCACCTTCCTGTACGGCACCCTTACGGGCGCCCTGCGGGCGTGCAATGTGTGTGTCCATCGAAATTGTCATGCGCTCTTCTCCACCAGACGTGCGCGCACTTCTTCCGGGAAGTGCTTGAGCAGCGACAGGATCGGTGCTGCCGCACCGTCTGCCAGCGCACAGATCGTCCTGCCAGCCATGTGCGTGGCAGCATCACGCATGACTTGCAGATCCTCTTCATGGCCCTTGCCGGACTCGACACGATTCATGATGCGTTCCAGCCAGCCGGTACCCTCGCGGCACGGCGTACACTGACCACACGACTCATGGGCGTAGAAGTGGGCCAGACGACGAGCGATGGCCACCACGTCGGCCGTCTCGTCCATGACGATCACGGCGCCGGAACCCAGCATGGAGCCCGCCTTGACCAGATCGTCGAAGGTGAGCGGAATATCGTAGTGCTCGGCTGTCAGCCACGGCGACGAAGAACCACCCGGAATCACCGCCTTCGGCACGGAACCGTGCTGCAGGCCACCGCAGTAATCCTCGATCAGGGTCTTCAGCGACGTGCCCATCGGCACCTCGTAGTTGCCCGGCTTGTTCACCTGACCCGAAACCGAAAAGATCTTCATGCCGGTGTTGTTGGGCTTGCCGATGGCGGCATGCCACTCGCCACCGTGCTTCAGGATGGCAGGAATCGTGGAGAGGGTCTCCACGTTGTTGACCACGGTCGGCGAGCGATAGAAGCCCTCGACAGCCGGGAACGGCGGCTTGAAGCGCGGGCGTCCCGGCTTGCCCTCGACCGATTCGATCAGGGCCGTCTCCTCGCCACAGATGTAGGCGCCGGCACCACGGTGCACGGTCAGGTCCATCGAATAACCGCTGCCGAGGATATTTTCGCCCAGCAGATTGGCCGCATAGGCCTCGCGGATCGCCTCATTCAGCACATTGGCCTCGTGCAGGAACTCACCGCGGATGTAGATATAGGCATCGCGCACACCGAGCGCGAAGCCGGCCATGATCATACCTTCGATCAGCAGATGCGGATCGAAGCGCATGATGTCGCGATCCTTGAAGGTGCCCGGTTCGCCCTCATCGGCATTGCACATCAGGTAGGTCGGTTTGCCGGTATTACGCGGCACGAACGACCATTTCAGGCCGGTCGGAAAGCCGGCACCACCGCGACCGCGCAGGCCGGAGGTCTTCACCTCATCGATGATCCTGTCGCTGTCGAACTCGCCCAGCACCGTCGGCAGGAAGCTGTAGGCGCCGTTGGCGCGCGCCACTTCCAGCTTGTTCTGGTCCGGAATATGGATGCGATCGAAACAGATCGCCTTCACCTGCTTGGGATCAGAAGGAATCACTTCTCACCTCCTTCCGCACGCGCCTTGGCGATGAAGGCATCGATATGGGCCGCATCGACCTTCTCATGATATTCATTATTGATCTGCACGACCGGCGCGCCACCGCAGGCACCGGCACACTCGACCTCGGTGACTGTGAACAGGCCATCGGCCGTGGTCTCGCCCAGCTTGATACCGAGCGAATCGCACATGTGCTTCACCAGCGCATCGGCACCGTTGAGCATGCAGCCGGCATTGGTACACACCTCCAGCAGATAGCTGCCGCAGGGCTTCTCGCGGAACATGGTGTAGAAGGTGACCACTTCGCGCACCTGCATCAGGCGCACATCGAGCAGATCGCCCACCATCTGCTGCACCGGCAGCGACAGGTAGCCGAAATCCTCCTGAGCCATGTGCAGCACCGGCAACAGGGCCGAGCGCGGTTCCGGATAACGCTTCACCAGCTCGGCGATCTCGTTCAGGCGTGCCTCGCTGAAACGGGGCTGTTCTGCAGCACTCATCGATCCACCTCACCAAACACGATGTCCTGGGTACCGAGGATGGTGACCACGTCGGCGATCATGTGACCGCGGCACATGTAATCCAGCGCCTCGATATGGGCAAAGCCCGGTGCACGCACCTTCATGCGGTACGGCTTGTTGGAGCCGTCGGACATCAGGAACACCGCAAACTCACCCTTCGGATGCTCGACCGCCGCATACACCTCGCCTTCCGGCACATGGTAGCCTTCGGAGAAGTACTTGAAGTGGTGAATCAGCGCTTCCATATCGCTCTTCATGGCCGCGCGCGGCGGGCTGGTCAACTTGTAATCGTCGACACGCACCGGCCCCGGATTCTGCTCCAGCCACTCGATACACTGGCGGATAATCTCGTTGGACTGGCGCATCTCCTCGACACGCACCAGATAGCGGTCGTAGGTATCGCCGGTCGCTCCAACCGGAATCTCGAAGTCGAGCTTGTCATAGACATCATACGGCTGGTTCTTACGCAGGTCCCAGGCCACGCCGGAGCCGCGGATCATCGGACCGGTAAAGCCCCAGGCCAGGGCCGCATCCTTATCAACAATGCCGACATCGACAGTACGCTGTTTCCAGATTCGGTTCTCGGTCAGCAGGGTCTCGTACTCATCGACATAACCCGGGAAGGTGTCGGTAAAGCCCTTGATCTTCTCCAGCAGCCCTTCCGGCAGATCCTTGGTCACGCCGCCCGGACGGAAGTAGGCAGCATGCATGCGCGCGCCGCTCACCTCTTCGTAGAAATCGAAGATATCCTCACGCTCACGGAAGCAGTAAAGGAAGACGGTCATCGCACCGATATCGAGGGCATGCGCGCCCAGCCACAGGGTGTGATTCAGAATGCGGGTCAGCTCAGCAAACATCACGCGGATGTACTGGGCCCGTTCCGGCGGCGTAATGCCGAGCAGACGCTCGACAGCCAGGGCATAGGCGTGCTCGTTGGCCATCATCGACACATAGTCGAAACGATCGAAGTAAGGCACGTTCTGCAGGTAAGTCTTGTACTCGAACAGCTTCTCGGTACCGCGATGCAGCAGGCCGATATGCGGCTCCGCACGCTCGACGACCTCGCCATCCAGCTCCAGAACCAGGCGCAGCACACCATGGGCGGAGGGATGCTGCGGACCGAAGTTCAGGGTGTAGTTCTTAATCTCAGCCACGATCCACCCCCGGCCAGCTCTTCGGAATCAGCACGCGGTTCTCCAGCTTGTTCGGACGGTAGACACAGCGCCACTGCGTCTCGTCGAAGAACATCTCCACCCGACCGACAAGCGGGAAATCCTTGCGCAGCGGATAGCCCTCGAAACCGTAATCGGTCAGCAGGCGGCGCAGGTCCGGATGATGATTGAAGATAATGCCGTACATATCGAATGCTTCGCGCTCGAACCAGTTGGCTGTCGGCCACACCTCGGTCACCGACTCGACCAGGTCGCGCTCATTGACACAAACCTTCAGTCGCAGGCGACGGTTGTGTTTCACCGACAACAGGTTGTAAACGACATGAAAACGGGCATCGCCCTCATTGAAGGAGGGGTGCTCGATCATATCGACACCGCACAGATCCATGATCTGCTCGAAATCACACTCATCCTTCAGAAAGTGGCACGCCTCGACGATCACTGATCGATCCAGCACCACGACAGGGCAGTCGATCCCCTCAACAACGGACACCACCGCTTCGCCGAAACGCTCGCGCAGCCCCTCGATTTCCGGCAGCTCGCGCTGCTTCTCTTCCATCACCTGCTCGCTCATATCAAATCACCGCGCAATCGTATTCGTGCGTTTGATTTTTTCCTGCAGCTGGATAAAACCATACAGCAGGGCCTCGGCAGTCGGAGGACAACCCGGCACGTAGATATCCACCGGCACAATGCGGTCGCAACCGCGCGTGACAGCATAGGAGTAGTGGTAGTAGCCACCGCCATTGGCGCAGGAGCCCATCGAGATCACCCAGCGAGGCTCGGCCATCTGGTCATACACCTTGCGCAGGGCCGGCGCCATTTTGTTGACCAGCGTACCGGCCACCACCATCACGTCCGACTGACGCGGGCTCGGCCGGAACACGATACCGAAACGGTCAAGATCGTAACGGGCAGCACCGGCATGCATCATCTCGACAGCGCAGCAGGCCAGACCGAAGGTCATCGGCCACAGCGAACCGGTACGAGCCCAGTTGATCAGCTTGTCTGCATTTGTCGTAATGAAGCCCTTTTCGAGAATGCCTTCTATTCCCATTGCAAGGCCCCCTTGTTCCAGGCATAGATATAGCCGACCAGCAGGATAATCAGGAACAGCATCATCTCAATGAAGCCGAAAATGCCGATCTGATCCAGCACGACAGCCCACGGAAAGAGAAAAGCCGTCTCAAGGTCGAAAATTACAAACAGGATGGCCACGAGATAGAAACGCACGTCGAAATGCATGCGCGCATCCTCGAAAGCCTCAAAACCACACTCATACGCCGAAAGCTTCTCATCATCCGGCTTTTGCTCGGCCAGCAAAACGGTCAGCACCAGAGGCGCCGCTCCCATTGCCAGGGCAATCAGAATGAAAACAAAAATAGGCGCATACTCATTGGCCAGGTACGCAGCACCCATGTCGACCCTCCCCGTTTAATTAGCATAACCTCGCCGGGAGCTTCCCATTGCCCTCGGCGGCGCACAAGGGGCGCGTTGCTACCACCCGAAAAAGACGGGTGTCAAGCAGAACGCCCCCGAAATTAACCCTATACAGTGTAAGGCACATAGCCCCTCAAGGCCTGTATCGGAACGGTCAAACAGCGATGCGACTCCGTCGCGCCATTTCACCGATCGGTAACTGTAGCTAGCGCAAATAGACTAGGCAACCTTCCGACCCATAGCCATTTTCCACCCATGGATATTGTGGTTTTTGTGTGTTTTGATCGAACTCAAGCGTGAAGGCTTTGATTGTTTGGGGCTAAGTCTTTCCCATGAAAAGGAAAATGAGCCCGCTGATTTGGAGGCGGAGAGATATGACGCAGGGCCTCCCTGCAGGCAACCATATGGCCGTCCAGATGGGCTTCCCTCTCCTTTTATGGCTCCGGCCGCACTTTGTGAATGGCTCGGATGAGGAAAATCAGGAAAGAAACAACCGCCCAGGCGTTCAAACATTGCCTAGAGGCGGCGGGATTACCCGGGGCTCCTGCCCCTCGCCCCTTCGGGGTCGTCGGTACGAGGCACCGGCGCTGCCATCGGCACTCCTGCCGATGGCTCGAACCCATGAGGAGTACTCACACGGACACGTCCACCAATAACAAAAGGGCCACCCGAAGGCGGCCCTTTTGTTATTGGTGGAGGCGGCGGGATTCGAACCCACGTCCGAAAACCATCAGCCAGTGGCTCTACATGTTTATTCCGTTCAAACAGCACCCTTCGGAAACTGAACGGACAAAGCGCCCAAAGGGTCGATTCGTTACTTTTTAACCTCCGGCGTCACGAGTCTCCAACTCCGAATGGCGATCTCATCTGTTTGGCCCCGGATACTCAAGCGATGAGCAACTCAAGTGCGGGGTAACTTACGCAGCGTAAGCTAGTTCTACGTCGTCGTTGGCAATTAATGCCGTTGGCCTGGGTAACGGGCGGTGCCTGCCCGACATGCACCAAAGGGTTCAGCATTTCCGTCGATACCGGTCGCCCCCATTGGAAGTTGACATAATATTCCTATTTCCGGCAGGAGACAAGAGGTCAGTAGCGGTGCGTCAGCTGCTCCAGACGCTTCCAGCATTCGGGATGGAACACCTCGACCACCAGCGCCCGCGTACCCGATGGCGAACGCAGTACCGAACGCCGCCCCCAGCGCCCCGCATGCAGCCCTTCGCCCTCCAGCCTGACCACGCTGAGATCAGAGCGGGAGAGCGACAGGCCACGGTCGAGCAACAGATTGGCCAGCGGCAGGCGTCCCTCCTGCAGCTCGTCCATCAAATCGGCAGGCAGGCTATCCAGCGGCAGGACCGACTCGGCATCGTACATGACCGAGTTGCGATGCAGCAACGACACCTGGCGACGCAGTGCGGGAGTCCCGGCAAGACAATCGAGCAGCGTGGCTTCAAATGGCTTGGCCCGGTCGACAAACTGGTCGTGCAGTCGCACGGACAGGCGCATGCCGTAACGGCGCTCCAGAAAACGGGTCAGCGACGATCCGGTAACGGTCAGCACTGCGGCCATATCCCGCGATGCACCCGCTTCATCCGGCCGCCAGTCGCGCACCAGCTGCCAAGGCTCTCCTTCGAGGCTTCCGAAAAACATGCACGCATCATGGGCACGCAACTGCGCCGGTCAAGCTTCACGCCACACTTGCGCCCGCACCCGCTTTCGGGCCAAATCTGCCCATGCCGAATTGTCGTATTCATCTCGACCATTCCCTGCAGACAGGGCAGGAGATTGTGATCCCCGATGAGATTGCCCATTACCTGCGTCATGTTATGCGCCTGAACAGTGGCGATGCCATTACCGTTTTCAACGGCGAGGGCGGCGAGTACAGCGCGACCCTCACCCACCTTGCCAAGCGCCATGCCGCCTGCCATATCGATGCCTGGCACAACATCGAACGCGAACTCCCCTGTCGCATTCATATTATCCAGTGCGCCAACCGCACCGAGAAGATCGAAACCGTTCTTCAGAAGGCCACTGAACTGGGGGCTGCCAGCTTCCAGATCAGTGACAGTGAACGGGCCACGCTGAAATTACCGCCTGAGAAAGCCGCCAGGCGCCTGCAGCGCTGGCAGAAAATCATTCTCGAGGCCTGTGAGCAGAGTGAACGCACCCGTGTTCCCGATGTTCGCTGGTGCAGTGCACTCAAGCAGACCGAGCCTGTCGGGCAGGCCTATATTCTGCACCCGCACAAAGCCACGCCCTGGGCAGAACTCCGCGACAAGCTCAGGGGTGCTGAGGAGATCACCTTTGCCATCGGACCGGAGGGCGGCTGGAGCGAACGCGACCTTGCCACGCTGCGCGACAAGGGCTTTGCTTCGCTCACATTCGGTCCGCGCATTATGCGCACGGAAACGGCTGCCCCGGCCCTGGTGGCTGCCATGCAGGCCATTCTCGACTGAGCACGAATACCGCAAGGGGTATTCCAATCCATGGCGACAACGCTACAATCCGCCGCCTTGCGCCGATGTAGCTCAGTTGGTAGAGCAGCTCATTCGTAATGAGCAGGCCAGCGGTTCGAATCCGCTCATCGGCTCCATTTAATCAGAGGGTTGCTTCGGCAACCCTCTTTTCTTTGGCGTGACGCCTTTCACAGCCCGTATGAATCATTCCAGCTATCCTGTTATTCATGTTTGCCCTCTCGCATCGCCGCGCTCCCGGCAGCCAACTCGTCCGTCGACAGACTGTACGACTGCTCTTTTTTGTCGCTGTCTTGCTGCTGAACGGCACCCAGGCCTTTGCCGGCACAAGAGATGCACTACTGACGCAGTTCCGGCAGTGGGAGGGCACTCCCTATCAATATGGCGGCAACAGTCATCAAGGCATCGACTGTTCCGGCTTCGTTCACATTATCTATCGCCAGGCTCTGGGCCTGAATGTCCCGCGCAGTACGGAGAAACTGGTAGAGATTCGGCACAGGGTTTCGCGTGCCCACCTGAAGGCCGGCGACATCATCCTTTTCCGCATCAACTGGCGCACCATGCATGCCGGCATCTATATCGGAAACGGCCAGTTCATCCATGCTTCGAAATCGCGAGGTGTCATGCGCTCGAGCCTGAACAACCCCTACTGGAACGACGTCTACAATCGGGCCGTTCGCATTACGAAGTCGCAAAGCTCCGGCTACTGACAAAAAGGCCGCCATCCGGCGGCCTTCTCTTCACTCATTGAAAGGGGATTCAGGCCAGGGAGGGCAAAAGGCCGAAAGTCAATCGTGGCAGCCAGTTACGGCGACGACATCTTTGCTTCTCGACAACATGCCGGGCTTTCAGGTCATTCAGCACAGCCTCCACCTTCATCGGCAGAAAAGGCTTTGGAAGTGCGATGACATTTTCAAACCGTTCCTGAATATCCGGCAACGAACTCATGAGCAGCAAGGGAGTCTCGCGCATCGCCTGGCAAAGCATTTCGGTCGCTTCCGGAAACCATTGCCGGGAATGGTGCAGGTCGGCCAGCACCACCTGCGGATGTACGTGGCCCTCTTTTCCTGCCGCCGAAAGGTAGTGTGCCGCATGCTCATAAACCGACACCCGGTATCCATGCTGCTCAAGCAATTCGGTAAGCATCCGGCTTACCGACACATTCTCTTCGATGATGTCTATCTGCATGGCGGAGAACATGCAGTCGCGATATGACACTGGCATGACATCCGCCCTCTTCGCATATATTTGCCAGACTTGCATCGAATGATCCGCTGCCGCATGATGCCGTTTCGATGGCTGACCGACCGGTCAGCCGGGGAGTGGCGAATGGCTGAACCCGCACATGACGGCGACCAGCGTATCCTGAGTGCGGCAGAGCAGCTCTTTTCCACGCATGGCTTCGATGCGACCTCGATGCAACGCATTGCCACAACAGCCGGCGTATCCAAAGCCTCTGTTTTTCACCATTTTGGCAGCAAACAGGAGCTCTACCTTGCCGTGCTGCAGAACGCTTGCCGCGAACTGCACGATGCCTGGGTCGCCCATGACGACGGCTCCAGCGGCCAGACTTCACAACTACGCCACTTTGCGGCTACCCATCTTGAACACCTGTTTGAACGCGAAAACCTGTCTCGCGTTGTTCTCCGCTCACTTCTCGACAGTGGTCAGGAGCTGGGGCGTGACATGGCGGAACAGGTGTTCAGTGAACAATTCACCCGTCTGGTGGAGCTGGTCCGATCCGGACAGGATGCAGGACTTATTTCCCCCCATATCGACGGTGCCCATGCCGCCATAGCTGTCGTAGGCATGAATACGATGCTCTTCCAGTCATGGAATGTGTTGCGTCATCTCCCGGGGGGTAAATTCTCCGACTTTCATGCAAGCGGTGGGCTACTGTTTGATATTGTGCTGAGAGGCCTGACGAGCCAACAAGGAGTAAAAGCATGAAACGCTTATTAACCGGGCTCACCTTCCTGATCTTAAGCCAGAATGCCTGGGCAGGTGAGCCACTCGATCTGGGCAGTGCTGTTCAGCTTGCACTGCAACATGCCCCGGAAATGAGTGCTGCAGAAGCGGCGCGCGATGCCAGTCATGAACAGGAGTCGCAGGCCCGTGCGGGGCTCATGCCGGTCCTTAAGGCAACCGGAAAATTGAACAGCATACGTCAACGCAACACCTATACCCGCCCCAACGGTTTCCTGGTCCCGCGCGTCAACTACCAACAACGCGATGCCGGCATCTCGCTGGTGCAGCCTATCTTTCATTACGACCGCTGGGCAGGACTCGAACAGGGCACGTTGGCCTCGGAGTCCGGCGACATCCGCTTGGACCTTCAGCGCCAGCAACTGCTGCTTGAAGTCGCCTCTGCCTATACCGCCCTGCTCTCCGCCAGAGAGGAACTGGCCGCAACCAATGCCCAGGTCGAAGCAGTCGGCAAACTGCACGCCCAGGCTCAGGCTGCATTCAAAGTCGGCACTGCAACCATCAACGACGCCCTGGAGGCACAAAGTCGCCTGGATCTCGCCAAAGCAGCCCGCATCAAGGCTGCGTCATCCGTAGCACAACAGAAGGCCCGCCTCAGTTCACTGGTGGGCTCTGCAGTCGACCATCTACGCGGCTTTTCCGGCAGTTTCCAACTCGTTCCGCTACAACCTGCAACGATTGACGCATGGGAGCATCTGGCCGAGCAACACTCACTGGCCGTCCAGCTAGCCGACAAGCAGCACATGATCAGCGATGCCGAAATCCGACGCTCTGCCGGCATGGCTATGCCCAGCCTGGATCTCGTGGCCGGTATCGACCGGCTACAAAGCACCGACAGCCAGTTCGGCACCGGTACGACCACGAACCAGACCCGCATCGGGCTGGAGCTTGAGATTCCCCTCTATGCCGGTGGTGCAACATGGTCGAAGCTTCGACAGGCACGCAGCGATGAGGTCAACAGCGCTTACCTGCTTCTCGATGCCAAGCGAAAGGCGCGCCTCGATGCCCACGCGGCCTTTTTGGCGGTCGAATCTGCATCGGCACGCATTCTGGCCCTTGAGCAGGCCCTCACCTCGGCTGAAAAGGCCAGGCAGGCAGCGAGAGTTGGTTATGAAGTCGGACTTCGTACCATTGTGGAACTGCTCGATGCCGAGGAGCGCCTCTATTCAGCACGCAGCGACCTTGCTTCAGCGCGGTCTGATTATCTGATGGCACGCCTGCAACTGTACGCAGCTGCCGGCAGGCTTGATATGCCACAGATTGATCAGGCAAACACCCTGCTTACTGCCGATACTTCAACAAATAACTCCCTCTCCTCGCATTAATGCCCACTCTTTATGTGGCTGTTACCAACCTTTTTGCTGGCCGCTTCCACCGGCTGTTCTAAACTCGTGACATGGAACAAGTTTCGATCTGGCCTGAAGGTGAATCCTTGCGTAACGCAGTACGCTGGCTTGCGCAACAGCAGAGCAAAGATTTAGCTACGATTGAGGAGGCCTGCCGTCGCTACAACCTTTCGCCTGCCGACGAGGAATTCCTGCTCCGCCACTTTACCGGCCCGGGCTCTTCTGGTGATACGGACAGGAGCATTGATTAATTGCATCTCGCCCGCCTCGGTGCGAAAGTCATCGAAGCTTAGTTACTCAAAGGATGAAGCCATGGGAGAAGAGCGCCGTCGGCATCCCCGCTATGAGAGCGAATTTACCGTTGCCATCGAACCAACGGATTCAGACTATGCTCATTTTCGTGATGTGGCCCGTCTGCACGATATCTCCAACAGTGGCCTGAGCTTCGCCAGCAGCAGGAGCGATCTGTACGAACCGGGTCAGCATCTGAAAATCACCATTCTGCCACCGGACGATGCCACGGACAGTGGCGTCGTTGTGCATGCACTTGCCACCATTGTCTGGGTATCGGAACTCCAACCCAAGATCGAGGGTGTCCAGGTCGGCGTCAGTCTCGACGAGTGGATCGATGCAACCGCACTCGCTGGCTAGTTATTCATCTGCGGATTCATCGCCCCACACCCGTTCAATGAACCCTGCCCTTCCAGACCCGAACTTGTACTGCTGATAGTGCCGACTGTTTTTCTGATAGAAACGCTGGTGTTCCGTCTCTGCGCTGTAAAATGGAGCAGCCGGTAATATTTTGGTGGCAATCGGGTCGGCAAACCTCCCCGATTGCTTCAGCTCTTCTTTGGATTGCACCGCCAGACGATGCTGTTCCTCATCCTTATAGAATATTGCCGTCTCATACTGACTTCCCCGATCGGCAAACTGGCCATCCGCCTGGGTTGGATCAATGTTGCGCCAGAAAATCTGTAACAGACGGCTGTAACTCACTTGCCGCGGATCATAAACAACACGTATCGCCTCCAAGTGCCCGCTCCCCCCCTCAGACACTTGCCTGTAATCCGGGTTCGGGATATCTCCACCGGTATAACCAACTTCTGTCGAGAGCACCCCCTCCTGATGGTCAAATGGCGGCTGCATGCACCAGAAACAGCCACCGGCGAAAATAGCCTCGCATTTTTCAGTCATACTTCACCTCCGGTTTCTGCACATCGTGCCATTAATCCCATACTTGAACGGACGGGTGCAGGAGTGCATTCAGTTACACTATAGTTGCTGAATATGCTTCCGCTTCGCTTTTGCCACATCGCTCTGTTGGCCCTGATACTCGTCTCTGCCTGCAGTTCGGGGCCCAAGCTACCCCGCCTTGCCCCCGATGCAGTCATGCTCGCCTTCGGCGATAGCCTTACACACGGCACAGGAGTTCACGAAACGCAGAGCTATCCGGCCATCCTCGCACAGTTAAGTGGACACCGCGTCATCAATGCCGGGGTTCCGGGGGAAATCAGTGCCAAAGGTGTTTCGCGACTGCCCAAGCTTCTTGATGAATATCACCCGGACCTGCTTCTGCTATGCCATGGCGGCAATGACATGTTGCGGCAGATGAACCTGCAAACAACTGCCGCCAATATTCGCACCATGATCCGCGAGGCCCGGGAGCGTGGTATCGCCGTACTTCTGATCGGTGTACCCAGACCCGGATTACTGCTCGGCACAGCCGATTTCTACAAGGAGATTGCTACAGAGATGCATGTGCCGATCGAAGATGAAGCCCTGTCAGATATTCTTCAGAGGCGCAGCCTCAAGTCGGATCGCGTGCACCCGAATACCGCAGGCTATCGCCTCTTTGCCGATATGATTTACGAGCGACTAAAAGAAAGCGGGGCCCTGTAAGCTGTTGTTGCCTAGAGGACCGGGTAGCCGGCAAACAGCATGGTTGTTCTGACCGGCTTGTCGATCAGTCCTTCCGAACGCATCACAGATGCCATGCGCTCTGCGGTAGTGCGCAACGCCGGTTGATTCCCGCCCAGCAGGATCTTGTTCTCACTTGTATCCGGCATATGCATGCGTCTGTATACGGTCATGATATCGTAGATATCCATCTGCAACAGCTTCTGCAAGTGTAATGCCGCGTCCCTCGGTTTCGCTTTAAGAAAATCAACGGCCCTGAACTACTGCTGCAGAAGATCGCTAACCTGAACACTTTCCTTCATCAGCACCTGGCGGCGAACCGCCAAAACATCGACAATCTCTCCCGGAATCTGGTTGCTATCGAAAAGCACCGTTGCTCCACCCCTGACCAGATGCTCCCGCATCGGATCGTAGGTCACCACAGCGTCCACTTTTCCGCTCACCAGAGCCTCTTCATGGTGGCCGGCTGAAACAGGCATGATCTGCATGCGCTTACGATCAACATCTGTCATGTCACAGGCGCGGGCCAGGAAATAGCGTCCCAATGTCCCCTTTTCAACACCGATACGCTTATTCTGTAATCCCTGCATGCGTGATATGCCACGCCTGGCTACAATGGCATCGCCACCTGTCGACACATCCATAACCAGCACTACGACCAGGTCGACCCCCTCGGTATCAAGACTCAGTACTTCATCAAGAGTAAGCGCTGCGGCATCGAGGCGATCTGACCGAATCGCATCCATGACTTCGGTTGCGGATGCATATTCGGAAAGCGTCACTTCAGAGTTGTCGAAATATTGCAGCTGACGTGCCAAATAGAGCGGCAAGTAGCCCGGCCATACATTGGTGCCGATACGCAACGGAACCGTCCCTTTCGGCGAGCAGCCGGCAAGCGTTGCACAAACAAGACATAGCGTGAAAAGGCGCAAAGCAGCGTTCAAATGTATTCCCTCTCCCAAGTGACCCTGTTTAGAGAGTAATACATGTGAATGCGGTATGTAAGTCGAAAGCAGAAAAGTTGGGTAAAAAAGGAAAACCCGCCGGAGCTAAAAAAGCTACTACGGCGGGTTTGATAAAAA
>CAZCZU010000013.1:0-57365 GCA_964503475.1 uncultured Zetaproteobacteria bacterium
ATCAGCGGTGGCGAACCGTAAGGAGCGAGCCGGGCGGTGTCAACCATGGATCGCGAATCGGATTTATTGTGATAATCGCCACTTGCTTGCAGTCGAAGCATGCGCACAATACACACGATTATTGATGCTTAGCAGCTGCGCATGCTATAGTGCTTGAACGAAGGAGGGTGATCTCGTTGAATAACAGCGTTTTTTGGAAATCGAACTGGTTCCTGGGCCTGATCATTACGCTGTTGTTCACGGCAGCCTACATTGTCGGCTTCTCTCCGCTACAGAATCTGGAACTGAAAGCATACGATGTTGGCGTCTCGGCCAACCGTGCGCCGGCCGACAACCGCATCGTCATTATCGATATCGACGACGAGTCGATCGACCGCATCGGCCGCTGGCCCTGGCCCCGTTCGGTCATGGCCGACATGGTCGACAAACTCTCCGCTGCCAATGCGCGCCTGATCGCCGTCGATGTCTTCTACAGTGAAAAGCAGCAGATACCGAAGAGCGTCGAAGCGAGCATCCAGCTGGCCCGCATCCTGCAGCAACAGGGCAAGAGCGAAGAGGCGGCAAAAATCCTCGAAGAAGTAAAAAACATGGATGAAGACCAACTGCTGGTCAATGCAACGGGCAACAGCGGCAACGTCATCATGCCGATCTTTTTCCAGAAGGGCGAACTGCTCGGCAAGCCGGATGCCTCCCTGCCGGACTATGTCTCACGCATGCGCATTCGCAACATCGGCGAAACCGTCGAGGGAGCCGATCCGCTCACGGCCACCCGTCTGAAGTTCCCCTTCCCCGCCCTGGCCGAGGCAGCCTCCAGCCTGGGCTTTCTGAACGTCACCATTGATCAGGATGGCGTACTGCGCACCGAGCCACTCGTGGTCAACTACTTCAACCAGTACTACCCCTCGATGTCGCTGGCCATTGCCGCCCGCGACCTGAACCTGTCGATGAACGATATCCGCCTTAATATCGGCCGCAGCATCGAGCTCGGCGCACTGAATATCGGCACGGATCCGCACATGCGCCTCTACCCGGCCTTTTATGGCGACGGCGAAGGACATGCCTTCAAGCACTACTCGTTCCAGGAAGTTGCTGCAGGCCGCATTCCCGCCCGCCTGTTCAAGGACAAGATTGTGCTGATCGGCCCGACGGCAACCGGCGTCGGCGAAACGTTCGTCACTCCGGTCAACAACTTCATGTCCGGTGTCGAGTACCAGGCACATGTGGTCCAGAGCATCCTCAAAGAAGCCTTCTATACGCGCCCGGACTGGGCCGTCATGGTCGAGCTCGCCCTGCTGGTGATCGTCGGCCTCTATCTGATTCTGCTTCTGCCGCGCCTGAACCTCGCCATGGGCATGAGTCTCTCGCTGCTGCTCTTCCTGCTTCTGATCGGCGCCAACTTCGCCCTGTTGATCACCGCCAGCCTGTGGCTGCAGACCATCACCGCCGCCACCCTGCTGCTGTTCGGCCACCTGGCCCTGACCGTCAAGAACTACTTTGCCAGCGAAGAGGCCCGTGAAAAGATCACGGCTGATTCGGCAGAGACCAACAAGATGCTGGGCCTCTCATTCCAGAGCCAGGGCATGCTCGACATGGCCTTCGACAAGTTCCGCAAGTGCCCGGTCAACGACGACATCCTGCAGTACCTCTACAACCTGGCGCAGGACTTCGAACGCAAACGCCAGTTCAACAAGGCGACGGCCGTCTACGAATATATGGCCGAGCACAACCCCAACTACAAGGACATCCAGGCTCGACTGGAGCGCGTCAAAAACGCTGGCGACACGATGGCATTTGGCGGCACGGCCGGTGGCATGTCGACCCTGCTGATCACCGGCGGCGCCAAGCCGACGCTCGGTCGTTACGAAATCATTCGCGAGCTGGGCAAGGGTGCCATGGGCACCGTCTATCTCGGCAAGGATCCGAAGATCAACCGCGAAGTGGCCATCAAGACCATGGCGCTGTCGCAGGAGTTCGAAGCGGATGAACTGCAGGAGGTGAAGGAACGCTTCTTCCGCGAAGCCGAAACCGCCGGCATGCTCAATCACCCCAACATCGTGACCATCTTCGATGCCGGCGAAGAGCACGACCTTGCCTATATCGCCATGGAGTTCCTCAACGGCACGGACCTCACTCCCTACACCAAAAAGGAGAAACTCTTCCCGGCCGCCGCCACCCTGAAAATCTGCGGCAAGGTCGCCGAGGCACTCCATTATGCCCACAGCCAGAAGGTGGTTCACCGCGATATCAAACCGGCCAACATCATGTTGCTGCGCGACAAGTCCATCAAGGTGACCGACTTCGGCATCGCCCGTATCACCGCTTCCAGCAAAACCAAGACCGGTGTCGTCCTCGGTACGCCGTCCTACATGTCGCCCGAGCAGCTTTCCGGCAAGCATGTCGACGGTCGCTCGGATCTCTTCTCCCTCGGTGTCATGATGTACGAGATGCTGGTCGGCACCCGTCCGTTCCGCGGCGACTCCATGGCCACCCTGATGTTCCAGATCGCCAACGAGCCACACCCGGATATTCGTGAGCACCGCAGCGAACTGCCCGAGAGTCTGGCCAAGCTGATCGACCACATGCTGGCCAAGGATCCGGAAACCCGCATCGCCAACGGCGCGGAAGTAGTGCGTGGCATTGTCCAGTGCCTTCGCGATCTCACTGCCAAGGGAGGCAATGGATGAGTGCTATTGAGATGTACGCCATCACCGATGTCGGCATCAAACGCAACCATAATGAGGACTGTGTCGGCATTACGCCGCAGTTCGGCTTTGCCGTGCTGGCTGACGGCATGGGTGGCCACAATGCCGGCGAAGTCGCCAGTGCTATGGCCGTCGATGTTGTCAGTCGTAATCTTCAGGGACGGTTGCCGAAGATGAACGAGGCGCAACTGGATGACCAGACCGGTTTTACCGGCGAATCCGTCCTGATGCGGGAATCGATTGCCATGGCCAACGAGGCCATTTTCGAGACATCACAGGCAAAACGTGAATGCGCCGGCATGGGCACGACCATCGTGGCCGCCGCCTTCTACGCCGACCGGATTACTGCCGCCCACGTTGGCGACTCCCGTATGTACCGCCTGCGCGGCGACAAACTGTCGCATGTCACCGAAGATCACTCTTTGATTCAGGAGCAGGTGCGGCGCGGCCTCTTGACGGCCGATGATGCCCGCAACTCCTCAATCAAGAACTTGGTCACGCGAGCATTGGGCGTTGAACCAAATGTAGAAGCGGATATTGTTGAAGACATTGTTCAGGCTGGGGATGTTTACTTGATGTGCTCGGACGGGCTGACTGATGTCGTCCCCGACGAAGCCATTCGCTTGACTCTGGTAGAAAGCATCAAAGACCTTCGTAAAGCCGCCGCCCAGCTTGTCCAACTGGCCAACGATGCCGGCGGCCCCGATAACATTTCGGTAATATTGATACGCACACAGAAAGCGTTTTACCGCAAGAAGGGATTGATGTCGCGTCTGTTCGGGCGTGGTAACTGATTGATGGAACCGTGGAGGAACCCATGACGTGCAAACTTGTTCTGAAGTTTAAGGACACGGTGATTTCCGAATGTTCTCTGGACCAGGAAGAGACAACCATCGGGCGCAAACCCGATAATGCCATTCATATCGACAACCTTGCCGTCAGCGGACGCCATGCACGTGTACTCCGCATCGGGAACAAGGCGATCCTTGAAGACCTGAACAGCACCAATGGCACCCTGGTCAATAACAAGAAGATCACCAAGCATATCCTTCAACACGGTGATACGGTCCATATCGGCAAGCACACCCTGATTTTCGTCAACCTCGATGAGAAGGGCGCCGAAGCCGAAGAGGCTGTCGAGGCGCCTCAGGAAGAGGATCACATGGATAAGACCATGATTCTCTCACCTCAGGCCCGTTCCGACATGATGAGCAGCGGCCAGCAAGGTGCCGGTTCGCATGGTTCCGCCGCCAGCATGCCTCTGGGAGCTGTTCAGATCATTGCCGGGCCGAGCGCCGGCAAAACCATCGAGCTTTCGGCTTCTCTGACCAGTATCGGCAAGGGCGATGCCTGCAAGATCAAGGTCAAGGGACTGACGGTCGGTAAGCAGGCTGCAGTCATTACCCGTCGACCGACCGGTTACCACATTGCTCACCTGGAGGGCATGGCCAAAACCAAGGTCAATGGAGAAACGGTTAGTGACCAGCCCCGCACCCTCAATGACGGGGACATCATTGAGCTGAGCGATACCAAGATGGAGTTTTTCATCAAGGAGAGCTGATTCAGCGCTGCACGAAAAAGGCCGGGGGAAATCCCCGGCCTTTTTTATGTCGTATCCGTTGTCACCTTGATCCGCAACGCGTGCCAAATCGCCCCCTCAGCCGACGGCAGCCGCCATCATCGTCAGCGCCTCTTCGGCCGCCGCAGCCGGATCATCCGCCTGCAGAATCGGCCGGCCGACCACCAGATAATCGGCGCCCTCACGAACAGCTACTCCAGGATCAGCCACCCGTTGCTGATCCTGGGTGGCCTGCCCGCCCCAGCGTATTCCCGGCGTTACCGTGACAAATTCATCACCGCATGCCTGCTTGATCGCCGCAGCCTCATGCACGCTGCAAACCACGCCACCCAGGCCGCAGTCGCGTGCAAGCTCGGCACGCTCCAGCGCCACAACCCTTGCCTGCTCCGGCGGCATGGAATCGCTGGTCAGCACCGTCACCGCAATCAGTTGCATCTCGGGAAATGCGGCTGCCGCCTCAGCGGCACGCAGCAGCATCTCCCTGCCTCCTCCGGCATGCACATTGGCCATCTGAACGCCAAGCGCACCTGCACTCTCCACGGCCTGAGCGACCGTATTGGGGATATCGTGAAACTTCAGATCAAGAAAGACCTTGTGTGAGTCTGTCAGCCGACGTACCAGATCCGGTCCCTCGGCGACAAAAAGTCTAAGGCCAACCTTGAGCCAGCCGACCGAGTCGCCCATTCGGTCACGCATCCGAATTGCATCCTCGGCATTCGGCACATCCAGGGCCACCATCAAACGATCTTTCATGTCAAACCATCCTCACGAATTGCATGCATACTGCCCCAGGCATGGCATTGCGGGCACTGCCAGCGAAGATCAACAACCCTGACACCACATTCCGTACAGACAAAGCGCTTCATCTTGCTGCGCCATGTCCGTGCCTGTTCGACCAGATCCTTACCGCTTCCATCCGGACAGACGGCGATCTCGCGCAAAGCAGCACGCAAACCCGACGGCCGAAAAGCAAGTGCCTCACGCACACTGGCCAGACTATTGTCGTCGCCCAGGCGGCCCTGCTCCTCCAGCCAGGTCAGTGCCAGCTCTTCATCCCCGGTCTTGTGCCAGCAATCAAGTAACAGTGCATGCATGCGATCAGCTTCGCCCGTTGTCGACTGCAGCAGCAGCGGTACCACCTGTGCCAGGTGCTCCGGCGCCTGTTCAAGCATCTGACGGACCTGTGTCTCGACCTTGTCCCATGCCTGCGTCTGCAGGTGCAGCCTGATTAGCAACAGATGAGCCTGGGCACATCCCTGATGCAGCGCGAGCGCACGCCCGGAACTCTCACGGGCACCATGCGCATCACCTGCCAGCAGTTTATCCTCTGCCATCTGGGCAAATAGATAGGCACGATGGAGATGCTGCATCCCCCCCCGCATCTGTTCGATGCGCGATAATAATGCCTCAGCCTCGATCCATTCGTGACTCTGCTCGCGGATGCGCAGGCTGGCCTCAAGGGCCTCCGGATGATCCGGACGAATCTCCAGCGCCTTACGATAATGTTTCAGTGAACGATCAAGCAGCCCTCCGGCCTGAAAATCCTTGCCCAGGGCCAGGTGAGCCTGCAGGTGGAGTTCACGCGCCACATCGGGACGAGCGAGAATATTCTGGTGAATGCGAACGGCACGACCGATTTCGCCTTTGGAACGAAACATTTCGCCGAGGGCCATATACACCTCGGCTGTTTCCGAGCGCAGGCGGGCCACCTGTACCATCTCCTGCAGGGCCCGGTCCGGCTCATCGGATAGCAGATAGTTAATACCGCGCAGCAGCGGGGAGATGCGCGCATCTTCTTCCATGGGCTCTTCCGCAGCGTCAGGCTCCTCCCGTCGCCAGTAGAGCACAATGAACAACGCCAGCCCTAACAGGGCGAATGCGAGCAGTCCCTCGACGATCATGACCGCCCGGCCCGGTCCTGCAAGCCCATGTCAGAGATCATCTTGCAGGGGGATGTTACGCAGGTTTTCCACTTCCTGGTGAAGCAGATGATTCTCGTTACGTAACTGATTGATCTCTTGCTTGTGTTTGCGACGTGAAAAACTGAGTGCAGCCATACCGCCGGCAAAGCCGAAAAGAAATGCAGCAAAGATGGGGATATAGAGCGGTACGGCATCGCTGGAGAGGCCCAGCAGATGCAGCGTTACCCTGCCGGAATTGGAGGTGGCAAACATGGTGGCGAATGTGCTCAGGGCGAGCACCACCAACACATTGATCCAGTTCATAATGCCTCCTGCCCGCCTGCAGACAGGTTATGCATGCTGTTGCAGAACGTGATTAACCGCTTTGATCGACGCGCTCACGCAGCTCCTTGCCCGGCTTGAAATGGGGCACAACCTTGGCCGGAACCTGAACCGATTCACCGGTTTTCGGGTTACGTCCGACCCTGGGCTCACGACGCTTGGTCGAGAAGCTGCCAAATCCGCGCAACTCGACCCGGTCACCCCCGGCCAGTGCTTCCGAGATAGCCCCGAAAATTTCATTCACGACCACTTCGGCTTCACGACGCGTAATCTGGCCATGCGCTTCGGCGATAATATCAACGAGTTCGGATTTGGTCATCGCTCTCCCTCCAGTCTCTTTTAAAGTAGACTATACGGCCATTTTGGCAAGCAAGGCCTACTTTTTACCCAGAAGCTTGCGCTGCAGCTCCAGAGCCAGTGCCGAAGGCGTCTCATCCTTCTGCGCTTCCTGACTGTAGTGACGCATCGCCTCGCGCTCCTGGTCACGCAGCAACTGACGAATCGACAGGTCGATCTGACGACGCTTGCGGTTGGAGTCGATCACCTTGGCCTCGATCTCATCGCCCTCTTTCAGCTCCGGATGCTCGCGCGGGACCTCGCGCATGGCCAGACGGGCGCGAATACCTTCGGCCAGCTCAACCATCACCGCACCACCGGTCGCCTCGACGACCTTGCCCTTGACGACACCGCCACGCTTCAGGCCGGCCAGGAAAACCTCCATCGGATCATCGGAGAGCTGCTTGATGCCAAGCGAGATACGCTGGCGATCGACATCGACGCCCAGCACCACGCACTCGACCTCCTGACCCTTGCTGTAGGCCTGGATCGCCTCATTCCCCTCCTGCTCCCAGGAGAGATTGCCGATATGCACCAGGCCATCAAGCTCACCGTTCAGGCCAACGAAGAAACCAAATTCGGTAATGTTGCGAATCTTGCCGGAAACCTTGGAGCCGATCGGGTGGTCGGCCAGCCAGGCCTGCCACGGATTCTCACTTACCTCTTTCAGGCTCAGGCGGATGCGGCGATCTTCCGGCTCGACGGCCAGAACGGACACATCGACCACGTCACCTTCGGCCAGCACTTCGGTCGGCTTCACATCACGGCGGGTCCAGCTCATCTCCGAACGGTGAATCATGCCCTCGATGCCCGGCTCGAGCTCCACAACCGCACCGAAATCGAGCAGCTTGCGAACCGTACCGGTCAGACGCATGCCCGGCTCGTAAACGGAGGCCACCTGCGCCCACGGATCCTGCTGCAGCGCCTTCATTGAAATCGAAACCTTGCCGGTTTCAGCATTCAGTTTGGTGATTTCGGCCGACACCTGCTGGCCCGCCGCAAGCACCTCGGACGGATGCTCGATACGGCGCCAGGCGATGTCTGAAACGTGCAGCAGTGCATCAATGCCGCCGATATCGACAAAGGCACCGAAATCGGCCATGCGCTTGACGGTGCCTTCCACCTTGTCGCCAACCTTGGCGGCAGCAAAGAACTCGGCTCGTTGCGCCTCCTGCTCCTTGGCCAGTGGCTTTTTACGTGAAACCACGACGTTCTCGGGCTTGCGACGAGCTTCAAGCACCGCCACCTGACAGCTCTGGCCCACCAGCTGATCGGCCGGCATGCGCGGATCGGTATCCGCCTCCGAGCGCGGCATGAATGCGGTCAGGCCGCCCAGCTCGACGCGGTAGCCACCCTTAACCTCCTTGAGAATCCGGCCCTCCAGAAGTTCACCGGACTCAAGGGCCGCCTCGACGCCCGTCCACAACTCGCGGCGACGTCCTTCCAGAACGGAGAGGCGCACACCACCGGCAGCATCGGTAGCCAGTACCAGAGCTTCCACTTCATCGCCCGCGGCAGGCAGGCTTTGACCCAGCGTCTCGAACTCGGCAGCCGGCACAACCCCTTCAGCCTTGGCGCCAACATCGAGGACCACTTCATTGTCGTTTACGCCAATGACCACACCCTTGACGGTTTCGCCCTTCTTCAACACGGGCTGCTCTTTCAGCGATGCCTCAAACAGCTGCTTGAAGGACTCTTCTTCGGAAACTTGGTTCTGTTCGTTCGTCATGGTTACAACTTCCATCTCTTGGTATTTAACTCTCAAGCCGTTTCGGCCGGACGGATCAGCTGACGCCGCTCCATCACCGCCAGCATACGGTCCACCACCTCATCGATACGCATCGTGGTCGAATCGATACGAATCGCTCCCCTGGCCTGTTCCAACGGTGCGCAATCGCGACCGGCATCGCGTTCATCACGCGCCTTCAGCTCCGCCACCACCGCATCGATCGAAACGTCACTGTTGCTGCCGTGCAACTGGGCCCAACGTCGCCTTGCCCGCTCACGCGGCGAAGCGGTGAGAAAAAACTTGGCCTGCGCATCCGGCAACACCACCGAACCGATATCGCGACCGTCCATCACACAGCCGTGGGTCGCCAGCCGGCGCTGCACATCCAGCAAAAGGCTGCGCACCTCGGGCATCGCCGCCACTTTCGATGCATACGCGCCGACATCCTCACTACGCAGCAGCGAAGTGCAATCCCCGCCATCGAAAAAAATGCCTTCCGGCCGCCAGTCGAGTTTCGGCAACGCCTGCTGCAACGCCTCGACCACCGGGGCCACCGACTCCAGATCGGCACCGGCCTCGACCGCGCGCCAGCCGGTAAAGCGATAGAGAAGCCCGGTATCGAGTACCGGCAGTGCCAGCGCCTCGGCAATCATGGTCGCAATCGTCCCCTTACCGGAACCGGACGGGCCGTCGATCGCCACCTGTAATCCATCCATCGCCTGCCAGTCGGCCATCAGTCCTGATCCTGCCAGCGCACGTTCATACCCAGTTGCCGGGCCAGCGGCACGAAATCCGGGAAGCTGGTCGCGATAGCCGCCGCATTGTGAATACGAATCTCGGCATTGGCCCGCTGGGCCGCCACGGCCATGGCCATGGCAATGCGGTGATCGCCGCAGGCATCGACATCGACACCGCCCTGCAACACAGCCACACCTTCGATATGTACGCCATCCGGGCGCTCCTCAATCTGCGCACCGGCCGCCCTCAGAGCTGCCACCATCGTAGCGATACGATCGGACTCCTTCACACGCAGCTCCTCGGCCCCTTCCAGCACAAAGGTGCCGCTGGAGAGTGCCGCCGCGGCAAAGAGCACCGGGAACTCATCAATGGCATCCGGCACATCAGCCGGGTCGACCGTAATACCTGCCAGTCCACGGTAGCGAATGGCCACATCGGCCACCGGCTCCTCACCCACGCCGTGTTCATTGGAGAGTGTAATGCCGCCCCCCATCGCCTGCAGGATACGGCGCCAGCCATCGCGACGCGGATTGATGCCGATGGCGGACATCATCACCTCGGACTCCGGTACCAGCGAGGCGGCAACTGCAAAGAAGGTGGCCGATGAGGGATCGGCCGGAATCAGGATCGGCGCATCCGGCGCCTGCAGCCGGTGCTCCGGCGCCAGGCTGATAGTGCCGTCATCGGCGATAGCGACCGGCTGGCCGAACAGCGGCAGCATGCGCTCGGTATGGTCGCGCGTCGGGCGGGGTTCCGTTACCCGCGTCTCGCCCTGGGCAAAGAGGCCGGCCAGAAGTACACAGGATTTCACCTGGGCACTGGCCACCTCGGAGATATGGTGAATCCCGGTCAGGTGCCCGCCACGAATGGTGATCGGAAGCAGATTGCCTTCGTCGCGCCCGTCGACATGCGCCCCCATACGCTGCACCGGAGCGACCACCCGTCGCATCGGGCGCTTGTGCAGCGAGGCATCGCCGACCATTACGGTATGAAACGGCTGGCCGGCCAGCACGCCGGTCATCAGGCGCACACAGGTGCCGGAGTTGCCGGCATCGAGCACCCCTGCCGGCTCCTGCAGGCCATGCAGGCCAACGCCATGCACGCGCAGCGATGTCTTCGCCTCGTTGAGCCACTCGATCTTCACACCCATGTCGATGAACATCTGCGCTGTGGCCAGATTGTCCTCACCGGGCAGGAAACCGTGGATTTCACTCACCCCGTCGGCCAGGGAAGCGAGCATGACGGCACGATGCGACATCGACTTGTCGCCCGGCACGCTGATCGAACCGTTCAGGGCTCCCCGGGCTGGCCCGGCAATCAGTGTTCCGCCAATATTCACAATGAACCTCCATGCGTCGCCAGCCACTCATCCCGAGCCGACTTGGCCGCGGCAAACTCCTGCAGCAATCGCTCGCCATTCTTCTCCGTCAGCGCCTGGCGCATACCGGCAAGCTCGGCCTGCAGGGCATCGATCTGTGCCAACAGCGCCTCGCGATTGCACAGTGCGATATCGCGCCACATCTCGGGCGATGAGGAGGCGATGCGGGTAAAATCGCGGAAACCGCCTGCGGCAAAGCGGAACGGATCGTGCTCCGCATCCCCCTGCTTGCGCACGGCATTGACCAGCGCAAAGGCGGCCAGATGCGGCAGGTGACTGACCGCCGCCAGAAAATCGTCATGTTCGGCTGCCGACATCTCCATCACACGAGCCCCGGTCGCCTCCCAGAGCCTGCGCACCAGCGCCACAGCCTGCGGATCACAACCGGCATCCGGGGTCATGATGCAGAGGCGATCATCGAACAGCTCGGCAAACGAGGCCGCAGCCCCCGACTTCTCGGTGCCGGCCAGCGGGTGTGCCGCCACGAAGTGCGAGGCCATGTTCAGGGTCTGACGCGCCACAGCCACCGCATGCTGCTTGGTGGAGCCGGCATCGGTTACCACGGCCCGCGCCGGCAGATGATCGGCAATTTCACGAAACACCTGCTCGTACATACCCATCGGCACGGCAACGAGCACGACATCGGCATCGCGCACCGCCAGAGCGGCACTCTGGCTCCAGTCATCGATCACGCCCAGTTCGACAGCTTCTTCAAGGTTGGCGCGACTGCGGCCGACACCGGTGATCCGGCCGACAAAGCCGCTGCGGCGCAACGCACGCGCCACGGAGCCGCCAATCAGGCCGACGCCAATCACGACAAGATGGGAAACCGGATGCGACAAAACGTACTACCCCTGAATCTCCGCCATGATCCCTTCCAGCACCTCGACAAAACGCCGGTTTTCGGCCGGCAAGCCTACCGTGATACGCAGGCAATCAGCCATGCCATAAGGAGCAAGCGGGCGGGGGATGATGCCCTGATCCTCAAGCCGCTGCAAAATAGTGGCTGCCGCGCTGTGGCGAAGCAGCACAAAATTGCCGTGGCTCTTCACCGCCAGCAGCCCCATCTCTTCCAGCCGGGACTCCAGCTTTTCGCGCTCGCGACACACCTCATCCACCTTCTCGCATACCCACGCCTCATCCTCGAGCGCAGCCCGGGCTGCGGCCTGGGCCAGCAGATTGAGATTGAAAGGCTCGCGGAAACGGTTGACCAGTCCGACAATGGCTGCATCGGCAATGGCATAGCCGACCCGGCATCCGGCCAGGCCATAGGCCTTGGAGAAGGTGCGGCTGATCACCAGGCCCGGATGCGAAAGCAGGGCCACCGTATCGCCCAGCGTATCGGCCACGAATTCGTAGTACGCCTCGTCGATGATCACCACGACATCGCGCGGCAGGCGATCAAGAAAGGTCTGCAGGGCTGCGGTACCGTGCAGCGTGCCGGTCGGATTGTTGGGGTTAGCGATGCAGACCACCTTGGTGCGTTCGTTCACCGCCGCCGCCATGGCCTCAAGATCGTGGGAAAGGCCATCCGCCTCTGCTACTGCCACCCCGACCGATCCGGCGGCACGCGCAGCCAGCTGGTAGACCACGAAGGCGCGCTGGCTGTAAACCACCTCATCCCCTGCCCCGGCAAAGGTACGGATCAGAAGCTCCAGCACCTCGTTGGAACCGTTGCCCAGCAGAATCTGTGCGGGCGTCACATCATGACGTGCCGCCAGCGCTTCCTTTAATGCGGTGCTGTCGCCATCCGGATAGCGATGCACATGCGCTGCTGCCGCGCGCATCGCCTCCACCGCCCTGGGCGCCGGACCGTACGGATTCTCGTTCGAGGCAAGCTTGACCGCCTCGGCAATGCCTTTCTCACGCAGCAACTGCTCCACCGGCTTGCCCGGCACATACGGGACCAGCTCCTGCGCCTGCGCCACCGCGCGCGTCAACCAGTTCACTTCACTCATATGAAAACTCCTGAAAACCTGCCTCCCTGCAGCTTTTCAAAACGCCGGGATAAAGCGCGGTTGTATCCCGGCTTACAAAACCGTGCCCGTCACGTGCACGATTTTGGCCAGCCATCCATGGCCGGCATGGATACTCGAAGTGCTTTCGTGCATCCATTACAACTTCCGGGATACAGGATAGGAACCGAGCACCTTGAGAAAGCTGCCGGGCATGGCACGCACCTCGGCAATGGCCTCGGCCACATGCGCATCATCACGGTGCCCCTGAATATCCACGAAAAAGACGTACTCCCACAGCTTGCGCTTGGAGGGGCGCGACTCGATGCGGGTCAGGCCAATACCACGCGAGGCGAACGGCACAATCATGTTGTGCAGCGCCCCCGGCTCATCCTTCGTCGACATCACCAGCGCCGTCTTGTCTTCGCCCGAGCGCGGCGAGTCGTGCTGGCCGATAACGAAGAAACGGGTGGTATTGTCGTGGGCATCCTCGATATTACGCTGCAGCAGGGGCAGATCGGTGCGATCGACGATGGAATAAGGACCGACTGCGGCGGCGTGGCGCCAGTCAAGCGCCCCTTCACCCGCCTTCGCCTCTTCGATCATTTCGGCCGCGCGCACGGTGGAAGAGACCTCCATCAGCTGCGCATGCGGCAGATGGGCCTGCAGCCACTTGCGCGACTGAGCCAGCGGCTGCGGATGCGAGAGGACCACCTCGATCTCATCCAGGCTTCCGGCAAAACTGAACAGGTGATGATGAATGGAGAGCTGCACCTCGGCACAGATGTAGATCTCGCGCTCCATATCGGCGAAGAGATCAAGCGTGTGGGCCACGGCCCCTTCGAAGGAGTTCTCCACCGGTACCACGCCGTAGGTGGCACGCCCCGATTCGACGGCATCGAAGATCAGGTTGAAGTTGGCACAGGAGAGGTAGTTGGCAGTCGCGCCGAACTGGCGGGTGGCCGCCGTATGGCTGAAGGTACCTTCCGGCCCCAGATAGGCGATCGTCATCGGATGTTCGAGTGCCAGGCAGGCGCCGATGATCTCGCGGTAGATGCCGTGCACTGCCTCATCGGGAATCTTG
Source organism: uncultured Zetaproteobacteria bacterium (assembly GCA_964503475.1). Classification (GTDB taxonomy): domain Bacteria; phylum Pseudomonadota; class Zetaproteobacteria; order Mariprofundales; family Mariprofundaceae; genus CAZCZU01. The sequence continues at coordinate 13,745 of CAZCZU010000013.1, forward strand.
GTCAGGTGCGACTCGGTGGCGGCATCGGCATTACGCGCCAGCAGCCTGCGGATGATCGAGGCCTCGCGACTCGGCACGTAGAAAGGAGCATTGCCGCGATCCTGCTTGTGCTCCCCCACCTCGGCGGCCAGCCGGGCCCGCCGCTGGATCAGCCCCAGGATTTCGTCGTCGATGGCGTCAATGCCCTGGCGCAACTCGTCCAGGGTCCGTTTCTTCTGCGATGCATCCATGGCGTTGCACACTAGCAGCAGCCAGGGCGGCAATCCATAGAGCCGCCCTTGCGCTCCCAAGGGCTCAGGACTGTTTCAGCAGCCCTTTCATCACCATATCGGTGTAGCTGACGATACCGATCACCTCGCTGCCGTTGACCACCGGCGCGCGGGACAATCCCAGCCGCCCGAACAGGGCACTGGCATAGCGAATATTCATCTCCGGATGCACCGTCACCGCAGGCTTGGTCATCACCTCATAGATACTGACCCGGTCGGGCGAGCGGTTCTGTGCCAGCACCTGGCGGGCGATATCGGCAATGACAACGATACCGTACTCATCCTCGGCATCGCGCTTGTCGACGATCAGGCACTTGGTCTCGACATGGCGCATCATCTCCAGCGCCTGGCGCACCGTGGCCAGGCCATCGACCATATCGAACTCCGCCTTCATCACATCGCGTACGCGGACGCTTCCCTTGCCATCACTCATATCTGGTCCTCCACTTCATCCATCAGCCGCTCGATCTGGCCGCGCAGGCCGATCACATCCTCGACATCGAGCTGGAAGGCGACACCGCTGCCCGGATTGGCATCGAACTCGGCCACCTCGGCAATACGCTCAAGAATCTTGCGGCTCAGGTGCTCCTCGACCAGAAAGAGCAGCATCTCCCGCTGCGTCTCCAGCGTCATACCGAAAAAGGTCTTGCGGGGATTGAGCCCCTCACCCCTGGCATCGCCCACCACCGTAGCGCCCGTGGCTCCCGCCTCGCGGGCCGCCTCCAGAATCTTGTCGGTGCGCGAGGTTTCGGCCATCACGATCAACAGTTTAAATCGCATCGTTACCCTCCTTTTCACTTACCTGCTGCCGGCTTGCCTGCCAGCGCGAATACTGGGCATAGCCCATGACGCTGATAATCGGAAAGACGCTGGCGAAAGCGATCAGACCGAAACCGTCGATCATCGGACTGCGTCCGGGGATCGTTGCCGCCAGCCCCAATCCCAGGGCAGCCAGCAGCGGCACCGTCACCGTTGACGTGGTTACCCCACCCGAATCATAGGCGAGCGGAATGATCATGCGCGGTGCACGCAGCGTCTGCACGATCACCACCACATAGGCGGCGATAATGTAGAGCGCCAGATCCGTGCCGGTGACGATGCGGTAACAGCCGATGGCCACACCGATAGCCACGCCGATGGAGACAGCCAGCCGCAAACCCAAAGCCGAGACGGCGCCACCGGAGACCTGCTCCGCCTTCATGCCAACAGCGATCAGCGACGGCTCGGCCAGTGTGGTGGCCAGGCCGATGGCGAAGGCGAAGGCGTAGACCCACAGGTAATCCTGCCAGTGCACCGTTGCCACCTCCGCAGCACCATTGGCATGCAGGAAGGCGGGATCGGTGAGCTGGCGGGCCATCGTCTCACCCAGCGGAAAGATCGCCTCCTGCAGCCCCATCAGAAACAGCACCAGGCCGACGAGCACATAAAGAAAGCCGCGCAGCACCCGCCAGGCGCGATCCACCGGCTGGCGCAGCACCAGGATCTGAAAGCCGAGCAACACGCCCGCAATCGGCAATACATCGCGCAACGTGCTGGCGAAGGTGTCGACAAAGAGCTGCAGCACACTCATGCGAAGACCCACATGCCGTAGCCCATGACGAAAATCATCGGCATCAGGGAGGCGAAGGCGATCAGGCCGAAGCCGTCGAGCATCGGATTACGGCCGCGAATGGAGCTGGCCAGGCCCACGCCAAGGGCGGTCACCAGCGGTACGGTGATGGTCGAGGTGGTCACGCCACCGGAGTCGTAAGCGATGCCGATGATCTCAGGCGGAGCCATGGTGGTCATCAGCACCACCAGCAGATAGCCGCCCATGATGAAAAAATGCAGCGGCCAGCCGAAAATGATGCGCAATACTCCGAGCACGATGGCCAGCCCCACGGAGAGGGCAACACTCATGCGCAGGCCGAAGGCGTACTGGCTCATCGCCGTATCCGTCGCCTCGATCATGTGGGCGGCGGCGGCGATATCGGCCGCCTTGCCGGCCACGGCAATCAGGGCGGGCTCGGCCACCGTGGTGCCAAAACCGAGCAGAAAAGCGAAGAGCAGCAGCCAGGTCGCATTGCCCTTCCTGGCAAAGGCATAGGCCATGCCTTCACCCAAAGGGAACAGACCGATCTCCAGCCCGCGCACAAACAGCGCCAGGCCAAGCAGCACCATCAGCAGCCCGGCCAGCAACTGATCGAGATGCGGAATCGGCTGCTTGAGCACAAACTCCTGAAAACAGACAATGACAATGATGATCGGCGAGAGATCACGCAACGCCTCAAACAACGGCCTCAGGGCCGCACGTACGTTACTCCACATGACCGTTATCATAGTGCCTGCTCACTGCACTCCCCTCCCGATCCGACAAAGAAGCTCTCTCCCCTGCCATGCTACACCGACTCATACAGCCACCATGGCAATAGCCGGCATCATATTGACTAGGGTCAGAAAGGAATAAAGCGCCTGAAACAGATCAGTCCCAAATCATGAATAACGCTTCCGGCCACGCCGCTTTTATTCGCGTCGACTTCCAAGCTCGGCGATGAGCGCATCGGCGGCAACGGTGTGCTGCTCCCCTTTCGCCATATCCTTCAGCGCCACCTTGCCGGCAAGCATCTCATCCTCACCGATAACCACGACAAAGCGGGCGCCCTCACGATCGGCTCGCTTGAACTGGCGCTTGGCCGATCCGCCACCGCAGTGAACCACGGCATAGCCCGCCTCACGCAGACGCGAGGCCTGTTGCAGCGACATCGCCAGCGGCGCGTCCCCCAGGGCCACAACCGCCACATCCGGTGTCGGCATCGCCGCCTCTTCCAGCAGCAGAGCCAGGCGCTCCACACCCATGGCAAAGCCGACAGCAGGTGTCGCAGGTCCACCCAACTCCTCGACCAGGCCATCGTAACGGCCGCCGGCCAGCACCGTACCCTGGGCACCGAGTTTGTCGGTCACCACCTCGAAAGCGGTGCGATTGTAGTAATCGAGTCCGCGCACAATGCGTGCATTCACCTCGAACGGCACCTCAAGCGCTGTCAGACTGCGCTTCAGGCCGGCAAAGTGGACATCGCAGTCCGGGCAGAGGTGGGTCACCATCTCCGGCGCATCAATGAGCGCCTCCTGGCACGAAGCGACCTTGCAATCGAGCACGCGCATCGGGTTCTTGTCGATGCGCTCGTTACAGGTTTCGCACAGTTGATCGGCCCGGTGCCTGAGATAGGCGACCAGCGTATCGCGGTAGGCCGGGCGACACTCCGCACACCCCAGCGAATTGATCTCCAGGCGCAGCTCCGGAATACCCAGCTTGTCGAGGAAGCGGTGAGCCATGGCCAGCATCTCGGCATCCTCGACAGGACCGGTGGCGCCAAACATCTCGACGCCGATCTGCTGAAACTGGCGCAGGCGCCCTTTCTGCGGGCGCTCGCGACGGAACATATTACCGGCATAGAACCAGCGCTGGATACCGGAGCGGGTCAACCCCGCCTGCAGATAGGCACGCACGGCACCGGCCGTCCCCTCCGGACGCAGACAGAGCGAATCACCGCCCTGATCGATGAAACAGTACATCTCCTTGGAGACGATATCGGTCGCCTCGCCGATCGAGCGCACGAACAGGTCGGTCGGCTCCAGTACCGGCAGGCGCACTTCGGAGAAACCATAGCTGCCGAATACCTCGCGTGCCGCCTGCTCGATCCGGCGCCAGCGCAGCACCTCCTGCGGCAGGCCGTCATGGATGCCGCGAATACTCTTGATCTGCCCGCTCATGACTCGCCCTTCTCCTCGCGTATCCTGGCCGCCTTCGCCTCGACCTCCTCGACCAGCCGGTCGATCAGTTCTCCGGACTTCACCTTGCCGTCCTTATCGCCCTCGCGGTAGAGCATGTGCACCGGATAACCGCCGGTAATACCCAGGTCGGCCTCCTTGGCCTCGCCGGGACCGTTGACCACACAACCGATCACGGCCACATCGATGCTCTCATGGATATGCGCCAGGCGCTCCTCCAGGGCATTGGCCGTGGCGATGACATCAAACTTCTGGCGCGCGCATGTCGGGCAGGCGATCAGGTTCACGCCGCGATGACGCAGCCCCAGCGCCTTCAGAATCTCGAAGCCGACCCGCACCTCCTGCGGCGGCGGAGCCGCCAGCGATACGCGGATGGTGTCGCCGATACCATCGGCCAGCAGCAGCCCCAGCCCGATCGAGGACTTGATCGTGCCGCCGAACTGGCTGCCGGACTCGGTGATACCGAGATGAAAGGGATAATCGACCATCGTGGCCAGCTTGCGGTAGGCGGCCACGGTCATCGGAATATTGCTCGCCTTCAGCGACACCTTGATGTCGTGAAAATCCATCTCCTCGAGGATACGGATATGGCTCATGGCCGATTCGACCATGGCATCGGCACACGGCTCACCGTACTTCTCGTTCAGCTCCTTTTCGAGCGAACCGGCATTGACGCCGATACGGATCGAGACACCACGCTCTTTGGCCGCAGCCACGACGCGCTCGACACGCTCGCGGCCACCGATATTGCCCGGATTCAGGCGCAGGCCATGCACACCGGCCTCAAGGGCCGCCAGTGCCATTTTGTAGCTGAAGTGGATATCGGCGATGATCGGTACGTCCGTCTGGGCCAGGATCTCCGGCATCGCGGCCGCCGACTCCGGATCGGGCACGGAGACACGCACGATATCGGCCCCCGCCTCCTGCAGCTCATGAATCTGGGCTACGGTGGCGTCGATATCGGTGGTCGGGGTATTGGTCATCGACTGGACGGCAATCGGGGCATCGCCACCAACTGCCACGCTGCCCACGTGCAGCTGCCGCGTTTTGCGACGCGGCATCACAATGGAATCACGCATTTAGTTTCCTCACTTGCCGCTGTCGGAATTCTCTCCACCACGCAGCAGGCGCAAGCGCTCCTGCATCTGTTGGGCCCGACGCAGCGCATCGACATATTCGCCCTTCTCGGGCATCAGATCGACAGCCTTCTCCCAGTACTCGACCGCCTTGTCGATCTGCTCGCGCCGGAAGGCAAAGCTTCCCTGCTCGTAGAAAGCTTCGGCCTGCTTTTCGATGCCGGCATCGATCTGCTTGAGCAGACGCTCCGCATTCTTGCCGCCTTCGCGGCGGTAGGCGAGTGCGTACTGGCGCGCCTGCTTCCATTTCCCGGCATTGATCAGTCCTTCGACCTTGGCAGCCGTCACTGCTTCGGACGTGGCCGGGCGCTGGGTGCGGCGCACGACCGATTTACGGATGATCTTGCCCTCCGGCGGAATCCTGAACTCGCGCGGCATCGCCGCCTTGATATCCTCCAGCAGCCGTTTGCCGCTGACCGAATCGGGCGAAAGACGCAGGTGCGATTCGATCTGCACGTAGGCAAGCTCCGGCAGGCCCTTGCGGAAATAGCGTTTGGCCTCCCAGTAAGCGAGCTGGATACGGTCGTCCAGGGCATCCTGATAGTTGTCGCGCATACAGATGATCGCCTCGTCATCCGGAGCCACGCCCTTTGAGGCCTCATAGGCGTCGGGCCAGCTCATCAGTTCGGCATCCTCTTTACGGCGCTGCTTGAGCAGAAGCTCCATGCGCTCCTGGCGCATGCGCATCTCCATCGCCTTGCTCTTCTTCTGAAGCGCTTCCGGTTTGGTGGAGAATTCGGCTGCCTGGGCATAAAGGCTCTGGGCCTGGTACCAGACACCGCCCCGCTCGGCCTTTTCGGCCTTGCTCTCATAATGGCGCAGCAGGCGCAGACGGGCCGGCTCGACCTTGGTACGCAGCAGCTTCTGGGCCTGGGGATAGTCCTCACGGGTCTTATCCATGGAGAGGATGCGGGCCCGTGCCTCCATGATACGCCCCTGGTTATAATCCTTCTCGGCTGCATCGTAGGAATTCATCAGTGACGCCAGCCTGGAGAGAGGGCCACCGCCACCACCGGTCGCACAGCCACTCAGCAACATAAGTGCCAGCAGCAACGTGGTTTTCCTGATCCCGAACATCCTCATCAACTCACACATCTCCGATAATCTGGCGTACATCCGAAGGCAGCGTCAGGTCGAATGCCAGAGCCACTGCATGCGCGATATTGCGCTGCACATCCTCATCCTCGGCCGTGACCTTGCCGCAGCGAATCGGCTGCGAGACGCCTTTTACCTCACGCGCCCCCATCTCGTCAAAGGAGAAACCAGTGCCGACGTGCATGAAGGTACCGTGCGAAAGCACCACCTCGCCACCTGCACCAAGGCCGCCCATACGCGAAGCGACGTTGACCGTATCACCAATCACGGTGTACTCGAGGCGCTCGGCCGCACCGATATTGCCGACAATGGCCTGCCCGCGATTAAGGCCGACACGGAACGAGATCGGTTCGCCATTCTTGCGCAACACGCCCAGCTTGCTGCAGGCCACCGTCATGGCAAGGCCGGCCATGGCAGCATGGCGCACATGCTCCTCATCCTCGTTGGGATGATTGAATACGGCCATCACCGCATCGCCGATGTACTTGTCCACATGGCCGCCGTAATAGTCGATAATGCGATGAAACACCTCGAAATGCTTATTCAGCACTTCAACAATCTCTTCCGGCTCGGTATTTTCAGAGAACGCGGTGAAGCCGACCATGTCGGCAAACAGCACCGTCACCTCCTGACGACGGTTCTCCGCCTCGACCGCACCGGTGCCCTCGAACACATCGGAGACCAGCTTCGGATTGAGATAGCGACCGAAGACATCGCGAATCTCCTCTTTGTGGGCCAGCTCCTGCACCATGTGGTTGAACTGGCTCACGGCATCGCTCACCTCGTCGTTGCCGTGTACCGGCAGGGCCACCCGGTAATCGCCTCCAGCCACCTGACGGGCACCGATGGCCAGCATCTCCAGCGGACGGGCAATGCGACCTGCCACCCAGTAGACCAGCATACCGGAGAGCACGGTGACAACCAGTGCCACCCAGATAATGCGAGCCACCAGCTTGCCGGCCTGTTCCTTCCAGGCATCTTCGGAGTAGTGCACGGCCACCAGGCCGATACGTGTACCGGCATATTCGATCGGGCGACCGTACCAGAGCGCCTCGGTCGGCAGGCGACGCGTATGTTCGCCCTCCACCTTCAGGGCCTTCACCTGATCCACGCTGCTGATCGTGCCATATTTCTGCACATCACCCGAGGTGTACTGCAGGTAGACGCCCAACACGGCCGGCACCTTGCGGGCGAAGCCCTGCAACATGATATCGACCTCGGTCTTGCTGCCGGCCAGCATCGGAATTTTCAACTCGTCGCCGAGACGATCGACCAGCACCTGCGCCTGCACCTCCTGATTCTTCAGCCAGGCATCGCGCTCCATATCGAGCAGGATCAGCACCAACACGACGACAGCCGCAGCCACGGCCATGCCGACCAGCATGGTCCACTTCCAGCGCACCGGAAAACGGGGCGGCAGATGTACGTCGGAATCTTGCTCAAGCGTCTCAGACATTGAGGCGGACCCTAGCGCAAGTTGCCACATCATGACACGGCCTATTTGCCCTGTTTTGTCGTTTCATATTCCTGTTCAAGCTCATTTCGGCATTCGCATATACCTGGTCGATTCCGGCTGCCAGCCGCCCCTTTCCACCATACTGTCCGGTCGTGCAGATTTGCATCGGCAACAGAGCCTAAGACATGCTAGCCTTCGCATCCACACTCAAAGCGCCTTACTGGCCAACGGAGATGACATGTCACTGACATCCAAACAGCGTAAAGACCTGAAGGGTCGCGCCCACCACCTGAAGCCGGTGATCCGCATCGGCCAGCACGGCGTATCGGAGGGCGTGATCGAAGAGACACGGCAGGCACTGCACACCCACGAACTGATCAAGGTGCAGATTCAGCAGGGCGATCGCGAACAGCGCACCGCAGCCGCGGCACTGCTGGCCGAAAAAACGGAATCGGAACTGGTCGGTGAAATCGGCCGCATCTGCATCCTCTACCGCGAGCGGGACGAAGCTTGAGCGAACGCACCGAAGCGATCCGGGCCGCCCTCATCGAGGCCTTCGCGCCGCAATCGCTGCAGATCGAGGATGAGTCGTGGAAACACGCAGGGCATGCCGGCGCTCGCGAAAGCGGCGGCGGTCATTTCGTTGTCGACATCACCGCCGACTGCTTTGCCGGAAGATCGCGCATTGAGAGTCATCGCATGGTAAACACGGCACTGAAGCCGCTCTTCGGGCCGGACATCCATGCCCTGAGCATCCGGGCGCGCGCACCCGAATAGCCCGGCTGCTTACGCCTCTTCACCATCCTGCACCTTGAAGTGGCGCAGCAACTGCTGGTAGCGGGCAGCATTATCGAGTCGCACCCGGATCTCCGGCAACTGGAACGGCTTGCTGACAAAGTCATAAGCCCCCTTCTCGACGGCATGAATGGCATCCTCGATGCCGGAGTATCCGGTCATCAGTACCACCAGTGTTTTGGCCGGATCGCCACTGGCCGCCGCCAGAATCGACAGCCCGTCGGCACCGGGCATGACAATATCGGTCAGGATCAGGTCGTACGGGTTCTCTTCCAGAGACTTCAGGGCCTCGTCACCGCGATTGAAGACGGAAATCTCGTAATGGCCGCTGTCGACAAGATACTCCTCGAGCAGTTCGGCCAGCGCCTCGTCATCTTCGGCAATCAGCAAACGACACGGTTCCATCGTTCAGTTCCAGCCCAGGCATGGCAGCAGCAGATGGCCACGTCCAAGATCGTGCATGTGGTCTTTCCCCCTTCCACTCGAATGCCGGCCAGCCTCTCTTCCACCCGACCCGGTCAGCATATCCGGCATGCGGGGCAAGTCAAAGCGGCCCTCGCAGCTTGCGGGATGCCCGGCAGCGAATTACGCTGCAAAGCATGGCACCCCTTTCTTATATCATGAGCATCTCTTTCCGTCATCCCCTGACGTGCTGAGCTCGTTCAAAACATCACTGAGCCGCGTCATGGAGATGGATGTCGCCGAAGTGGCCAGTCTGCCCGCCATCAAACGCCATATCGCCAACCTGATCCGCTTTTTCTGGCGCGTGGCGCAACGCTTTGTGGCCGACAAATGCATCCAGCGCGCCTCCGCACTCGGCTATGCCTCGCTGCTGGCGATCGTGCCGCTGGTGGCTCTTGGCTTCTCCGTTTTCACCAGTTTCCAGGCCTTCGACGTGGTCGCCGGCCACGTCCGCAGCGCCCTGCTCGATTACCTGCTTCCGACCAGCCAGCAGGCGGTCCAGCATTACCTGGGCCAGGTCGCCAGCAAGACCACGGCCCTCTCCATCTTCGGCATTATCGGCCTGCTGTTCACGGCCACCGCCCTGCTCAACACCATGGAGGAGGCCTTCAACGACATCTGGCGCATCACCCGCACGCGACCGATTCTGGCCAAGTTCGTCACCTTCTGGGCCATCCTGACCCTGTCACCGATCCTGATCGGCGCCTCGATCACCATCACCTCCTATTTCGCCGCCCTGCCGGTGATCCGTGATGTAGCGGAAGGCGCCTCGCTGATCCGCGAAATCCCCTTCCTGCTGCCATGGCTGATCTCATCGCTGGCCATGACCGCTCTTTACATCGTACTGCCCAACACCGGCGTACCTTTCCGCCACGCCTTTGCCGGCGGGCTTGTGGCCGGCGCCCTGTTCGAAACCGGCAAGCTCGGCTTCGCCTTCTATGTCACCGAACTTGCCCACTACGAAAAGATCTACGGCGCCCTGGGCACGCTGCCGGTCTTCCTGATCTGGCTCTACCTCACCTGGATTGTCGTTCTGGTCGGGGCGGAGGTCACCTTCTGCTTGCAGCACCCGGAGCAGTCGCAAAAGCGGGGCGAATGGCTGAACCGCCCCGGCATCCAGCACTTCTTCTCGCACCTGATCCTGTTGCGTGCCGCCGAGGCCCTCAGGCGTGGCGAAACCCTGACGCTGGCCGAACTGGAGCGCGAAACCGCCCTGCCCGACAACATCCTGCAGGAGTGGCTGGATCGTCTTTGCGACCAGCGGCTGCTGGCACCGGTCGGTAGCGGCAGCCCCCTGCTCAGCGAGTGGCTACCGGCCCGCGATCCCGCCTCACTGTCGCTGCTCAATGTGCACCAGTCGCTGACCAATGATCGCATGGAGATCCCCGATGCCTGGCAGGACACGCCGATCGGACGTACATTGATGGCCCTCTACTTCCGCCTGCAGCGCGAAGAGAACGATATCCTTGCCCGGGTCAGCATCCACGATCTTATGAGCAAGGAACAACAGGAGAACGAACCCCGGATATGAGTCACGCCACCCTGATGATCGCCGCATCGGAACACGATGCGGATATGCTTTATATCTCCGGCATGTTCGTGCCCGACCCGTTTGTCGTCATCGGCATCGACGGGCAATGGCATGGCCTCTTCTCGCCCCTGGAGGTGGACCGGGCCCGCTCCCAGTCCCGACTCGACGAGGTACACCTAGACACGCCGTGGCGGGAACGCGCGTCTGCATCAGGGCTCCCCGAAGGGCTGGCCGGCGCTGCCGCCGCCTTTTTACGCGAGCGAAACATCGACACGCTCACCGTACCGCCCCACTTCCCCCTCGCCCTGGCCGAGAAGCTGCGCGGCGCAGGCTTCAGCGTCAGCCCTGCCGACGGTGCGATGTTTCCGCAACGTGCCATCAAGCGCGAGGATGAGATCCGCGAACTGGCCAAAGCCGAACGCCTCACCCGCCAGTCGATGCAGCAGGCGGAAGCCTTCCTGGCCCGCTGCGGCATCATGGACAACGGCCATATCAGCCACCCCGAAACGGGCAAGCGGGTGCATGCCCGCGACGTGCGCGCCGTCATCGAGACCTTCCTGATCGGCCATGGCGCCGTGCCGTCGCACACCATCGTCGCCTGTGGCCGCGAGGCCGCCGATCCGCACAACATCGGCAACCGTTTCCTCAAGGCAGGGGAGCCGATCATCATCGATATCTTTCCGCACCTGGTCGCCAGCGGCTACTGGGGTGACATGACCCGCACCTACGTGAAGGGCAAGGCATCGTCAGAGCTGAAGCGACTCTACGCCACCGTGCGCAACGGCCAGGATATCGGCCTGGAGATGGTCATGGCCGGCGCCAGCGGCGCAGCGATCCACCGGTGCATTGTCGATCACTTTGATCGCCAGGGCTATCCCACCGGCATGCAGCGTGGCCGCCAGTGCGGCTTTTTCCACGGCACAGGCCACGGTGTCGGCCTGGAAATCCACGAAAGCCCGCGCATCTCGGTGCGCGACGATACCCTGCAGGCCGGTCAGGTCGTGACCGTGGAGCCCGGGTTGTATTATCCGCACCTTGGCGGGGTGCGCATCGAGGATATGGTGGTTGTGCGTGCGCACGGTTGCGATAACCTGACCCGCTACAAGCGGAAGTTTGAAATTCCGTAAGTATTTGGACGTGACAGGTGATGTAATGCTACAATTGCCGTGACCAACGTCACCAGACAAAAGGAAAAGGAGGATGCGTGGGCGGATCGGGCACTGATTTTCTCGATGTTTCGGGCATTCGTGGCAGCGGCAGCGATCGACAGCTTCTGTCGGAGGATGAGTTCCCGATTCTGAAAGGACTCTCGCCGCTGAATATGCGCCTGCTCAACGATGCAGCCCGCATCATGCACGTATCCAAGGGTGTCGAAATGTTGCACGAGGGCGACACCCCGCACGACCTCTACTTCATCCGCAAAGGCAAGATCGCCATCGCCCGCACCCTGGGCGGCAAACTGCGCATCGTCGCCAGCCTGCAATCCGGCCAGCTCTACGGCGAGTTCGGCGCCCTGCGCAAAAAGGCGCGCTACGCCTCGGCCTACACCACGGAACCGAGCGAAGTGGTCCGCGTCGAGCTCTCCGCCGTGCAGCAGGTACTGGCTGCCGATTCCGAATTCCGCCAGCGGCTGAATCACCTGCTGACCGAACGCATGCTGAGCAGCTTTTTCTTCGGCCACCCGGCCTTCACAACCCTGTCCGAGAGCGCCCGCCTGGCGCTGGCTGCCGAGCTACCGGTTCACTCCTATGATCGCGATGTGCGCCTGTTCAATCAGGGCGACAAGCCGAAGGGCGTCTACCTGATCCTTTCCGGCGAGGTGGAGGTGCGCTTCAAGAACCGCAAGGGTGAGGAGATTCTGCTCGAGATTCGGCGCGACGGCGACATGATCGGCGAGGTCTCCAGCAAGGATGGCAGCAAGCTCGCCTACTCGGCCGTCTCGGCCAGCATGCTTGATACGCTGCTGATCGATGCGACCGCCTACGCCGCCATCCGCAAGTATCATCCCGAAACGCTGAACCGCCTCAACGACCACATCAACAAGCGTTCGGCCAAATCGGTACAGCGCCTGCGCGAGAATATCGACTAAGCCCTACTCTCCTCCCTGCAGCCGCTCCAGCAGCTGCAGCTCGAACGGCTTGCTCGCCTCCCCGAAATAGAGAGTGCGGTGCGGAAAGGGTATCTCGATCCCCTCGCGATCGAAGGCCTGCTTCACCCGCCGCAGGAATTCACGCCCCACCTCCCACTGCCGGATCGGCCGGGTACGAATACGTCCCTTAATGACCACAGCCGAATCGTCGAACTTGTCGACACCGAACACCTCCGGCTCCTCCAGCATCAGCGGCCCGAAATGTTCGTCCTGCTTCATGGCCGCCCCAATCTCGCGCAGCACTTCGACCACCCGATCCGTCTCCTCCTTGTAGGCAATCCCGATATCGAAGACATAGGCGGACCACTCGCGAGTAAGATTGCTCATCGTGGTTATCGAACCATTGGGAAACACATGCACCACACCGGCCAGATCGCGCAGCACGATGGTGCGGAAATTGAGCTGCTCGACCAGGCCGCCGGTACCGTTGACGATGGCAACATCGCCGATGCGCACCTGATTTTCGAGAATAATGAAAAAGCCGGAGATCACATCGCGCACCAGGTTCTGGGCCCCGAAGCCGAGTGCCAGCCCCAGCACCCCGACACTGGCCAGCAGCGGCGCAATCTCGACCCCCAGCTGACGCAGGATGATCATCAGCGCGACGACAGTGATGGTCAGGCGCACCGCCTGACGAATCAGTTTGGTCAGCGTTTCGGCCCGTTTGGCGGTCTCGCTCGGCGGTTCGCCTTCGATCGAGTAGCGATGAACCAGGCGTCGCTCCAGCCCGCCGAGCAGCCGGCGCACCAGCACCATCGCCAGCCAGGCCAGCAGCAGGACAAGCACGATTCTAAAACCACTCAGGACAATGGCATGCCAATCCACTCCGGCCAGTAATGCGCGCACCATCTCCATCGACGGCCTCCTTGCTTGCAGGGGATATCCGTCAACATAGTCCGCATGGCCGCTCACCCCCAAGCGGGGAGGCATACCCTGGTTATGATTAAATCAGGCCTGATCCGCGTCCGTTGCCGTCTCGCGACGCACGGCCCTGAGCCCGCCGAGGCGCCACAGCACCCAGCCACCGGGCAGGGCCGTAATGGCCAGCACGATCACCCACAGGGCTGCCATCGCTGTCGCCGCATCGCCACTGCCGCCGAAGTAGACGGCAAAGCCGACATAGCCCGCCTCGCGCACGCCGAAGCCGTTCAGCGAGATCGGCAGGATCGCCATCAGCGCCACCATGCCGATCATGACGGCGTAGGCCGGCCAGGCCATATCGAGCCCCACGGCCATGCCGAGAAAGAAGTGGGCCTGCACCACCAGCACCTGGAACACGAAGGAGACCGGCATACTTTGCCACCACATACGCTGGAACACCGGCTGATGCAGCGGTAGCGCCTGCAGGCGGGCAAGTTTTTGCGGCAGGCGCGCATGCAGCCAGGGGTAGAACAGCAGCCCTCCCCACATGGCCAGCAGCAGCATCCCCCAGCCAAACCACATCGTGGCCGGCCAGTCGAAAAAGAGCAGGCAGATACTCAGCAGCAGCACCAGGGCATAGAGGCCGTTGACGCGATCGAGCACCACGCTGGCACCGGCCAGCAGGCCGATACCGCTGCGCCCCTCGCTTTTGGCCAGCAGGATACCGCGCACCACATCCCCGCCGATGGTCGAGGGCAGGAAAAGGCTTGCGAACATGCCAAGGAAATAGAGGCGCACCTTGCGCCGACGGGAAACGGCCAGCCCCAGCCCCCTGGCCATCCAGGCCCAGCGCAGGCCGCACAGCACATAGCCAAAAGCCAGCGTGCCAATGGAGGCCAGCACCCAGAGCGGATTGATGGCGGCAAGCCGCCGCCAGACGTCGGAGAGATCGACGTAATAGACCACCGCGGCCAGCAGGGCGACCGTAAAGAGCAGTTTCAGGGCAAAGAGAAGGCGGCTTCGATTCATGGGTTCGGCAACGTAGCACAGGCCCGCAAACGGCGGAATAGTGCATCCGCCTCGGCGCTTGTGCCGCCACCGCTCCGGGCATGGTTTTATCCGAAATCGGGGTTAGATTGCAGCAGACATGAATTGGCTTAAAAACTTCCTGACCAACCGCCAGGCACTGACCCTGACACTGCTGTGGGCCGTGCTGACGCTGCCCACCATCGGCATGGCTCCCCTGTTCGATTACGACGAAACCATCTATGCCCAGACGGCCGTGGATATGATGCGTCACGGCGAATGGATCGTGCCGATCGCCAACGGCATGCAGTTTTTCGAAAAACCGCCGTTCACCTACTACATGATGGATGCCGCCTTCGCGCTGTTCGGCGACAACGCCTTCGCCGCCCGCCTGCCGTCGGCCCTGTTTACCCTCTTCACCATGCTGCTGCTCTTCCGTTTCGGCCGCGACCTGTTCGGTGCCCGTTTTGGTGTAGCCGCCGCCCTGATCTTCCTGTCGATGCTGGAGGTGGGACTGCTGGCCCACGCCGCCATCCTCGATCCGGTGCTCAACTTCTTCATCGCCGGGGCGCTGCTGAACTACTTCCGCTGGCTTCAGGACGGGCAGCGCAAGTCGGCCCTGTGGACCGCCGCCATGATGGGCCTTGCCGTCAGTATCAAAGGACCGGTCGGCGCCGTCGTCCCCCTGATGGTGATCTTCATCGAGCGCCTGTGGGCGGGCGAACTGATGGCCACCCTGCGCCGCATTCCGTGGGCCATGGCGCTGCCGCTCTTCATCCTCACCGCCATCCCGTGGTATGCGATTATCCTGATCGTGCACGGCCCCGGCTTCCTCTACGACTTCATCGTCATTCACAACATTGGCCGCGCCATGCATCCGATGCAGGGGCACGGCGGCAAATGGCACTACTACCTGGTCGTCTTCGCCGTCTCGGTGCTGCCGTGGCTCGCCTTCGTGCCGTGGATGGTGAAGCAGGTCTGGCAGACGCGCGCAAGCCGTGAACCGCTGCCGCACCTGGCTCGCCTGGCCCTTGTCTGGACTGTCTCCGTCATCGTGCTGTTCAGCTTCGTGCAGACCAAGCTGCCGCACTACATCTCCTGCATCTATCCGGCTGCAGCCCTTGGCCTGGCTGCCATGCTTGCCCGTAAGGCACCCGATTTCGACACGGCGGTGAGGCTGCTGCGCGCCAGCGCCATCATCCTGCTGCCGGTTGCGGCAGCCCTGCTGGCCTTCCCGTTCATCTACGGCCAGCTGAGCCAGTGGGTACACCACCCGCGTGCCCTGGCGATCCTGGCCCAGGATGTGCATCCGTCGCTGCTGATCAGCGGCTTCGGCCTGTTGCTGCTCGCCAATGCCGCCTGGCTGTGGCGCCGGCTTACGGCCGGTTTCATGCTGCCCGCCATGGTCGTCACCGGCCTTTTGCTGCAGATCTCGCTACTGACCGGGCTTGGCACCTTCGCCGGCCAGCTGGCCCAGGGGCCGCAGATGCGCATCGCCGCCGAGCTGCGCGGGCTGCCTGCCGCGATGCCGGTCTACAGCTACAACCTCAATGCCCCCTCCATCTCCTTCTATGCCGGGCGCAACTACCGCATCGCCCTGAACCAGAAGGGCATTGCCAAGATGCAGGAAGAACACGGCCCCTACGCCGTGATATTGCGTAGCGAAGCAACGGCGCAGCTGCCCATGCTGACCCGGGGCACCGTACGCGTGGATCGCGGCGGCTATTTGCTGTACACCATCGATCCTGCTAGCAAGCCTGCCCCATGAAGCTCTCGGTCATCATCCCGGCCTACAACGAAGAGGCCCGCCTTCCCAAGACGCTCGCTGAGGCCTGCGAATGGCTGAAGCGCCGCCTGCCCAACGATCACGAGGTGCTGGTCGTCGATGACGGCAGCAGCGATGGCACAACCGATGCCGTGCGTGCCCTGATGGCCACCTGCTCTTCCATCAAGCTGATCGAGCAGCCGGAAAACCGCGGTAAGGGTGCCGCCGTGCGCCGCGGCATGCTGGAGGCCGAGGGCGAGGTTCGCCTGTTCATGGATGCCGACCACTCCACCCACATCCGCGAGGTGGAGAAGGTGTTCGATGCCATGGAGAAGGGTGCCGATGTGGTGGCCGCTTCGCGTCAGCACCCGGAATCGGATATCGAGGTGCACCAGTCCTGGCTCCGCGAGCACATGGGCAAGAGCTTCAACCTGATCATGCGCAGCATTGTGGGCCTCTCGATGGCCGATACCCAGTGCGGCTTCAAGGCCTTCACGGCCGAAGCAGCCGAAACAGTGTTCAAACAGGCCAGGCTCGATGGCTTCAGCTTCGATGTCGAGGTGCTCTATCTGGCCATGCAGGCGGGCTACAGCCTGGCCGAGATTCCGGTCAAGTGGGTCAACGAGCCCAACTCCAAGGTGCGCATGCTGGCCGATCCTGCCCGCATGTTCGCCGATGTGCTGCGCATCCGCGCCATGCACCGCAAGCGTTAACATCACCCTCGATTCTCCACCCGTAATTTCGCAGGCTTTTTTCCGTCATCCGGTTATCATCGCAATGGAAGCCGATACGCGCTTATGCGGCTGCGACAACAGACATGGAGACGAATGGATGAACACAACCGATTCGACCACGGATAACTACGATATGGAGAGAAGGAGTGTCCTGAAGGGTGCCGGCGCCCTCGGCCTCGGTGCCCTGGCCGCTGGCGGCATGATGGGCATGCCCTCAGCCTTTGCCGCCGACATGGACATGAGCCATCACCATCACGGCGACGCCCCCAACAAGGAGATGACCGCGGCCATGTACGCCTGTGTCGCGGCCAGCAATGCCTGCATCGCCCACTGCATGGAACTGATCAAGATGGGCGACACCACCATCATCGACTGCCTGAAGAGCACCCACGAAACGGCTGCCTTCTGCAGCGCCCATGCTTATCTCAGCACCGCCAACTCCAGGCACCTGAACGCCATGTGCGAACTGGCCATCCAGATCTGCGGCGACTGTCAGAAGGAGTGCGAGAAGCACGCCGACAAGCATGCCGCCTGCAAGGCCTGCGCCGAGGCCTGTGCCGACTGCGTTAAGGCCTGCAAGGCCCATCTGCACGCCTGATCAAACAAAAGGGCGGCGCATCGCTGCGCCGCCCTTCCATTAAGCTTTCTGCCTCAGAGTTTTAACAAGGGGCTCACTTATTCACCAAACATAGCTTTTTATAAAGTTCTCTTTCCACCCGAAAAAGAAACGACGCCTGCCATGTTGCAACAACAAGAAAAACCACAGCCAAAAGAAACACACCACACTTCCAATCACTAATAACTGAACCGCATTGACTACAAGAGAGGGCAACAAAAAGGGTTATAACAACAATATATGTAAAATGGACAACCGCCCATCTGTAGTGAAGGTATCCATTTAACTTCTCATCAAAGTTCTTATCGCTCCGCCGCCATTCCAAGAAGTCAGCATATGCTTCTGCATATAACTCGGGTTCCCACCACGGCTTTTTCTTGTGCTCGGAAGGGGCGGACAATCTGAACATCCATGCAATACCATCACCAGCAACCCAGGAAAACATCCGATAAAGGTGATAAACCGTAAAGCCAAGCGCCACTGTTAGAAATGATGCTAGTGCCAAATGCTCTTCTATCCATTTTATTTGGCCTAATGGATTGCTAAGTGACAATAGGAACAGAGCGTATACGGCAATCCCACTTAACAAATAACGAATCGCCTTTTCAATATCCACGATGAGTTCTGCCAATTTATTCATTCTGCCCCAACCCCAACGATTTACTGTGCATTAGGGTGGTCCAATTAGTCACGGCATGCAAACCGCGTGGCAAGAATGCTTTTAAGGAATGACTAACCCAGCCATGACTCGACAAGCTTCTGAAGATCATCGGCATCGCCAGAAAGAAAGATACGCTTGCTGCGCGAGGTGTGGCCGGAGGTGACTTCGACATCACGTTTGGCGAGGCCCAGTTCCTTGGCGATGAAGGCCTCGATCGCCTTGTTGGCCTTGCCGTCCTGGGCAGCCTCTTTCACGGCCACCTTGATGGCATCGCCATGCAGGCCGCGCAGGGCCGCCTTCTTGGCTCCCGGCTGGGCATGGATGCTGAGGTAGACCCCGTCCTTGCCTGCGGTGAGCCAGGGGGGCATCAGTGCAGCAGCGTGTAGGCGACGCGATCCAGCGACTGTACGACGAAGATGTCGAGGAAATAGATCGCCAGCAGCACCACCATCGGTGAGAAATCGATGCCGGAGAAGTAGGGCAAGCGCTTGCGCACCGGGAAGATCAGCGGCTCGGAGAGCTGGTTGATGATGCGCACGATCGGGTTATAGGGATCGGGCGACACCCACGAAAGTACGGCACGTGCGATCACCACGATCATCGCCATGGTCAGCACGATGTGCAGCACGCCGGCCAGTGCCTGCAGGAAGTAGCCGACGATATACATCAGCCGAGTTCCTTCGAACGCTTGGCAGCAGCATTGATGCCGCGACGCACCGCTTCCGGCAGGCCGCGCTCGTACATCTCATCGAGTGCCGCCTGCGTGGTGCCGCCGGGGCTGCACACCTGATGGCGCAGTTCCACGGCTGTGCGGCCGCTTTCGGCCAGCATCTTGCCGGCGCCCATGGCCGTCTGTGTAGCCAGCTTGTGGGCCATCTCTTTCGGCAGGCCCATCGATTCGGCCGCCGCCTGCATCAGCTCGGCCAGCAGGAAGAAGTAGGCCGGGCCACTGCCGGAGACGGCTGTTACGGCGTGCAGCAGGTTCTCCTCCGCCACCCAGGCCGTCTCGCCCGAGGCGGCCAGCACATACTCGGCCCGCGCCCGGTGACTCTCATCGGCCTTGCTGAACAGCACGGACATGCCGGCACCGACCAGGGCCGGGGTGTTGGGCATGACGCGCACGATGGCCGGATGCGAAGCGCCCAGCTCCTGGTGCAGGCTAGCCGTGGTGATACCGGCCGCAATACTGATCACGGTGGCCTGGGCGGCAGAGTTGGCCACCTGGCGTGCCACCTCTTTCATCTGCTGCGGCTTCACCGCCAGCACGACGACATCGGCCGCCGCAGCCACGGCTGCATTGTCATTGTCGGTCTGGACGCCATAGCTCCCGGCCAGCGCCTGCAGACGTTCGTCGCGGGAGTCGGAAACGGTAATCGATTGGGCCTTGTGGCCACCCTTGATCAGGCCGGCGATCAGTGCTTCGGCCATGTTGCCGCCGCCGATGAATGCGATATTCAGTTGTTGCATGGATCTTCCTGTCCTCAAACTCATTCGCCTTGTCGATATGCGCCGAACAGTGTGCTTCCCAGCCGCACCATCGTCGCACCCTCCTCGACAGCGACCTGCCAGTCGCCGCTCATCCCCATGCAAAGCTCGCGAAGCCTTCCATCGCCGGAGCCATCCCGCAAGTCCCTGAGTTGCCGGAATGCCTCCCGCTCGCCGCCCGCTTTGGCTGCCATACCCATCAGGCCGCACACTTCCAGCGCCTCGATGCCGGCAAGCGCCTGCAAAAGCGCCGGCAATGCATCGGGGGCGACCCCCTGCTTCTGCGCTTCGCCGGAGATATTCACCTGCACCAGCACCGGCAAGCTGCGCCCTTCCACATGACGGGCCACCGCCTCGGCGGTCTCGATATCACACAGGCTGTGCCACATGGCGGCATGGCGACCGACATACTTGGCCTTGTTCTTCTGCAGCGGCCCGATCATGTGCCAGCGGCAGTCGGGATACTTCTCGGCCCGATCGCGCAGCGATTGCGGGCGCGACTCGCCGAAATCGCATTGCCCGGCTGCAATCAGGCACTCCACCGCTGCATCCTCACTATACTTGGAGACAGCCAGCAGGCGTACTCCTTTCGGTTCCAGGGTGTCGCAAAGCCCGCGCCAGCGCTGCTGCAGTGCCGTACAGGCCGCATCAGCCATGGTTGTTGTCCGCCCGGATCATCAGGAAGCTGAGTACGCTGTAGAAGACCACCGACTGCACCAGCAGCAGCCAGACCGTGAAGATCGGGCTCTTGACCAGGGCCAGCGCCGCAATACCGATCACCAGCGTAAAGGCGACGATCAGAATGACCGCCTGCAGCTGCGAGCAACCGATCGCCATCAGGCGATGGTGCAGATGATCGCGGCCGACGAACTCGATCCACTGACGCACGCTTTTCACATCGCCGCGTGCGATGCGAGCGATGGTGGTATAGATCATGTCGAAGATCATGACCGAAAAGATCAGCAGAGGTGCGGCATAGGCCTTGACCGGGCCATCCGAGGACCAGTCGCCCATCACCGCCACGGCGGCCATCATCCAGCCGAGATAGGTGCTGCCGACATCGCCCAGGAAGGTACGGGCCGGGCGCTGGTAGCGGGCATTATCCGGCATGAAGCCGACCGCAGCGCCCGCCAGGGCCAGACAGATATAGAGCATATAGCCCTGACCGGTGTGCCAGGCCAGAAAACCCATCAGGCCACAGACGGCAGCGGCAAGCGAGGCGGCCAGGCCGTTGATACCGTCGAGGAAATTGAAGGCGTTGGTAATGCCGATCACCCACAGGGCCGTGACCAGATACTCAAGCCCGTAGCCCCACCAGGTATGCGGCGCAAACTCGATCACCACGCCGCAATAGAGCAGCACCATCACGGCCACCATCTGGCCGAACAGCTTGATGGCGGCCGACAACTCCTTCATATCGTCGATCAGGGAGAGCAGCGCCACGATCAGGGCCGAGATGCAGACGCCTTTAAGCTCCAGCGAATAGCTGAAGTTGAAGAAGAGGGTCATGTTCACCGACAGCAATACGGCCAGACCACCAATGCGCGGCGTCGGCTTGGCGTGCACACGCCGTGCACTCGGATAGTCGAGCGCCCCCACCTTCCAGGCAAAGCGGATCACCAGCGGCATCAGGCCATAGGTAAGCAATGCCGCCACCATGGCCAGCTTGACGCCATGGGTCAGAAGCCCGTTCATCGCCCACGGACCGGCCAGCAGCAGGCCGGTGGCCAGGGCCAGTATTCGCAGCTTCATTGAATCGATCAGAGGCACTTCTGCACCGCCTGTTGTATCTGTTGCATCTCCATCTCACTCGCATCGGCCAGGAGCGGCAGCGACAGGCATGTTTTCCAGGCCTGCTCCGCCCCCGGACAGGTATCCCCGGTCGCATGGTGCAGCGGCCGGCTCACAGGGCGCGCGGCGCCGACCCCCTCGGCATGCAGGGCCGCCACCGACTCGGCCGCACTGCCATCGACGCGCACGATATAGCGGTAATGATTGCTTGCATGCAGGTCGGCCACCGGTTCGGCATCGACATCGGCAAACCAGCCATCCATCTGCATGGCGCGCAGCCGGCGCTGCTCCGCCTCATCATCGGCCTGCTGCATGCGGCAGCGGGCCAGGGTGGCGTGCAGATCCGAAAGCTGGTGATGGCCGGCATAACTGATCTCGGGAGCGGCCCTGTCCGGGTCGCGCATGGCCATGATACGCTCCGTCATGGCCGGGTCATTCGCCAGAACCATGCCACCGTAGGCACCGCCCCATGGCTTGGTGGCATAAAAGGAGCTCACCGTGAGTGAGCCGAAAGCACCGACCGGACGACCGGCCAGCTGTGCGCCGGGCGCCTGGGCGATATCCTCGATCACCGGGCAGGGCCAGCTCTGCGCGGCCAATGGCTCCACCATGCCGAAGGGGTGCACCAGAATCACGGCATCCAGCGCTTCTGCCGCCGCCATCGCCGCCTCACCATCCAGGCGCAGCGAGGCATCGCAATCCATGCAGACGGGCGTAGCACCGGCCGCGCGTACAGCATGCAACAGCGAAGCACAGCCATAGGCCGGAATCCCGACCCGGGTTACCGGTCGCATCTCCGCCAGAGCCCGCAGGGCCAGCATCAGACCGCTGGTGCCGGAATCAACCGCCACGGCATGGCTGCGCTGCAGCAGGGTCGACACCTCGGCCTCAAGATGTGCGGCCTCCTCTCCCATGGCCGTGTGGCCGGAGGCGATGGTGCGCCCGACCTCGGCCAGGCAGGCGTCGTCGAAACGGGGACGGGAATGGGGAATCATGCGCACATGCCCTCTACAGGCGCATGCGCACCGGCATGAAGCCCTCGGCCACCGGAATACGCGCCTGCACGCCACGGAAATGGGCCGTGGCCAGGGCAATCTCGACGATATCGAGGCGCAGATGGGTGCGATCCACCTGCGAAGCGTGCGCCTTCAGGGCATTCACCTTGGTATCGATCGTGGACTGGATATCCATATAGACGGTCGGCTCGAAGGCGATCGACGACGGCGTCTCGTAAGCCAGCACATTGGGCACATAGCGGGTCACCGAATTGGCCACCTCGGCCATGGTGCGGTGATCCTGATGGGTATCGTCGCGGTAGTTGGCGTAGACGCGGTCCGGCTGCACGGCATGCATCACCTCCTCCAGCCGCGCCATCAGTTGCGGCGCCTGCTCGGGCAGGCGGGTATCGGCAAAGCCGCCCCAGTGCACTTCGCTCACCCCCAGAATCGCGGCCGAGGCCTCCTGCTCGCTGCGGCGCTTCTCGCCCTCGCCACCGACATCGCCGTAGGTGGCAATGAACAGGTGCACACTATCGCCGCGTTCGGCATGCACGGCCAGCGTGCCGCCGCAGCCAATCTCAAGGTCATCCGGGTGTGGCGCCAGGGCCAGAATGGTACTCATCGCGCAATCTCCCCCATCTTGCGTATCACCTCCGCAGCATCCGGGCCGACATTGAACAGCAGATCGATCACCGACAGGTGCGAAACAAATTCGCCATGCAGTTGCGGATAGACCGGAGCCTCCGCTTCCTGAAACCACAATTCAAGACCGGCCGCGGAAAAAGCCTCCTGCTGCAGGTAGTTGCGTCCCTCGCGTCCGGAGAGGTAGGCATCGCCGCCCAGTTCACGGGTCAGTTGAATCAGGCGTTCGGTCGGATCCTCTTCACACGTGGCCATCTCCGAGGCGATGTGGAGCGGTGCCGTGCAGCCGAGCATCTCGCCAACGGCCCGGATCAATCTGCTGTTCAGCCGGGCGATGTGCTGCCAGTCGCGCGACAGGATAGCGCGCAGCTCGGGCCAGTAATCATCAAGGTAGGGGGCTTTGGCGTAGGCCTGCTCGATGGCGCGCGCCTGCTTGCGCACCCAGGCATCACCGCTGATCGTCACCTCATCGATGCGTTGCGGAAAACGATAGCCGACCGGCACCGTAATCCACTGCGGCCCGTTGGCCGTCTTGATGCGGTTGCGGTTCTGCCACTCGTTCTTGTGGTACTGCACCGTATCGAGGATGACAAAGGCATCGGCCAGCATCCATTTATGGAAGAAGCCGGACCACGGCAGGTAGTTGGGTTGATGAATGGTCACCAGCATCAGTTCTTCACCCTCAGCAGGAACGGATTGGCCTCCATGCGGATGCCGCGCTGCATCGGGATATGCAGACGCACGACATGCGGCCCCGGTGCAAGATCGAGCGGCATACTGGTGCGGCTGCCGCCCGGCGCAAGGCTCACCTGCCCGACCACAAAGCCATCGACCACCCACTGCGCCTGAATGGGCTGCCGCCTGGGTAATGGCTTACCCTTCTTGTGCCACTCGCCCAGTGTGGCCACCAGCTCGACATGGCCGCTGAGCGAAGCCTCATCGCCGGGCAACAGCCGCCGCCCGTCCGTCGCCTGCAGGTAGAGGGAGCGAAAATACATATTGTGATCCGGCGGCTGGCGCCAGGCCGTCATGCGCCCCTTGCGCATGGCGGCCAGCACCGCGTCGGGGTCGGGGCTTTTCGACCAGACATCCATCGGGAAGTTGCCAAGGTACTCGTTGGCCTCTCCCTCTTCGTGGTAGTCGCCGGCCGCCACCCCCCAGATCGGAGCCGGGCGGTAACCCTTCATATAATCCATCATGAAACGATCCCACAGGCCGCCGGGCACGGTATTGCGGTCGGAATCGCCATAGACGGCGGCAAAGGCATCGGCCGTCGGCGCCTCGAAAACGCGGTCGTTGTAGGGCAACGTATCGAGCTTCACCCCCATCGGGCCGGGGCGCACGCCGGAGAGGGTGCCCGGA
Organism: uncultured Zetaproteobacteria bacterium; assembly: GCA_964503475.1. GTDB lineage: Bacteria > Pseudomonadota > Zetaproteobacteria > Mariprofundales > Mariprofundaceae > CAZCZU01. The sequence continues at coordinate 38,347 of CAZCZU010000013.1, forward strand.
TGGGTCCAGATGACGAACAGCCCCTGTTTTTGCGCCGCATGGATAAATGCCGCATCGGCATCGACCACCGGCTTCCACCACCAGTAGAGCATCAGCCCGCCCGTCACCAGCAGCATGCCGCCGGCCAGCCGGCGCCGGAAGCGCGAACGGGTGAAGATCAGCCACAGGAACAGCAGCAGCCCGGCCACGCCCCAGAAGATGCGCGAGAGCTGTGTGCTGCCGCGGATATTCTCCAGCGTATAGCTCGGCAGCGCCTCGACCTGGGCGGGGCGCTTCAACCCAAGGGCGATGATGTGGCGCTCGGCATTGTGCAGGGTCAGATCGCGAAACGGCAGCCCGCTCCACCAGTAGCCGGGCGTCGATTCGGTGGCGGCCATAAAACGCATGCCCGGAAAGGCCTCGCGCACTTGCTTCAGATCGAAGAAAAAGCGATCCAGCCCGGTTTCGTGCAACGAGGGATGCTCCATCGAATAGCCGAGCAGGCGGAGGATCGGATCGATGCCGAGGCGAATCGTGTAGCGGTCGTGCTCGCCGAAACCGAGCACATCGAAACCGCGCTCGCGGGCCAGGCCGGCCAGCGTACCGAAATCGTGGGCGCCATCGGAGTGGCGGCTGCGCACATCGATCAGCACCCGCTGCGGCTTGAATGGCTCGCTCGCCGCATCCGCGATTGCATTTTTTGAAATAACCGCATGCGTTTCCGGCTGTGCCATGACCATGGCCGGGAACAACATTATGAGCGCCCATAGCGGAGCATACCTACGCCGCATGACGCACCTCCCGATAGATCGCTTCCAGCCCGTCGATCATCGCCCTGACCGAATAGCTGTCGGCGCGTTTGCGGGCCACGGCTGTCACCGTATCCGGCCAGGCGTGCAGCAGTGCCGCCGCCACCGCCTCGCTATCGTCGGCATCGACCACGCGCCCGATGCTATCGTCGACCAGCTCCTGCAGGCCGCAGATATCGGCCACGACACAGGGCAGCGAGGCCGCCATCGCCTCGACCACGGCCCGGCCCATCCCTTCATTATGCGACAACAGGGCGAAGCTCCTGGCCTCGGCCAGGTAGGGCAGCGGATCGTCCCAGCCGGCGAAGTGCACCTGCCCGTGCAGCCCCAGTTCGTCGCGCAGTGCCTCCAGCGCCACCCGCTCGGGCCCGTCACCGACAATGGCCAGCCGTGCATCGGGCCTGTCGTGCGCCACGACCGCCCAGGCCCGGATCAGGCGATCCATACCCTTGACCGGCACCAGTCGTCCCACCGACACCGCCTGCCAGCGCTTCGTATCCCGGCGCAGCCCCGAGATCTGGGCGGCAATCGAATCCACATCAACACCGCTGGGCACCACATGCCATTGGGCAGGGCTACCGATGTGCAACTGCAGGTGATCGTCGCGTTCGGCACGGGTTAAAGCGATCAGGGCATGCGTGCGCCGCGCCAGCCAGCGCTCGATGGCAATGAACAGGCGCGTCTTGGCCGCACCGAAATAGCCGTGAAAGACATGCCCGTGCGGCGTGTGCACCACGGCCAGTTTCCGGGGAGCCGCAAGCCGGCCCAATGCCCCCGCCTTGGAGGTGTGGGTGTGCAGCAGATCGAAGCGCTCCGCCCGCATCAGGCGGCGCATCTGCCGCCATGCCCGGATATCGTGACCACCGATGCTGCGCAGCAGTTGGTCGAGGATCACGATCCGCCCTCCGGCCGTCTCGAAACGGGCCAGCTCCTCGTCGACCCGTGCCGCTTCGGCCGCCGACATCTCCGACTCCTCACTCGGTCCGAAAGCGAGCACCACCGTATGGCCGGCGCGCACCTGTTCGGTGGCCGAAAGCAGCGTATTCACCGCCGATCCGCCACGATCCATGCGGGTGATCAGGTGCAGAATCTTCATCGGTCAGCGAATGCCTTCACATGGCGGATGAACGCCTCGTCGTGGTGTTCCCAGGCATAGGCATCGGCCGCCGCCCGGTGCAGTTCGGCCCGCATCGGCTCGCGATCCTCCGGCAGCTCATCGAGCATCGCCAGCACCGCATCGGCCAGTGCCTCGGGGGTGGCATCGGCGGCCAGACGGTTGTGCGGCAGGCTGGCCACCACCTCGGGATTGGCCCCCACCGGCGTGGCCACCACCGGCAGGCCGGCGGCATTGGCCTCGATCGTCACCAGCCCGAAGCCCTCCAGGGCCCGGGTCGGCAACAGGAAAATATCGGCGGCATTGAGAGTGCGGTGCACCTCCTTCTCCGACAAAAAGCCGCAGAAACTGACAATATCCCCGACCTGCAGCATGCCGGCCAGATGCCGCAATGGCTCAAGCAGCGGCCCCGTGCCGACCACGCACCAGCGCACATCGGGCCGGTGCACCCGCACCATGGCCGCCGTCTGCACCAGCAGGTCGACACCGGTGCGCGGCACCAGATTACGCAGCGTCACCACGACCGGCCCCTCCCAGTTGCAGGAGGCGCGAATCTCCCTGCGATCCGGCTTCATGCTGTGGCGTACATCGACGCCACCCGGCACCACCGCCACCTCGCTGTGGATGCCAAACGCCTCGGCAAGCCTGCGGCGCGTATATTCGCTGAGCACCAGCAAGCGCTCGGCCGAGCGGTAGACGCTCCCCTCGAGGCGGCGCATCGCCGCTGTCGCCAGGCGATGCTTCCAGTTCCAGTCCAGGCCGTGGCGGGTGGCATACTCCTCATAGGCAAAGGAGTAGCAGACCTGCAGGCGTGGCAGACGGCAGCCGGCCTTGTAAAGCGCCCACATAACGAACGGCTGCTCGGCCACCACCATATCGAAGGCTCCGGCATGCACGCCCCACCACTTGCTCGCTTCTTGCAGCAGCTGGCGCATGCCGGCAACACCCTTGTCGCCGGAAAACGGCAGCCGGTATTCGGTCACCCCGGGGCGAACCTCGACCTTCAGCGGCGCGTCGGGAGCCGGCTGGCGGGTCAGGATCGACACCTTGATACGCGCCTCATCAATCGCGCGCACATGGTGATGCAGCATGCGCTCCGCCCCGCCATGCACCGTTTCGGCCGAGACATCGGCCACCAGCAGTATCCGCATTGCACTCCCCATCAATCGAATTTCCAGTCGCGTGCCGCCGCCCAGCGATCGAGCAGCAGCAGCGCCCACAAGATATCGGAGCGATCCTCGCCCGCCTGGTGGCGGGACCACTCGCCTTTCACGAACTCGCGCCGTACCAGGCCACCGACCGGATCGCGCTCGGTCAGCGCCGCCACCTCGACGGCCAACTCGCCCCTGAGCCAGTGCTTCACCGGCGCCATGAATCCCTGCTTCGGCCGGTCGACAATATCCGCCGGCAGGCGCGTGCGGGCAATACGGCGCAACAGCACCTTCAGATTCTCCTGCCACGGCATCCCTTTCACCTTCCAACGGGCATCCAGCGTCTGCATCATCGCATGCAGGCGCGTATCGAGGAACGGCGCCCGCAGCTCCAGCGCGTGCGCCATGCTCATGCGATCGCCCATGGCCAGCAGATCGTCCGGCAGATAGGCCAGCACATCGGCGGCCATGGCCCCGTTGACCGGCCCGAAACGCGCCAGCAGTGCCGCAAGCCCGCCGTTGGCCTCCATCGCCGTCGGCCAGCCATGCCCGGCTTCGGTCACCGGCTGCGTCAGCATCGTATCCGCCGCCACGCCGGTGCCGGTCCAGTCCAGATAGGCGGCAGCAGCCTCCCGATCGAGGCCGGCCAGGAAGCGGCGCAGGCGCCCGCGCAGGTTACGGCTGCCGGCCGCGTCGCCGCTACGGCTGAGCAGCTGCAGCGCACTCTTACGCAGCGGCATATGGCGCAGGCGGGCATGCCAGTGCATGCCCAGATAGCGCGGATAACCGCCGAACAGCTCATCGCCGCCGACACCGGAAAGCGCCACGTCGACATGCGCCTTTGCCGCGCGGCTGATCAGCCAGGTGGGGAGTGCGGCACTGTTGGCCACCGGCTGGTCGAAGGCTTCGGCAAGTGCGGCCAGCGTCGCATGCGCATCGGCCGTCACCTCCAGCACCGTATGCGCACTGCCGATGTGATCGGCCACGGTTGCAGCATGCGCACTCTCATCGTAATCGGCCGGGCCGTCGGCAAAACGCACCGAAAACGTATGCAGGGTTTCGGAACGCTGGCGGGCCAGCGATTCGGCAATCAGCGAGGAGTCGACCCCGCCGGAGAGGAATACCCCCATCGGTCGATCGGCCATGGTGCGCGACAAAAACACCTCGTCGAGCAACCCGGCCACCTCGCCCTCGATCTCGGCATCGCTCAGATCCAGTGGCTGATCGGGTTCGGGCATGAAATGGTAGCGGCGCAACGACAGGCCCTGGTCGGCGGCGGCAATGGCATAACATCCGGCCGGCAGCTGACGCACCTCGCGGTAGAGGGTGGCCGGCGCCTCGATACGCATGCGGGCGAGCAGCTGCTGCACGGCATCGGTGTCGGGGGTGAGCTGCCAGTTTCCCTTTTCGAAGGCGGTCAGCAGCGAGGCGATACCGATGCGCCCCTCCTGCTCGCAGATGTAGAGCGGCTTCTCGCCGAACGGATCGCGGGCGATAAGCAGCACCTCGTGTGCCGCATCCCAGAGAACGATGGCGAACATGCCGTTCAGGAGGGCGAACATGCCGGTGCCGAAACGGTTGTAGAGGTGCGGCAGAATTTCGGTATCGCTGTCGGAGTCGAACACGATGCCATCCGCCTCCATCCGGCGACGCAATTCATGGTAGTTGTAGATGCAGCCGTTGAAGACAACGGTGACATCGCCGATCGTCATCGGCTGGGTACCGCGCGCATCCGGACCGATGATGGAGAGGCGATGATGGATGGCGCCGAAACGCTCCGCCTCGAAACTGCCGTGACCGTCCGGCCCGCGCATGGCCACGGCTGTTGCCATGCGCGCCAGCTCGCCTGCATGCCGCCTTCCGCGGATCGCCACAAAACCGCACATCAGGCGCCTCCCGCCAGTCGGACCAGATCGTTCAGCTGCCCCTGCCAGCCGGCATCGCCCTGCCGCGCGGCGATCCAGGCCAGCCCCTCCCGGCGCAGGCGGGCACGCAGTGCAGGCTCGCGCATGCGCGTCATCGCATGCTGCCAGGCCGTGACATCGTGCGGATCGCAATAGAGGCCGCAACCGCCGCTGGTCTCGACCAGCACGGCAATATCGGAGCAGATCGCGGGCGTACCGCAGGCCATCGCCTCCAGCGGCGGATAGCCGTAGCCCTCGGCTGTCGAGGGCTGCAGCAGGGCCGTGGCACGGCGATAGAGGTGAAGCAGGCCGGCATCGTCGACCTGGCCGGCGAACTCGACCCGCTCATGTAATGCGGGATAACGCTGCATCAGGGCATCGGCCGCCTCGCCACGCACGCCGACACAGACCAGCCGCCCCTCCACCTGCTGCAGCGCCTGCAGGGCTATATCGAGATTCTTGTGCGGCAGGCCGTTGCCGACGAAGAGGAAATAGTCGTCGTACCCTTCATCCCCCGCCGGGACAAACAGCTCCGAAACCGGCAGATGACGCACGACACCCTCCTGCCCCATGCCGGTCAACCGTTCGCATTCATCGCGCGAGGCCGCCGAATCGAACCAGCTCAGTGCGGCCCGCTTCAGGGCTCGCTTCAGCACCCACAGGTCGAAATGGCTCTTGATCCCCGAGGCGCGATAGGCCGAATGGGTCAGGTAGAGCACGTCGTGCACCGTGTGCACGGCCGGGCAGGCCAGGTGCAGCAGCGGCAGCTTGGGATAGGGGCTGATGAAGAGATCATGCTCCCGCGACCAGCGTGGCCAGGCCAGTTCAGGCAGACGCGGCAGAAGACGCACCGTCACCCGCCCCTGCAGGGTCAGCGGCAGCGCCTCCGGCTCCTGCATGCCGACGGTGATCGGCCACTCCGGATAACGATGGCAGATAGCCAGCAACAGCCCCTCCAGGAAACGGCCGATACCGGTGCGTCGTCCGGGCACGAATTCGCGTCCGTCCACCAGCAGCCGCGCCATCAGGCTTCTCCCCCGGCCATGCGGCTCAACAGGGCCTGCATACGCTCGACATGCCGATCCAGTGAAAATTCGCCGGCCCGCTGTCGCGCCTGTTCGATCATCCGTTCGCGCCGCGCTCCCGGCTGCAGCAAAGACTCCAGTGCCGCCGCCCAGCCGGCCGGCGTATCCTCATCGACCAGCATGCCCGAGACTCCCTGCTCGATGATCTCGGCCGGACCTCCCGCATTCGCCGCCACGACCGGCACGCCATGCGCCATCGCCTCCACCACCACGCGCCCGAACGGCTCCTCGGCTGATGCGAGCACCAGAGCATCGGCCGCGGCATACCAGGCATCCATATCGTCGCGCTGGCCCAGCCAGTGGATGCGCGCCGCGCACGGCATGGCTGCCGCCCGCTGTTCAAGCTCCTTCATCCAGGCCGGATCATGCGGATCGGCGCCGCCCAGCAGCACCAGATGCAGCTCCGGCATGCGTTCGGCCAGCAGGGCAAAGGCATCGAGCACCCGGTCGTGCCGCTTCCAGCGCGAGATGCGTGCCGCGCAGAGCAGCAGGCGGCCGTCCGGCAGTTCGGGATGGGGCTGGCGGGCCGGAGGCTGCTTTGGCAGTTCGATGCCGTTGTGGATCGTCTCCACCCTGGCCGCATAACGGGGCAGGAAACGGCGTGCCGTCGCCTGGCTGTTGGCCACGATGCGACTCACCAGCCGGGCCAGCAGCCAGTCGAGCTTCCAGTCGCGTTCGGCAATGCGGCAGTGGAACAGCACCGGGATGCCCAGGCGTCGACCGGTTACCCCGGCATAAAAGGCGGCACGCGAGGTATTGGCGTGCAGCACATCGCAGGGATGGGCGCTGAAATACGCCAGCCAGGCCTGCAGTGCGGCAATACTGCCTGGCTCAGCAATCGGCGGCATCGGCAGGGTCACGACCGGAATGCCTGCGGCCTCGGCCTCTTGCATGCACCAGCCCGCAGCCGGCACGCCCAGCGTCACCGAAACACCGCGCTGTTTCAGCCCCGGTAACAACTGCAGCAGGCTCAGTTCGCCACCACCGACAAAATCGGCGTGGTGCGATACGGAGACGACGTTCATGCGCACACCGTCATCGGGCTCAGTCCAGCTCGTCCAGATGCGGGATGCCGTGCTTGTCGCAGTAGGCTTTCACCTCGTCGCACTCACCTCTGAGTCGCTCCCAGGTGGCCACATAAACCATGTAGTAGCCGATGGCACGCATGATGGCGTAGTGCAGGCCGTAGATGCCCTCGCGCCAGCCCCCCTGCATGAAATATTTCTGGCAAAAGATGCCGACCGGCTTGACCACGAAGGCGAACGCCAGCGCCCAGGTTGAGGTACCGATCATCCCCGGTCGGTGCTCGGCGTTATAGCGCGCCTCGACCTCGGCATAGTGGGTATTCTTGAGCCAGAAGGACTGGGCCGTCGGGAAGGGGCCGAGATGGACCAGCACGTTTTCGGCATCGACCACCTTGCCATCGACCTGAATGCGGGAGTGGACGAAGCGCGGATCGAAGATCCCCTTGCCGCGCCGTACCATGCGCACGGCGGTACCGCTTCCCGGCGCATGGCCGCGCAACTGGCCCAGGAAGGTGCCCATGATCAGCAGCCCGATGCCGGCGATATCCTCACGCAGTGCCAGCTGCTGCAGCTCGGCCGCCAGCTCCTCCGGCACCCGCTCGTCGACATCGATCTGGAATATCCAGTCGCCGCTGGCCGACTCGATACCGAAATTCATCTGGCCCGACCAGTCGCCGTTCAGGGCCCGGTCGAGGATTTTGACGTTGTCGAAGCCGCGCGCGATTTCGAGGGTACGATCACTGCTGCTGTCGTTAACGAGAATCACCTCATCAACCCATGCCAGGGTACGCAGGCAGGGGCCAATATGGCGCTCATGGTTCTTCACCAGCAGTACGGCACTGATTTTCGGCTTGGGCATCCTCTCCTCCCCTATCGTGGTCATACCTTGTCCCGGTCGGCGATCAGGCCGCGCAGGCGTCCGGCATCGGTGGCCAGGTCCATGGTCAGGCGCACCAGCGGCACCACCCACCAGGCGGCATTCGGCACCTCGGTATCGTCCAGTACCCAGCGCATGCGCCAGGCGGTGGCCCCCGCCATCGCCACAAACAGCAGCAGCGGCAACAGCCAGCCGAACCACGGCAGGGTGAGCAGACTCAGGCCGAGCTTGAGCAGCAAAGAAGAGCGTAGCATGAAGTTGCCGTAAACGGCCGGTGCCTGGCCGCTGCGCAACAGCCCCACCTCGGCCCGGCCACGTCGCACAAACCAGTGCCAGATGGCCGGAATCGAACCGCGCGCGGCATGCAAAACCCGCGCATCCGGCACGAACTGCAGCCGCCCCTGCCGGGCCACGCTGCGCGCCAGCAGGAAATCCTCGCCGCCGAAACGGGCCGCATCGGTGAACCCGCCGGCCTGCAGCAGCGCCTCGCGCCGGTAGGCCGCGTTCAGGGTCGACACCTCGGCCGTATCCTGCCGCACCCCTTTAGCCCGGCGGATGCGGCCGATACCGCCGCCGGGAAAGCCGAGCAGGCTCTCGGCCCAGCCGATGGCATTCGTCCCTTGCGGTACCGTCACCCCGCCCTGCACCCCCAGCACCGTCGCATCGGCAAAGGGGGCCACCAGTGCGGCCAGCCATGTGGGTGCGACCCGGCAATCGTCGTCGACAAACACGACCAGCGCATGCGCGGCCTGCTCGACGGCCATGTTGCGGGCAAAGGCGATCCCCTTATTGCGTACCGGGTGCGGCACATAGCGCACACCCTCCGGCGGCCTCGGCGCATCGGTCTCCTCGACGACAATGATCTCGAACGCGCCGTTGTACTGCTGCGCCCGCAGATCATTCAGCAGCAGATCGAGCATGGCGCGCCGGTCGCGGGTACAGACCAGCACCGATACCGCAGGCATGGTTGCCTCCCCGCTCAGCATGTCACGGCCTTCGTACTGCTTCCACACAGGCGTCCCCAGCTCATCGCCGCCGACTTGAGCACCAGCAGTACCGCCAGGCCCATCGATTCACCCGTGCCACAATCGGCACCCAGGGCTGCCGCGCGCTTCGCCAGCCCGCGCCCCATCGTATAGAGGTAGAGCGGCAGCAGCAACCAGAGCCATACCTGCCAGCAGCCGAGCAGCAGAATCAAAAGCACCTTCTTTTCAGCCGAGGCGAGGTTGCACCAGATGAAACGGCGACAGGGAAAGCGCTTTCTGCCCAGCAGCGGCAGATCGAGATAGATGCCGGGGCGCCCGTAGCGTGCGGCCAGCATGGGATGGGCCCGGCCATACTGCACCATCTTGCGCCACATGCCGGCCATGCCGGAGGGGTGGATATGGCGCACCTTTAGCTCCGGTGCATAGAGAAGCCTGCCGCCGGCCGCATAAAGCCGGGCACAGAGATCAATATCCTCACCGGCCACCGCCAGCGTCTCATCAAAACCGCCGGCATCGAGCAGTGCCTGGCGCCGCACCCACAGGTTGGCGGCAGCGAAGCCCTGCGTGCCGGTATCGCCGGCATCGCTGAAGCGGCGTGCATCGATACCGACCGAGAGCGAGGTGAGCCCCAGCATGCGGGCCGCCAGATCCCCCTCCAGTGTGCCCCAGGCGGGCCCTGCCAGGGCTGCGATATCGCCGTTTTCAGCCAAGAGGGCGGCACCGGTAGCGAGCCACGCAGGCTCCGGCATGCAGTCGCTGTCGGTGAAGGCGATCCACGCCGAATCTGCCTCCCGTACTGCGGCATTCCTGGCCGCCGCCGCCCCGCGCTGTGGCACCTCGATCAGACGCAGCGGCAGCTCGGACTCCATCATCCAGCGTTGCACGATGGCCTGCGATCCGTCGCTGGAACCATTATCGGCGACAATGATCTCCCTGGGCGCCAGCGTCTGGGCCGCCAGTGCCTCAAGGCAGCGGCCAAGGGTTGCCGCGCCGTTCAGGCACGGAATCACCACGCTGATCTCCTGCTTTTCTTTACCACTCAATGCAGCACGCTCCAGTCCGCTTTGGGGCGCGAGCGCATCATGCTGGCGACATCGCTTTGCCAGCGGATGCGCCAGCTGCCGTAAGCGTGGCGCAGCATGTCGCCGGCCATGCCCTCGAAAGAGGTCGGCACGGCCGCAAGCTCCGCCAGCAGCCGATCCAGGTCATAACCCATCGCCGCCAGCCGCTCGCGACCGATCCAGCGCAGATAACGCCGGGCCCACCACTGTCGGAAAGGGTTGGCGAAGGCGGCATGCCACTTGGCCAGCGGCTGGCTGCTCAGCTCCCGATAGGCCCTGGTGCCGGTCGGGTCCTGCATCGTGCCCTGCAGGTCGACGCCGGCGAACTGCTGCCAGCCCCCCGCCTCCGGTGCCACACCGAGATGTTGATAGATGCGCTGCATCTGCGCCTCCGGATCGGCCAAAAGCTCCTCGTAGTTCACCTTCAGGATGCGCTCCGGATCACGTGCATGGCAGGCATGCAGCATGGTCAGGCCGGTGAACAGCTCGTGATGCTTGCGGTAGAGGTACCATTTGCCCTCGGCGAAGGTCTCCAGCAGTGATGCGACCACCGCCAGCGGATGGCGCACCAGCCAGACAAAACGCCCTTCGGGAAACAACTCGACGATCTGATCGCAGATCAGGCTGTAGGCGGGCGTCTTGTCGAGGAAATAGCGCGCCTCCGGCCCCGCTGCCTGGTCGTACAGCGACAGCACCAGATCGTGCACGCCCTGCTTCAGGGCCTCTTCACCCTCCGGCAGCGTGGCGGCGAACTCATGCACGGCATTGACGGCCAACTCATGGCCATAGACGGAGAAGGTGCGAAAACGATGTTCGAGCAGGTCGCACAACGGCAATAGCAACCACGGTTCGCTGGTGGTGGCGATCTCCGGATGCGCACCCAGCATACGCTGCAGCAGGGTCGACCCCGAACGCGACAGGGCGAACAGGAACAGCGGTGTCACGGCTTCACGACTCACGACTGCTTATCCCTTCCAAACAGCGGATCGAGAATCTGCTGCAGGGGGGTGAAGCAGGCCTGCCAGTCATAGCGCTGCTCGGCCAGCTCCCGGGCCGCCGCGCCCAATGCCTGGCGCTTTGCATCGTCAGCCAGCAACGCGACTGCCGCATCGGCCATCGCTGCATCGTCAGCGGCCAGCAGCAGCTCTTTGCCCGCTTCGGCCTCGATCCCCTCAAGCCCGGTCGGCGTGGTAATCACCGGCAGGCCGGCGGCAAAGGCCTCCAGCAGCTTGGTACGCGTGCCCGCCCCCGAATGCAGCGGTGCCAGATAAATAGCGGCCTGCTGCAGGTAGGGGAGCATGTCCGGCACCCCGCCGGTCACCTCGACTCCGTCGCCGGCCAGCGATTGCACACGCGGGCCGGGATTGCGCCCGACCAGTTGCAGGCGTGCCGCCGGAAATCGGCTGCGAATGGCCGGGAAAACGGTGCGGGCCAGCCGCTCGGCCGCCTCGATGTTGGGGTCGAAGCCCATATCGCCGGTGAAGAGCAGGATCGGTGACGCATCATGCGCAGGCGATGCAGCCGGGACGATGGCACTGCAATCGACGCCGTTGGGCACCATCACCGTCGGGCTGCCGGGATGATCCTCAAGGCAGCGCTGTTCATCGACCCGGGAGACCAGCAGCACCGCCTTCGCATCGGGCCAGCGCACATTGAAAAAACGGAATCGAATCAGGCGCAGCAGGTTGCGCAGGCGACTGCCCAGGCCCCGCTCATGACGCAGGGCACGCCGGATACCGATCAGGCCGTAGGCCCACAGATCGAGGATCACCGGCGGCAGCACGCCCTTGGGAAGAGCGCTTTTGGGAAGATAAGGGAGCATGGCCATCTTCTGCACCAGCACAGCCCCGACATCCCCCTCGCCAAGACGACGATGAATGGCGGCCTCAAGCCGCGCATCGACCTCATACGGACCCAGGCGCAACCAGCGACGCAGGCGCGATGACGCAGGCGTCACCAGCGTCATCTGCACGCCATACTGTTTAAGCCAGGCCGCCGATGCCTCGCTGCCGGCAAGCCTGGGTGCGATCACCTCGACCCGGTAACGGCTGCCCAGAAAACGCAGCATCTGCGCCATGCGCAGGGCACCGCCGCCGCCGGAGGGGTGCGGCGGGGCCGGAGCAAGAAAAAGCAGGGTATCGCTCATGGCTCACGCTTTTTTGGCTTTACCGCCCAGGCGAAGTAGTAGAAGCCGAGCCACTCGGCAATGCGGGTGCCGTCCAGCCACCACCAGAAACGCTGCGTCTTCTCCACCAGCCACACCTGGGCCGTGCGCAGGGCGCGAATGCGGTAGACCAGCGGCAGGTAGGGCGGCGCCACACCGGCCGGGAAGACGTGCGGGGCCACAAGCCCCGCCTCGACCATCATGGCGCGGATCTGCTCGCAGTTGAAGCCGCGCTCGTAAAAACCTTCGTGCTTCTGGCCGAGCAGGCGCCGCTTCAGCTTGCCCAGCCCGTCCAGCGAGCGGAACAGCGAAAACTTCTTCGGCACGATATCGGAGTAGAAGACTCCGCCCGGCTTCAGCACACGCGCCATCTCCTGCACGATCGGGGCAGGATCCTCGAAATGCTCGAGCAGGCCGGTGGAGAGCACAACATCGAAGCTGTTGTCGGCAAACGGCAGGCAGAAGGCATCGCCGGTCAGAAACTCGCCCGTCACCCCCACCGAGGCATAGTTATGGCGCGCCTGCGGCACGGCGAGCTCGGAGCGATCCATACCGACCGTGCGGTAACCCAGCTGCGCCAGATGGCAGGAGAGGCGGGCGGAACCGGCCCCGACCTCCAGCGTCAACCCGCCCTTCTCCGGCAGGATACCGCGCAGGTAGCGCAGCTTGGCCAGGTCCATGACCCGGCTGATGGTGCGCTCGGTCAGCGTCAGGTTGTCGCCATGCCAGTAATTATCCCAGAACTGATCCGACTGACTCATGCTGACTTTTCCCCCGGCTGCGGCTTGGTTTTGGTGAGCAGAAACTTGAAATCGGGCGAGCGAGCGCCCAGCTCGAAGCGCTCGCGCAGGCGCCAGTAAAGGCCGGCCAGCCACCCTTTCAGCCCGCGCCTGTCCGTCAGGTCCGATTCATAGATTCGCACCGGCTTAAGCCCCGCCCGGCGGAACATGTCCAGCCAGTAGGCCAGCGGCTGCACATTGACGTGGGTCGGGTCCAGCGTGGCATTGGGATGGCGGGGATGGCAGATCTTCAGGTAGAGGTGCCCGGCAGGCTCCAGCACCCGCCGCATCTCGCACAGCACCGGCAACGGCTCGGGCAGATGCTCCATCAGATCGAGCGACACCACCAGATCGAAACTGTCGTCCCGATAGGGAAGCCCCTTCGCCGCATCGGAGACGCAGAGGCGCTGTGCCACGGCCGCTTCCGCCTTGCCGACGGCATAGAGGCTGATATCGGTACCGTAGGCCTGCATCCCCTCATCATTCAGTGCCTCGACCAGATAACCCTTGGCACAGCCGACATCGAGCGCACGCTGTGCATGCAGGCGCTGCTGCAGAAAGCCTGTGGTACGCCGCATGACCGGATAGATCGATTCGCGGCTGTGCGGCGGCACGCCGCGCGAGCGCCCCTCAAAATAGTCCTCGTCGTAAAAGCCGGACGGATCCCGCTGTTCCTTCCCCATTATCTTCCAACCTCATGCAGCAGCGCCGACAACTGCTCTGCCGACTGCCGCCACGAAAAACGTTCGGCCTGTTTGAAGCCCGCCTCGCGCAGCTCCCCCCGGAACTCCTTCTCACGCGAGAGGCGCATCATAGCATCCGCCATCGCCTGATCATCGTGAGGATCGACGATGATACCGGCCTCCCCCGCCACCTCCGGCAATGCTCCGCCGCTGGTAGTAATCACCGGTGCGCCGCAGGCCATCGCTTCCAGCACCGGAAAGCCGAACCCTTCATAAAATGAGGGAAAGAGAAAGCCATTTGCGCCCGAATAGAGATGCGGCAGATCGGCATCCGGCACGAAGCCCGGCAGGATCACGGCATCACGGGCCGGGCTCTGCTCCAGCAGTTCAAGCACCTTGCCGCCCCAGCGATGGCCGCCGGCCAGCACCAGCCGCTCCTCGCCACCGGCCGCACGGAAACGCTCGAAGGCACGCAGCATGGTGGCGACATTCTTGTGCGGACCCAGTGAGCCAATGTAGAGGAAATAGGGGGTCTCGATGCCGTAACGCTTGCGGCACTCTGCCACCGCATCGGTTTCGGAGGGGCGGAACATCGCATCGCGCCCCGGATAGATGACCCGGATGCGTGCCTCATCCACCCCCAGCAGCTCGACCAGATCGCGGCGACTGCACTCGGAGATCGCAATCACGGCATCCGAACGCTCGACCACCTGTGCCAGGCGCTGCTCGAATGCCGCGTGATCGGGAAAGAGATTCGGCAGGCGCGACGGGATCATGTCGTAGACGATGGAGACTACCCGCCCCTTCGGCCAGTGCGGCGTGACCAGGCAGGTGGAGAGGAAGAGATCGAGCCCCTGCCAGAAGCGGCGCGGCAGCGGCCAAGCCATGCCGCGCGCCCAGACGGCATCGAGCAGCGAGTCGGGCACGGCCGTAGTAAATACTGGCGCCAGCTCCTGAAGCGCCGGCAAGCCGGCATGGTGGCGCCAGCTGCGACGCACCAGCAGGCGATGCCCCTCATCGTCTCCAGCCTGGGCAATCAGGGCACGAACCAGCGGCTCGACATAGCCGTGCACGCCGCCCTGCCCCATCATCGGTCCGGCATCGATGCCGATGGTCAGCCTATCCATCTCGTCTCCCTATTCCCGGCCACGCCCACCCAGGGCATCCCGCACCCAGCCGGTCACCGTGCCGATATCGCTCAGCGACACCATCCGGAACAGCATCAACAGGCCGAAATAGAGGGCGAGTGCTGCCGCGGTCGCGGCAAGGCGATCCCAGGCCATCAATTCCAGCAACACCATGGCAGCCGCCACCATGGCCACACCGATCTTCGCGACAGCCAGCACCGGGATTCGAATCGCGAGCCGGTGGTGCACCAGCAGGGCCGCCACGACCAGCAGGAAGATATCCGACGTCAGGCGGGCCACGGCCGCACCATCGGCCCACCAGCGCGGGATGGCCCACCAGTTGATGGCGAGGTTGATCAGGGTAGCGCAGACCACCGCCACCAGCCACCAGCGCACCACGCCCTGCGCCTGCAGGGCGTGGCCCAGCGGCGCATAGACCCAGCGGGCGGCTACAGACCAGATCAGGATGGTCAGGGTAAAGCTGGCACCGCCGTACTCCTCGCCGAACATCAGCACCAGCACCCAGTAGCTGAGTCCGCCAACGGCCAGCGCCATGGCTGGCCCCAGAATACCGACGGCACGCATCAGACGGGCGAAGGCGTGCGGCACTTCGCCATGCCCGACCTTGGACATGATCGGAAAGATGATGCCGGCCACGGTCATACCGACATAGAGGGTCACCGTCACCGGCTTGAAGGCGGCGTTGTAGAGACCGACCGCAGCCACCGAGGCCATCTGCCCGAGCAGAATCAGATCGAAGCTGCCGTAGAGGCCGGTAATGCTGCCGACCGCCCCGAACGGAATCGATTCCCGGAACAGGCGCCGCAGCGAATATCGCCGACCGCGCTTCGGCAGCCATGGCTTGGCCGCACGCCGGGCGATATACAGCGAGAGCAGCGAACCGACGATCTTGATCAGCAGAAAGCCCGCCACGCTGTTGAAAAAGATGGCCACAATCACCAGCAGCGGCAGCGTCACCACCGAGGAGAGCAGCTCCGCCGAGGCCACGCGATCGAAGCGCGAGTGCCCGCCGAGAATGGCGAGATAGGGCCAGCTCAAGGAGTTCAGAGCCAGTTGCATGGCTGCGATAAAGACATAGGCGAGCGGCACCTGCTGGCTGGGCATCAGGGCGGCGAACCCCATGATCAGGCCGGTGACACCGAAGGCCAGCAGGACCTGGGCCACGAAGGCCGAACGGATGATGGCATCGCCCTCTTCCGACTCCTGGGCGATACGGCGTGTGACGACGGTGCTGACGCCCATGTTCGGCACCATGGCGAACAGGGCCGCCACCCCCAGGGCATAGGCGTAGGCACCGAGACCCTCGACCCCCAGGGAGCGGGCCACAATAATCGAGGAGAGCAGCGACGATGCGAAGCGGATACCGCGTGCACCGAGGAGCTGGATGGTCATTTTGCCAAGAGAGACACCGCTCATCGCGACCTCGACATGGCGGACACCGGCGACGGAATCATCGCCGCGATCATGCCGTCACCGCCGGGCCGGCGCGTCCGGAAGTGATTCCGCCCGGCGTACGCTCAAGCCAGCTTCTCCCAGACCACGCGCTGATCCAGCGCCCGGGAGAGGGTGTATTCATCGAGATACTCGAGCTCGCCGCCCTCGGGCACGCCGCGCGAGATGCGCGAGATACGTACACTGGCATTGTCATAGCGGCGGGCCAGAAAATGGGCGGTCGCCTCACCGTCAACCGTGGCACTGGTCGCCAGGATCAGCTCCTGCACACCATCGGCCACCCGCTTGTCGAGCGAGGCAAGGCGCAGCTGTTCGGGGCCGATGCCGTCGATGGGGCTCAGGCGCCCGTGCAACACATGGTAGCGCCCCTGAAAAGAGCGACCGCGCTCCAGCATCAGCACATCGACGGGCTGCTCGACCACGCAGACCACATTGCCGTCCCGGCGCACATTGTCGCAGATGGCGCAATGCGAATGCTCGGCAAAGCAGCCGCAGCGCTCGCAAAAGCCCATCGCCTCGTGCAGCCCGGCCAGGGCCTCGGCCAGCTGCCCCACCTCGCCTGCCGGCCTGGCCAGCAGGTTCAGCCCCAGGCGCAGGGCAGTCTTGGGTCCGATACCGGGCAGACCGGAGAGCTGCTCCACCAGCCGGGCCAGCGGCACCGGCATACCCGGGATCAGGGCACTGCTCAAAGGGAGAAGCCCGGCGGCAGCGGCATACCCGCCATCAGCTTCTGCTGCTCCGCTTTCGATTTCTCTTCCACGACCTGCAGCGCAGTATTGACGGCAGCGGCCACCATATCCTCGATCATCTCCTTGTCCTGATCGGCCCAGAGTGCATCATCAATCGCGATACGGCGCACCACACGCTCACCGCTCATCGTCACCTTGACCATGCCGCCGCCGGACTCGCCGGTCACCTCAATGGCGGCCAGCTCCTCCTGCAGCTTCTGCATGTTCTCCTGCATCTTGCGGGCCTGCTGCATCATCTTGCCAATGTTCATTCATTTACTCCTGATTGTGATTCGCTTGCGACCGGGCGCTGCGGCTATTCGCCGGCGGCTGGCCGTACGTCGCTGAGGCGGCAGTCCATCTCCTGCATCAGCTTCTGCACATGCGGATCATTTTCGGCATGCTCCCACATGCGCCGTTTCTCATCAGCGGCCAGCCTCTCGCGCTCCTGCGACAGGCTCTCGCCCGCCGTCTGATCCTGCAGCGCCTCCCACATCACCTCACGCCCCAGCCACTCGGCAAACTCAAGGCGGTCATTCATGGCAATGGCGCGCTGCTGATGCTTGTCCAGCGCCAGGCGCACACGAGCGCCGTATTCGAGACAGACCACATGATCGAGCATGGCCGCCACGCCGGGACGGATATCATGGTAACCGTTCACCGCATCCTGCCATTCGGCATAGCTGCCGGCCGTGCCGTTGCTTGCGCCTGAAGCCTGCTCATCCTGCTGCACGACTGCATCGGCAAGCGTTTCGCTCACCGGCGCATTTTCCGGCACCGCAACGGGGGCGCCCTGCACCGGCATGCCGGCCGGTTCTGCTGCCGGACGAACCTCCGCTGTCGGGCGTGTCTCTTCTGCCGCTGCCGGCGTCGCATCCATTGCCCGACCCTGCTGCGACCGTGACTGCTGTGTCCCATCGCCCTGCAATCCGGCCAGGTGGCAGAGGCGCATGGCAATCATCTCCACCCCGCGCTGTTCATCGACCAGCCCCAGGTCGCGCAGGCCATGGATCAACACCTGATAGCGCAGATCGAGTGCCGCCGGCGACCAGCAATCGCGTGCCTGCTGCAGCCACTGCCGCTCTTCCGGCACGGCATCCTCGGCCAGTAACGCATCATCGACCAGCACGCAGGCCAGTTGATGCCACAGCTCACTCAGGGCAATGAGCAACCCGCGCGGTGCATGCCCGCGCAGCATCGCCTCGCGCACAGTTGCCACGGCAGCCGCTGCATCACCGGCAGCAATCGCTTCCGAGAGATTGCGCACCGCCTCCGGCCCGATCAGCCCCAACGCCTGTTGCACATGGGCCATCTCCATCGCATCGCCCGAATAGGCGAGCACGCGTTCCGTCAGCGACAGGGCATCGCGCACGCTGCCATCGGCAGCGCGGGCAATCTGCAGCACCGCCGCATCCTCGGCTGTCACCGACTCCTGGCCGAGCACATAACCCAGATGCGATGAAATCTCATCCACGCCAAGCCTGCGCAGATCAAAACGCTGGCAGCGCGAACGCACCGTGATCGGCAGTTTTTCCACTTCGGTAGTCGCCAGAATGAACAACACCCGCTCGGGCGGCTCTTCCAGTGTTTTCAGCAACGCATTGAATGCGCTCTTGGAGAGCATGTGTGCCTCGTCGATGATGTAGACCTTGCGTTTGAGCGTCGTCGGCGGATAACGCACACCATCGAGAATCTCGCGCACGTCATCGACGCCGGTATGGCTCGCCGCATCCATCTCCTGCACATCGAGGCTGCTGCCGCCAGCGATGGCTCGGCACGCCTCGCACGCGCCGCACGGCTCTCCATGGTCGGGGGCCGCACAGTTGACCGCCATCGCCATCAGGCGGGCAATCGTCGTCTTGCCCACACCGCGAATACCGGTCAGCAGATAGGCATGGGCCAGGCTGTCGGAGGCCAGGGCATTGCGCAGCGTGCGCACCACCACATCCTGCCCGACCAGATCGGCAAAGCGTTTCGGCCGCCAGCGGCGGGCTAGGACAAGGTATGACATAGTGCTCAAGTGTACGGTCGGCAGACGCACATGCAATGCAGGCGACCAATAGCGCATTTGGGC
>CAZCZU010000014.1:0-29427 GCA_964503475.1 uncultured Zetaproteobacteria bacterium
AATATCCCAAACACTTATCGATTCCTACAGCCAAAAAATGGGGAGAGTTCAGATCCAAAAGATATTGTTTGCGCGAATGTGTTGACCGCCCGGTCGGGACTCCTAAGATAGCCGCCCATGATTCGGGCGGAATCCCTGAGCCGCAGGTATGGCGACCGCGATGCGGTACGCGATCTCAGCTTCGAAGTACGGAGCGGTGAGGTTATGGGCCTGCTCGGGCCAAATGGCGCCGGCAAATCCACGACCATGAAGATGCTGACCTGCTATCTGCCGCCCTCCTCGGGCAGTGCCACCGTAGCCGGTATTCCGCTGGAACAGGATATCGAGGTGCGTCGTCGAATCGGCTATCTCCCCGAACACGCTCCTTCCTACCATGATCTGAATGCCCGTACCCATCTCACCTTTATCGGTCGTATGCAGGGGCTGAGTCCGGCCACACTTGCCGATCGCATCGGCGAAATGGCGCGCGCCTGTGGCATCGAATCGGTGCTGAATCGCCGTATCGACGAGCTTTCCAAGGGTTTTCGCCAGCGTGTCGGCCTGGCAGCCAGTATGCTGCATGATCCGGAGTGCCTGATTCTGGACGAGCCGACCACGGGGCTGGACCCGAACCAGATTGTCGAGATCCGGCAGCTGATTCGCAGGCTGGGCGAGAAGAAGACGGTGCTGCTCTCCTCGCATGTGCTCTCCGAAGTGGAGGCCGTGTGCGATCGCATGATGATCATCGATGGCGGCCGCCTGCAGGTGATCGGGACACGCGAGGAGCTCACTACCCGCGCGCACAGCGGTACGGTGCTGCACGCCCGGCTGAAAGGAGAGGCGGAAGCGACGATGGCAGCATTGCAACAGCAGTTTCCGGATCTGCTCATCGAGGCCGAGGTGGAGGAGGATGCCAGTCGGCTCCTGCTGACCCATCCGGATGCCGGAGTCGCGCTTGCCGAAGCCCTGTTCCATGCCGCGGTGCAGAATGGCGGTGTGATCGTTGAGCTGCGACCACAGCAGACCTCGCTTGAAGATGTGTTCCACAAGCTGACCGGGGGAGCGGCGTGAAGCCGGCCGTCGCCCTGGTGCAGAAGGAGTGGCGAGTGGCGATCGATACGCCGCTCGGTTATGTGATTGCCGTTGCTTTCCTGCTGGCTACCGGCTTCTTTTTCGGTAACAATCTCTTCCTGATGGGGCAGGCCGACATGCGTGGCTGGTTTACCGTGTTGCCGCTTCTGCTGATGTTCTTCATGCCGGCCGTGGCCATGCGCATGCTGGCCGACGAACAGCGTGCCGGTACCTTCGAGTTGTTGGCGACCATGCCGCTACGTACCACCGGTATCGTGGCCGGCAAGTATCTGGCCGTTATGTTGCAGGTGGGGGTGCTGTTGGGCATGACGCTGCTCTATCCCTTCACCCTGGCCATGCTTGGCAATGTCGATGGCGGCCAGATTGCAGCAGGCTACGTGGCGGCGCTGCTGCTGGCGGCCCTCTATGCCGCCATCTGTCTTTTCGCTTCCGCCCTGAGCCGCCATGCCGTGGTCGCCTACGTGATCGGATTTGGCATTCTGCTGGGCCTCTATCTGCTGGCACAGGTGACACCGCTGCTTAATCCGCTGCTGCAGAATGCGGTGGTGATGTTCAGTCCGCTGTCCCATTACCAGTCGATGCTGCGTGGCGTCATCGCCCTTGAGGATGTGGTGTTTTTCATCGTGCTGACGCTGCTCTTCCTGGCGCTGGCCTGGCTGCGGCTGGAGAGCAGGAGGTGGCGTTGATGGCCGATCGTCGCAGGCAGATGCGTTCGCGTGCCTGGGGAGGCGTATTGCTTCTGGCTGTCGTCGGGCTGCTGCTGTTTGTGGCCTCGACACTGACACACCAGCGTTGGGACTGGACCGAGGGGCAGGTTTATTCTCTCTCGGACTCGACCCTGAAGCTGATCGGCAAACTGGATGAACCGGTGATGATCCGGGCCTATGTGACGCCCGATCTGCCGCAACCCTACGGTCGTCTGCAGCGTTTCATCGAGGATATGTTGGTCTCCTACCATGATGCCAGTAACGGCCGCATCGGTTATGAGGTGATCGATCCCGCCTCCGATCGCAATATCGCAGCCTCCCTGAAGGCGATGAATATCCCGCGCGTGCAGGTACAGTCGGTTGAGGATGACCGGGCCCAGGTGCGCCAGGGCTATCTGGCCGTGGTTATCGAGTACCTGGATAAAAAAGAGGTGATTCCGGTTGTGCAGGGAGAGCAGGGCTTCGAATACCTGCTGACCCGCAAAATTCGCAAGCTGACCGGCATGGGGCGCGGCAAGATTGGCGTGGTCAGTGGCTTTGGTGCCGATGGTCTTTACGCTTTCCGCAAGCTTCAGCACCTGGTCACGGACGATTACGACCTGGTCGAAATCGAGCCGGACAAACGCCCGATCCCGGATGATATCAAGGCCATCATTATTGCCGGCGTCAGTGAAGCGCCCTCGATGCTGTTTCGCTACCGTATTGACCAGTTCCGCATGTCCGGCCGCGGTGTGATGGTGCTGGCAGGCAATACCAAGCCGTTGCTCTCGATGGGTTTCAAGGTCAGGCCGATCAACGGGAAGGCGAATGCATGGCTGAAGAAGGATCTCGGCGTCGCGATCGAGCCGGGGCTGGTGATGGATCATCAGGCCACACGCGTGGCGGTGAACCAGCAGCAGGGAAGCCTGATGTTCCGCAGTCTGGTCGACTATCCCTTTGTCATGAACGTGACCCATCTTTCTGCCACGCATCCGGTGACGAAGGGGCTGGAAGCGGTGACAGTGCCGTTTGCCTCGCCGCTCCTCTGGGCCGGGGACGCAGATGCACACCATACCATCCTGATGCGGAGCTCGGCCCAGGCCGCAACCGAGGCGGGGCCCCCGTTTGATGTGGCGCCGCTGGTTTCCATGCAGCAGCGCTTTGCCGGCCTGCAGCAGCGCCAGGTTGCCGTGGCCCTGGCGGCCGATGGTCCGGCGCAGTCGGCCTTTGATCAGGCGCCAGCCGGTGCCGACAGCAAGGGGTTCCGCAAGGCCACGCAGCAGAGTCATCTGATTGTCATGGGTGCGCCCGCCTTTCTGGGTGATGAGTTCGTTGAAGGCCAGAATCTGGTGGCGGTCCTGAATATGATGGACTGGCTCACCGGCGATACCGGTCTGATCGAACTGCGCTCACGTGGGGTCACCGAGCGGCCGCTGGCCGATCTCGCCAGCGCCGGGCGTACGGCCTTCAAGCTGCTTTGGATGCTGGGGTTGCCGCTGCTGATCGTGATGCTGGGAGGCTGGCGCTGGTGGCGCTTGCGCAGGCTTGGCCGGAGTGTTTCGGCATGAGGCTGGTTGCAGGCGTGCTGCTGGTGCTGGTGATTGCCGCCTGGGTGGTCTGGCAGGGTTTGCAACCGCAACAGGGCATGCAGGCGATGCCTGCCTGGCGGGCGCCGCAGCTGAGTACTGTGGCTGCGATCGATATCAGCGGGCCGGGGATGGCCCGCGTGCATCTGGCTCGCAAGGGGGATGGCTGGCAGCTGAACGGCAAGGTGGCTGCGGATGCCAGGGCTGTCCGCCATCTGCTCGATGATCTGCAGCAGATGCGTCCGATCCGCATGGTCACGGGTGGTCATGCCCACGATGCCGAGCTCGAGCTGGGGAGCAAGGCTGTACAGCTGACGCTGGCCGATGCCAGTGGCAAGGTGGTCGATCGTTTCGAGATCGGGAAACAGGGTACGGACCTGATCTCCACCTACGTGCGTCATCAGGGCGAGGATGCGGTGATGGCCATGAATCGTGCCCTGCTCTGGCAGGTGAAGCGATTGCCGGACGCCTGGCAGGCGAAACAAGCTGCGCCACACCCGAAGCCCCGGGCTGCCAAGGCTTCCTAAGTCCGGTGTTCTTCCGATGCAGCCACTGATTCTTTTCGATTGTGATGGTACCCTGACCGATTCGCATTCGGCCATTGTGCATGCGATGCAGCAGGCATTTGTCAGTAGCGGTCTGCCGATGCCACAGGCGGATGCGGTCAAGGCGATTATCGGCCTGTCGCTCACTGCGGCGATCGAGCGGCTGATGCCGACCGGTGGCGGCGATGCCCATGCTGTGGCGGCAGCCTATCGCCTTCACTATCGCGAGGCCGAAGCGGGGCTCGCGCTTTACCCGGGTGTGATCGAAACCCTTGTCGAGCTGCGAGCACGCGGTTACTGGATGGGGGTTGTGACCGGCAAGTCGCGTCCGGGACTGTTGCGTGTGCTGGAGCGCTTCGCCCTGAACGATTATTTTCTCGTCTGGCGTACGGCCGACTGCTGTCCCTCCAAGCCGCATCCGGCCATGGTGGAGGAGTGTATGGCGGAACTGGGCGTGGTGCCGAAGGATACGACGGTAATCGGTGATGCCCGTTTCGACATGCAGTTGGCGCGCGCAGCCGGGGCACGGGCGATCGGGGTATCGTTCGGCGTCGAAACGGCCGAGGTGCTGCATGAGGAGGGGGCTGAAACGGTTGTGGACCGTTTCCCCGACCTGCTGGCGTACTTTCCGCCCCTGAACGGCGGGACACATTCGGCTAAACTGATTTCAATGTCGCAGCGGTGAGCGGGCAAGGAGCGTAAAGCGATGATCAAGAGGATCGTGAAATACAGTCTGGGTGTGCTGGCAGTGCTGCTGGTGCTGTTGCTGGCCGCACCCTTCTTTATCGACGTCAACGACTACCGGCCCCAGATCGCCCAGGCGGTGGAGAAGGCGACCGGGCGTGAGATCTCGATCGGTGAGATGCATGCTTCGCTCTTTCCTTGGGTCGGTGTTTCGCTGGACAACGTGGAGCTGGCCAATCGCAAGGGCTTCTCCGATGTGCCGTTCGTCAAGGTGAAGAACCTGGAGGTGCAGGTCGCCCTGCTGCCGTTGTTCAGTCGCGAGGTCGAGATCAAGCAGTTCCGTCTCGATGGACCGCAGATTTTCCTGGAGCGTAATATCAAGGGCGAGGGCAACTGGGAGGATCTCGGCCGGAAGCCTGCCGATACCGCCGCTGCGCCGCAGAGCGCGCCGGCTCAGGAAGAGGGAAGCTCATCGCTGGCAGCCCTTTCGGCCGAGGCATTGCAGCTGGTGGATGGCAAGCTGGTCTGGATGGATGCGGCCAGCGGCAAGCGTCTTGAACTGAAGCATATCCAGATTGATGTGAGTCATGTGCAACTGAATCAGCCGGTGCATGCCACGGCTTCGGCGCAGATCGATGGTGGTGCGATCGATGTCGATGCCCTGATCGGCCCGATCGGCGACCTGGGCAAGCTTGATGTGGCACATCTGCCTTTGCAGCTCAAGGTGAGTACCGGCGAACCGGTCGGTCTGCAGCCATTTGCTGCGTGGCTGCCGGAGCTGCCGGCTCCTTTTGGCGATATGAAAAACGCCCACCTCGATCTCAATATGCAGCTTGAGCAGCGTCCCGATGGTCTGCGCCTGAGCGTGGGGCACACCGCCCTGCACGCCGGCGTCCGTGCCGATCTGGACTGGAAAGTCGAGATGCCGGATGCACGCCAGCTGCGCGTTCAGCAGCTGCAGGTAAAGCTGGAGCAGGCGGCGGTACTGCAGGCACAGGGTGATGTCCGCAACCTCGATGCCACGCCCCGTTATACCATGCGTATCCAGAGCGAGCCGCTGGCCCGTACATGGCTGGAGCAGTTCGTGCCCGAGTTGAAGGGGATGTATGCGGGGCACGCGGCTCCGTGGAAGCAGGTGAAGCTGGGGGCGATGCTGGCCGGTGATCCGGAGCGGGTTGAGATTCGCGATATGCAGTTGCTGCTCGATGGCGAACTGGTGCAGCTCTCCGGCACGATCGCTTATGCCAGGGCGCCGGACATCCGTCTGCGACTGGCCGCCAATACACTGCACCTTGATCCATGGCTGCCACAGCCTGCCTCGCAGAAGGATGGCGGGGGGGCACCCGCAGCGGCTGCGCCGGCGGCATCCGAAAAGGCGGTGGAACCCGACCTGCGCTTTCTGAAATCCTGGCGCGTGAATGCCCAGATGCAGATCGAGCAGATGCACCTGCGTGGTCTGCAGCTGGATCACCTGCGTGCCACGGCCAAGGGGGAGCGCGGCCTGTTTACTCTCGATCCGCTCCGCTTCGAGCTCTCCGGTGGCCAGGTGAGTGAAAAGGCCAGCCTCGATGCCAGCCGTTATCCCGCCACCTGGACCGAATCGATCCATGCCTCGCGAATCCGCCTGGGGCCGGTGCTCAAAGCGCTGGCCGATATGGACCTAATCGAGGGAACCATGCAGCTGGAGACCGACCTGAAGGCGACCGGCCTGTTGCCGGATACCGCCAAGAAGAGCCTGAATGGGCGCGGACAGGTATCGCTGACCGATGGGCGTGTGAAAGGCTTCGATATCGCCGGCACTCTGCGCAACCTGGCGGCACCCGGAAAACAGGGCGGGCCGCAGTACACCGATTTTGCCCAGTTGCAAGGCAGTTTCGTGATTCGTAACGGTATCGCCAAAAACAGCGATCTGTTCATGGCATCGCCCCTGTTCCGGCTGACCGGCGAGGGGACCGTCGATCTGCCGAAGAGCAGTCTCGATTATCATGTGAAACCGCGCCTGGTCGGTACACTGGTTGGTCAGGGCGATACCCTGACCGTACGCAAGGGGCTGACGGTGCCATTGCACATTTTCGGACCGTTTGCTTCGCCCAGGGTGCAGCCGCAGATCGATGCCAGGGAGCTGATCAGCGATGTGATCCAGAAGCGACTCGGAGGGCAGCAGGCAGCCCCGGCTGACCAGCAGCAGACCGCCCCGGCCAAGCAGCCGCAGCAGCAGCTGCAGAAGGCGATCGAAGGGCTGTTCGGGCGCTAGGCGATGCACACCTACGAACGCCTGCGTATGCATCCGGAGCGGCCACAGGTGCGCCAGGTCAGGCGTGCGGCCGAGCTGTTGCGTGACGGCCTTTTTGCCGTGGTGCCGACTGAAACCACCTATGCCGTGATGGCCCTGACCACGGCCGTGCAGGCCCAGGGCGAGATTCGGCAGTTGCGCCGTCTGGACGATAGTCATCTCTGGTCGCTGGTCTGCAGCGACCTGTCGCAGGCGGCACAGTATGTGCAGATCGATAATGCGTCGCATCGTATCCTGAAACGACGCCTGCCCGGCCCCTATACCTTCATCCTGCCGGCCGGCAGTCGCCTGCCGAAACGCATCTTCGGCAAACGGCGGGATATCGGTATTCGCATGCCCGATTTTCCCATTTGCCGCATGCTGCTGGAAGAACTGGATGAACCGCTGCTGGCGGCATCGATGCAGTTCCCGGACGAGGAGTTCGTGGCCAACGACCCCGATCATATCCATGCCCGCATCAAGCATCTGAATGCCGTACTGCTTGATGCAGGCTGGGCCGGCATGACGCCGACGACTGTCGTTGACTTGTGTGAAGGTGAGCCGGAGCTGTTGCGACAGGGGGCCGGCGAATGGATTGAGTGAAGGGCAGGAGCCCTTCCCTGCAGCCGCTTTCCCATGCGATCTTCGGGGTTCATACCGGGACGGGTTTGGGAGTAGGCTGTCACAAATATTACGGCTTTTGACGGGGCACGGAAGGTGCCGAACACATCAGTCTGATGCGGATTGATCTGTTCGG
Organism: uncultured Zetaproteobacteria bacterium; assembly: GCA_964503475.1. Lineage (GTDB taxonomy): Bacteria > Pseudomonadota > Zetaproteobacteria > Mariprofundales > Mariprofundaceae > CAZCZU01. Next base: position 7,602 of record CAZCZU010000014.1, read on the forward strand.
CATTTTCCCGGATCGCAACGGCCGTGAGCTAAAGCGTAGAACATCGGTGTAGCCCCGCGCCGGTGGCGATCTGAAGGAGGAAAATGTGAAGAGTAACGAACAGAACCCGGGCATCAGCCCGGAGGAGCGCAGGGCGGCCGGTTCACTGGCCGGTATTTTTGGCCTGCGCATGCTGGGCCTGTTTCTGATCCTGCCGGTCTTCTCGACCTATGCCCATGGCCTGAAAGGGGCCGCGGAGCATCCGGAGCTGGTGGGTATTGCCCTGGGCGCCTACGGCCTGACCCAGGCGCTGTTGCAGGTGCCGTTCGGCATGATGTCCGACCGCTTCGGACGTAAGCCGGTGATTGCCGCCGGGATGCTGATTTTTGCCATCGGCAGTGTGATTGCCGCCATGTCCGACTCGATTGTCGGCGTGCTGATCGGACGTGCGATTCAGGGTGGCGGTGCCGTGGCGGCTGCCGTGATCGCCCTGGCTGCCGACCTGACGCGTGAAGAGCATCGGACCAAGGCGATGGCAATGATCGGTATGACCATCGGTGTGTCGTTTGCCGTGTCGATGGTGCTTGGTCCGCTACTGGTGCGCTGGATGGGCGTGCCGGGACTCTTCTGGCTGACGGCGATACTGGCCCTGGCTTCGATCCTGTTCCTCTATCTGGTGGTGCCGGAGCCGAAGCAGAGCATTCACCACAGTGACAGCGAGGTTTCAATGGCCATGCTCGGGCGTGTATTGAGCAATGCCAACCTGCTGCGCCTCGACTTTGGTGTACTGACACTGCATGCATCACTGACGGCTCTGTTTGTGGTGCTGCCGCTGGTGCTGGCCGATCCGCACTTCAATCTGCTTGCACAGAGCGACCAGTGGATGCTCTACCTGCCGGTGATGCTGTTTGCCTTCGTCTTCATGGTGCCGTTGATCATCATTGCCGAGAGCCGGCGCAAGATGAAGCAGGTATTCCTGCTTTCCATTGCCCTGCTGGTTACGGCGGCGGTGCTGCTGGCTACCTCGCACGCTTCGCTGGTATGGATCAGCGTCGCCCTGCTGGTCTTCTTTATCGGCTTCAACACCATGGAAGCGAGCATGCCCTCGCTGGTGTCCAAGTATGCCCCGGTCAGTGCCAAGGGCACGGCGGTCGGCGTGTTCAATACCAGCCAGTTTTTCGGCGCCTTCCTGGGCGGTGTGCTGGGCGGCATGCTCTATGTACCGGCGAGCGAGAATTATGCGGTGGTCTTCTGGGCAATAGCGGCGCTCTTCTCCATCTGGCTGCTGGTGGCGATGACCATGCCGCAACCCCCTTATCTTGCGACCCGAGCCCTGCATGTTGAGGTGGCGGATGCGGAAGTGGCGAAGGCCATCGAGCAGCGCCTGCTGGAAGTTGCCGGTGTGGCTGAAGTGATGGTGGTACCCGACGAGAAGGCTGCTTACTGCAAGGTCGACAGCAAGGTGGTTGATGAGGATGCGCTCAAGGCGGCGGTCGCCGTCGGCTGAAAACGGGTTGTCGCCTTTTGCCGCACTTCGGCGCTAGAGTGCGTCATCCGGAAGTCGTGGAGGAGTCATGAAGAACCTGTTCGAGAAGCTGTTGTGGAATTCTCGCTTTATCGTGCTGCTGGCGGTCGCCTCATCGATTGTCGGCATGTTGCTGCTGTTTCTGCTTTCGGCAGCCGATATGGCGCATCTGGCCTGGGAGTATATCCAGATCAGCTTCATGGGACATGAGGTTGAAGATTTCCACGTCAAGGCAGTCAGCCACATTATCACGGCGGTCGATGACTTCCTGCTGGCGACGGTTCTGCTTATCTTCGCCCTGGGGCTGTATGAGCTCTTTATCGACGATATAGGCGCGGCACACAGCGATGATCGTGCCAATAATATCCTGCTGATTTCCAGTCTGGATGACCTGAAGGATCGTCTGGGCAAGGTGATTTTGATGATCCTGATCGTCGCCTTCTTCAAGAATGTGCTCTATGTGAAGTTCGATGATCCACTCAATATCCTCTACATGGGTGCAGGCATCCTGCTGGTGTCGCTGGCCAGCTACTTCAGCCACAAGGGGAGCAAGCATTAGCCGGGAGGTACACCCGGGTCGCGAAGGGCAGCGGCGGCTGCTCGACGCGCTGCTTCTGATCCTGACCATCGCGGCCATTGTCCTCTCGCTTTGGGACCGGGCCACCGATTGGCTGGGGCTGACGGTTCTGTCGCTGTTTATGCTCTGTTTTCTGCTGCGCTGGCGTATTGCCGCCGATCGCGGTGCCTTCCTGAAAGCCAACTGGCTCGATGTGGCGCTGGTCGTGCTGCTCGCCTCGCCGCTGCTGCGTATTTTTACCCTGATGCGCGTGGCGCCATTGCTGCGCATCGGCACGATGATCCGTGCCAATCGCCGCCATCTGATCCGGCTGGTGGTGATCTCCCAAGAGAGTTTTCCGGCTGCCATGTCCGTGCTCTTTGCCGTGGTGTTCGTCTTCGGAATCTCTGCCTGGCTGCTGGAGCACGGGCATAACCCCGCCTTTGCGCACGTCAGCGATGGCCTCTGGTGGGCCTTCGCCACGCTGACAACGGTCGGCTACGGCGATGTCTATCCGGTGACCGATGGCGGCCGTATCGTGGCCGTGTTTACGATGATCTTCGGCATTACGGTCTATTCGCTGATGATCGCCAATATCACCCTGTTTGTGCAGCGCATCGGCTCACGCCACGGCGACAAGGCTCCCCGGCCCGACGACGAAGCCTAGTCGGCCTTTTCCATGACGTAAAAGACGTTGGTGCCGGCCATCAGGTCGTGCAGCGGCTGGTGACGCGGGGTGAGCAGCATCAGGATCATGCTCACGGCCGGCAGGGCCGAGGCGACCACGAACATCCCATGATAGACGTTACCGGCGGCGACATAGAGTGCCGTGGCGCCCAGCGAGATCCAGGTGACGCTGAGGGCAACGAAGCGAAGTGTGGCCGCCACCAGCGATAGCGGGTCGCCGCTCTCGGCCATGACGACACGCAGCTTCCAGGGGCGCATGCCGGTGGTTGCACCACCGCGTACCCAGAAGCCGACGAAGTAGGCATAGGCGATGGTGGTGAACAGCAGCACCTTCAGCCAGTGCGCTACGGGGCCGGTTTTCTGTTCGATGATGGTGATCGGCACAAAGACCAGGAATGCCAGCGCGAAGAGGATGGCCAGGTCGTAGAGAGCCGCGAATGAACGGATAATTATGCCGACCTGTTTCGCCTTAGGCCTTGCTGTTTCAGCCATGATCCCCCCCAGCTTGCAATGAATAACAGACACAGTACCAGTACCACGGTAGCGCCCGATGGCCAGTCCTCGCGATAGGAGAGGAGCAGGCCTCCGAGTGTGCCGGTGACGGCGAACCCTATACTGAGCAGCCACAGGCTTGCCAGTGATCGTCCCCAGAACCAGGCGCAGGCGGCCGGCAACACCATCAGGCCGGTGGTCAGTACAATGCCGGCCAGCTTGACGCACATGATCACAGCCAGCCCCGTCGCCCCATAGAGCAGAAGCCGCAGCGGACCGACAGGTACGCCGGAGGCTTCGGCCGTGACGGCATCAAAGGCGATACTCCACCAGCTGCGCGCTGCCAGCAGCAACAGTACCAGAATGATGGCACCGATCAGGCAGAGCCAGTGCCACTCATCGGGTGAGACGGTGAGAATATTGCCGAACAGCAGTCCGAACAGGTCCACCTCATACTGGCTGGCACGTGAAATCAGCACCACGCCCAGTGCCATGGAGCCGGCAAAGAGCAGGCCGGTGCCGGTATCCTCGGAGATGCCGCGGCTCTTGGGCATCGAGGCAAGCAGCAGGGCCACAATGATTGCCGTTACGGTGGCCGTCGGCAGCAGCGGCAGCGACAGGGCGACGGCCAGGCCGAGTCCTGCCAGTGAAGCATGCGAAACACCGACGGTCAGAAACGAGAGGCGATAGGCCAGCACCATGACCGACATCGAGGAGGCGACGACGGCGATCAGCAGCGATGGCGGCAGCGCACCCTGCATCACCGGGCTGGCAAGAAAGTCGTGCAGCAGATTCATGCATGCCCCTTATCGTTCGGATGGCAGCCGATGCAGGCGGCATCGTGGGCGATGACATGTATATGGTCGCCGTACATGGCGTGCCAGATATCTTCGGGAATCTGTTCGCCCTTCATGGCGTGGTGATGGATGCGCTTGTTCAGGCAGGCCACCGAATCGACAAAGGAGGAGATGGCAGCAATGTCATGCTCGACCATCACCACACCGATCTTCAGCTCATCGCACAACTCGCGTAGCAGCCGGTAGAGATGGTCCTGGCTGCGGGAATCGAGTGCGGCGGAGGGTTCGTCCAGCAGCAACAGCTGCGGCTGGCGTACCAGGGCCCGGGCCAGGCGTACGCGCTGGCGCTGGCCGCCGGAGAGGTGGCGAAAATCGCGTTCGGCCAGTTCCTCCATCTCGACCCGTTCCAGTGCCTGCATGATGCGGCTTCCGGCTCCGATCGGGCGCCAGAGCGGGGCGGCGTATTCGCTCAGCCCCATGGCCACCACATCGCGAACCCGGAGCGGCATGCGAGGCTGGTGATCGTGCAGCTGGTGCAGGAAACCGACCTTTTTCAGCAGCCGGTGGCGGTTCATGCGATTCAGGCATTCGCCGAACAGGTGCACATGCCCGTGGTCGGGCATGATCAGGCCTGCGAGTAGCGACAGCAGCGTACTTTTGCCGGCCCCGTTGGGGCCGACGATGCCGAGGAAGTGCCCGGCTTCGACCTCCAGCGAAATGTGGTCGAGAATCGGGGCCCTTTCGGGACCGAAGCTGACCTCGCTCAGGCTCAGTAGCGCTGGTGTCATGGCTTGAATGTGCGCAGGCGCTCGAGGTTTTGTTGCATCAGCGCCTGCCAGGAGTCGCCGCACTGCCCCAGGGCATCGAGGTAGAGAATCGTTTTGCCGCTTTGCCGGGCCAGCCACTCCAGTGAACGGTTGCTGTGGCGGGTGTCGCCGAGTAGCAGGGCATCCGGGTGGGCCTTAAGTGCTTCCAGCGCATGCTCGAGCAGATGCGGGCCGCCTTCATGTCCGTGCTGGTGCTTTTCGAGCACGGCATGTACGGGGACGCCGTAGCTGCTCAGCAGGTGCTGCCAGGCAGGGTGCTGGACAATGACGCCTCTGCTTTTCAGCGGTGCCAGTGCCTGTTTCCAGGCGCGATCCATGGCGGTGACCGTTGCCAGTGCTTCGTCCAGTTGCATCGCCTGCTTGCCTGTGACGGCTTCGAGTTCGGCAGCCAGTTGCGGCAGAACATGGCGCACCTCGGCAGGACTGAGCCAGGCATGGTCATCCCTGGGCCACAGATCGATGGTTTTGCCCCGGGTCGGCAGACGCGGCCAGCCGCCATCGTCGCGTGAGGCCCGGATCAGGAGGCGGGCTCCCTGCAGGGTCTCGACCTGCCTCGGGCTTAACTGGAAATGGTGCGGATCGGCATTGGCCGGCAGCAGGCAGGCCGGCCTGCTTTCGGGTTGCAGCAGTTGCACCAGTCCGGCAAGCGGCGGCAGCGTTGCCATGATTTCGGCGGCCCGGGCCGACAGGGGCGACAGCATCAGGATGCAGAGCAATCCGATCCGTGCTCCCGAAATGGGTGATGGTCGATTTTTTGTCCGGTAATCTTTACTCTTGCCGGTGCAGGCAAGGGAGTTGTCGCCAAACGGCAAATGGGTGGATGTGTGCATGGCGAAACTCTACGGCAGTCGCGGGGCGATTGCATCTGCCATGAGGGGATTCTGGAGCGCAGACTGTCGAAGGAGAGGGTGCTGCGGGTCGGAACATAGCCGGGCTCACATTATCAGACACTGATATGTTTGATAGTTGCCGGCAAGATGGGCGGTCGGGGGCAACCCTCCCGCCACAAGTGGATCAGTCAATGCGTCAGAGCGAGGGAGAAAGGCCATGCTGTCGCCGGATTATTTCGAGTTTCGATGGAGCTGGTACCGTCCGATTCTGAATCGGGGCGAAGAGCCGTCCGGGCGCTGCAAAGTCGATGCGCGTCGTTTGCCGGTGCGTATCGCCGGTGAGGATGCCAGCGAATATATTCCTTATGCCATCCACTCCAGTCTGCAGCAGGTGTTCAGTACCTCGGTGCGCCGACTGCAGGATTATTCGATCCGCTACATGCTCAAGGGCAAGAAGGTATCCGCCCATCAGTTGCCGCAGATGAATCCGGTGGCGCGTGAAATGGCCAAGCATCTGCGCCAGCGCTATCCGCACCTGCCGCAGAGCCTGCTGCACCACTGGTGCGCCGATGAGCGCGGTGCGCTGGGCATGTTCAAGGCGTGGCAGGATATGTGGCGTCAGTCCTGGAAACAGGATCAGACCGATGTGGCACCGTGGGTGCCGGCGGTGAATGTGCTGATCCTGCGCCTGATTCGCGAGGCGATTCAGAGTCTGCCCGACGAGCATGCGGCCCATACCGATCACATCATGGTCAGTATGGTGGGCGGGCTGTACGACTGGGCCCTGCGCGGCTTCCTGCGCCAGCAGGTCGACGGTGCCGTGGAGGTGACGCGTATCGCCACGTATGAGGCGATGATGATTCCGGTTACCCCCATCGCATTTCTCTATCGTCAGCCAGCCGACTCGCTGCTTGGCGACGATCGTTACGTGGTGCTTGCCTATGGCCTTGAGGCCGATCTGATTCCGCGCCTGCGCGCCTTGCGCGAGAAGGTGGGTGCCAAGAACGAGGCGGGTATCCTGCCGCTGCTGGCCCGCGACCGCATGGGCGAACATTTTCTGAAGCGCAGCTGGATGCGCCTGGCCCTGTGGGACCTGGCCGAGCGTACGGGGCAGGGCGTCTGGATGCAGTGGGTGCTCGATGCCAAGAAGCTGGATCAGCTGATGTCGCGGCCCGAGACGCTGCCGGAGCCGGTGGCCAGGCTTCTGCAGCAGGCTACCGATCATCCGCTGGCAGCCTGGCTGCTGGCACGCCGGGCCGGCAAGAAGGAGAAAGAGGGCAGCGGCCCCTGGCTGCATGATGACCGGGTACTGATGGCGTTCCGTGTCTTCGAGGAGGACGTTAAGATCGAGGTGGCCCGCCGTAAATACGAAAAGGTATGGATGGATCAGCGTGCCGCTTCCGGCAGCAAGGGGCGGGGCGGCGAATCGGACAAGCTGCTCGAGGCGGCCTATGAAGAGGGGCGCCTGGTCTATTTCCAGCCCGATCCCGAGAAATCGCTGCACAGCGGCTCATCGCTTTCGGCCCGCCAGGGCTGCCTGCGCATCGATTGGGCCGATTACCTTTCGTTGATCATGGCCAGGCACGAGCAGGGCCAGGCCTTTGTGAGCAAGCAGTTGTTGCCGGGTGTGCTGGCCCGTATCGAGCAGCAGCCCGAAGTGTTCATGGATGACCTCTCCGCCGGGGGATGCACCCTGCGCGGCACGGTTGCACCGCTGGTGGCCTTTGGCATGGCGATCCGCACCATGCTGGCCGAATGGCTGCAGGAGCTGCAAGGCGAGGGCGACTCAGCCATGGCGCTGGCCCTGCCGATGTGCATGACCCTGGTCGGCGACTGGTCCTTCGTCCGTTTTGAAGACAAGAAGCAGGGTAATTTCAATCTGGCCATCGGCCCGGCGGTGGCTCAGGCCCATGCCGGCGTTTCGCACGATTGCGGAGCGGCACGCCTGATGGCCGAGCAGGACAAGCAGGAGAAGGTGCAGCCGCTGGGTGGGGTACACCTGATCCCGTTCCAGATCGCCTCGGGGCGTGGGGGCATCACGCTGCATAATCAGGGTTTTGCCCTTTCCGGTGCCGTGGTCAGCGAACTGACCTCCGCACTCAGGCACCGGGCCAAGGTGCGCGAGCACCGACTGCCGCGAGATCTGGTTCAGGCCACGCTTTCCGGTTATCGCCTGCCGCAGGGGGAGTTCGATCTGCTGCAGATCGAACCGAACGGTGATGACGAGAAGCAGATGCTGCTGTTCAAGGCGGGCAGGGCATGCCTGGCCAATGTCGATGTCGAGCTTTACGAGATGCTCGTTCCCGATTCGCCCGTCTATCGCAAAATTCTCAACGACGGCCTGCCGCGTTGGTCGAAAAAGGGCTGATCGCTCCCTGAACCTGTTTTGACATTGCCTTCGTTGCCTGCTGCCCGTGGCTGGCTGAACGACTCGGATCTTGCCGGGAAGCTGCCGCCGCGTCTGGCGGTCGGCTGGTCCGGCGGTGCCGATTCCACCGCCCTGCTGCTGGCCCTGAAACAGGCAGGTTTTGATGTGCAGGCCTGGCACGTCGACCATGGCTGGCATGACGCGTCGGCCAGGGAGACGAGCTTGCTGGCTGAGCGGGCCAGGGCCTGGGATGTGCCGTTTGTGCATGCATCGCTGAGTGAGAGGCCGGATACCAATCGAGAGGCGCAAGCCCGTCAGGGGCGTTACCGGCTGTTTGCCCGCTTTGCTGCCGGGCAGGGGGTTGATGCACTCTGCCTGGGGCACCATCTGGATGACCAGGCGGAGACGGTCTGCATGCGCATGCTGCAGGGTGGTGGGGTTTACGGTTGCCGCGGCATGGCCCCGGTGAGGAGGATGGCTGGTCTGACGCTCTACCGGCCGTTGCTGCATCTCCGCCGAGCGACGCTTCGACAGGCACTTGTCGCTGCCGGAGTGACATGGCTGGAGGATGCGAGCAATGCCGATGCCAGCCTGTGGCGTAATCATATCCGTCATCACCTTTTTCCGGCCATGCAGGGGGCGGGTTCGGAGCCGGCCGCGCTTTTTCTGCGCTGGCAGCGCCAGGCCATGCGGCTGGCGGATACCATCGATGCAGGCTTGCGCGATCTGCATCCCGAGGCGGATGAGGCCGGATACAGCATTCCCTGGTCTGAATGGGCGTCGTTGCCGTTGCCGATGCGCATGCAGGCCGTGCAGCGGCTGATGGCGACGCTGTTCGGCGAGGGGCATGTGCTGGGGCGCCGGCATCTGGAACTGATTGAGCGGTGGCGCGTACATGGCGGCCACGGCGGGCTTGATCTGAGCCGCTGCCGCCTCAGTCGCCGGGATGGGCGCTTGCATCTTGGTGCAAGCCTTGCGACCCTTCGCTGAGTGTCTTGTTTTCATGCAACCTTCATTCGCCTGCCGGATACTGCTTTGATGAAAACTGCGGTCGTGTGGCCTGCTTTGCAGAGCTCCGGCCCACGGTGCTGTGGGGCACCGATCCACGCGTCGGGCGTGGGATATCCCGAATTTGTCAGGGGTTCCCTTGCCGGAAACGCTGTTAGAGGTTTGCTAAATGGGTAAAAACTTACTGCTTTGGCTGGTGATCGGCCTGACCATGATGAGCCTGTTCCAGATGTTCAGTGCACCGATGGGGCACAATGAACAGATGCCGTACTCCGCCTTTATGGACAAGGTGGATCAGGGCATGGTGGATGAGGTCACCATCAGCGGTCATGAGCTGACCGGTAAATACCGTGACATGTCGGGCACGCTGAAGAGCTTCACCGTGCAGGCGCCGAACGATCCCGAGATGGTTCAGCATCTGCGCGCCAACAAGGTCGAGATCACGGCCCGTCCGGAAGAGAAGGTTCCCTTCTTCCTCTCCGTGCTGATCTCCTGGTTCCCGATGCTGCTCCTGATCGCCGTGTGGATCTTCTTCATGCGCCAGATGCAGGGTGGCGGCAAGGGTGGTGCCATGTCGTTCGGCAAGAGCCGGGCCAAACTGCTCACCGAGAACACCAATCGCGTCACTTTCGGCGATGTCGCCGGTTGCGACGAGGCCAAGCAGGAGGTCACCGAGGTGATCGAGTTCCTGCGCGACCCCTCCAAGTTTACCCGCCTGGGCGGCAAGATTCCCAAGGGCGTGCTGCTGGTCGGCCCGCCGGGAACCGGTAAGACGCTGCTGGCGCGCGCCATTGCCGGCGAGGCGCAGGTGCCGTTCTTCTCCATCTCCGGTTCCGATTTCGTCGAGATGTTCGTCGGCGTGGGCGCATCGCGTGTGCGCGACATGTTCGAACAGGCCAAGAAGAGTGCCCCCTGCATTGTCTTTATCGACGAGATCGATGCCATGGGCCGCCATCGCGGTGCCGGTATCGGCGGCGGGAACGACGAGCGCGAACAGACGCTGAACCAGCTGCTGGTCGAGATGGACGGCTTCGAGACCAACGAGGGCGTGATCCTGGTGTCGGCCACCAACCGTCCGGATGTCCTCGATCCGGCCCTGCTGCGTCCGGGTCGTTTCGACCGCCAGGTGGTGGTGCCGCGTCCGGATCTTCTGGGCCGCGAGCAGATTCTGAAGGTACACATGCGCAAGGTGCCGCTGGGCAGCGATGTGGATGTGAAGACGCTGGCGCGCGGTACGCCCGGTTTCTCCGGTGCCGATCTTGCCAACCTGGTCAACGAGGCAGCGCTGAATGCGGCCCGCTTCGATCGTGACAAGGTGACCAGTGCCGATTTCGAGACCGCCAAGGACAAGGTGATGATGGGGGCCGAGCGTCGCTCGATGCTGATCTCCGACGAGCAGAAGGAGACCACGGCCTATCATGAGGCGGGGCATACCCTGGTGGCCAAGTACCTGAAGACGGCCGATCCGGTGCATAAGGTGAGCATCATTCCGCGCGGCCAGGCGCTGGGTGTCACCATGCAGCTGCCGGAAGAGGACCGCTTCAACCACGATCGCGAATACCTGCGCGACCAGATCGCCATCATGATGGGTGGTCGCCTCGGTGAGGAGCTGGTGCTGGGTCAGATGACCACCGGCGCCTCCAACGACTTCGAGCGAGCCACCCAGCTGGCACGTAACATGGTGACGATGTGGGGTATGAGCGACACGCTGGGTGCCATGGTGTACGGCGAGCGCGACCAGGAGGTGTTCCTGGGGCGTGAAATCACCCGTCATCAGAATATCTCCGAGAAGACCGCCCAGGTGATCGATGCCGAGGTACGCGGTCTGATCGACGAGAACTACAACCGGGCCAGAAAGATTCTCGAGGATCATATGGATCAGCTGCATCTGCTGGCCAAGGCACTGATCAAATTCGAGACGCTCGAGGGCAGCGAGATCGATCTGGTCATGAAGGGCAAGGAGCCGCATCGCGAGGAGCCGAAGGCTGCCTCCTCCTCCGGCAGGCCGCCGGAAGAGCCGGAGGCCTCGGTCGATATCGATGCAGGCGCCGATGCCGGAGCGACCGGCGACGAGGCCGATCAGAAGAGCTGATGGCCGCCCTTCGCTGGCAACAATCGGCCGCTCAGCCGGCCCGGATCATGGGGGTGCTTAATTGCACCCCCGATTCGTTTTCGGATGGTGGCCTGCATCTGGATGCCGCGGCTGCCATCGCCCATGGCCGGGCCATGTTCGAGGCGGGAGCCGCCATTATCGATGTCGGCGGCGAGTCGACCCGCCCCGGAGCCGCCCCCGTATCGACCGAGGAGGAGCTCACGCGTGTGCTGCCGGTGATCGAGGCACTTGCTGGTGAGGATATCCCGGTTTCGATCGATACCATGAAGGCTGCGGTGATGCGCCGGGCTGTCGCTGCCGGGGCCGTGATGGTCAATGACGTCACGGCCCTGACGGGCGATGCCGACAGTCTTGCGGCCGTGGCGGAAGGCGGCAGCGATGTCTGTCTGATGCATATGCAGGGAACGCCCGAAACCATGCAGGAGCATCCGCACTACGACGATGTGTTCGATGAGGTCTGCGCCTTTTTCGAGGCGCGTATCGCAGCCTCTCTCTCCGCCGGTATCCGCGAGTCGGCTATCTGGCTCGATCCCGGTATCGGCTTTGGCAAGCGCCATGAGGATAACCTTACCCTGATCGCCCGCCTGGATGAGTTGAAGCGGCGTTTCGGGCGTCCCGTTCTTCTGGGCATCTCGCGCAAATCGTTTCTTGGCCGCATGACCGGCAGTCCGGTGGAGGATCGTGAGATTGAGACGGCGGCAGCCACGGCGATCGGTACCTTTCTGGGCGCCGATCTGCATCGGGTGCACGATGTGCCGGCTCAGCTGAGGGCCATGCGGGTGGCCTCGGCCATTGCCGCCGGCGGCCGCTGATTCCGCGGCATCCGTTCCGAATAGTCCCTTTGCGCTATTGAAGCATTTCCCCGTTCCCGTTAGCCCTGCATGGAGAGGGAGAGGGGCATGGACAAGTTCGATCGTATCTATCAACTGCATCATATGCTCAAGGCGCACCGTCATGCGGTGCCCTATGCCCGTCTGTGTGACGAGATGGAGTGTGCCTACTCCTCCCTGAAGCGTATCGTGGCCGAGATGCGCGCCTATCTCGGGGCGCCGATCGTGAATCGGCGCGGCGTGGGTTATTTCTACGATCCCACCCAAACCTTTGAATTGCCGGGGCTCTGGTTCAATCGCGAGGAGCTGGAATCGTTATTGGCCATGCACGAGCTGATGGCGCGCATCGATCCCGGTCTGCTGGCCGAGGGGCTGGCGCCGGTGCGCCGGCGGGTGGAGGCCCTGCTGGCGAAGATGGCGCCGGAGGCCGGGGAGCGCATCGAGCGCATTCGTATCCTGCCGATGAACCGGCGACGGGCCGATCTTCCCCATTTTCCGCGCGTGGCCGGGGCGGTGCTGGAGTCCCGCCGTCTCGCCTTCGGGTATTCCGCCCGCTCCACCGGCGAGGGGGAGCAACGCGAGGTCTCGCCCCAGCGCCTCGTCCACTACCGCGACAACTGGTATCTCGATGCCTTCTGCCATGCACGGGGTGCCCTGCGCACCTTCTCGCTGGATTGCATGCGGGCGGTGCGGGCGCTGGATACAGAGGCGCACGAGGTCGATGCCGACGAGCTGGACCGGCTGCTGACCGGCAGCTACGGCATCTTCGCCGGCCGGCCGGAGCACGAGGCCGTACTGCGCTTCTCGCCCTATGCGGCTCGCTGGGTGGCCGAGGAGCAGTGGCATCCGGAACAGCGGGGGCGCATGCTCGACGATGGCCGCTACGAGCTTGTTATTCCCTATGCCGATGCCACGGAGCTGATCATGGATATCTGCCGCCATGGCCCGGAGGTGGAGGTGCTGGCGCCGGCCGGTTTGCGGCAGGCGGTGGCCGAGCGGCTGCGCCGGGCAGCGGATCGATATGACTGAGTCTCGAGTTTTGAGCCTGTCGGTTTGTAGGCTGGCTGTTTCGAATGGAGGGAGGAGTGCCTATGAACAGGCGTAACATGTTGCGAATAATCGGGACGAATGCCTGGCCACTCGCATCGTCAAGCTCCGGCATGCCCACAATCCCTGGGATCGCATCCGTTTCGAGGTGGTGCTGAATGGGTGATTATTATCGCTACTGGGGCAAGGCCGGCCGGGAGGAAGGGAAAGAGCCGGGTTACCACCTGCTTCCGTACCACTGCCTGGATGTGGCGGCGACCGGTCAGGAACTTCTGCGACAACGACCGGCGGAGTGGCGGAAGTTGGCCGCTATGTGCGGCATGGAGCCGGAGGAGTTTCGGCAGTGGGCCGTCTTCTTTCTGGCCTTGCACGATCTGGGAAAGTTTTCGTTCAATTTTCAGGCCAAACGCCCCGATCTTCTCCGGTGGCTGCAGCCTGAACTGCAGCGCCAGCCTCTGGAAGTGGGCGGGCACGATGCACTTGGCTGGCTGATCTGGGACAGAATGGTTCGTGCTCAACTCGTGGAGCGGGGTGTGTTGCCGACGAGTCAGTCGAGATGGAGCATACCGATCGCACAGCAGATGGCGGATCGCTGGATGCGGGCCATGTGTGGCCATCACGGCAAGCCCGTGAATGCTTCCAGGCTTCCGACGCTGGAAGATCATTTTACCGATGTCGATCAGGCTGCCGCCCGGGGATTTGCCTCTCAACTGATGGCATTGCTGCTTCCCGATACAGACTCTTTTCCGCTCTCGGAAGAGGTGCCGTTCCAGCGTGCATCCTGGTATCTGGCCGGGTTTGCTGTGCTGGCCGACTGGATCGGCTCCAATGAACACTATTTCTCCTGGCAGATCGAAAACATGCCGCTGGACAGGTATTGGGAAGAGATCGCCGAACCTGAAGCAAGCCGGGCTGTGTACGATTCCGGCATGGTGCCGGCCGTGCCGGAGCATGATCTCGGTTACGAGGATCTTTTGGGGAAGACGGCATGGCAGCCGACCCCCATGCAGGCACTGGCGCAAAGCCAGCCATTGAGCCCATGGCCGCAACTGTTGATCGTCGAGGATGTCACCGGTTCAGGAAAGACCGAAGCGGCCCTGATGCTGGCGCATCGTTTGATGCAGGCGCATGAGCTGTCCGGTCTCTATTTCGCCCTGCCCACCATGGCGACTGCCAATGCCATGTTCGAACGCATGATGGATGCCTGCCGGAATTTCTATACGCCGGATTCACGGCCGTCACTGGTGCTGGCGCATGGTGCCCGGCAGCTCTCCGAGTCTTTCTCCGCTCTGATGGCTACTCCGCCGGCAGAGGAAGACAAAAGTGGCGATGTGGAAACCGCCTCGGCCACCTGCAATCGCTGGCTGGCGGATCATCGCAAAAAAGCGCTGTTGGCCGAGATTGGAGTTGGTACCGTCGATCAGGCCCTGCTGGGCATTCTGCGTGCCCGGCATCAATCGCTGCGCCTCTACGGGCTGATGCAAAAGGTCCTGATTGTGGATGAGGTTCACGCCTGCGACAGCTATATGAACCGACTGCTGCAAACACTGCTCCATTTTCATGCGGCGGCAGGCGGAAGCGCCATCCTTTTGTCGGCCACGCTTCCCCGTTCCCAGCGTCAGGCGCTCGTGAATGCCTTTAATGAGGGCCTTGGCCTGGCGACGGCGCCAAAGCTGCAGGAAGAGACGTCATTTCCGCTGCTGACCCGAACCGGCATGGAACCTGCCGAGGAGGTGGCGGTGACCAGCAGACCCGAGGTGTGCCGCAGTATCAAGGTGAAGCGACTCGGCTCCGAAAACGAGGCGATCGAGGTGCTTCGCCAGGCCGCGAACGATGGCCTTTGCGCCTGCTGGGTCCGCAACACCGTGGTCGATGCCATCGCAGCCTGTGAGCAGTTGCGGGAGATATGCCCCGAGGCCGAGGTGATGCTGTTTCACGCCCGTTACGCCATGCAGGATCGACTGGATACGGAGAAGGAGGTGCTGGCCTGCTTTGGCGAGCAGAGCAACGCCGCGCAGCGATCCGGACGCATCGTGGTGGCAACCCAGGTGGTCGAACAGTCACTCGATGTCGATTTCGATGTGATGGTCACCGACCTGGCACCGATCGATCTGATCATTCAACGGGCAGGCCGTCTGCATCGCCACTGTCGCGATACGCGCGGCAATCGTATCACGGGAGCGGATCAGCGCTCGCACCCGGTGCTGCACCTTCTCGCGCCTCCTGCAGATAGCCGTGCCGATGGCGACTGGTGTGGGCGGATGTTCGACAAAGGACAATACGTTTATCCGGATCATGGTCGCCTCTGGCTCAGCGTGAGGCTGTTGGAAGAGAAGGGAGGCTTTACGATGCCGGATGATGCCCGTGCATTGATCGAGGGGGTGTACGGCGCCGATCCGGATTCCCTGCCAAAAGGCCTTCAGCAAAGTTCATGGCAGGCCCAGGGCAGCCGTCAGGCCGATCGCGGTATCGCCGATGCCAATGTGCTCGAACTTCTTGATGGTTACGGTGACGGCGAAAAGCCATGGTGGGATGATGAGGTGACACCGACCCGTCTGGGCGATGAGAGCCGCACCTGTTATCTGGCCCGTTGGGATGGTCGAACCCTGCGGCCATGGATTGACCACGGTGAGCATCGCTGGCAGCGCAGTGCGTTGCAGGTGCGCGCCCGTATGCTGGCCGAGATTCTCCCGGGCGATGAGATCACAGAGAAGGATCTGGAGGCGTGCTGCCGTCAGCTCCCCGACAAGGGAAAATGGAGCCTGTTGCTGCCCCTGCGGAGCGAAGGCAATGGCTGGCGCTCCGATGGTCTGAACGCAAAAGGGGAGTCGGTAAGAGTGCAATACAACCGGACAACGGGGCTGGAGGTAGTGAAATGACGATGACCGGGAACAAAGATCACAGGGAGGCAACATGAATCTGATTCATGACCGGTGGCTACCGGTGTTCCGTGCCGATGGCGCATTCGAACGCATCGCACCATGGCAGATCACCGAGCCGGACAATCCGGTGCGGCAACTGGCGGCCCCCAGGGCCGATTTCAATGGTGCGCTGATGCAGTGGCTGATCGCGTTGCTGCAAACCGCCGCTGCGCCCGATAATCAGGATGAATGGGGCGCATGGATGGAAATGCCTCCAGCCCCGGAAGTTCTGCGTGGAAAGTTCGACGACGTGGCCCATGCCTTCGACCTGAATGGTGATGGTCCATGTTTTATGCAGGACTACGACAAATTGGAGAGTGATCCCGTTTCGGTCAGCGGTTTGTTGATCGATGCGCCAGGGAATAATGCGCTCAAGAACAACACCGATCTCTTTGTGAAGCGTGGCGGCGTCGAAGGCATGTGTCCGGCCTGTGCCGCGCAGGCGCTGTTCACGCTGCAGACCAATGCCCCGAGTGGCGGCGTCGGACACCGGACCGGACTGCGCGGCGGTGGCCCCCTGACCACTCTCGTGAAGCTCGATCCGGTGGTGAACGGGCCGGAGGCCGAGCTTCTTTGGCCGTCGCTCTGGCTCAATGTGTTCGCGCGGCAGAAGATGGAACGCATGAGCGGAAATCCGCGTTTGCAGCAGCCGGAAGCGATTTTTCCATGGCTGGCGCCCACACGTACCTCCGAAAAGAATACAGGGTGTGAAACCACACCGGACGATGCCCATCCGCTGCAGATGTACTGGGCCATGCCGCGCCGCATCCGGCTCGATTTCGATCAGCTCCAGGCGGGCACCTGCGATATCTGTGCCGGGGAAAGCGATGAACTTGTCAGCCAATACCAAACGAGGAATTACGGCGTCAACTACACCGGCGCATGGCAGCACCCGCTTTCACCCTACTCCCAACCCAAACCCGACGAGCTTCCCTTGCCACTGCATGCTCAGCCGGGCGGGATCAGTTACCGCCACTGGCCATCGCTGACGGTCGGTAACAACAACGTGTTTCCTGCCGCGAATGTGGAGGCGTTCAGCCAACACCTGCTCGATACCGAACAGCTTATGCTGCAGGTGTTCGGTTTCGACATGGATAACATGAAAGCGCGTTGCTGGTATGAGTGCACGGTGCCGCTCTATCTGATCGACGATGCCGAAAAGCGTGCTCGCTTTGCCGGCGAAGTGCAGCGGCTGGTGGATGCCGCCGTCCAGATCGCCGGCTCCGTGCGCAGTTGCGTCAAGGAGGCCTGGTTCAAGCGGCCGGCCGATGCAAAGGGCGATATGTCGTTTCTGGTCGAGGCATTCTACCAACGCAGTGAATCCGCCTTTTATGCCATGCTGGATCAACTGCATCATGATCTTTCCGAAGAAGGACTGACCGGCACGCGAGTCACCTGGCATGGGAAGTTATGCGATACCGCGCTGGGCCTTTTCGATGAAGCGACGACGCGCAGCGGTTTTGAATACGAGAACCCCGCCCGTATCGCCAATGCCCGCAAGAAACTGGGCAATCTGATTCACAGCAAAAAAATCCGTACCGACCTCGGCCTGCCCACCAGGGCAGCCAAAGCCGGTCGACAAGGAGTGAAAGCATGAGCGAGAGACTGTTTTCCCCCGATTCCGACAGCGGAAAGGCGCTGCTGGAGTGGTGGCGCGAATTGCAGAACAACAGCGGGGCGCGGGTGGAGTTGCGCCGCTGCCGCGATTTCCCACAGGTGTTGCTGGTGCCGGAGTTTCACCGGCTTTGCAACCGTATGCGCCCGTATATGAACAGGCCCTCGGGCTGGGAGCCGCAACTGGCGGCGGTCGCCGGTCTGCTGGCACATGTGAAGCAGTCCGGTAGCCGTGGCCTGGCCGAACAGATGGCCGAGGGGGATAGCCCTAAAGTCAGCCAGCTTCGTTTTCGCCGCTTTCTGCAGCGTGAGCGGGATGACCTCTATCCGGCCATGATCCGTCTGATCCACATGCTGGGCGACACAGCCAATGTGCTCGATCTGGCAAGCGTGGTCTTTTTCTGGGGAGAGAAGACCAGACAACGATTGGCATTCACCTATTTCCCCAAAGTCGCAAACAAATAAAGGCACAAGGAGTCTGACATGAGTCGTTTTATTCAATTGCATCTGCTTACCTCGTATCCCCCGGCCAACCTGAACCGGGATGACCTGGGCCGGCCCAAGACCGCCGTCATGGGCGGCGTGGAGCGCTTGCGGGTCTCTTCCCAGAGTCTCAAGCGTTCCTGGCGCTGCTCCGATCTGTTCAAGAAGGCGCTGGATGGCCATGTGGGTACGCGCACCAAGGAGATGGGGCACCGGATTCAGAAACGCCTGATCGACGGCGGAATCCCCGAAAAGAAGGCGACCGATTGGGCCGGAAAAATTGCCGGACGTTTCGGCAAGCTGAAGAAGGATGGCCTGGAGATCGAGCAACTGGCGCACTTCAGTCCGGAAGAGGTGCAGGCGGTCGAGCAGTTGACCGATGCGCTGATCGAGCGCAAAAGCGAGCCGGAGGAGGATGAGCTGAAGCTGCTTCGGGATCGGCACAGTGCCGCCGATATCGCGCTGTTCGGTCGGATGCTGGCCGCCAGTACGGCTTATAATGTCGAGGCTGCCTGTCAGGTGGCGCATGCGATCAGCGTGCACAGGGTCACGGTCGAGGATGATTTCTTCACCGCCGTGGATGATCTCAACACCGGCGAGGAGGATGTCGGTGCCGGGCACATGGGCGAGACCGAGTTCGCTGCCGGCCTGTTCTATCTTTATCTCTGCATCGATCGGGAGCTGCTTATCGAGAACCTGGGCGGTGACAGCGAGCTGGCCGACAAGGCGCTGGCCGCACTGGTCGAGAGTGCCGCCACCGTGTCGCCGACCGGCAAGCAGAACAGTTTCGGCTCCCGGGCCCGTGCCTCGTTCATGCTGGCCGAAGCGGGGGATCAGCAGCCGCGTTCGCTGTCGGTCGCCTTCCTCAAGCCGATAAGCGGCCAGGATATGCTCTCCAGCGCCATCGCGGCCATGCAGGGGACCCGTGAGAACATGGACAAGGTCTATGGCGCCTGCAGCGATGACAGCCGTGCGATGAATGCCGTCACCGGAGAGGGCAGCTTGCAGGAAATCATCGGGTTTGCCGGCCGTCATGCGTGAGTTCCTGCTGTTTCATCTCTACGGGCCGATGGCATCGTGGGGCGGCCCTGCCGTGGGCGAGCATCGACATTCGGATGGCCATCCGGGGCGTTCGGCCATCCTCGGCCTGCTCGCGGCCGGCCTGGGGCTTCGTCGCGATCAGGAGGCGGCGCACACGGCACTCGAGGCAAGCTACGGGATCGGAGTGCGCATCGATTGTGATGGCGAGCTGATGCGCGATTACCATACGGTGCAGGCACCGGCCCGCGATAAAAAGGCGGTATGGGCCAGCCGGTACGATGAAATCCATCGTGATCCCGCCCGCCTGAGTACGCTTCTGAGTCAGCGCGATTACCGTGTCGAGGCGGCCTACACCGTCGCCCTCTGGCCGCGGGTTGAATCGCCGCCGTATGCGCTTGCTGATCTGGCCGAGGCCCTGAATCATCCGCGCTTTACGCTCTATCTCGGTCGCAAGTCGTGCCCTTTGGGACTGCCGGTCGCTGCCCGTGTGGTGGCAGCCGCCAATCTGGGGGAACTCTTTGCCGGTCAGGAGTGGCCCTGGAAACAGCTTTTCGAGCATTTGCCGTTGTCCGATAACCCACGCTGCTATTGGGATGAAATGGAGGATGCGGGCATGCAGGCGCGGTTGAGTGTGCCCCGGCGCGACTCCTTGATCAGCCGCAAGCGCTGGCAGTTCGCCGAACGTCAGGAGTACATGGGGAGATTGCCCGAGAAAGGAGGGAAGTGATGTATTTCAGTCGTGTCACACTCGATCCGGCAGCGATGAATCAGCGGCAGCTTGTTTCGTTGGCGCTGACAGATGCCTACCGTGAACATCAACAGATGTGGAAACTCTTTGGCGATGATCCGGATGCCAGTCGTGATTTTCTCTATCGCCGCGAGCCGGGGCAGGAGTGGCCACGCTATCTACTGCTCTCCGAGCGGCAGCCGCAGCAGGGGGATACCCCCTGGCGGATCGAATCCAAGCCTTTTGATCCGGTGCTGCACACCGGCATGACACTGGGCTTCTCCTTGCGCTGCAATCCGGTTGTCACGCGTACGGTGGATGGAAAAAAGAGCCGCTGCGATGTGGTGATGGATGCCAAGAAGCAGATGGGCTATCAGTCCATGCCGGCCTACGAGCGGCCGCCACTGCATGAGCTGGTGCAGCAGGCTTCACTGGCATGGCTGCAGGCGCGGAGCGAGCGCTGCGGCTTTTCATTCGAGCCCGGCGAAATACGTGCCGATGGTTATATGCAGCATCGCTTTACCGGCAGGGGAAGGCGCCGGATTCGTCTGAGCACCGTGGATCTGGCCGGAGTGATCACCGTTTCCGATCCGGCACGTCTGAAGCAGGCGCTGCTGCAAGGCATCGGCCCGGCCAAGGCGTTTGGTTGCGGGCTTCTGCTGGTGCGTAAGGTATAAGCTTGCTACCGCCGCTGAAGCCCATCCCGATCAAGGAGCGCAATTCGATCGTATTCCTCCAGTACGGCGAGCTGGATGTGATCGACGGTGCCTTCGTGCTGGTGGATAAAAAGGGCGTGCGCAAGCATATCCCGGTGGGCGGCGTGGCCTGCCTGATGCTGGAGCCGGGCACGCGTGTCTCGCATGCCGCCTCGGTACTGGCGGCCCGGGCCGGTACGCTTTTGATCTGGGTGGGCGAATCCGGGGTGCGGCTTTATGCCGCCGGTCAGCCGGGCGGTGCGCGTTCTGATCGCCTGCTCTATCAAGCGAAACTGGCGCTGGATGATACGGCCAGATTGAAAGTGGTGCGCAAGATGTACGAGATACGTTTCGGCGAGCCTTCGCCGCTGCGGCGCAGCATCGAGCAGTTGCGTGGTATCGAGGGAGTGCGGGTGCGCAAGATGTATGAACACCTCGCCAAAAAGCACGGCGTGAAATGGATCCGGCGCAACTATGATCATTCGCAATGGGGCAGTGGCGATGTGCCGAATCGCTGCCTCTCCGCCGCGACAGCCTGCCTGTACGGAGTTACCGAGGCGGCAATCCTCGCAGCCGGCTACGCGCCGGCGATCGGTTTTATCCACACCGGCAAGCCGCAATCGTTCGTGTACGACATCGCCGATGTGTTCAAGTTCGATACCGTGGTGCCGGCGGCATTCAAGGTGGCGGCGGGCCATCCGCGAAATCCGGAGATGGAAGTGCGCCACGCCTGCCGGGATATGTTTCGGCAAAGCAGGCTTCTGAAAAAGATCATTCCCTCCATCGAGGAGATTCTGGCGGCCGGCGAGCTGAAACCGCCGGAGCCCGAGTCTGTGGTCGGCGCTGCGATCCCGAACAAGGATGGAATCGGCGATGCTGGTCATCGTAACTGAGAATGCGCCGCCGCGTCTGCGGGGGCGCCTGGCCGTCTGGTTGCTGGAGGTGCGTGCCGGCGTGTATGTCGGGAAATACAGCAAGAAGGTGCGCGAGATGCTGTGGCATCAGGTGGAGGAGGGCATCGAGGATGGCAATGCTGTAATGGCATGGGCCACGAGCAATGAATCCGGCTTCGATATCCGTACCCTGGGTGAGAACCGGCGTATTCCGTACGAACTTGATGGGATGAAGCTTGTCTCATTCATGCCGATCAAAGATGAAAATGAGGGCTCTCCCTCTCCATGAGAAAGAACCGGAAATCTTTGGTGGCATTTTCGTTCTTTACATTTTGGCAAATGAATCAGTAGGTTACGAACAAGTGTGTTCCCCGCGCCTGCGGGGATGAACCG
>CAZCZU010000014.1:29527-36084 GCA_964503475.1 uncultured Zetaproteobacteria bacterium
GTGTTCCCCGCGCCTGCGGGGATGAACCGTTCGTAGAAACGGCCTTATTCATCCTGGACGAGTGTTCCCCGCGCCTGCGGGGATGAACCGTTCAACGGCCAGGTGCTGGAGTCGGATGACGGGTGTTCCCCGCGCCTGCGGGGATGAACCGATTGTCGATATGTCCATGCTGCGCCAGTACGAGTGTTCCCCGCGCCTGCGGGGATGAACCGATGGATATCCCGCTCATCGAGCTTGGCTTCTAGTGTTCCCCGCGCCTGCGGGGATGAACCGCTGATTGGAACCGTAAGTGCGGCCAGCACATCGTGTTCCCCGCGCCTGCGGGGATGAACCGCAGGCCATGGCCATGACAGCAGCACCGATCGGGTGTTCCCCGCGCCTGCGGGGATGAACCGGGTTCGCGTCAGCGAAATGCAGATCAACCCGGGTGTTCCCCGCGCCTGCGGGGATGAACCGCGTTCGCTTCACTGGCGAACTGGTAGCAAGTGGTGTTCCCCGCGCCTGCGGGGATGAACCGACCCGCTAACGCTCCTCGATGAGCTGTGTGCAGTGTTCCCCGCGCCTGCGGGGATGAACCGGCCGCGTTCTGGCGCTGCTGGAGGGTGGAGCTGTGTTCCCCGCGCCTGCGGGGATGAACCGGCAAAGGGCAAATGAGCGGCGCGCCGATTCATGTGTTCCCCGCGCCTGCGGGGATGAACCGAGAATTGACATTCAGGGTGGCAGCGCCAGTGAGTGTTCCCCGCGCCTGCGGGAATGAACCGTGGAATAGCCAGGCGCTTGTTTGGGATTTCATGTGTTCCCCGCGCCTGCGGGGATGAACCGATCGCCGCGAACATCGGCGCGCCGCTCATGGTGTGTTCCCCGCGCCTGCGGGGATGAACCGCGGGCGTGCTCTACGTCTCGCAGGTCGATAGCGTGTTCCCCGCGCCTGCGGGGATGAACCGGTTTTTCGCCTCTACAGCTACGCCCTCGCGGTGTGTTCCCCGCGCCTGCGGGGATGAACCGTCGATTGGAGCGATATCGGCCAGCGTGGCCGCGTGTTCCCCGCGCCTGCGGGGATGAACCGCAATCGAGGAGGCCAGCGCGGCTGCATCCTGTGTGTTCCCCGCGCCTGCGGGGATGAACCGGTCGCCTATGGCGAGGAGTACAACGCCATCCAGTGTTCCCCGCGCCTGCGGGGATGAACCGGCCATCCAGCTTCTTCTTCGCCCTGCTGATATGTGTTCCCCGCGCCTGCGGGGATGAACCGCTGGCCCTCGAGGTGAGCAACGAGGTGGCGTTGTGTTCCCCGCGCCTGCGGGGATGAACCGATGTGAAAGCCGAGCTTCGCAAACGCGGCTGGGTGTTCCCCGCGCCTGCGGGGATGAACCGGAGATTGTCATGCCTGACAACAATAACCAGGCGTGTTCCCCGCGCCTGCGGGGATGAACCGAGGAGCCGGATGCCGATGCCTCGATCAAGGATGTGTTCCCCGCGCCTGCGGGGATGAACCGGCGGTGCAGGCGCATTCCATGCCGGGTCATGAGTGTTCCCCGCGCCTGCGGGGATGAACCGTCCTGATCGCCGGGCAGGCCGCTGCCGCCGGGGTGTTCCCCGCGCCTGCGGGGATGAACCGATAGTTGATGGATATCCTGTCGATCGCCAAAAGTGTTCCCCGCGCCTGCGGGGATGAACCGCGCCACGCCCAGCGCCAGGAGGCGCAGAAAGCGTGTTCCCCGCGCCTGCGGGGATGAACCGGGCACCGTCCGGTTGATGCCGACGATCTTGCCGTGTTCCCCGCGCCTGCGGGGATGAACCGCACTGGACGAAACGGACGTCCGTGGCCTGGGTGTGTTCCCCGCGCCTGCGGGGATGAACCGATCAGGGGTGTATCCGGCGAGGTCGGCAATCTGTGTTCCCCGCGCCTGCGGGGATGAACCGCCGCTGATCCGCATCAATCGCTTGTCGGTATCGTGTTCCCCGCGCCTGCGGGGATGAACCGAGGTTCGGCGCATGAATATGGACCAGGCATCAGTGTTCCCCGCGCCTGCGGGGATGAACCGATTCCTTCCTGCTGCTGCTGCGGGCCCAGGCCGTGTTCCCCGCGCCTGCGGGGATGAACCGCGGGTGCAGGTAGCGGTTGCCTCCGGCGATGCGTGTTCCCCGCGCCTGCGGGGATGAACCGACATTGATGACACAAAGTGCTTCAAGGTGAAGGTGTTCCCCGCGCCTGCGGGGATGAACCGGCTTCTTGCCTCCTTTCCAGTCGCCCACCACCGTGTTCCCCGCGCCTGCGGGGATGAACCGGTATTCAATGTCATCACGCATCAGCCAGTTGGGTGTTCCCCGCGCCTGCGGGGATGAACCGGCTGCTTTCTGCTGATTATGTTGCTGAGTATTGTGTTCCCCGCGCCTGCGGGGATGAACCGCGTTGTCGCAATCCTAAACGAACATGATGCAAGTGTTCCCCGCGCCTGCGGGGATGAACCGAATGCCGGCGCGATCCACAGCGCGGACGTCATGTGTTCCCCGCGCCTGCGGGGATGAACCGGAACGGCACCCAGTTAGTCCCGTCGTCCGTCGCGTGTTCCCCGCGCCTGCGGGGATGAACCGGTGCAGGCCATCGGCTATAGTGGCGATAACTAGTGTTCCCCGCGCCTGCGGGGATGAACCGACTATGATGCCCCACCCGTTCTGGAGCGAGGAGTGTTCCCCGCGCCTGCGGGGATGAACCGACGATTTCGACACGGGCTACATTGTGGTAGATGTGTTCCCCGCGCCTGCGGGGATGAACCGGCGGTGCAGGCGCATTCCATGCCGGGTCATGAGTGTTCCCCGCGCCTGCGGGGATGAACCGTGCCAGTGCTTGCACGGGTCGATGTAACCGGCGTGTTCCCCGCGCCTGCGGGGATGAACCGCAACTAGAGATTGATAGGCAGGCACGTGAGGCGTGTTCCCCGCGCCTGCGGGGATGAACCGATGGCGCAGTTCTTTTTCTCGAACATCCAACAGTGTTCCCCGCGCCTGCGGGGATGAACCGTTGGCAAGGCGGCCGCTATTGCAAATGCTGTTGTGTTCCCCGCGCCTGCGGGGATGAACCGATGGCAATCCGGTCGTTCGAGTGATTGGCGCAGTGTTCCCCGCGCCTGCGGGGATGAACCGCAGTAACCACAACGGCTGGGCTTGACTATACTGTGTTCCCCGCGCCTGCGGGGATGAACCGCCAATGGCCTTCTTGTGCTTCTTCACGAACCCGTGTTCCCCGCGCCTGCGGGGATGAACCGCAATCCGCAATATGGAGGACAACGATGCTACCGTGTTCCCCGCGCCTGCGGGGATGAACCGCCAGCATGGGTCGTCCAGCTTCTCAGTCAGTTGTGTTCCCCGCGCCTGCGGGGATGAACCGATACCACTAAACGTAAGATGGCTGAAGACTATGTGTTCCCCGCGCCTGCGGGGATGAACCGCTCGGGCGTCGAAGTAGCCGTGCCGAAAATAGGTGTTCCCCGCGCCTGCGGGGATGAACCGGCCGCGCCCGCGTTCGCCGCCCTGACGTTTATGTGTTCCCCGCGCCTGCGGGGATGAACCGAGTTCGAGGCGGCCACCAACGGCACCGACGTCGTGTTCCCCGCGCCTGCGGGGATGAACCGGTGCTGACCGCCGCCTTCGAGGGGTTGCAGCTGTGTTCCCCGCGCCTGCGGGGATGAACCGATTTTGCGACAGATAAGAGCACCACATCAACCGTGTTCCCCGCGCCTGCGGGGATGAACCGGCCTTGCCGGCTTCGCGCTTCGACAAGTTCCGGTGTTCCCCGCGCCTGCGGGGATGAACCGGAAAGATGCCGGTCGATCCATCGCCATGCATGGTGTTCCCCGCGCCTGCGGGGATGAACCGGGCGCGCTGGTCGGCGTGCGCCGGGCCAACAAGTGTTCCCCGCGCCTGCGGGGATGAACCGTGAGCGGCCGCATCAGTAGAGCTTCACCAGCCGTGTTCCCCGCGCCTGCGGGGATGAACTGACGAAACAATGCCCGCAATGCAAAAGCGAGATGTGTTCCCCTCGCCTGCGGGGATGAACCGAAGAATGCCAGCGCCAATGCCGAGTTGTTCAAGTGTTCCCCGCGCCTGCGGGGATGAACCGCCCAGGGCAATGCCCTGGTTGCGTGCCAGACGGTGTTCCCCGCGCCTGCGGGGATGAACCGGGCGACTTCGGTCATGAGGGCGCCCAGTTCGAGTGTTCCCCGCGCCTGCGGGGATGAACCGTTGGTAGACACGGGCGTATCGTCGCCAACTGCGTGTTCCCCGCGCCTGCGGGGATGAACCGTACGGCTACTACCAGGCGAATATCCACTACTCGTGTTCCCCGCGCCTGCGGGGATGAACCGGCGCTGGCACCGCTGTGCACCAGCGTCGGGATGTGTTCCCCGCGCCTGCGGGGATGAACCGCCGGATGGCCAGCACATCGCTGCCGAAATCGGGTGTTCCCCGCGCCTGCGGGGATGAACCGACAGCGATGGCCTGCGGCACATGGTTTCCGATGTGTTCCCCGCGCCTGCGGGGATGAACCGACAGCGACGGCCTGCGGCACATGGTTTCCGATGTGTTCCCCGCGCCTGCGGGGATGAACCGGTGCTCCCTGCTTCAAGTGTGCGCGATATGGTGTGTTCCCCGCGCCTGCGGGGATGAACCGGCATCCGCGACTGGACGCTGCGGGCGAATCGCGTGTTCCCCGCGCCTGCGGGGATGAACCGTCGACAACAGCAAGCGCAAAACCGGCGGCTTCGTGTTCCCCGCGCCTGCGGGGATGAACCGGATTTCCTGATAATCTTTAATAATCTTCTCAAGTGTTCCCCGCGCCTGCGGGGATGAACCGTTGTGTGAGCACGCTGTTGTTGAAATCGCCAAGTGTTCCCCGCGCCTGCGGGGATGAACCGAAAGGGCGTACCACCCGCATGGGCCGCCTGGCGTGTTCCCCGCGCCTGCGGGGATGAACCGTCGCCCTTCAAAGGGCGACCCATGAAGTGTCGGTGTTCCCCGCGCCTGCGGGGATGAACCGGCCCTGATGGCGTTGGTGAGATTTCGACGGATGTGTTCCCCGCGCCTGCGGGGATGAACCGCGGTACCGGGCGGCACGCTGCTGCTCAGCCATGTGTTCCCCGCGCCTGCGGGGATGAACCGTCATCAGGATTGATACAATTGCAGGTTCTAGTGTGTTCCCCGCGCCTGCGGGGATGAACCCTTTTCGCGGTACAGGTTATCGTTGGCCACGCCGTGTTCCCCGCGCCTGCGGGGATGAACCGCCGAACCGAATGCTTGACGCAATACAGCCCTTGTGTTCCCCGCGCCTGCGGGGATGAACCGAGCGGTGGGGCGCACGCCTTCCTGTTCCTGGCGTGTTCCCCGCGCCTGCGGGGATGAACCGGCCAAATAGGCGATTGCTTCTGGCGCACCCTTGTGTTCCCCGCGCCTGCGGGGATGAACCGGAACTCGTGGAATCGCCCCGTGTCCGCGATCCGTGTTCCCCGCGCCTGCGGGGATGAACCGGTGCTTGTGACAGGTGAGAATGTCGGGTTGCTGTGTTCCCCGCGCCTGCGGGGATGAACCGTGACAGCACCGATACTATGAAGGCCAAAAGGCGTGTTCCCCGCGCCTGCGGGGATGAACCGTTATGGATTTTTTCGTTAATCACCAGACTGAGGTGTTCCCCGCGCCTGCGGGGATGAACCGTATACCGGCGGGTCCGTCTTGATTACGGTGACGTGTTCCCCGCGCCTGCGGGGATGAACCGCCTGCTGGACTGGATGTGTGCAAGGCATGGTTGTGTTCCCCGCGCCTGCGGGGATGAACCGGTTTGCCACCTCACCAGTGATCTCGGCGATGCGTGTTCCCCGCGCCTGCGGGGATGAACCGTGCCTAGTGTCTGCGCGTCTTCCCTGGCCAACGTGTTCCCCGCGCCTGCGGGGATGAACCGCGATAATAAAGTTCGTACAGATGTTCATGAATGTGTTCCCCGCGCCTGCGGGGATGAACCGGCACCGATTCTGTGCAGTTCGCATTCGATATTGTGTTCCCCGCGCCTGCGGGGATGAACCGTCACCGACCCGTCCGCGTCGCGCAGGGGCAGAGTGTTCCCCGCGCCTGCGGGGATGAACCGACAACGGCAGGCGTTCTTGAGGCTCTCTTCGGGTGTTCCCCGCGCCTGCGGGGATGAACCGCGCATCGTTTTTATCGCCGCCATCATTTGTTTGTGTTCCCCGCGCCTGCGGGGATGAACCGTTGACTGTGTTGGCCGCTTCGTAAATGCGCGAGTGTTCCCCGCGCCTGCGGGGATGAACCGGCGGCTTGTGATTTCCTTGACCTGCTCCAGGTGTGTTCCCCGCGCCTGCGGGGATGAACCGGCGTGGCGCGAGCTGCGCAAATCGCGCCGGGGGTGTTCCCCGCGCCTGCGGGGATGAACCGCTCTACGCCTTTCCGGCCAGCGATCTTTTCAGGTGTTCCCCGCGCCTGCGGGGATGAACCGAGATTTCAGAGACAATTTCATTCTGTCCTCCAGTGTTCCCCGCGCCTGCGGGGATGAACCG
>CAZCZU010000014.1:36184-56918 GCA_964503475.1 uncultured Zetaproteobacteria bacterium
GTGTTCCCCGCGCCTGCGGGGATGAACCGCAGGCGCTGCAGGGTGGCATGAACTTTGGCATCGTTGAATTCGACACGAATCATGTGCTAACCTCTCATTGCTTCTGATCCGGACATGACGCCGTCGGGCTCATACTTGGATCGCTTCGGGCGTTAGGTATCGGGACGGATCAGGAGCCTTTCTTAATCCAATAAGCTTTGCAGCGCCATCATCCTGCGCTTTTTCCGTACCTCGAATGCTGCTACATACGTTTCCCCATCGATCGCCTTCACATAGCGAAAGACCGGGTGCCCGACATCGCTCCGGCCGGAATAGATCACATCGTCATAGCTGTTCAGAATATCGGGAAGCAGCGCATAGTCTGCAGCCACCACGGCACGCGTGTTCCCCGCGCCTGCGGTGATGAACCGTGAGCACGGCAGCACTAATCCAAATGCTTCTTCTACTCCCGAACACGTGCCCATACCGCCGCCTTTGGCGGCGTGTGCTGAAGTAGTGCTTGATGTATTCTTTGATATAGCGTTCCGCTTATCGGCAAACTGGTTCTCCGTCGTGCGGTATGCTTGTTTTCCAACCTCCGGAAATCTGTTGTTTTATAATGCTTTTTTCTCGAATGTTCCTTTTTCCCTCAAGAAACCGTTGACTCGTCAAAACTGTGGTTCCCTCTTGGCCCCTTCCATAATTAAATGAGCCAATACAGCCGCGCCCTGGAACCAGGCAGGGGGCGCGAGTAACTCTTACCATTTTGTAGCGCTGTTATTGACGACTTCGTCAATTAGGCGATAATTCCACTGTATGAAGACACCGTGGTCCGTTCTTATGGCGAACAACTCCATGAAGACTAAGCTCGACATGGAACAGTTGGTTGCGGCCATAAAAACCCAGAATGAGGCTTTCTGGCTTCACATTAACCAGGCCTTGGTTGAGACGCCGGCCAAGTATCTGGAAAAAGAGCTGGGTTCTTTCTTGTCGAAGGGCGAAATCGCCTCGGCTTACAAGAAATTCTCGCATGGAATGCACAACGACGAGCTGGAACATTGGCTTGGCATTCATCATACCTGAACACCTAAAAGACAAACTCGCGACTGCAATTTCTGTTATTAATTCCGGGCCATCAGTGCGATGGTCTTTTGGCGGCGGTTCGGCACTGGAATGCTGGATTCGACATCGCCATAGCGAAGACATCGACCTCTTTGTACCAGATCCTCAGATAATCCCACATCTTTCACCTAAAATGGGTAATATCACCATCACGGATGAGTATGTGGAGGCGCACAACTCTCTGAAGCTGCACATGTCCGACTATCAAATCGATGTGATTGCCTCGCTTCCTCTCCTGGATGATGAGGAGGCGCTAGAGCGGCATGAAGGAATCCTTGTAGAGACACCATCGGAGATTCTTCACAAGAAGGTTCACTATCGAGCCGGGAGCTTCAAACCCAGAGACTTTTTCGATTTCGCGGCAATCCTCTATTCAGGCGAAGAGATCAAGGCGGAAACGCAACAGCTCATCGAAGAGCATGCCACCACCCTTCTGGAGCGCCTGGGACAGTACGGGCGCTTGCTTAATACATCCGAGTTCAAGGATCAGCTGCAGGTCTATCCCGAATATCAGCCTGTACTGGACAATGTCGAAGATATTGTTCAGTCGTCGCTTTCTCGATAAAAGCTAAAAGCAGCGCCCGAAAACAGCAGAGGAAAAACTGATGCTCTGCGTGCCAGACGCGAAGCCGATCGGGAACGCGGCCGCTAGGCGCGAGTAATTCTTACTATTTCTGGGAAGAGGCGACAGCCGGACGGGCTTTATGTAATTCAATGCTGTCGTCGAGTATCCGAGAGTCTGCTTCCGGATAGAACACCAGAACCTCATCAAGCGCCTTTTTAAGATCCCGCTTAAAGTCGCGGGGGCGAGAGTATGAGACGCCGAGCTGTGCGCCGAAGTCCTGGTAGGGGATTCGGCAGGATCCTTTCGAAGATGAGTCGAGTGTAAAGGTCCGCCAGGCAATTCAAGTGTAAAGATCCATAGCAAGCGATGAGCCCTTAAGGCCAATGATTGCTTCGCGACAAAACGGTACAGACGACTTAATGATTCCCTCGACGAACCAGCTCTTGAACTGGATCCTCGCGAGGTCCTCACCCTGCGTCTTTCGACCGCGTTGCGTCCATTTACTGTCAATGTCGTATTCGCTTACCGGCCGATCAGAGTGAATCACCTTCACCTTTCCCGTGGCCGGGTCAAAAAGTTCGAGGCGATAGTTGGCGTTCAAGAAGCGGAGGATTTGATCGAAGAACTCCTTACGCTGGGCTCCGACGCCGGCAAGGCCAAGCTCTTGCATAAATGAGGTCAAGGACGCATCGAGGGTTCCCCGCGCCTGCGGGGATGAACCGCCCATGCAACTGCTCTCTCTCATACTCATGCTGTGTTCCCCGCGCCTGCGGGGATGAACCGCTCGGCCAGCCTTTGTCTCTCCCGGCCTTAGCGCCGGGAGCGGATTGAAACATGCCAACAGGATGAAATCCGGTGAGTGACAAGATCTCAGAAGCGGCGACTGGAAATAAGAAGGCCGTGCCGGAGGCACGGCCTTAAATCCTGCGCGTCGTCGCCGGTCCCGGAGGGGCTCGCGCGCAATGGATACCGCTGATGATAGAGTGGATGGCGTGTCCGGTGCAAGAATCGAACAACGCCCCAAAAATTCGGTTGGATCAGGTCAATTCGTTGCAAAATAAGGATATAGAACCTGAGAATGAAACATCTGAGGTGTTGCTTTTCGAAAAGCCGGGCCGCCGCTTCGGCCCGGCCTGTGGCGCTCCCGAATCTCTGGGGCCAAAGAGCGGTGGGGCCATTCGGAAGCGCGCAATGGTCACGATAGAATGGCGGCAGGTTCGCTGCAAGTGTCACAATCGATTGCGAGATAAAATCCAGGTGGTCGTCATCGGCCTCGCCGGAGGGCGTTTGGTTTCGCATTGGGCACGACGCTTGTGCCGGTCAGGCGATCCTCTAAACTGGCGTCGTCTGTTGGCTATGAGGTGCTTCCGGCACCCGGCAAAGGCTGCAGATGCAAGGTCGCTCCGGAAGGGCGGCCTTCTGTTTTTCGGGTCGGCGGGACAGACACTTGCCCCGGTTTGCCGAGCCGGGCAGTGATGAATAGATTGAATTCCATGGCTGATTTCGACGATCACTCTTTCCTGCCGACAAGGGCCATCATGCTGGCGATCTGGGCATCGATTTCCGGCTCTCTGCTTTGGGCCGGATTCACCGATGACTGGCTGGCCGCGATGTTTGCCGGCTTTGTCGTCATGCTGCCGCTTGCGCTGCCCGTTGCATGGCTTGCCGGTCTGGCAGCTGCGCCTCTGGCCGGAGTGTACGATCGGTTGCGCCTCCGTTTTTACCCACATCACTGATCCGATTCGGTGTCTGACCGGATTGTACGGTCTCCCGTTTGCCGGCGGAGCCGGGAGCCTCGGGATTTCAGGTAGCGGATAATCACATCTGATTCGTAAAGCCATTCCACCTGCTGATCGTCATATTCGATGCGCAGGCAGGGGACCGTGCCACGTCCGCCCTCCCGACGCAGCTCCCGACGATAGGCGGGTGACTTGAGAATGTCGCGCAGTTCGATCTGCAGGCCGAGTGCTGCCATCACCCGCATGACCTTCCGACAATAGCCGCAGCCTGCGAACATATAGAGGGAGAGCGCGACGGGTGTACGTGCCGGTGGCGATGCGTATGTACCCATTACAGCAGGAGGCTGATCTGTTCGGCGGCCTCAGGAGCGCCGTCCGGCGGCAGCGGCGGGTACGCCCTGTCGAGTGTGATCAGACGATCGAGCGTTGCCTGCCAGGACCCCTGGCGGAATGTATCCCTGTCAAGGCAGAGGGCGGGCGCCTGCGTCTCCAGCCATTGGCGGAGATAGGCATACTCGGGGAAGTGCGGACGCGGCACCCAGGCAATCGGGCATTGAGCAGCCCAGGCCTCTGCCAGCATTCCGTAGCCCGGTTTGCAGACCAGGCAGTCTGCGGCGGTCAGCAGGTCGGGGATGCTGTGCTCGCGGGTCGAGATGCTTCGAACATTGGCCGGCAGCCGAAGGCCGGGGTCGGCTTCGCCCGGCAGCAGGAACTGCCAGCCGTCGATGGCAGCCAGGCGTTGCATCTCGAACGGAGGGCGGGCCATGCCGCCAAAAGCGACCAGGGCTATTTTCGCATCGCCCACCAGCTGCATGGCCCTGCGCGCCCCGTCGCGATTCAGCCTGCTCCGATGGGCGATCAGGCCGATGCTGCGGCGCTGCGGGAAGCTTTGCATCGGCATGCAGAGCGGAGGCTGCAGAAGCAGTGTGCAGGATTCATGGGCCTGGCGGATATCGTCCAGGGGAGGGAAGTCGCTGCCGAACAGTGGCCTGTAGATATCGTGCCAGTCGAGGCTGCAGAGGCCGACGGCAGGCATACCGGCCCGGCGGGCGGCGGCAAAGGCGAGCGGCGCGATATCGGAGATGACGAGCGTTGCCTGCGTATCGCGTAACCATGCGGCCTCGTCACGGACACGTTCCGGCCAATGCCTGTGAAAAGCGAGCACGGCCTGGCGGGTGGTATCCAAATCCTCCTCCAGCGCATTACGCTGGATGACGCCGATGTCGATTTCACCCGCCCGGTGGGTAAACGGATGCGCAAGCCATGTCGAGAGCAGGCTGTCGGGCAGCGCGGTACGCAGGATAAGGCGCAGCTCCGGGTGCCGGGTTGCCAGCGCCTGCAGCACCGGTGCCATCTGGGCCCAGTGCCCGAAGCCATGCGCACTGATATAGGCGACAACGACGGGCGG
Source organism: uncultured Zetaproteobacteria bacterium (assembly GCA_964503475.1). Lineage (GTDB taxonomy): Bacteria > Pseudomonadota > Zetaproteobacteria > Mariprofundales > Mariprofundaceae > CAZCZU01. The sequence continues at coordinate 40,998 of CAZCZU010000014.1, forward strand.
CATCAGGTCAGCAGTACAGCCACGATGCCGGTGAGAAAGATGCCGTCGAAGGTGCCCGCACCGCCGATCGAGGCGATGGGGGCGCCCAGCTTGGCGACATCCTTCATGCGCAGCAGATCGGCACCGATGATGACCCCGAGCGTGCCGCAGATGTAGGCGAGCGGAGCGGCCATGTCGCCGCCCACGAAAATAGCGACCAGGGCTGCGGTGATGGGCGCGACAAGAATCGGCATGCCGATACCGATGCCGGGAAGCGGCCGGCTGCCGATATAGCAGACCACCGAGGTGACGGAGATGGCAATCAGCAGCTGTACCGGCTCGATCGGAAAGCGGCTGACCAGGCTGGCGGAGAAGACGAGCGGTACAAGGCAGCCGCCGGCATTGACGGCGATCAGTGTGCGGCCGTTGAAGGGAATCTGTGGCAGGCGAAAGGGCGAGCGCTGCATCCGTTCCGCCAGCGCGGGGTCGGGGGGCTCGGCCCGGATCGTGGTGATGGGCAGGTTGATGGTGCTGCCGAGCAGCGAGGCGAAAAGCAGCAGCATGCCCTGCGATGTCGAGAGGCCCAGCTTGCCGAAGGCGAGTGAAACGAGCCCCAGCTGCACGAAGACCAGCAGGAAAACCAGCAGGATCAGCATGGCGAACAGGCGGGAGGGGGATACGGGACCGCGCATACCGATCAGTGTAGAGCGGGTGAGGCCATCACTCCAGCCCCGGGGCAACATCCGTGCGCTGTATCTTGAATGCCACCCGTGAAAGCGTATCTTGTTGGCGATGTTGGAGTTATTCGGCTGGCACTTCACATTCCGCGATCTGGTGGATATCGCCCTGGTGGCGGTGGTCGTCTACTTTGGCCTGCGCCTGATCCGTGGCACCCGCGGCGAGCAGATGATGATCGGCCTGGCTGTGGTGCTGGCGCTCTACGAGATGGCCCGCTTCTTCGGGTTGCTGACGGTCGAGTGGATGTTCTCCCAGTTCTTCTCCGCCTTTATTATTATTCTGGTGGTACTGTTCCAGCACGAGATTCGGCGTGGCCTGGTGCGCATGGCGGTGAACCCGCTCGCCGCCGCCACACCGCCGGTTGAGGATATGGTCGAGCAACTGGCCGAATCGGCGGCAGCCCTGGTGCATCGCGGCTGGGGGGGACTGATTGTGCTGGAGCGTGAGACCGGCCTGCGCCATCTCTACGATGCAGGCCTGCCGCTGCATGCGCCGCTGCGCCCCGATGTGGTACAGGCGATCTTCTGTCCCGAGGCTCCGATTCACGATGGCGCCATCATGGTCAACCACGACGAACATGGCGGCCGCATTATTGCCGCGCGCGTGCTGTTGCCGCTTGCCCAGGCCAATGCCCTGCCGGGCGTACTGGGCACCCGTCACCGTGCCGCGGTCGGCCTGACCGAGGAGAGTGACGCTCTGGTGGTCGTCGTTTCCGAGGAGAGCGGAAACATCTATCTGGCCGAAGAGGGGCGCCTGAGCACTCCGCTCGATTCGGGCGAGTTGCGGCGTGAACTGCTGGCCCGGCTGCAGACACAGCCCTATGCCATGGGGAAGGCGTGAGCCCGGTATCCGGTAGTGTCCGTACATGGCCACTGAAAGCATGGTCCGTTGCCATTGCCCTGTTGCTGTGGCTGCAGGTGCACGGCCAGGGCGAGGGTTCGCTCAGCATGGATGTGCCGCTGCAGGTACAGGGGTTGGAGCAGGACATGATCATCGTCAATGATCTGCCCGACACGGTGCGCATTACGGTGCGCGGTCTGCAGGCGCGCCTGAACGAACTGAAGCCGCAGCAGATTCATGTGCCGGTGATGGTCGGCGATCTGAAGGAGCCCGGCGTGGTCGAGAAGGCGCTCGATGTCGACAAGATCGACGTGCCGCCGGGACTGGTGATCGACAAGATTCAGCCCGATCGTATCCAGCTGCAGGTCGACCATGTGGTGACCCGCCCGGTGCCGGTGATGCCGCGCTTCGATCTTCCGCAGGGCTGGCATGCCGAGAAGGTGGTGGTGACGCCCGCGACGGCCCGTCTCTCCGGTCCGGAGGTATGGCTCGGATCACTGGATGGTGTGGAAACGGCTGCCCTGCGGCCTCCTCTGGCGCCCGGGCCTTTCTCGGTGCGGGCCAGCATTGTCAGTCCGAGTGGCAAGGCGATCCGGCTGGAGAGCGAGAAGGCCCAGTTCCAGGTGACGGGCGTGCTGGTATTTGATGACGGGCAGCCACAGCAGGAGAAGGAGAAAAAGTAATGCGGCACTATTTTGGTACGGATGGCGTACGCGGTACGGTGAACGAGGCGCCGATGACGGCGGAGTTCGCCCTGCGTCTGGGGCGTGCGGCGGGTTTTGTTCTGACCCGCCACCTTGAACACCAGCCCCACATCCTGATCGGCAAGGACACGCGTCTTTCCGGATACATGATCGAATCGGCCCTGTGTGCAGGGCTTACGGCCCAGGGCATGAACGTGATGCTGGTCGGCCCGGTACCCACGCCGGCCGTGGCCTATCTTACCCGCAGCCTGCGCGCCGATGCCGGTGTCATGCTCTCCGCCTCCCATAATCCGGCCGGCGATAACGGCATCAAGTTTTTCGGTGCCGACGGTTTCAAACTGCCGGACGAGGTCGAACTGGAGATCGAACGGGTACTGGATGCGCTGCCGCCGCTGCCTCCGGCCCTGGAGATCGGCAAGGCGGTGCGTATCGATGATGCCCGTGGCCGCTATATCGAGTTTCTGAAGGCATCGCTGCCGCGCAACCTGCGCCTCGATGGCCTGAAGGTGGTCATCGATTGTGCCAATGGCGCCACCTACCAGGTGGCCCCGCGCCTGCTGGAGGAGCTGGGTTGCGATGTCGTTCCGATCCACGCGCATCCGGACGGTTACAATATCAACCGCGATTGCGGTTCCACGCATCCGCAATCGATGTGCGCCCAGGTGATCGCCAGCGGTGCCGATATCGGCCTGGCGCTGGATGGCGATGCCGATCGCCTGATCGCCTGCGATGCCGAGGGCCGGATTGTCGACGGAGATCGGGTGATCGCCATTCTGGCCGAGCATGCCCGGAACGAGGGACGCCTGCAGGGTGGCGCGGTGGTGACAACCCTGATGAGCAATATGGGGCTGGAGCGCTATCTGGCCGGCATGGGGCTTGCGATGCATCGCGCTGCCGTGGGTGATCGTTATGTACTGGAGATGATGCGCGACAAGGGGTGCAACCTTGGCGGCGAGCAGTCCGGCCACATGATCCTGCTCGATTACAATACCACGGGCGACGGGTTGATGACGGCACTGCAGCTGCTGTGTGCCATGCGTGAGCAGGATGCACCGCTGGCGACACTTGCTGCGGAGATGGAGCTGTTTCCCCAGCGCTTATGGAATGTGGTGCTGCCCGAGCGCATTGATGTCGCAGCCGATAGCGGTATCCAGAAGGCGATTGCCGCAGCTGAAGCGCGTCTGAATGGCGGTGGCCGGGTCAATGTGCGCATGTCCGGAACCGAGCCCAAGGTGCGGGTCATGGTCGAGGCGGAGGATGAGACTCTGATGATCGAGACCGGCGAAGAGCTGGCGGACTACATCAAGACACGGGTTTAGCGTGGCTGACCTTGCCCGGCACCCGCTTTCCACATGATGGTAAAGGGTCTACGCTCGATATGAACGGATGCGGGGAGCAGGGGATGTCCATGAGGTCGACCGGGAGCAGGAAGCGGAAGTGACAGCAGAGAACAAGCAACAGAAACAGGGTCGAAAACCCTCCCGTCTCGATAAACTGAGTATAGCGGGCAAGTCGGTGCGGGAGCTTTTCCGCATGATGGCGATCCTTGTACTGGTCGTGTCGTTCGGTGTGCTGATCTACATGCTCTACGACAACGGTTCGCTCTCCACTCTGCTGCGCGAAAGCAATATCCTTCTTTTCGGTCTCGGTCTGATTATTGTGCTGGCGGTGCTGGCCATCCTGCAGGGGATCTTCAACCGGCTGTCGGCCCTGGCGACGATGATGTCGAAGGCAGCCGGCGGCGATACGACGGTGCAGGAGTTTTCCGACGAAACCCGCGAGCTGCAGGAGATTTCACGTGCCTTTCGCAAGCTGCTCGGCCGCTACGACGAGACCAGCAAGGAGCTGACGCGCCTGACCCAGCTGTTTATCGCCATGAAGGATCTCAGCGAGGCGGCCGCCCGTAAACTGGAGATGCCGGCTCTGCTCGACATGCTGCTTGATCGTGCCATGCAGGCGACCCGGGCGCAGATCGGCTCCGTGTTCCTGATCGACCCCTCCAAGGGTACGTTCCGGGTACTCGGTATGCGCGGCATCGAGATCGATGTGGATGAGATCTCGATCAAGGATTCGGTGGTGGCGCATGTGGTCACCAGTCGCCAGCCGATGCTGGTGACCGATATCGAAAATGATCCGCTGGTGCGCCAGCATAATGACCCGAAGTACGGCGCCCCCTCGTTCCTGGCCATGCCGGTGATGCTGGACAAGGTGCTGCTCGGGGTGCTCAACCTGGCGCACAAACAGAATGATGCCCTGTTTCAGCAGGCGGATGTCGAGATGCTGACGACGATGATCAATCAGGTGCATTTCGCGCTGGAAAATGCCTATGTGCATGAGACGGTCAAAAAACATGTGCGCAACCTTGGTGAGAAGACCACGCAGCTGAATCGCGAGATCGCCCGCCGCAAGGAGGTGGAGCAGGAGCTGGAGGCGCTGGCTCTGAGCGACAAGCTGACCGGGCTTGCCAACCGGCATCAGTTCCTCGGTCTGCTGGAGCAGGCGATTGCCCAGAGCCGCAGGCATAAGCAGCGCATGGCGGTCCTGTTTCTCGATATGGATCGCTTCAAGGTGATCAACGACTCCATGGGGCACGACGTGGGCGACCTGATGCTGAAAGAGGCGGCGTTGCGCATGCGCGCCTGCCTGCGTGAAGAGGATATCGTTGCCCGCTACGGCGGTGACGAGTTCACCTGCGTGTTGATGGATGTCAGCGACAATGAGGATGCGACCAAGGTGGCCGACAAGCTGATCAATGCCTTGTCGCTGCCGTTCAATCTGCTCGGGCGCGAATATTTTATCAGCTCCAGTGTCGGCATTGCCCTGTTTCCCGACAACGGCGAGCGGGCCGAGGATCTAGTCAAGAATGCCGATGCGGCCATGTACAGCGCCAAGGAGGGGGGCGGCCACGGCTACCGCTTCTTCACGCCCGAGATCGGCGATGCGGTGAACCAGCGTGTGCAGCTGGAGGTTGAGCTGCGCCAGGCGATCAATCACGATGAATTCGTACTCCATTACCAGCCGCAGGTGGATCTGCGCAACGGACGCCTATCCGGTATCGAGGCGTTGCTGCGCTGGAATCATCCGGAGAAGGGACTGCTGCATCCCGATACCTTTATTCCGCTGGCCGAGCAGACCGGCCTGATTGTACCGATCGGCCGCTGGGTGCTCTCCGCCGCCTGCCGCCAGTACAAGGCGTGGCGGGATCAGGGGCTGGTACCGGCCAATACGGCCCTGAATGCCGCGGTGAACATTTCAGGCCAGCAGTTCCGTCAGGGCGATTTTACCCAGATTGTCCGGGAGGTGCTGGAGGAGACGGGACTGGAGCCGAAGACGCTGGAGCTGGAGATCACCGAAAGCGTGGTCATGGATGCGGCCGAGCATGCCATCGATGTGCTGCATGAGCTCAAGGAGATGGGGGTGCGCCTGGCGATCGATGATTTCGGCAACGGTTTCTCATCATTGGGCTATCTGAAGAACTTCCCGATCGATACCCTGAAGATCGACAAGGTGTTCACGCGTCACCTGCCGGGCGATCGCGATGATGCGGCCATCGTGCATGCCATTCTGGAGCTGGCCTACAGCCTCGGTATGCGCGTGGTGGCGGAGGGCGTGGAGAATGTCGAGCAGCTCTATTTCCTGCGCAAGAACGGTTGCCACGATGCCCAGGGCTTCCTGCTCGGCAGGCCGGTCGAGGGGGAGGAGCTGCTGCGCATCATTCGCGATGAGGATGTGCAGAAAACATGGCGGGAACTGCTGGGCAGCGGCATGGTCTCGCCCCGTGATGGTGGCGGAAAGGGCTGAGCGGGGAAAACAGCCGCGTAGTTGTTGAACTCGGCGCCGGCATCGGTATGATTCGCCGCCTCCGGTTGGCACTGGCCCATCCGGTACCCGATACAGGCTCGTAGCTCAGGGGTAGAGCACCACCTTGACATGGTGGGGGTCGGCGGTTCGAAACCGCCCGAGCCTACCATCTTCAGCAGGCGTCACTTTGGTGGCGCCTGTTTTTTTTTTGATCCGCTGCGGGCATCTTGCCCTCCGCTATGAAACGCTTCGCAGGAGCGCGGTCCTGCTACGCTTACGGGCCGACTATTCGTCGGCCCGCCACCCGTCCGTGGGTGGAGGGGGTGGCGAAGCTCCGGCGCAACAGTCAACTCAGCCCCCTTCGAGTCTTTGTGCCTTTGTGGTTGTCTTGATTGATCCGCTGCGGGCATCTTGCCCTCCGCTATGAAACGCTTCGCACAAAAAGGCAGGATAGCCGTTTGGACGCCTGAACAGGCGCCCGAAGGGTGAAGGGCAGGGATGCCCTGAGTCAAAAGCGCGGTCCTGCTACGCTTACGGGCCGACTATTCGTCGGCCCGCCACCCGTCCGTGGGTGGAGGGGGTGGCGAAGCTCCGGCGCAACAGTCAACTCAGCCCCCTTCGAGTCTTTGTGCCTTTGTGGTTGTCTTGATTGATCCGCTGCGGGCATCTTGCCCTCCGCTATGAAACGCTTCGCACAAAAAGGCAGGATAGCCGTTTGGACGCCTGAACAGGCGCCCGAAGGGTGAAGGGCAGGGATGCCCTGAGTCAAAAGCGCGGTCCTGCTACGCTTACGGGCCGACTATTCGTCGGCCCGCTACCCGTCCGTGGGTGGAGGGGGTGGCACGGTTCCGGCGCATCTCACATCTTACATTTCACTCTTTTCTGCTTCGGGCTTGTCGGCTGGCGATGCTTTTGCGGGCGGCTGCCAGCCGCCGCCGAGTGCCTTGTAGAGGCTTGCCAGATTGGTGAGCACGCGCGTTTCGCTGCTGACGATATCGTTGCGGGTGGCGATCAGGGTGCGCTCGGCATCGAGGATCACCAGAAAATTCTCCTCGCCCGCCTCGTAGCGCAGCTTGGCGATGGCAAAGGCCTCCTTGCGGGTGGCTTCGGTGGCGCGCAGGCGTTTGAGCGTCTGCCACTCCTTGCCGTAGCGCAGCAGCGAGCCTTCCGCATCCTCCAGCGCCAGCAGTACCGACTGCTCGTAGTTGGCCAGTGCCGCTTTCTGCGTTGCCCGGGCCACATCCACCCGGGCGGTCAGCGAGCCGCCGGCGAAGATCGGCCAGCCCAGAGCCGCACCGATCGATGAGGTCTGGGTGGCCGGCGTGAACAGATCGCTGAAGACGCGGGCACTGGTGCCGATGGCGCCGGTGAGCGAGAAGCCGGGGAAGAGGGCGGCCTTGGCGATGCCGATGCCGGCAGTGGCGGCGGCAAGGCCCCGCTCCGCCTCGCGCACATCCGGGCGCCGCCGGAGCATCTCCGAGCGTAGCCCCACCGGCACCAGATCCGGCGGCATCGGCAAGGGCCGGCTCTCACGCAGGGTTTGGGCATGGTACTCGGGCGCCTTGCCGGTCAGGACCGAGATGCGGTAGATGCGGGTGGTGATCTCCGTCTCCAGGGCCGGCAGCTGGGCTTCCAGGGCCTGGCGCTCGCCGGTGGCGCGGGCCAGGTCCAGCTCGGTGGTTACCCCGATCTCGAACTGGGTACGGGCAATCTCCTCCACCTCTTTCAAGAGGCCGATATCGCGTTTCGTGTTGGCCAGTTGCCGCTGCAGGCCGCGCACCTCGAAGTAGGTGGCCGCTGTCTCGGCGATGATGGAGAGCATCAGGCCGTCGCGGGCGGCCGTCGCAGCCTCGATATCGGCATCGGCGGCCTCGACGGTGCGGCGCACGCGGCCGAAGAGATCGAGCTCCCAGCTGGCATCCAGCCCGGCGGCAAAGGTGTTGCGCCGACCGCTGTTGAAGCCGAAACCGGTCTGGCGGCTGAAGCGGGAGCTGCTGGCCGAGCCCTGGGCATTGATGCCGGGATAATAGCCGCCGGCCGCGGCACGCCGCAGTGCCTGGGCTTTCTCGATGTTGGCCAGGGCGGCGGCGAGATCGCGGTTGTGGTGCACGGCTTCGTCGACCAGCCCGTCGAGGACCGGATCATGCAGCTGCCGCCACCAGTTGGCCGGGTGGGCCGGTTTTTCCGACGTGGCCGTACCCTGCGGCGCATGCCATTGGCTGTCCTGCTTCAGTTCGGGCTTTTTGTAGTCCGGGCCGACGGCACAGCCGGCCAGCGTGGCGCCGAGAAGAAACGCCATCAGAAAAGAGCGTGATGCGTCGGAAAAGCGTCGTGAGCGCTCCCCTGCGTAATAGCTTTGGCGATGCATCATCATACCTGCTCCCGGTACTGATCGAGCTCCGCCTCCAGCCGCTGGCCGGTCGCCTTGGGCGAGGAGGTGTGGTGGGCCCAGAGGCGGTAGATGGCCGGCACCATGAACAGGGTGAAGAAGGTGGCGACGATAACGCCTGAGAAGATCACCGTGCCGATCACCAGCCGCGTCTCCGCACCGGCTCCCGAAGAGAAAATCAGCGGCACGGCCCCCATGGCCGTGGTGAGGGCGGTCATGACGATCGGGCGCAGCCGTTTGCCGGTAGCATTGAGGATCGCCTCATCGAAGTCGTGCCCCTCATCGCGCAGCTGGTTGATGAACTCGACGATCAAAATACCGTTCTTGGCCGCGATACCGATCAGGATGATCAGGCCGATCTGGCTGTAGATGTTGAGGCTCATGCCGAACATCCACAGCGCCCCCAGGGCACCGGTCATGGCCAGCGGCACGGTCAGGATGATGATCAACGGGTGCAGGAAACTCTCGAACTGGCCGGCCAGCACCAGGAAGACGACGAGCAGGGCGAGGCCGAAGACCAGGTAGGTCGAGGAGCCTGCATCGATGTAGTCACGCGAGGGGCCCTTGTAGTCGATCGAGGCACCCGGCGGCAGCTCGGTGCGCACCAGCCCCTGCAGGTAATCCAGCGCATCGCCCAGCGAGTAGCCGCCGACAAGGTTGGCCTCGATGGTGATGGCGCGCTGGCGATTGAAGCGGTTCAGCGATTTGCTGTCGGCGAACTCGTGCATGCTGATCAGGTTGGCCAGCGGGATCAGCTGGCCACTCTGTTCGGAGCGCACATAGGTGTTGGCGATGTCGGCCGGGCTACGCTTGAGCGGCTTCTCGCTCTCCAGGATCACGTCGTACTCGCGCCCCCGGTCGAGGAAGGTGGTGACGATGCGTCCGCCCATCAGCACCTCCAGCGTGTGGTTGATGGTGGCCACCGAGACGCCGAGCGCATCGGCGCGGTCACGCTTCACGGTGATGCCGATCTGCGGCTTGGTCTCGTCGTAATCGTGGTCGATGCCGGTCAGGCCCGGGTTTTTCTCCGCCTCTTTGAGGAGGATGTCGCGCCATGCGGCCAGCTCCCTGTAGGTCGGCCCGCCGAGCACGAACTGCACCGGCTTGGCCTCGCCGCCGCCGAAGGCCTGGCGCACGATGGGGAAGACGCGCACGCCCGGCATGTCGGCGGTCAGTGCACGTACCTTGCCGATGTAGTACCAGATCGGCTTGCGTTTGCTCCAGTCGGAGAGCACCACGATGCCGCGGCCGTTACTGAAATCGGCCGTACTGCCGAAGCTGCCCGGGGCGCGGAACAATAGGCGCTGGAATTCGCCCGTTTTGACGAACGGCATCAGCCGCCGCTCCACCTCGTCCATGTTCTCACGCACATAGTCGTAGGAGACCCCCTGCGGCCCCTTGATCATGATGAAGAAGACGCCGCGATCCTCCTTGGGCGAATACTCCTGCGGGATGAACTGCACCAGGACGGCCGCCGCGCCCAGCATGCCGGCCAGCAGCAAAAAGGCGTAGCGCGGATGGGCCAGGATGCGCTCCAGTGTGGCGAGATAGCGGCTGCGCAGCCCTTCGAAGCCGTGGTCCATGGCCTGCGTGAAGCGGGAGGCGTGCCCCTGCGAGTCGAGCAGCTTGGAGGCCATCATCGGGGCCAGGGTGAGGGCGGCGAAGCTGGAGAAGATGACGGCGGCGGATATGGCGATGGCGAATTCCGAGAAGAGCCTGCCGGTATCGCCCTGCATGAAGGTGATTGGCACGAACACCGACACCAGCACGGCCGTGGTGGCCAGTACGGCGAAGCCCACCTGGCGGGTGCCGCGGAAGGCGGCCACCATCTTCGGCTCGCCCAGTTCGATGCGGCGGTGGATGTTCTCGATCACCACGATGGCATCATCCACCACCAGCCCGATGGCCAGCACCAGCGCCAGCAGGGTGAGCAGGTTGATGGTGTAGCCGAAGGCCGAGAGCACGATGAAGGTGCCGATCAGCGACACCGGCACGGTGACGGCCGGGATGATCATGGCCCGGAAATTGCCGAGGAAGAGGTAGATGACCAGCACCACCAGACCGACCGCAATGGCAAGCGTCTTGTAGACCTCGTCGATGGCATGATCGATGAAGACGCTGGAGTCGAAGCTCTGTTTCAGCTGCATGTTGGCCGGCAGGGTCTCGTTGATGCGCACCATCTCCGCCTTGGCCAGCCTGGCCACCTGCAGCAGGTTGCCCTTGGACTGTTTGACGATGCCGATACCGACCATCGGTACCCCGTTGCCGCGCAGGGTGCTGCGCTTCTCGATGGCGGCGATCTCGATGCGGGCCACGTCGCCCAGGCGCACCAGGCGGTGGTTATCGCCGCGGCTGATTACCATGCGGGCGAAATCGGCAGGGCTCTTGTAGTTGCGCATCATGCGCACGGTGAAATCGCGCTGCTTCGATTCGATAAAGCCGGCCGGCAGTTCGACGTTCTCGCTACGCAGGGTCTGCTCGATATCGGTCACGGTCAGGTTGTGCGAGGCGAGTTTGGTGCGATCGAGCCAGATGCGCAGCGACTGCTCCTCGCCGCCGCCGACCCGGGCCCGCGCCACGCCGTCCAGCGATGAGAAGCGGTCGATGACGTAGCGCTTGGCATAGTCGGTCAGCGCCATGGTGCTCATGCCTTCGCCGGTCAGGTTCAGCCACATGATCACCCGTTCGTCGGCATCGGATTTGCGCACCTCCGGCGGTTCGGCGCCGTCGGGCAGGTTGTTGAGAATGCGCGAGACGCGGTCGCGGATGTCGTTGGCGGCGGCATCGATGTCGCGGTTAATGTCAAAGCGGATGGTAATATTGGAGCGCCCGTCGATGCTCGAGGAGGTGATGTCACGGATGCCCTCGACGCCGGCGATGCGATCCTCGATCACCTGGGTGACTCGCGTCTCCACCACGCTGGCCGAGGAGCCCGGGTAGTTGGTGACCACCGAAACCACCGGCGGATCGATATCCGGGTATTCGCGCAAGGGCAGAGTGGTGAACGAGACGATGCCGAACACCACGATCAGCAGGTTCAGTACCAGCGCTAAAACAGGGCGGCGGACACTGGTATCAGAGATCCACATATCAAACGCTCGCGTGGATGGGCTGCGCCCCGAATGCCGCCATACGGCGTTGTTCGTCGCTCATTTGGCGCTGCCAAACCGCGCTCCTCTCGTCTTGTCTGGCTGCATTCGGCATCGCAGCGAAAACATGGCAGAGCATCAGTTGCTCTCATCCGAGAACTGCTGTTCCCTGATGCCCTTCCAGGTCGATTCGATGGTCACTTTCTGGCCGGGGCGCAGGAAGCCCATGCCGCGCACGACCACCTTTTCGCCTGCCTTCAGGCAATCGGTGATCTCCACCCGGCCCGGCTGGCGATTGCCGATCTTCACCTTGCGGATTTCGACCGTGTTGTCCGGCTTGACGATGGAGAGGTAGTGCGCCTGCTCCTTCTGGGTGACGCTCTCCTCGGGCACCACCAGTGCCTGGCGCTTCTCTTCCAGCAGGGTGACACGCATCAGCATGCCCGGGCGGATAAGGCCTTTCGGGTTATCGATCAGGGCCCGCATCAGGATCGAGCGGGTCACCGGATCGATGCGCGAATCGATGCTGGCCACGGTGCCGGTAAACTGTTGGCCCGGCAGGGCATCGCCCTCCGCCTCGATGGTGGCGCCGATGGCCAGTTTGGTGAGGTAGACGGCCGGCACACTGAAATCGAGCTTGATCGGGTCGATCGCATCCAGGGTGGTAATCACCTGGCCCGGCTGCACCAGGGCGCCGGGGCTGGCATGGCGGATGCCGAGCACGCCGTCGAAGGGCGCCTTCAGGGTGAGATCGTCGATGCGGGCCTTGATCTCGCTGATGGTGTCGCGCGCCACTTCCGCCTGCGTGACGCGGGTATCGAAGTCGCGCTGGGCTGCGGCCCGCTTGGCCAGCAGCCGTTTCAGCCGGGCGATCTCGCGCACATGCTCGGCCAGCTGGGCGGTGGCGGCGGAGAGTTGGGCCTCCTCCTCATCCTTGTCGAGCTGCACGATCACATCGCCCTTCTTTACCTGTTGGTTGTCTTTGAAGCGGATTTCGTCGATGACGCCGACGGCATGCGGGGTGATGTCGATCGATTCGTTGGCCTGGGCGGTGCCCAGTGCCTCGACCCGGTTGGCGATCTGCTCCTCATGCGCCTCCATCACCACCACCGGACGGGGAGGGGCGGCCTGCTTGCCGGCCTGCTCATCGCTGCAGCCGCCATTCAGCATGATAGGTAACAGAAGCAGGGCGGTGGAAAGGATTCGGCGCATAACACTCCTTTTAGCCCATGACACCTGCCGGTGCCGGAGGCAGAACGGCACTTTACCCGGCCCAAATGCCACATCCAAGCCGATTTACGCTTCTTTACAAAAGCGACCTGCGGGGCATGTAAAGTCTTCAGGCATGATCGCCGGGGCCGGGAGATGCAATGGCACGGAACAAGCCCCGAGCCGCAAAGGCAGGGCGCAGCTCCCTTGCTGCGGGGGCTCTTACAGAACAGGCGCCTGCGAACGGCGGTAGCAGAGAATTCTGCCACGATAGGGCTTGCTGTCAGCCAGTTCGGCCCGTGCCGGGCTCTCCGAGCATTCGTAGCCGAGTGCGGCCATGCGGCGGTTGAATTTGCCCACATGGCCACGGTTCGGATCGATAATTATCACGCTCGCCTCGGCCTTCGCATGGCGGTCGATAAAGGTCGACAGCTGATCGTGATGGCCCCGCTCGTAGAGGAGGTCGCTGCCGATGATCAGGTCGAAACGCTCCGTCACCTGCCCCTCGTCGTTCCAGTCGCCACCGATGACGGTGATGTCGGACAGATCGTTGAGCATCGTATTGTTTTTCAGGAACATGGGCATCTCGGGATGATAATCACTGACGGTGATGTACGCGCCACGCCGTTGCAGCACAAGGCTGGCCAGCGCCAGGCCGCAGCCGACCTCCAGAATCCTCAGACCGTCGATGGCGTACGTGCCCATCAGCCGCGCCAGCATCTGGCCGGAGGGCCAGACCACGCCAAAAAGCGACCAGTTGCCCGGGCTGATGCCCATGCGTCGGGCCACCCCTTCCGGGTCGGCGTACTGCTGCGGGTCGTGAAGTGAACGGATATGGAAGCATTCGCTACCGATCTGATAGTCCTTGTATGCAAACCGGAGTTTGTCGCTGTGTTGCATGGAGCCTGCCTCGCCGGGTCCGCATCTGTCGATGCGTTTTGAAATGGAAGTCAGGCCAGACGGAGCAGCGTGTCAGGAGGCAATGCATGAGCTGAAGTAGCACTTCTTTGCATCAGGATACGTTGTTGCCGCATGAATAGCAATCCGCACAAGAAAAGGGGGGATGCTTCCGCTGCTGCCCGCAAAGCATCGTGCGGGACGGGGTTTCATGCATGTATTGAGTTGGCGCCGTCATCCGGATTTGCGGTTGCAGTAGCGGGGGCCTTGGCCCATGCTTGGAAAGACCGGAATTCCGGTGGGGGTAGGGATATGAATCGGATCAAGGCAGGGCTCTTTATGCTGTGCATGACGACTTCGGGCATGGCGATGGCGGAGCCGCAAAGCACGGTCTCCAGCGAGTCCCGCGATGCGTCGCTGGTCTATGTCGGCACGGTGAATTTCATTGTGAATCGCGTTGGCAGCGAGTGCCTGGCAGTGGCGGGAAGGGATGAGTCGCCGAAGCAGTTTGTGGCGGCCTGGCAGCAGCGCAACGCCCGATACGTGCAGGCGGCCAATACCTACAAGGGCATGCGCCTGAAAGAGGCGGAAGCCAAGGGTGGCGAGAAACGCCGTGCCGCCCTGAACAGCGCCATGACAGCCGGGCCGCGCGCCACTGGCTCCGCCATCGTGCAGGGCTGGATCGAAAAGGATGGCAAGGCCAGGGCCTGCAAGCGCGCCGTCGCCCTTGTCGATGCCGGCGGCTTCGACATCTCACCCAAGGTGCCGATGTACGACGAACTGGAAGCCTTAGTCTCCTGGGCGAAGCAGTAGCGCCAGGGGCTGCTGCCGAAGTGAATTTCAAAAAGGCCGGGGTTCGCCCCGGCCTTTTTTTGTTTGCCTTGGTTGGGGTGTGAGATCAATCGAGTCTGGCCTCATGGCGCATTTGTGCGGTTTCTTTGGTGATGGGCGGTGGTACGGTTGCAGGGAGAGGAATGATTCAGAGGGAAGGATGAAAATGCGCGAAACAAGACCTGACCCCGAAACCATCTGGAACGATCACATTCGACAGCTGGGGGAAGCTCAACTTGACCCCGATGGCACTAAGAAGGCGGCAAAATGAAATTGCACATGGTCATTGCACTGACTTTGAGTTGCGGGCCAGTCGGAACGCTGTATGCGTGTGACGATGCCTCTGTTTTGTCCGAACTGCATGGCAAGGTCGCAGCCCATGAGAATGCGGCAACTCATGCGTTCGCTGTTTATGAAAGGGGAAAATGTGTTCTGGATGGCATCAAGTCCGGTGCCCGGCCCTGGCTGGACATTCTTCCTGACCTGTTGCGTGACGCCGATGGGGCGGATTCGGAAGTGCTAGATGTCGCTGTAGGGGATGCCATTGCGGTCAATCCGGCAGGCGTGTTTGCCGCACTGACGGTCTACTCGGACAGTTCATCCCGATCCGATGAAATGGCATGGACTATCAAACAGGTATGCAGTAGTGCTGATGAGGATTTTGATGAAGAGGGCGGCCCTGATGCGGTCACCGCCGCAGCGATAAAGCGGCTGCAAAACCGAATCTCTATGTTGAAGGCCTATGCTCCAGGCACACAGGCGCAGGGAGAATTGAAAACTGCCTGCATTAAAGAGGCAGAAGAGGCGATCCAATCGTGGAAGGATTGAGTAAACGGGTAACGTCCCCTTTGTTAATATTGCTCGTCTTCGTCATCGTAATGCCATTTGGCTGTGCGATGAAAGAGCGGGGTGTTGAACTCGCTTATTGGGCGACAAAGCAGACGCCGCCTTCCGGCGTACAAATATCGGATCATCCATGTGGACGGGTCGTGATGGTGCGCTCAGATCATGTGCCGGCCAGAGCTGATTGGTTTGAGTCTGATGTGGTGCATGAAATCGACAGGCAGGGGAAGATTCTCAGGAGCTGGCGGGTACCGATTGATTCCTATCCGGTGGGCGTTGAAGGTGATGAGCTTCTCATGACTTATGGGGCTGAGTCGCAGGAGATGTTAAGGGTTAGCCTGGACGGGGCGATATCTGTCAAGCATCGCCCTCCGCAGAAGTTTCTTGAACCGCACTGGTGCAGTCAACCGTATCCGGATGTCAGGGATGCCGTGTGTGCGCCCTACCAGACCAAGCCTTACCGGGCATTGGTTCTTCCTCTTTCATGCACTTGAGGGTGGTAGGAGAGGTGGCCTAATCTTGGAAGGGTTGATTAAAAGGGTAGCGTCCCACTGCTGTCCCACTTAGCTAATAAAAAGGAGGCCTGATTCTCAACGTTTGT
>CAZCZU010000015.1:0-56728 GCA_964503475.1 uncultured Zetaproteobacteria bacterium
CGAATGCCGGAGAGAATCTGAGATGGCTATTTACACAGATAGATTTACAGGCTCGACCAAGCCGTACCGCATCGAGGAGTTCAGCCAGACCATCCGCGAACTGCTTGGTGAGACTGCTTCCGAAGCGTGACCGTGCTTTGGCTTTAATGGAGGCTCGCTCTAGGCTATGCTTCGCCGCATGCGGGTAGAGATCACAGCTACCCGCTTTCTGTGTGTCCGCCACACATATCGCCGATAGCAAGGAGCTGGGATCGTCCATGCCACGCCGTACTGATATTCAATCGATCATGATCCTGGGAGCCGGCCCGATTGTCATTGGCCAGGCCTGCGAGTTCGACTACTCAGGCGTTCAGGCCTGCAAGGCCCTGAAAGAGGAGGGGTACCGGGTCATCCTGGTCAACTCCAATCCCGCCACGATCATGACCGATCCCGAGTTTGCCGATGCCACCTACATTGAGCCGGTCACCTGGGAGGTGGTCGCCAAGATCATCGAGAAGGAGCGCCCGGATGCGATCCTGCCGACCATGGGTGGCCAGACGGCCCTGAATACGGCTCTATCGCTCGACAAGCACGGTATTCTCGACAAGTTCAACGTCAAACTGATCGGCGCCCAGCCGGATGCGATCGACAAGGCCGAGGATCGCGAGCGCTTCAAGGAGGCGATGGAGTCGATCGGCCTTGAGATGGCCCGTGGCGGCTTCGCCCACTCGATGGAGGAGGCGCGTGCCTTCGCCGAGGAGATCGGCTATCCGATCATTATCCGCCCGTCGTTCACGCTGGGCGGCACCGGCGGCGGCATCGCCTACAACCCGGACGAATTCGAGCAGATTGCTCAAAGCGGCCTCGATGCCAGCCCGACCGACGAGATTCTGGTCGAGGAGTCGATCATCGGCTGGAAAGAGTTCGAGATGGAGGTGATGCGCGACAAGAACGACAACTGCGTCATCATCTGTTCGATTGAAAACCTCGATCCGATGGGCGTGCATACCGGCGACTCGATTACCGTCGCACCGGCCCAGACGCTGACCGACAAGGAGTACCAGCGCATGCGCGATGCCTCCATCGCCTGCCTGCGCGAGATCGGGGTGGAGACCGGCGGCTCCAACGTGCAGTTTGCCGTCAATCCGGACAATGGCCGCCTGATCGTCATCGAGATGAATCCGCGCGTGTCGCGCTCCTCGGCCCTTGCCTCCAAGGCGACCGGTTTCCCGATCGCCAAGATCGCCGCCAAGCTGGCGGTCGGCTACACGCTGGACGAGATTCGTAACGACATCACTGGTGAGACGTTTGCCGCCTTCGAACCCTCGATCGACTACGTGGTGACCAAGCTGCCGCGTTTCGCCTTCGAGAAGTTTCCGGGTGCCGACGTGCGCCTGACCACCCAGATGAAATCGGTGGGCGAGGTGATGGCCATCGGCCGTACCTTCACCGAATCGCTGGGCAAGGCGATGCGTGGGCTGGAGACCGGCTCATCCGGCTTTGATGCGCGGTTGCCGGCTGATGTCGATGTCGGCGTCTTCCTGCAGGAGAAGCTGGCCGTGCCGGGGGCCGAGCGTCTCTGGTGGGTGGGCGAAGCGCTGCGCCTTGGCGAAGCGGGCGGCTGGAGTGAGCAGCGTGTCCACGAGGTGACCCAGATCGATCCCTGGTTCGTGCGCGAGATTGCCGCCGTCATTGCCCTGGAAGAGCGCCTGCGTGGCCGCGATGTCGCATCGCTCTCTGCCGATGAGTGGCTGGAGGCGAAGCGCGAAGGCCTCTCCGATATCCATCTGGCTGAACTGCTGGGCACCGATGAAGCCGGAATCCGTAAAGCACGCATGGCCGCCGGTGTGACGCCGGTGTTCAAGCGCGTCGATACCTGTGCGGCCGAGTTCGAGGCCCATACGCCCTATCTCTACTCCACCTATGAAGAGGAGTGTGAGGCGCGCCCGACCGACAAGAAGAAGATCATGGTCCTGGGTGGCGGTCCCAACCGCATCGGCCAGGGCATCGAGTTCGACTACTGCTGCGTGCACGCAGCCTTTGCCCTCTCCGAGGACGGTTACGAGACCATCATGGTCAACTGCAACCCGGAGACCGTATCGACCGACTACGACACCTCCGATCGTCTCTATTTCGAGCCGCTCACCTTCGAGGATGTGATGGCCATCGTCGAGACGGAGAAGCCTGCCGGTGTCATTGTCCAGTTCGGTGGCCAGACGCCGCTGAAGCTGGCCAAGTCGCTGGAGGCGGCCGGCGTACCGATCATCGGTACGACGCCGGATATGATCGACCTGGCCGAGGATCGCGAGCGTTTCCAGCAGCTGCTGCATGATCTGAAGCTGAAGCAGCCGGAGAATGGTACGGCCCGCTCGGTCGAGGAGGCGGTGGCCGCAGCCAACCGCATCGGATATCCGGTGGTGGTACGCCCCTCCTATGTGCTGGGCGGTCGCGCCATGCAGATCGTGCACGATGAGGCGGGCCTGCTGCGCTACATGAACGAGGCGGTCAGCGTCAGCCCCGACCATCCGGTATTGCTGGATCGTTTCCTCAACCAGGCGATCGAGCTCGATGTCGATGCCCTGTGCGATGGCGAGCGCGTTGTCGTGGGCGGTATCATGGAGCATATCGAGGAGGCGGGCGTGCACTCCGGCGATTCGGCCTGCTGCCTGCCGCCGCACTCCATCTCGGCCGCCGTGACGGCACGCGTGCGTGAGCAGACGGCAGCCCTCGGCCTGGCCCTGAATGTGAAGGGCCTGCTCAATATCCAGTTCGCCCTGCAGGGCGAGGAGATCTACGTGCTGGAGGTCAATCCGCGTGCCTCGCGTACGGTGCCGTTTGTCTCCAAGGCGACCGGTGTGCCGCTGGCCAAGGTGGCCGCACGTATCATGGCCGGTCAGTCGCTCGATGCGCAGGGGATCGACGAGGTGCCGCAGCCGACGCGTTACCGCTCCGTCAAGGAGGCGGTGTTCCCGTTTGTGAAGTTCCGTGGTGTCGACCCGCTGCTCTCGCCGGAAATGAAGTCGACCGGCGAGGTGATGGGCATTGCCGCCGATTTCCCGGCTGCCTTCCTGAAGGCGCAGCTGGGTGCCGGCCATCGCCTGCCCGAGAACGGTTGCGCCTTTGTATCGGTGCGTGATGCCGACAAGGGGCGGGTGGCCGAGGTCGGGCGCATGCTCAGTGTCAGCGGCTTTGAAATCATCTCCACCGCCGGTACGCATGCCGTACTGAGCGAGGCGGGTGTACCGGCGACACTGGTGCCGAAGGTGATCGACGGCGTGCGCCCGCATATTGTCGATAAGCTGCTAAGCGGCGAAGTGCAGCTGATCGTCAATACCACCGAGGGTGCACAGGCGATCAAGGATTCGAAGTCGATCCGCCAGGCGGCACTGGATCGCGGTATCGCCTATTTCACTACCATTGCCGGTGGATTGGCCGCGGCTGAGGCGATCGCCAGTCGCGCCGATGTCACCGATGTCTGCAGTATTCAGGCCTATCACCAGGAGGGAGAGCAATGAATCGTGTGCCAATGACGAAACTGGGCGCAGAAAAGATGCGTGAGGAGCTGGCCTTCCTGAAGAGCAAAAAGCGTCACGAGATCATCGCGGCCATTGAGGAGGCGCGCGCACACGGCGATCTCTCCGAGAATGCCGAGTACCATGCGGCCAAGGAAGAGCAGGGCATGAACGAGTCGCGTATCAAGTCGCTGGAGGATCGCCTGGCCCGGGCCGAGGTGATCGATCCGACGACCATCAAGGCCGAAAAGGTCGTGTTTGGTGCCACGGTGACTCTGGTCGATGCCGAGACCGAGAAGGAAGTGATCTACCAGATCGTCGGTGAGGACGAGGCGAGCATCGAAGAGGGCAAGATTTCGATCACCTCGCCGATTGCGCGTGCGCTGATTGGCCGCGAAGAGGGCGACATTGCTGTCGTGCATGCCCCGGGTGGCGAGCGTGAGTACGAAGTGGTGGAGATCCGCTATCTGTAACCGGTCGCGGAGCGAGAGCTACTGATGGCCCTGCGTGCCACATGCCTGCGGGCCGGCGCCCTGCGTCTGGCGCTGGCGATGCTGCTGGCCTTGCTGCTGGTGCCGGGTTACCTGGCAGCTCCCGTCCTGTTTCACTATGCCGATTCCCAGGCTACGGCCGGTATGCTGGCCGGTGAGCTTTTCCATGTCGCCAATCGCGGGGTGCTGCTTCTGGGCATTGCCGTTGCGGCATTCTGGTTGCGCATGTCCGGGCAGGGGAAACTGCGCTGGGGAGTGCTGTTGCTGGTGTTGCTGCTGGTGGCGGTCAATGAGTACGCGTTGACGCCGATCATGGCCAATATCAAGCAGGCCATGGGGCCGATCGATGCCGTGCCAAAGGATGATCCCGAACGGATGCGCTTTGGTATGTGGCACGGGATCAGTGCGCTGTTGCACCTGCTGGCCACCCTTTCGGCCATGTTGCTGGTCGCGATCGGGCAGCGCAGGGAAGGGGAGTCGTGCAGGGCTTCCTGAACTGGCTGCAGCAGCGCATGGCCGATACGCAGCTCGTTATGCTGCTGGCATCGCTGCTGGCCATTTTTGCCCTGCTATCACTCTTTGGCCATGTGCTGGCGCCACTGCTGGTTGCGATTGCCCTGGCCTATGTGCTCGATGGCGTGGTCGAGCTTCTGGACCGCCTCCGCTTTCCGCACTGGCTCTCCGTGGTGCTGGTTGTGTCCGGATTTGGCCTGATTATTGCCCTGGCTCTTCTGACCCTGCTGCCGCTGCTGACGGCCCAGGTCGGACGCCTGGTCGGCAATGCGCCGCAGTATCTGCAGCACCTGCGCGAAATGATCCTGCAGATGCATGCAAGCTATGCCAGCTGGCTGAATCCGGATTACGTGCAGCAGGTTGCCGGTTCGGCGGTGTCCAAGCTGCAGGAGTGGGGGGCGGCCCTGCTCTCCTTCTCCCTGTCGTCGATTCCCGGCCTGATTACGCTGCTGGTCTATGCCGTGCTGGTACCGGTGCTGGTCTTCTTTCTGCTCAAGGACAAGCAGGCGATCATCGGATGGTCGCAGAATTTTCTGCCGCATGAGCGTACGCTGCTGAGGCGCGTGTGGGGTGAGGTCGATGTGCAGATCGGCAACTACATCCGCGGCAAGTTCTGGGAGTCGGTGGTGGTCGGTTTCGCCATGTGGCTCGCCTACTGGCTGATGGGCCACGAATATGCGCTGCTTCTGGGTACGCTGACCGGTATTTCGGTCTGGGTGCCCTTTGTCGGGGCCGCCGTGGTCACGATTCCGGTGGTGCTGCTCTCCTTTGTGCAGTGGGGCTGGAGTGATATGGCGCTCTACGGCTTGCTGGCCTACTCCATTATTCAGATTATCGATGCCAATGTCATTGTCCCCTGGCTCTTTTCGGAGATGGTCAACCTGCATCCGATCGCCATTATTGTCGCCGTACTGGTCTTTGGGAATCTGTGGGGAGTGATGGGGGTGTTCATCGCCATTCCGATGGCAGCCCTGGTGCAGAGTGTTCTCCGTATCATCCTGGAGCGGAAGCCGCCCGCAGAGAGCGTGCTTTCGGATTGACAGCGCCTGCTGCACCCCTAGCTTGCTCACTCCCGGCCTTAAGGGCCCATTCAACAGGATTCTTGCCCAGAGGATGACTTCGTGACCGACAGCAAAAAGCCCGCGAACAAAACAGAAACCCCGGCTCAGGAGGAGCATGTCTCCGCCACCGAAATGGAGGAACTCAAGCGCGATATGCGCTCGGCCCAGTTTATCGACTGGGCCCAGAAGAACAGCCAGCAGTTGATTGCCGCAGCGGTTGTCTTCGTGGTGTTGCTGCTCGGTGCGACCTACTGGGTTGAGCATCAGAAGTCGGAAAAAAATGCCGCAGCGGTCATTTACCAGAAGGCGATGACGGTCAACGATACGGAAGCGCAGAAGGCGTTGTTCCAGCAGGTGGTCAAGGAGCATGCCGGCAGCGGCTATGCGCATCTGGCCGAATTGCAGCTGGGCCGTTTCGACGATGGCGAAGCCTATTTGCAGCAACTGGCGGACGACAGTTCGGCAAGCGATGCATTGCGCTGGCAGGCCCGTCTTGACCTGGCCGAGCGCAAGATCAATGCCGGCAACAACGATGCGGCGATGGCCCTGCTGAACAAGGCGGTCGGTGTCGAATACGAGCAGCTGCGTCATTACCTGATGGCGCGTGCCACCAGCGGCGCAACGCGTATCGAACATCTCAAGCAGGCGCAAGCCGAGATCTCGCATGATGAGGATCTGCGTCAGAAGATCGATATGATGCTGGCGGAAACGAATGCCGCACAGTAAGCCGTCTGTATGGCTGCAGCGGGTGACAGTCCTCGGGCTCTGCCTTGCTCTTCTTGCCTCCTGTGCAACGACCTCCGACCACGCTCCGGCCGCTGCCGGAGCCACGATTGAACATGCCTGGTCTGCCGATGTGGATCATCGCCAGCCCCGCTCACCGCAGGGCTTCAGTCTGCCGACGACGGTAGGCCGGGGCAGTAGCGCCCTTGTCGTGTCCGGCGGACGTGACGGCTGGGCTCACATCCTGGATGCCGGTGGCGCCGAAGTGCGCCGGGTCAGTCTCGATGCACCGTGTGATTCGGGTGCCGCCACATTGGCCAACGGTCTGGTCGTACTGGGTGACGTCAAGGCCGTGCTCTACGGCATCGATCCGCAGACAGGCACGATCCGCTGGCGGTTCCAGCTCTCCGCGCCACTGGTCGGTACGCCGGTCGTCGCCGGCAATGATGTGCTGGTTCAGACAAGCGATAACCGCCTCTATCGTATCTCGGCCGACGGTCACAAGCAGTGGAGTGTGGCCGAGTATGCGACGGGACTGGGCTTCTATCTTTCGTCATCCCCGCTGCTGCATGACGGGGTGGTGTATGCCTTCTTCGTCAATGGCGATGCGGTGGCGGTAAACGCCGCCAACGGCGATCTGCTGTGGCGCAAGCAGCTGCTGCTCGATGCGGATGCGGCTGTGCTGAGCGAGCTGAAAGCGCCGGTGGCGCGGCCGACCTACTTCTCGCAGCTGGTGCTCGATGGCATTCCGGCGCGCGATGTCGTGCTTTTTCCCTTCTATCAGGGCGAAATGTTTGCACTGGCCCATACGGATGGAAGCCAGACCTTGCGCCACAGCCTGTCACTCAAATCATCGCCGCTGCAGCACGATGGCTTGCTTTACATGGCTGCCAGCGATGGTTCGTTGCAGGCGATCAATATGGCAAGTGGCCAGATCATGTGGAAACAGCAGCTTTCCGGCCGTGAGCTGCTGGGCCCTGTATTCTGGCAGGGGGCGCTCTGGGTAGCGGCAACGGATGGAACGGTCTATCGCCTTGACCTGGACGGGCATGTGCAGGGTAAGGTCAAACTGCCGGGCCGTGTCGATCGCACGCCGGTTGCGGGTGCACTCGGGGTGCTGGTCAAAACCGATCTGGGTGCGCTGCACCTGCTGCATTGACCGCCATGCAGGCACGTCTTCCCATTGTGGCCATTGTCGGCCGGCCCAACGTCGGCAAGTCGACGCTGTTCAACCGCCTGGTCAAGAAGCGCAAGGCGATCGTCGGTGATCGTCCGGGTGTGACCGTCGACCGCCTGGAGAGCCATTGCGATCTCGGCAGTCGCCAGGTGGTGCTGGTCGATACCGGCGGTATCGGCGAGCCGCAGCATGGCGAAATGCAGGCCTCCATCGATGCCCAGGTTGAGGCCGCTCTCGATGTAGCCGATCTGGTGATCTTTGCCGTGGATGGCCAGAACGGCTGTACGCCGGTCGATGAGGCCATCGCCGACAAGCTGCGTCGACATCAGTTGCCGGTCGCCGTTGTGGTCAACAAGGCCGAAAATCCCGATGTTGTTCATGATTTCCATGTACTGGGATTGGGTGAGCCCTATCCCGTTTCCGCCATTCATGGCCAGGGCGTACGTCACTTTGTCGATGCGCTGCAGGCGTTGGTGCCCGAATTGCCGCCGGTCACCGAGAGTGCTGAGGAGCCCTTGGCCGGCATTGCCGTTATCGGCCGTCCGAATGTCGGTAAATCGACCCTGATCAATGCCTGGCTGGGCCGTGATCGTATGGTGGTGAGTCCCATTGCCGGCACGACCCGCGACGCTATCGACAGCGATCTTCCCTATGGCGACGGCGTGGTGCGCCTCGTCGATACAGCCGGACAACGCAAACACGGTCGCATCAGCGACATCATCGAGTTCGTGGCACGCGTCAAGGCGGTACAGGCCTTCCGCCGGGCCGATTGTGCCGTGATGGTACTGGATGGTTCCGAGGGCATTGTCGAACAGGATATGCGCCTGATGCGCCTGGCCCATGAAGAGGGATGTGCGCTGATTGTGGCCGTCAACAAGGTCGACCTGCTCAGTGACGAGGAATGGGCTTATTATGTCGAGCGTCTCGATTTCCGTATGCGGGGCCTGCCGGATGTGCCGGTTTTCCGTATTGCGGCCAAAGAGCGCAAGGGTGTACGCAAGCTGCTCGACGAGGCGGTGAAGGCCGCCGGACGCAATGGCTTTACGCTGGGGACCGGCGAATTGAACCGCTGGCTGGAGAAGGCCCAGGAACGTCAGCGCCCGCCCGGCGATCGTGGCGTGGCGGTGCGCATGAAGTATGCCTCGCAGATCTCCTCCTCACCGCCGACCCTGAAGATATTCTGCAATCGTCCCAAACTGGTGAAGGATTCATACCTGCGTTATCTGGAGCAGGATTTCCGCAAGACCTTCAGACTGCCGGGTGTGCCGGTACGGATTCGCTTTTCCAGCAGTGATAATCCCTATGCCGACAAGGGCAAGCGACGCTGATGCGCAGTTTCGAGGAGACGCGCGTTCTCTCGTGTCCTGCATCGGTGATGTTCGATGTGGTGATGGATATCGAGGCGTATCCCGATTTTTTGCCATGGGTCGCCGGCGCCAGGGTGCTGACACGTGATACCCACGAACTGACCGCCGAGCTGACCGCCGATTTTGCCGGCATGCATCATAGTTTTACGACGGTCGATCGTTTCAAGGCCAACCAGTTGGTGGAGATTCGCCTGCAGGATGGTCCTTTCCGCTTTCTCGAAAGCATCTGGACCTTTGAGGACCTGGGCGAGGATTCCTGCCGGGCTCACTTCTCCATTGAGTTCGAATTCAAGTCGATGATGCTGGATATGGTGGCCAGCCCGATCTTCTCCAGGGCCTGCAGCTCGATGGTGCACGCCTTCGAAACCCGGGCGATCGCTTTGAAGGGGCAGGGCTGATGCATGTGATGATCGCCTATGCCCTGCCGCAGGAACAGTATCTCGAAGAGCTCGATGTGCCGGAATCGACCACGGTGGAACAGGCGATCCAAATGAGCCATGTGCTGGAGAAATTCCCCGAGATCGACCTGAAGAGTAATAAGGTGGGCATCTTCGCCAAGCTGGCCAAGCTCGATCAGGCACTTGAAGAGGGTGATCGGATCGAGATCTATCGGGCCTTGCCGCGCAAACCCCGCAGTGCCCATGCGGCGGACGATAAAAAGGCGCGCATCCGGGCGAAAAAAGAGCGTCAGGAGGGCGGAGAGTCCGCTTAATGGCTTCTTTTCATTCCATTAATCTTCGTTTCATCGTTTCCTCTTCACTATCCCTTGCCGGATTCGCTACGGAATCGAAACGCCACTGATCGGAAAAGGAGTCTGAATTGAAATACTTGAAGTCCATGCTGTTAGTGAGCTCGTTGATGCTGATGCCGGTGCTGGCCCAGGCATTGCCGGACAGCTTCGCAGACCTGGCCGAAATGCAGGAGCCATCGGTCGTCAATATCAGCACCACCAAAACAGTACGCGTGCAGCCGATGCCGCAGACACCTTTTGGTGGCGGTTCGCCTTTCGATCAGTTCTTCCACGATTTCTTCGGCAATATGCCGCCGCAGGAGCGTCATGCCCTCGGTACCGGATTCATCATCTCGGCCAACGGCTATGTGGTGACCAACAATCATGTCATTGATGGAGCGGACGAGGTGGTCGTCAAGCTGAGCGATGGCGAGGAGCATCCGGCCAAGGTGGTCGGCGCCGACTCCAAGCTCGATATCGCCCTGCTCAAGATTGATGCCAAGGGCCTGCGCCCGGTCAAGCTGGGTGATTCCGAGAAGCTGCGTGTCGGTGACTGGGTCGTGGCCATTGGTAACCCCTTCGGGCTCGACCAGACGGTGACCGCCGGCATCGTATCGGCCAAGGGGCGTGTGATCGGAGCCGGGCCCTACGACAGCTTCATCCAGACGGATGCGGCCATCAATCCGGGCAATTCCGGTGGCCCGCTGTTCAATGCCCGGGGCGAAGTGGTCGGCATCAATACGGCCATCTATTCGCGCAGCGGCGGCAACAACGGTATCGGTTTTGCGATTCCCATCAATCTGGCCCGCTCGGTATTCGATGAGCTGCGTACCACCGGCCATGTTCAGCGCGCAAGGCTTGGCGTCGCGATTCGCGATATCGATCGCGACACGATGAAGGCCATGGGCCTTAAAGATCGTCATGGTGCGATGGTGGCACAGGTACAGGCCGGTTCGGCGGCCGATAAAGCCGGTATCCAGGCCGGTGATGTCATCGTGGGCCTGGACAACGAGAAGATCGAGAGCGCCCATGATCTGCCGATTCGCGTGGCACGCCACAAGCCGGGTCAGAAGGTCAACGTTCACATTATTCGCAACGGCAAGCAGATGAACATTCCGGTACAGGTCGAAGCGATGTCCGAAGAGACGCATGCGTCCGCACATCCCGAAAATGGTGGTGTCTCGCTTGGCCTGAGGCTCAGCGAGATGGATCACGAGGATCGCAAGGCGCTGCATGCCCGGGTCAAGCATGGTCTTGTGGTGCAGCAGGTGCGTCCGCGTTCGCCGGCTGCCCAGGCGGGGATTGGTCGCGGCGATGTGATCTACAAGGTCAATGGCAAGTCGGTCGACAGCCTCGATCACTTCAGCAAGATGGTGAAAAAGTTGAAAGGCGGCGACGTGCTGCGTGTGCTGCTCGATCGTCATGGCGATCAGGTTTTCGTCATTATCCGTCTGCCCAAGGCACCGCACGGCTGATATGGCCCTGCCGGAGCTGCAACTTATGAGCCGAAGGGCCTGCTGCCTGTGCGACGATGCTCGCACGGTGGCTGAGGCCCTGGCGGCTCGTAATCTCTGCCGCCTGCAGGTCGTGGATGTCGACCAGGAGATCGAGCTGGCTCGTCGATACGGCATGGATGTGCCGGTGTTGCTGATTAACGGAGAAGTGCGATTCAAGCATCGCGTCACGGCCGATGAGCTTGAGGCCGCTCTGACCGCATCCGGGGAGGCCGTGTCATGCTGAGTCGCTGGTTGACGGCCCTGGCCCTGGTCGCCCTGATTGGCGGCGGGGCCTGGATGGGTCTGCCGGATGTCAAACCACAGGTGGAGGAGGGCAAGCCGGCCCTGCCATTCACGTTGCCTGATCTCTCCGGCAAACTGCAGGCGCTGCCGGAGGGCAAAGTGGTGCTGCTCAATTTCTGGGCTACCTGGTGTCCGTCGTGCCGCCAGGAGATGCCGTCGATGGCAGCGCTCTCGCGCCGCTTTGAGGGTAAGGGCCTGCAGGTGGTGGCGGTTTCGGTCGACAAGAGTGCCAATGACCTGGCCGGTTTCGTACGCGAGTACAAATTGCCGTTTACGGTGCTGCATGATGCCGATGCCGCCACATCGGCCAGCTACGGCGTATTCCGTTATCCGGAATCGTTCCTGATCGATCGCCATGGCGTGGTGCGCTACCATCTGATCGGCGCGGTGGACTGGATGTCGCCGCAGGTTTTGCAGGGCATTGAGGGGATGCTGAATGAACAGTCCGGAAAGGTCGGGTAACCTGCCCCGTTCGCTGAACGACGAGATCGAACGCCTCAGGGGCGAGATTCGCGAACATAACTATCGCTATTATGTGCTGGATGCCCCGGGCATCAGCGATGCCGAGTATGACGTTTTGCTGCGGCGCCTGGAGGCGCTGGAGAGCGAACTGGGCGAGCCGGTGCCGGCCGACTCGCCGACACGGCAGGTCGGGGCGCCAATCAGCGAGGCTTTCACACCGCGCCAGCATGGCGTACCCCTGCTGTCGCTGGCCAATGCCTTTTCCGACGACGAAGTGCGCGACTTTGATCGCCGCGTGCATGAGCTGGCCGGTCATGCGATCCGTTATATTGCCGAACCCAAGATCGATGGCCTGGCGGTCAACCTGCGTTATGAGCATGGCCGTCTGGTCACGGCCGCAACCCGCGGTGACGGTCGCACCGGTGAGGATGTGACCGACAATATCCGCACCATTGACGATATTCCCTGGCATCTGCCAGACGAAACCCTGCCGGACGTACTGGAGGTGCGCGGCGAGGTTTATATGCCGCGCGCCGCTTTTTCGGCTTTGAACCGGCAGCAGGAAGCCGCGGGGGAGAAGCTGTTTGCCAATCCGCGTAATGCTGCCGCCGGCTCCCTGCGCCAGATCGATGCCCGGGTAACGGCCCGTCGTAACCTGGCTTTCTATGCCTATGGCGTCGGCCTTGGCGGGGCAGAGCTTGCGTCCAGTCAGAGTGGCCTGTTTGAGCGTCTGAAGGCATTGGGCTTTGCCGTGCAGCAGTATGCCCTGCTCGACGATGTCGATGCCTTGCTGGCGCATTACCGCAAGGTGACGGAAGCGCGCCCTGACTGGCCGTATGAGATCGATGGCCTGGTCTACAAGGTGGATCGCTTCGACCTGCAGGATGAGATCGGTTTTGTGGCCCGTTCGCCGCGCTGGGCGATCGCTCACAAGTTTGCCGCCGAAGAGGTGGCGACCAGGGTGCAGCGCATCATCTGGCAGGTGGGGCGTACCGGCGTGGTGACGCCGGTGGCCGAAATGGAGCCGGTGGCGGTAGCGGGTGTGACCGTTTCGCGCGCCACGCTGCATAATATCAATGAATTGGCGCGCAAGGATGTGCGTGAAGGCGACGATGTCATTGTCCGCCGTGCCGGTGATGTCATTCCCGAAGTGGTGCGTGTCGTGCCGGGCGATCCGGCCGGGCGGGGGCCGTTGCCCGAGGTTCCCTCCGGTTGCCCGGTCTGCGGTTCGGCCATCGTGCAGGAGGAGGGGGAGACTGCGATTCGTTGCAGCGGCGGCCTGGCCTGTACGGCCCAGCTTAAGGAGCGCTTGCGCCATTTTGCTGCCCGTGGCGCTATGGATATCGATGGCATGGGAGAGAAGCTGGTGGCCAGGCTGGTCGATGAGGGGCTGGTGAGCTCGGTCGCCGATATCTATCAGCTCGATTTTGAGTCGATCCGGGCCTGGGAAGGAATGGGTGACAAAAAGGTCGCCAACCTTCAGGCCGCAATCGAGGCGAGCAAGCAACGCCCCATGCCGCGTCTGCTTTTCGCCCTGGGTATCCGGCATGTCGGCGAGGCGACGGCGAGTACGCTGGCAGCTCATTTTGGCTCCATCGATGCCCTGAGGGCGGCCGATGATGCAGCGCTTCAGGCCGTACCGGATGTCGGACCTGAGGTGGCGGCCAGTATCCGCAATTTTTTCGCCGAAGCACACAATACCGAGGTATTGCAGAGCCTGTATGAGGCCGGAGTGCGGCCGCCGGCGATTGAGATTCAGCAGGCACCGGCCGATCACCCGCTGAGCGGCAAGACGGTGGTGTTGACCGGTACGCTGCATCAACTGACCCGTGGGGAGGCGCAGGAGCGCCTGCGGGCTCTGGGGGCCAAGGCTGCCGGATCGGTGTCGAAGAAGACCGATGTTGTCGTGGCCGGCGAAAATGCCGGATCGAAGCTGGAAAAGGCGGAGCAGCTTGGTATTCCGGTGGTCGATGAGGCACAACTGATCGATTGGCTCGAATCGGCGGGTTGACGACGGCCTCCGGGCTTTGTATCGTGCGCACCGTCTTGTTGGGGGATCGTCTAGCGGCAGGACTACGGACTCTGACTCCGTCAACCAAGGTTCGAATCCTTGTCCCCCAGCCAAACAGCAAAGCCCGCGCCTGTGCGCGGGCTTTTTTCTTTTTTCGTGCGCATCTTTTATGTTAAACAACTTTTCATGATTCGTTCACAGCACGATCATCATCCATAACGATAGTTACACCTGTCCGGCGTGAATCCCTCCTCCCCTCCCTAGTGTTTTTTCGTCGGACAGAAAAAGCCCCGGCCTTCTGGCTGGGGCTTTTTTATTGTCTGTGGTCAGGGCTGCGAGTCCGACATGCTCTCCCTGATCCGTCTTATCTTCTCCATCAGCTGCCGCTCCTCTTCCGTTTCGGCAACCAGTGCCGGTACGCCGACCGGCTGCAGGCCTTCATCGACGGCAACAAAGACCAGAAGTGCATCCATCACCAGCTGAGCCTCTCTCCGGACCTCGCATGCCACCCAGATACTGCTATGATCGGTCAGGGCAGGGCGGGCCGTGATGTCGAAGGCTTCATCCGGATGCAGCGGAGCATGGAACCGGGCCCGATGAATGGCGCGGGTCAGGCAATCGCGCTCGCAGTGGCGCATGGCGGCGAGATACGCGGTCTCATCGCACAGGGTGATCAGGCGGCCGCCATGCATGAATCCGTAAACGTTCAGGTCCCGTTTCTGTACCTGGAACGGGCGAGTAAGCGTGGCTGCCTGGATGCTGTAATGTGTCATATCTGTTCAATGTAGTCGTTGCAGTCCCACAGAGTAAGGCTATAACTGTTTCATCCCCGTTTATGTTCAACCCGGCATGACTTCATGACGAGGAGGGGCTAGGGTTCGGCCCGATTTTTGAGTTCGGGCAAGGCCGTGTTTTGCCTGAACCTCCTGATGATTGGCGGGGAGCCAAGCAATCAGTATCGACCTAGTTGTAAGGAGCGCGATGTGAGCAACAGTTTCGGGGCCCGTGACACCCTCAAGGCGGGGAATAAGGATTACACCTATTATCGTCTGGATGCGGTCGGCGACGTATCGCGCCTGCCGTTCTCGCTGAAGATTCTGCTGGAGAACCTGCTGCGTCGCGAAGATGGCGTGAATGTCACCGCCGACGACATCAAGGCCCTGGCCAACTGGGATGAGAAGGCCGAGCCCAACCATGAGATCGCCTATATGCCGGCCCGCGTGCTGATGCAGGATTTTACCGGTGTGCCGGCCGTGGTGGATCTGGCCGCCATGCGCGATGCCATGGCTGCCCTGGGGGGCGACACCAAAAAGATCGAGCCGCTGGCTCCGGCCGAGCTGGTCATCGACCACTCGGTGCAGGTGGATGTGTTCGGCTCTGCGGATGCGGCAGCGAAGAACACCGAAATCGAGTTCCAGCGCAATCGCGAGCGCTACAACTTCCTCAAATGGGGCCAGAACGCCTTCGAGACCTTCAAGGCGGTGCCTCCGGGCATGGGCATCGTGCATCAGGTGAATCTGGAGTACCTGGCGCGCACCGTATTTGTGAACGATGAGGGCGTGGCCTACCCGGATACGCTGGTCGGTACCGACTCGCACACCACGATGATCAATGGCCTGGGCGTACTGGGCTGGGGTGTCGGCGGTATCGAGGCGGAGGCGGCCATGCTGGGCCAGCCGGTATCGATGCTGGTGCCGAAGGTGGTCGGCTTCAAGCTGACCGGCAAGCTGCCGGAGGGTGCCACGGCCACCGATCTGGTACTGATCATTGTCGAGATGCTGCGCAAGCACGGTGTGGTCGGAAAATTCGTCGAGTTCTACGGCGAGGGGCTGGACAACCTGCCACTGGCCGATCGTGCCACCATCGCCAACATGGCGCCGGAGTACGGTGCCACCTGCGGCATTTTCCCGATCGACAACGAGACCCTGAACTACCTGCGCCTCTCCAACCGCAGTGAAGAGAACATCGCTCTGGTCGAGGCCTATGCCAAGGCCCAGGGCATGTGGCGCGGTGAGGGTGCCGAGGCTGTTTACAGCGAGACTCTCGAACTCGATATGTCCAGCGTGGTGCCGTCGCTGGCCGGGCCGAAGCGTCCACAGGATCGCATTGCCCTCTCCGATATGAAGGCATCCGTACAGGCCTCGCTGGAGTCGCTGGCGCCTGTCAACGGCGAAAGCATCGAGCGTTTCAAGGGCGAGGGCGGCCATAATGCCGTCGGTGTCGAGCACCAGGCTGATGAGCACGCCAATGGCCCGCACCGCCGCAGTGTCGCCGGCAGCATCAACGGCCAGTCGTTCGAGCTCGCCGATGGTGATCTGGTGATCGCGGCGATCACCTCCTGCACCAACACCTCCAACCCGTCGGTGATGCTCGGCGCCGGTCTTGTCGCCAAAAAGGCGGCGGCCCTTGGCCTGAAATCTGCCCCGTGGGTGAAGACCTCGCTCGGCCCGGGCTCCAAGGTGGTCACCGACTACCTGGACAAGGCCGGCCTGAGCGCCGCCCTGGATACCCTGGGCTTCCAGACCGTCGGCTACGGCTGCACCACCTGCATCGGTAACTCCGGGCCCTTGCCGGCAGAGGTTTCCGCTGCCATCGCCGAGGGCGATCTGACGGTCTGCTCCGTGCTCTCCGGCAACCGCAACTTCGAGGGGCGTGTTCACTCCGAAGTGAAGATGAACTACCTGGCCAGCCCGCCGTTGGTCGTGGCTTATGCCATTGCCGGCACCATGAATATCGACCTGAGCAGTGAGCCGCTGGCCAGGGATGCCAACGGTAACGATGTCTTCCTGAAGGATATCTGGCCGACGCAGGCGGAGATCGCAGAGGCTGTGGCCACGGCCGTCTCTTCCGAGCAGTTCAGCCGTTCCTATGGCGATGTGTTTGCCGGCGATGAAAACTGGCAGGCACTGGCTGCACCGACCGGCGACCGTTTCGCCTGGGATGCGGACTCCACCTACATCCAGCATCCGCCGTACTTCGCGGGCATGACCATGGAGACGGGCGCAGTATCCGATATCAAGGGTGCCCGCGTGCTGGCCGTGCTGGGTGACTCGGTGACCACCGACCACATCTCGCCGGCAGGTGCGATCAAGGCCGACTCCCCGGCCGGTATCTACCTGCGTGAGAAGGGCGTGGAGCCGAAAGACTTCAACTCCTACGGCTCGCGCCGCGGCAACCACGAGGTGATGATGCGCGGCACCTTCGCCAACATCCGCCTGCGCAATCGCCTGGCGCCGGGCACCGAGGGTGGCGTCACCATCCATCAGCCGAGCGGCGAGCAGATGAGCATCTACGATGCGGCCATGAAATATAAGGATGAGGGCGTTGCCTCCATCATCCTCGCCGGCAAGGAGTACGGCTCCGGTTCCTCGCGTGACTGGGCGGCCAAGGGCCCGCGCCTGCAGGGCGTACAGGCCGTGATCGCCGAGTCCTACGAGCGTATCCACCGCTCCAACCTGGTCGGCATGGGGATTCTCCCTCTTCAATTTAAGGCGGGTGAGTCTGCCGAGTCGCTCGGCCTGACCGGCCAGGAGTCTTACGACTTCGCCGGTATCGGTGATGGTTCCGGCAAGGAGCTGACCGTCACGGCCACGGCCTCTGATGGTTCGGTGAAGAGCTTCACTGTGGATGTGCGTATCGACACCCCGAAAGAGGTGGAGTACTACCAGCACGGCGGCATTCTGCAGTACGTCCTGCGCCAGCTCGCCGCGTAGCTTCTGCACGATCCGAAACGAAAAAGGGCCTCCAAGTGAGGCCCTTTTTTATTGGCAGACAAACGCCCGTTTCCGGTTGAAAGCGGACTTTAATTGAATTGGTATGCTGTCCCTAGAGTTCCCTTTGCGGTTGAGAAAATGGTAAATTGGTATCTATCACCGTAGAGGTAATTGCTCTGATACCTCTGACTGTAGTGTCTGAAGTATGCAAATTGCTTCCTCGCGAATCTGATTATCAAGCTCTTGAGAATCATGCGACGGATTTGGTAGCTCAAATATCATACGTGCGCGCATGCCTTTGTAGTGGAGGTAAAGAGTGATTTCTTTCGCGTTGTCATCTTTATTTCCTGAAATACTTATTTCGATTCCCATGGCGCACCTCTATAAGAAACGTATCTACTTAGTGTAGAGTAGATCGGCTATGCTGGATGGCATGGTCAAATATGCTCCATCTATTTTCTTTTTTATTCTTGAAGTGGCCTTGCAGGTGAGCGGGTATACAAACGTATACTTGGCTTATGGATTAGTTATTTTGGCGTTCTCATTTCTGCTATGGCCGCTGATATCTTGGATTGATTCAAATAGTACTAGCGAACTCATACCACTGCTTACCTTAAGAGATATGGCAGAAAAGAAGGGTTGGGACTTTAATGGTATGCCAAAGCTTAATTTTCAAGAGTTTGTCCAACAGCTTAGGCAAGCTGGGTTAAATGGTTCGCTGACTTTCTTTGGTAAGCCAAAGAAGTTTGACAGTGCATCGCTTAATATGAACGAGCCTCTTCACCATATTAAATCAGATCATTGGGGAAGCCATTCCATTACTGGATTGATTCATACAAGTCCTGAATACATAGGCACAGAAGAAAACAAGTATGTTGAGTCATATGTTCTAGAAGCCTTATCAATCAAATCTAGCGGCTTTGTTGACCTACACGTACGAAAGAAAGAAGGAGTATCGTGGCTAAAAAAGGTAACCAAGCAATATAAGAAGAAATAATGTCTATCGGTAACCCCATCTGTCTCGAAGAGGCCCGCAATGAGAATAAGTAACATGTGCTGAAGGGATAATTTTGGTCCGCTTTTGGCAGCAGGCGGTTGTTCGAATTTAAAAGCAAAAGGGCTCCCGGATGGGAGCCCTTTGTTGTTGGAGCGGCCTTTGTTTAGCTGGCCGGGACGACGTTGTTGCGGCGGATGGTGAAGATGTCGAACTGCTTGTGGCCGACACCCTCCTTGTCGAAGCGGACATGGCCGGTTTCGCAGGGGAAACCGCGCTCATCCTGCAGGCCGCGGATGGCATCCTTGCCGTGCAGGCCAAGGCGGCTGCTGATCAGGGCTGCGATCAGGGCCGTATCGTAGGCGATACCGAACAGCTTGCCCGGCTGGCCGCTGCCCCATGTCTGGCGATAGGCGGAGAGCAGGGCAGCGGGGGCATTTTCCGGGAAGCCGATCTGGGTGAAGCGGGCCTTCGACAGGTAGCGGCCATGATCGTCGAGCAGATGGCCGTCGCGCCAGGCATCGCTGCCCAGCAGCGGGATGCCGGAGATGCCGACATAGGCGAGCTGGCCGGTCATCTGGGCAACCTCCGAGCCGGACATGGCGAGATAGAGGGCATCGAAACCGACAGGCATGCGAATCTCCAGCTCGGTATCGGCGGAGAAGAGGGCCAGTTCCTCGTCGAGCTCGGCCAGGAGCTCTTCATCATCGGTCTCCTCGCGCAGCTGACGCAGGGCCGGGCGATGATCGCGTTCGGGGCCAAGCTGCATTACGCCGGCCACCTCGCCGCCCTGGGCGGTAAAGGTGTCGATAAAGGCGTTGGCTTCGCTGGAGTCGCTCTCCCGGTTGCCGAAGATCACGGTGGCACGCTGGGCGCCCTGCTGATGCAGGTGCTCGGCCAGGAACGATGCCTGTGCTTCGCGGGCGATGTTGTGCACGAACAGGGCCGGGGAGAGTGCGGCCAGATCCGACTGGCGGGTAAGGCTGATGACGGGGGTGTTGTCTTTCAGGTGCGTGGCCAGGGTCGAGGCATTGCTCGAGAGCAGGGGACCGATAATCCAGTCGACATGCTGATCGCTCAGGCGCTGGTAGGCGGCCAGGACGCTGTCGGCCGTATCCTCGATGCGCAGGGTGACGGTCTGCTGGTAGTTGTGTTCCGAAAGGGCGAGACGGATGCCGTTCAGGGCCTCCATGCCGTAGCGGGCGTAGGGGCCGGAAAGCGGCAGCAGGATTCCGATCGTTGCCGGCTGCAACTCGCCGGAGGCCCAGCGGCGAATCTGATTGGTGAGCATGGCCGGAGCTGCGGAGTGTTCGAGCAGGGCCAGCAGATTGGCGATGTCCTGGGTCTGGCCGGCGATCAGGCGCAGGCGGGCAAACTGCAGGTAGAAGTCGCTGTCGGTGCGGGGCGAGATGCGACCCGAATTGTGCAGGGACTCCAGCGTGGCCAGGGAAGCGCGGTTGGCGGCGGCCCTCAGCCAGTAATCCCGCCTCGAATTGTCGATATGGGCCGCGGTCAGGTACCACTGCACGGCGGTGTTTTCCGAAACGGTCGGGGCCAGGGCAGCGCCCATCTCCTCCGTCTTGTCGAGCAGCTCGCGGGTCAGGCGGGGATGCATCAGGACAGCCAGCAGTTCGGTCATGGCCTGTTCGTCTTCACCGCTGTTGCTCCACCACTGCGCCAGCCAGTAGCGGGCGTAGGGGGCAAGTGCATGTTCTGGGTAGCGGGCAAGCAGTTGCTCGGTTTCGGTCACCGCTTCCGGATACTGGTACTCGAGCAGCAATTCCACGCGGCGGAATGCAGCCTCCTCATTCAGTGGCGGCGTGGCGGCTTTGGCCAGTATGGCCAGCTGGCCGATGGCGCTCTCCACATCGCCCTGCTCGCGTGCCAGCAGCATCAGATCATCGATCTCACGTGAGCTCTGGGGCGGCGTCGCCAGGCTGGACCTGGCCTGCTCCGTGCCCGGCTTTTCGGGTGAGATCTGCACCGGCTGTTTGGGCGAACAGGCCGAAATGAAGGTGGCCATAAGGGCCAGCAGCAGGGCAGACCTGAATAGCTGTTTCGTTGCGGTGACGGGGGTCGAGGAGTAGCGTTTTTGACACATGGAATCGCAGGATAAACGGAAGCATCCATCGGGCCAACTGTTCATTGTCGCCACCCCGATCGGCAACCTGGGCGACATCACCTATCGGGCGGTGGAAATACTCCGGCAGGTGACGGTGATCGCCGCAGAAGACACGCGTGTCAGTAGCCGGCTGCTCAGTTACTACGGTATCGATACGCCGATGATGCCTTGCCACGAACACAACGAGGAGGCGATCAGCGCCAAAATTATCCGCCGCCTGCAGGAGGGGGCGGATGTGGCGCTGATCTCCGATGCCGGCACGCCCCTGATTAACGATCCGGGTTTCCGCCTGGTGCGGGCGGTGCGGGCGGCGGGCTGCGAGGTTGTGCCGGTGCCGGGGGCGAGCAGTCCCATTGCAGCGCTCTGCGCTTCCGGCCTGCCGACCGATGCATTTACCTACCTTGGATTTCCGCCACGCAGCGGCAAGGAGCGCCGGCTGTTGCTGCAGCAGATCGATACAACACCGCACACGCTGGTCCTGCTCGAATCGCCGCGTCGTCTGTTGAAGACCCTGGAGGATCTGGCAGGTGTGGCCGCTCAGCGGGAGATATGCGTGGCACGTGAACTGACCAAGCTGCATGAGACATTCGTCTGCGGATCGCTTGATGCCGTGCGCAGCCATTTCGAGTCGACGCCCCCACGCGGCGAGATTGTGCTGATGATCGGGCCGAGGGTGCGCGGCGAGGTGAGCGATGACGATATTCTCGCCCGTCTCCGGCAGGGGGAGGGGGGCGAGCTGCCTCCGTCGGCCCGGGCACGCCATATTGCAGGATTGCTGGGGGTATCGAAATCACGCGTCTATGCCCTGATGTTGTCGGAGCAGGGTGAGTGAGTACGGCGCTTGGGCGTCGCGGTGAGGAGCGGGCTGCCCGCTATCTGTTGCGTCGTGGTTATGATGTGCTGGCCCGCAATGTGCGCCTGGGACGCGGTGAGATCGATATTGTGCCCGCAAGGGCGATGTGGTGGCCTTTGTCGAGGTGAAGGCGCATAAACAGCGCGAGCAGAGCCTGCTGGCCGTTGATGCGCGCAAGTGCGAACGCCTGCGTTCGGCCGCCTCGGCCTGGCTGGGGCGGCAGCGGGATGCTGCGTCGTTGCAATGCCGTTTTGATTTAATCATCCTGACGCCCGGGCGCGGCATCCTTCCCCGGACGGATATCGAGCATTTGAAAGATATATTCAGGTAGGCGACTCATGCGCGAATTGATCCACAAGGCAATGCAGGATGGTGTAGAGCTCAGGCAGCAGTGCATGGAGCCTTTACAGGCACCGCTGCTGAAGGCGTCGGAGGCCGTGGTCGAGTGCCTGCGCTCCGGCGGCAAGGTGCTGGCCTGCGGCAACGGCGGCTCGGCTGCCGATGCGCAGCATTTCGCCGGTGAACTGGTGAACCGTTTCGAGATGAACCGGCCTGGCCTGGCCGGTATTGCCCTGACCCATGATGCATCGGTCATTACCAGCATTGCCAACGATTTTTCGTTCGAGGAGATTTTTTCGCGTCAGGTGGAGGCGCTGGGGCGTCCCGGCGATCTGCTGCTGGCGATTTCGACCAGCGGCGGCTCACCCAATGTCGTGGCGGCGGTCGATGCGGCGGCGAAGAGCGGTATGCGTACCATCGCCCTGACAGGGCGCGACGGCGGTGCGCTTGGCGCGCATGAGAATGTCTGTGTGCATCTGAATATCGCCCATGAATCGACGCCGCGCATTCAGGAGATGCATATCACCTGCCTGCATATTCTCTGTACCCTGGTGGATGCCACCATGTTTGGCTCCGGGGCTTGAGTTTGCGGCTCTATCGCGCTTGAATCACAAACAGTTGTGATCGGGAGCGATATTTGGGGAGGGGCCTTTGAGTGATTCAGGACAGCAGCAAGAACGCAACGACAGGGATGTTTGGAACCGGCGGGAGCGTAAATCGCCGCTCCTGCTCTATCTGCTGTTGACCCTGCTCTGTCTTGTGCTGGCTTATGTGCTCAGTGGGTCGGCCCGTTAATTGAATAGGAAAGAAGGAGAGATGATGGTGTTGCGCCTGGGTTTGCTTGTGAGTGCGATGATGATGCTCAGTTCCTGTGTTGCTACGGCAATTGTGGGAGGTGCCTCGGCGGCCGGCAGTGCCGCGTTTGATGAACGTTCGGTCGGCCGTCATGTCGATGATGTCAGCATCGCTTCCAAGATCGATGCCAAACTGGTGGCTGAAAAGGATATGCCCTCGCGCTGGGTCAGTGTCGAGGTGGTCGAGGGCGTGGTAACCCTGACGGGCTACCTGCCGGATGAGGAGAAGATTCGCCGGGCCGGATTTATTGCCCGTTCGGTCGAGGGCGTGGCCAGTGTCGACAACAAGCTGGAAGTCGGTGAGCCCTCGCTGGGCAGCCTGTTCAGCGACAGCTGGATCACGACCCAGGTGAAGGCCAAGTTGCTGGAAGACAAGCAGGTCAACGGGGTCTCGGTCCATGTCGAGACGGTGGATGGCAAGGTTTACCTGCAGGGGGTGGTGGCTACCGATGTGGAGCGTTATCGCGCGGTCGACCTGACCCACGGCGTGGATGGCGTGACGGCGGTGGTCGATCTGTTGCGTGTGCGCAAGTAAACGATGCCGCTGACCTCGCTGCAGGAGGCCGAGGCGCTGCGCCGTCGCTGGCGCGAAGAGGGTGCCCGGGTGGTCTTTACCAACGGGTGCTTCGATCTGCTGCATCCCGGCCATGCCGCCTATCTCGACGATGCGCGCAGCCTGGGCGATGTACTGATTGTCGGCCTGAACAATGACGATTCGATCCGGCGCCTGAAAGGGGCCCGGCGCCCGATCAATGGCCTGCAGGATCGTGCCGCCATGTTGTCGGCCCTGCGTTCCGTCGATCTCGTGGTGCCGTTTGGCGATGATACCCCACAGCAACTGATTGCGACCCTGTTGCCGGATGTGCTGGTCAAGGGTGGTGATTACGAACCGGACGCCATCGTTGGTGCCCGCGAAGTGCGCGAGCATGGCGGCGAGGTGGTGGTGGTCCAGTTTCTGGAGGGCTACTCCAGCACGGAACTGATCGATCGCATTGTGCGCATTCATGTGGCGGAGCATGGGGAAGGCGACGCTTAACATTGTTGCCGATGGCCACGTCTGGGGCGCGGAGCATGCGTTCCGGGCCCTGTATGGCCATGATGTCAACCTGCGTATCCTTCCAGCCAGCGCCCTGGATGCCGCCGCTGTGCGTGATGCCGATATCCTGCTGGTGCGCTCATCCACCCGGGTCGATGCCGCCTTGCTGGCCGGATCCAGGGTGCGGTTTGTCGCGACGGCAACGATCGGGGACGACCATGTCGACAAGGGCTGGCTGAGCCGGCAGGGGATCGCATTCGCTTCGGCGGCCGGAAGCTCCACCGGCTCGGTGCTGGAGTACATGGTGGCACTTTTTCTGCATCTGCATCATCAGGGGCTGCTGCCCCTGCCCGGAACGACGCTTGGCGTGATCGGTGCCGGCCGCATCGGTCGCGAGGTGGTGCGCCTGGCCGAGGCACTCGGCATGCGGGTGCTGGTCAACGATCCGCCGCGGGCACGGCAGGAGGGGGCGGCCGGTTTTGTCGACCTGGACACCCTGTTGCACGAGGCGGATCTGCTGACGCTGCATACACCGCTGATCCGGCAGGGTGAAGATGCAACGCTGCATCTGCTCGACCGGGAGCGCCTGGCCCGTTTTCACGGACGCGGGATAATCAATGCCGCCCGTGGCGCCTGCGTCGACAACCGCGCGCTGGCCGACTGGCTGGACGGCGATGATAGCCGCTTCGCCGCTCTCGATTGCTGGGAGGGGGAACCCGCCGTATCGGCACGCCTGCTTTCGCATCCGCAGCTGGTGGTGGCTACGCCGCATATCGCCGGCCACTCCCTGGACGGCAAGGCGGCCAATACCGAGGCCGTGTACCGGGCCTTGTGCCGTTTCCTCAGGATCGAGCCTGCGTGGGCGGCAACCGATGATCTGCCGGCCTGTCAGCTTGTGCATGCGGTGAACTGTAATCACGATATATGGCAGGGGCTTTATGCGGCGGCCATGAGCATGTATCCGTTGGTGAACGACCATGCGGCGTTTGTCTCCTGGCTGATGATGGCCGATCCGGCCGGTGAGTTTGTTCGTTTTCGCAGGAACTACCCGGTGCGCCGGGCCTGGAGCCGGCAGCAGGTCCGTTTTGTCGATGCTCCGACCGGTATCGTGCCGCTGGCGCAACAATTGGGCATGTGCGTGGCAGGAGGAGATCAATCATGACGCAAGTCAGCGCCGATTTTCTGGTCTGGATGGACCTGGAGATGACCGGACTCGATCCGGAACAGGACACCATTCTGGAAATCGCCACCATCATTACCGATGCCAACCTGGATATAATTGCCGAAGGCCCGAACCTGGTCGTGCATCAGCCGGAGGCGGTGCTGGAAGGGATGAATGCCTGGTGCCGCGAGCACCATGCCGCTTCCGGCCTCAGTGAGCGGGTCCGGCGTTCATCCACTTCGCTGCAGGAGGCGGAGCAACGGACGCTCGACTTCATACGCCGTCATGTGCCGGAACGCGCCTCGCCCCTGTGCGGCAACTCTATTCATCAGGATCGTCGCTTCCTGGTGCGCTATATGCCGCAGCTGGAGGCATGGCTGCACTACCGCAATATCGATGTAAGCACCGTCAAGGAGCTGGCCCGGCGCTGGTATCCGGGCATCACGCCCCCGGCCAAAAAGGGCGAGCACCTGGCGCTGGCGGATATCCGCGAGTCGATCGAGGAGCTTTTATATTACCGTCAGCAACTTTTCCGGGATTGTTTGCCCGGCAGTTGAAGAGCTGTTTGCGAAGGCCTTGAAGTGACGGGAAATGCAGCCGATGGATTGGCATCCCGTCATTAAAGTCTGCATTAAAATGACCGGATTGGTCGACACTTGCTTAAGCGAGAGAGAGCTGCGGCGATGCATCTTCCCGGGATGCTTTTCTCAGACGGCAGATGCTGTAGTTGGCTCCGGTACGGATGATGCGTTCCACTATAAAATAAGCCTCTTCATTGCGGATTTGTATCCGGAAGACCATGCGGGGAAGAATGCGTTCGCTCGGTAGGATGGCGATCAGGCGTTTACGATCCGACTTCAGCAGCAGGGATGTTTGGTGCAGGGGATGGTTGGACGTGTTTTTCGTGCCGATGAGCCAGGCTTTATGCAGGGAGTAGCCCGGCTTCAGGAACTGAATCCCCATGCGTTGCTCGCCATGACGTGGAATTTTTATCCATTTAATCTCTCCAAGCCGCGGCTCACCATTGTGAGGGCTCCAGGTTAATCCGACCAGGGTGCCGACGGCCAGTTTGGGCTCCTCTTCGCTGATTCTCTCCACTCCGATTCCACCGGCGTTGAGATTGATTACCGACCAGCTATCACTCTTTTCATCGCCGGCCCTACCGGCGAATTGATAGCTGTCGAGTCCAATGGATGCATGGGCTTCGCGAAACGCGTGGACAAGGTTTTGTTCGATATCAACCGTGATGCCCCTGGATGTTCGGCGGTTGCTGTGGCGCTCGCGATGGCGCAAGGCATTCACGAGTGATTTGCCTCCCACAAGCATGTCATGCAAGGATTTTTCGGTCATCAGATCCCGTTTTTGGCGTTCCGGGTCCTGCCGTAGTGCCTCGGCCTGTCGTAAGTCGGCACTCAACTTTTCCATCAGGGCATCAAGCTGAATAATGATGCAGTCGTAAAGGCGCGGGTTGGGAAGAGCTGGAACGAGTGTCCCGGCCACGTTCGGCCGGTTCATGTTTGTCATCAGGAAATGCTCCCCATGAAGGTCCGGGTTTTCACCACGACGAACAAAATGCGCCTTCGGAAGGCCGGTATACCGCTGCAGAACTCTCCAAGTTGTCTGTTGTGCGGGGGCAGATTTGTTGAAGAAATCAACCACTCGCAATAACTCGTGGGTGGCGATGGTGCGTTGCAGGTTCGACTTCGACTCTTCTGCATCGGGAGTGAGAAGTGGCAGTACGGTGAGGCCGAGCCTCATCAAATCGTAGCTTTGACGAATGGCAATAGCCGCAGGTGTTCGGTAGTATTCAAGCTCGATAAGCAGTACACGGGTGGAAAGCTGCAGTGCATTGGAAACCATGTCGACCAGCACCGGATAGTAGGATCGCTGGTCGCGGGCCGCTTCCTGAACCAGTTGAACGCCGATTTTATGAGCATTGAGAATGGTAGCCATCATTTCGGCATCAAACAGATCCAGGTCGCGTTCGAAGCTATTGAGAACCTTCAAGCGGTAACTCAGCGGAATATATGGATTGGCGTTTAGCCTGCCCAGGTAGGCTTTCATGTCGTGCTGTAGCATGCGCCGTTCTTCCGGGCGTCGTTCTGAAGCGATGTAACGATTCAGGTGTGTCTCGATATCGGTGAAGCGAAGGATGAGCGCATCGCTGAGTAGTTCACTCTTGCCAAGGTCGAGCTTTTGGGGGTGCAGGCGGAGGTCTGTCTCGAGTTCAAGCGAAATACTCTCGAGTAATTCCCGTGCTGATTTCTGGTCGATGTCGCGCTCCTGATACGATGACTTTGTGACGAAGTATATAGCAAGATCGCAGTGATGCTAAAGGCTTGCAGAAGAGGCGGCGGTGTGGCCTGCTTCGTTCTCCTTGCTATGGCGGGCTTGATACTTCTTTCTACCCTTGGCTTTTGGCGGTCGTTGTCCAGTTCGTCTACGGATGCGATCAGCAGTAGCTGAAATTGAGCCCGCTTCGTAAAACATCCATGATCTTGACGTGTGCTTTTTGTTCGCTGGCCAGCAGAAATACCATCTGTCTGAAAATATGGCTGTCGGGAAAGAGCACCCTATGATCCGGCCAAGCCGCCTTGACGAGTACAGGCCAGTTGCGCACCTGGTTTCGCCGATTGTCAGCTCTATCCGATGGGGAACCCAGCTCAGGCCAAGGATAGCGTTGATTCCCTGTTCGATTGGCGCATCTCCCATTCATTTAAGGCCGACACCGGTATCGCTGAGGTTGGAGGCCGAGTAGGTATCCGGATTGATTTGTTCGGAGGGGGCATGTTCGTAGTTGTCAGTGCCATCAGGGTATGGGCATCGGTAAAGGCCTTGAAGGCGCGCCATTCGATGATAGTCCGGCAGTCGTTGTGGTTTCGGCGTCCACTGGCGCGTTTCTTGCTGTGTAGGGCATGAGCAGTGCGTTGCCCTCTACAATCGTGATGTGCGGGTATGACGCCCCGGCAAAAGGGCGAGCACCTGGCGCTGGCGGATATCCGTGAGTCGGTCGAGGAGCTGCGTTTCTATCGGCAGACCCTGTTCCGGGAGACCCGGGCTTAGGCGCGGAACCTGCCGCTGTGAGGGGGCGTTTCAGACATCGAATTTCAATGTGCGTTTGCCGCTCTCCGTCAGTTCGGCAACGGGATCGATGCGGCAGAGGGCATAATTGGGCCCGCTGCGGATGATCTCCGCGACCTTGAAATGGGCGCTTTTGCTGTTGCCGGAGAGCAGGAAGACCATGTTGCGGAAAATGCGGTTGTCCGGGAAAATGGCCTGATGATGGGGTTTGCCGGCCCGTACGAGTACCGGCCAGCTGCGGTTGCTGCCCATCTCTTCGGTGGCACCACCAAGCAGTACGCCCTTGTAGAGGGCATATTTCTTTTTGACAAACTCGATGCCCAGGCGCTGTTCGCCCGGCTTGGGCTGTTTGACCCACTTGATCTCGCCCAGCACCGGTTCGCCGCGGTGTGGTATCCAGCTGAGACCGATGATCGCACCCACGCCCACTTCGATCGGGGCGTCGCTGATACGCTCCAGCCCGACGCCATTGGAGCTGATGTTGACGATCGACCAAGCGGCCGGATTGATTCGCTCGGATGGGGCAAATTCGTAATCATCCAGTGCGACAAGGGTATGTGCTTCGGTGAAGGCCTTGGCGGCGCGCCATTCGATGATGACGCGTGTGCCGGAATAGTCCTGGCGCTCGCTGCTTCGTTGCTGGTTGCGCAGGGCCTGCAGGATGGCATTACCGCCGA
Source organism: uncultured Zetaproteobacteria bacterium (assembly GCA_964503475.1). Lineage (GTDB taxonomy): Bacteria > Pseudomonadota > Zetaproteobacteria > Mariprofundales > Mariprofundaceae > CAZCZU01. Next base: position 28,657 of record CAZCZU010000015.1, read on the forward strand.
CAATGGTAGTATGCAGGCTCTCTTCGGTGAACAGGTCCTTCTTCTGCAGCCTGGGGTCGTGAAGCACGGTTTCGACCCGGTTGACGGCGGTGACAAGACGATCAATGAAGTAATCGACGCCGATAACAATGGCGTCGAACTGGAATGCCGGCGGCAGTGTGGTCAGTACGTTGCCGGGGCTGTTCGGCTTGACGATGCTGCTGACGAGGAAGGTGTGCCCCTCCAGTTTGGGCAGACCGTTTCCTTTGCGGACCAGATGGGCTTCCAGCGAGCCGACATGGTGCTGCAGCTCGTTCCAGACTATCTTTTGTTCGGCTGTTGATTTGCCGAAGAAGTCGAGCATGCGCAGCATTTCGTGATTGCAGACTATCTTCTGCAGGCGAGTCCGCTCTTCGGTCGCTTCGGGCGGCAGGGCGGGCAGTACCACCAGGCCCAGGCGCATCAGGTCGAAGGATTGTCGCGTGGTGATCACGGCCGGTGCCTGATACTTCTCAAGGCCAAGGCGCAGCATTTTGACCGCCAGTTCCAGGGCATTGGAAACCATGTCGACCAGAATGCGATAGTAACCGGATTCGCTGCGCGCCGCTTTCTGGACCAGTTCGACCCCGATTTTATGGGCGTTGAGTACCGCGGCCGTCATTTCGGCGTCGAACAGCTCCAGGTCGCGCTCGAACGTGCTGAGTACCTTGAGTCTGAAGTTGAGCGGAATCAGTGGATTTGCATTCAGCTTGGCAAGGTAGGCTTTCATGGTTTTTTGCAGCATCATCTTTTCGACGCCGGAGGCATCGGAGAGGTACTGGGTCAGGCGGGCTTCGATGTCGGCAAACGGCAGGGTCAGGGCATCGGTCAGCAGCTCGGCCCGGCCGAGCTCCAGCTTCTGGGGATGCAGACGAAGATCCGTGTCCAGTTCCAGGGAGACGGTCTCCAGTAGTTTTCGGGCAGCTTCCTGATCGGTTCCTTGCGTCAAATCGAATCCCCAATTCTTTTCCGATTCTCTTTTATCTAAGCCTTTGCTGCGATCGATGTCAAAAGTGTCACTGAGTCTATCCGAAGCATGGAACTTGACCAGTATGGACCAATATCCATAATGCCGCCTTCATTTGCCGGCAGTGTCGGTATGGAGGCGTGAATGCACCCGAAGCAGATGTCCCTTAAGCTTCTGGAGCTTCCGGTCCATGGAAGGCAGTGGGAATGGAATGTTCCGCCGGCGGTAATGGAAGATGCGAGCGTCGGTTCGGTCGACCCGGTGAAGGGGTTACGATCCGATGTGCATTGGCAGGCGCAGGTTGTCCGTAGCGGCGATCTCTATACCCTGTCGGGCAACTGGTCATCGTCTATTCAGCGGCATTGTGCTCGCTGTACGGCGGAGTTCGAGTTGCCGTTGCAGGGCGAAAGCCGGCGCGATTATCAGGTGGGTACGGCTCATCATGTAGAGAGTGAAGAGGAGAGCGATAGCGATATCGAGATCCTCGAACCGCCCGGGTTGATTGATCTGGTGGATGTGCTGCGTGAAGATGTCTGGCTCGCATGGAGGCCGGTGGTTGTCTGCAGCGAGGCATGCAAGGGATTGTGTCCGCGTTGCGGGGCGAACCTGAACGAAGGCGAATGCCGCTGCAGCGGGCAGGATGAAGATCATCCCTTCGCGGCATTGAAAAATCTGAAGCTTGACGGCTGAGGTGATATTTCGGCGTGTACCCGTGAACGGGACATGCCGTTTGGCGTCCGACGGGCGTCAAGATGGAAGGAGTACGAAAAATGGCAGTTCCAAAGAGGAAAACCAGCAAGTCCAAGCGCAATATGCGCCGTGCGCATGATCGCGTTGCCGTTGCCGGTATGAGCGAGTGCCCGGAGTGTGGTGAAATGACCCGCCCGCATTACGCCTGCCCGCATTGTGGTCACTACAAGGGCCGCGAGGTGGTTGCGAAAGACGAGGCCTGATGTCCTCCGATACGTTGAGTCGTCGTCCCGTGCGCATTCTGGTGGATGGGCACGGGGGCGATGATGCGCCGCACATTGTGATCGATGCCCTGAAGAGCGAACTTACCCGTCTGGGTGATTCGGTCGTTTTCGGCATTGTGGGCCAGCCTGAAGTGCTGACCCCGGCCATGGAACAGGCCGGTATCGCCGGGCAGGTCGAAATCCTGCCGGCAAGCGACATCATCGACATGTGCGAGGCGCCGGGTCTTGCCCTGCGCCGCAAGAAGAACTCCTCCATGCATGTGGGGGCGCGTGCCGTGCGCGATGGTGAGTGGGATGCCCTGGTCAGTGCCGGCAATACCGGTGCATTGATGGCGGTCTCCAAGCTGATCCTGAAAACGGTGCCGGGAATTGATCGTCCGGCCATCGCGTCGATGATTCCCAGTATGGACGGGGCCACGATGTTTCTCGATGTCGGCGCCAATGTCGACTCGACCTCCGATCATCTGCTGCAGTTTGCTGTCATGGGTGCCTGCTACCTGCAGGCGACCGAGGGTGTCGAATCGCCGCGTATCGGCCTGCTCAATATCGGTGCGGAAGAGATTAAGGGCACCGATGTCATCAAGATGGCCGCTACGAAGCTGAAAGAGTCCAATCTCAACTTTATCGGCAACGTCGAAGGCACCGACATTTTCAGCGGCTCCGTCGATGTGGTCGTTTGCGACGGCTTTGTCGGCAACGTTGCCCTGAAAAGCATGGAAGGCACGGCCCGGCTGATCCTGCATCACCTGAAAAAAGAGCTGACCTCGACCATGATGGCCAAGGCGGGAGCCATGCTGTCGCGTAGCGCCCTGCGCCGGGTGCGCGATGCCCTCAATCCCAGCGAGCACAACGGTGCGCCGTTCCTGGGGCTGAACGGCATTGTGGTCAAGAGCCATGGCTCCGCCGATGCCTATGCCTATGCCTGCGCCATTGAAGTGGCGCGCAAGGAGGCGGAGGCCGGCCTGATCGGCAATATTGTTGAAACCATGAATTCTCTGGTGGAAGGCTGATGACCGTAACAACCCATATCGCCGGTATCGGCGGTTACCTGCCCGAACGGGTGCTGACCAACGACGAACTGGCGAGCTGGGTCGATACGTCCGACAGCTGGATTCGCGAGCGGACCGGTATTGGCCAGCGCCATATTATCGGCAAGGATAAGCGCACCTCCGATCTGGCTGTGGCGGCAGCCCGCCAGGCGCTGGAGGATGCGGGCATCACCATCGATGATATCGATGCCCTGGTGGTGGCAACCACCACGCCCGACCTGATCTTTCCCTCTACCGCCAGTATCGTGCAGTACAAGCTGGGTGGATCCGGATTCCCGGCCTGGGATATCCAGGCGGTCTGCTCCGGCTTCGTCTACGGTCTGGCCCAGATGGACGGCATGATTCGCTCTGGCATGTTCAAACGTGTACTGCTGATTGGCGCCGAGTCGATGAGTCGTATCCTCGACTGGCAGGATCGCACCACCTGCGTGCTGTTCGGTGATGGCGCCGGTGCCGTGGTGCTGGAGGGGCGTGAAGAGGAGGGCGGCATTGTCGGTTCGGTGCTGCACTGCGATGGCGCCTACCGCCATCTGCTGATGGCCGAGCATCCGCATCCGGGTTCCAGTCCCGATATTGATCCTTCCGACCTGCGAATCGATGCCTCCGGTGTGGCGGCGATCGAGATGAAGGGCAACGAGGTGTTCCGTGTTGCCGTCACCAAGCTGGGCGAGGTGGTGAAAGAGATTCTGGCCAAATATGAGGTGGCGCAAAGCGACATCGACTGGCTGGTACCACATCAGGCCAACATTCGCATCATCAGTGCCACGGCCAAGAAGCTGCGTATGAGTATGGAGCAGGTGGCGGTGACGGTTGAACGCCACGGCAACACCTCGGCTGCCAGTGTGCCGCTGGCCCTGAATGAACTCTATCGTGATGGTAAGCTGAAATCTGGGCAGTTGCTGCTGCTGGAGGCCTTTGCCGGCGGTTTCGCCTGGGGCGCCAATCTGGTGCGCTGGTCCAAGTCTTAATTTTTCGATTCGATGGCCGTTGATGGCCGCATTTTCATAACAGCGGGGGATTTGTTTTGAATCAGAAACTGGCATTTCTATTTCCGGGGCAGGGCTCGCAGTCGAAGGGCATGCTGGCTGAGCTGATCGGTGATGAAGCGGTGGTTGCGGACACCTTCGCCGAGGCTTCCGATGCCCTGGGCTATGATCTCAAGGCGCTGGTGCTGGAGGATGGCGAGGGCAAGCTCGACATCACCGAGTATACCCAGCCGGCCCTTCTGGCAGCCTCCACGGCCCTGCTGCGCCTCTGGCGTGCCCGTGGCGGCGCCGAGGCTTCTCAATTGGCTGGCCATAGCCTGGGCGAGTATTCGGCCCTGGTGGGCGCCGGTGTGATCGATTTTGCCGATGCTGTGCGCCTGGTCGCATTCCGTGGTCGCGCCATGTCCGAGGCTGTGCCGGAAGGAGTGGGCCGTATGGCGGCCATTATCGGGCTGGATGACGACAAGGTGGTCGAAATCTGTGCCGAATCAAGTGATGAAGAGAGCAAGGCGTGGGCGGCTAACTTCAACTGTCCGGGCCAGCTGGTCATTGCAGGTCATGCCGCTGCCGTTGAGCGCGCCATGGAAGCAGCCAAGGGGGCAGGTGCCAAGCGCGCCCTGCCGCTGGCGGTCAGTGCGCCGTCGCATACACCGCTGATGCAGCCGGCTGCCGATGCCATGCAAGCAGAGCTTGCCAGGCTGACGCTGCAGGCGCCGGATCGTCCGGTGTGGAGCAATGCTCAGGCAGCACCACTCTCCGATGTCGATGCCATTCGTGATGCCCTGGTGCAGCAGCTGGTGTCGCCGGTGCGCTGGACGGAGACCATTCAGAAGATGAAGGCGGCCGGAATCGGTGCTGCTGTTGAGATGGGTCCGGGCAAGGTTCTGGCTGGTCTGGTGCGTCGAATCGAGAAGGAGATGGGCGTCCATGCGGCCTTTACTTCGGAATTGATCGATAAGAGCATGCAGGAAACTGGAGGGGAGTCATGAGCGATAACAAGGTAGCGATTGTTACCGGCGCCAGCCGTGGTATCGGTTTTACTGTAGCCGAGGAGCTGGCCAAGGCAGGCTATGATCTGGCGATCTGCGGTACCCGCGAAGAGACGGTGAATGCCGCAGCCGACAAGCTGAAAGGGCATGGTACCCATGTGATGGGGCGTGTGGTCAATGTGGCCGATGGTGCGGCTGTGCAGGCTTTTGTTCAGGAAGTGGCCAAGGAGCTTGGTCGCCTGGATGTGCTGGTCAACAATGCGGGTATCACTCGCGACAACCTGGCCATGCGCATGAAGGGCGAGGATTGGCAGGCCGTGATCGACACCAATCTCTCATCCGTCTTCTACGCATCTCAGGCTGCCCTGAAGCCGATGATGCGCGCCAAGGGCGGTCGTATCATCAATATTTCGTCGGTAGTCGCCTCGATGGGCAATCCCGGCCAGCTCAACTACTGTGCAAGCAAGGGTGGTATCGATGCCATGACCCGTTCGCTGGCCCGTGAGATCGGTTCACGCAATATTACGGTCAATGCTATTGCCCCGGGCTTTATCGCCACGGACATGACCGATGCGCTCGGTGACGATGCCAAGGATGGGCTGACCAGCCAGATTCCGCTGGGCCGACTGGGGGCGCCTGCCGATATTGCGGCAGCCGTGCTTTTCCTTGCCGGTGACGGTGGTTCCTACATCACCGGGCAGGTTCTGCACGTGAACGGTGGCATGTATATGTAAGCTCGCATGAAAAATGCGATGGAAACAGTTTCAATGTTCGCTATATTGCGGGCAGGGAAAGAGAGGGATTCGGGCTTGTGTGGCTCTCGACCCTGTGATAGTAAGCCGCACCTAATTTTCTTTGGGAGGACATGATATGTCTGCAGAAATCGAAGCAAAGGTCATCAAGATTGTTGCTGATCAGCTGAATGTGGATGAGAGCGAGATCAGCTCTGATTCTTCCTTCGTCGACGATCTGGGCGCTGACTCGCTTGACACCGTTGAGCTGGTTATGGCCTTTGAGGAAGAGTTTGGTATCGAGATTCCGGACGACGAGGCCGAGAAGATCCAGACCGTACAGAACGCCATCGACTATATCGCAGCCAAGGCGGAGTAATTAGTGACCAATCGCGTTGTGGTTACCGGTATCGGGCTGATTACGCCGCTCGGTACCGGAACCGATCAGACCTGGAATAATCTTGTAGCTGGCAAATCGGGTATTCGGCGCATCACGCGTTTCGATGCCGAGGCGACCGGCATGGCGACGACCATTGCCGGAGAAGTTCCGGATTTCGAGGTCGACGCATTCGTTAACAAGAAAGATGCCCGCAAGATGGACACCTTCATCCAGTACGGTATTGCTGCCGCCAGCATGGCGCTGGAGCAGTCCGGGCTGGAGATCACCGAGGCCAATGCCGAGCGTGTCGGTGTGGCCATCGGATCGGGTATCGGCGGCCTGCCTTCGATCGAGAAGACCATGCGTGCCTACGAGGCCGGAGGCGCCCGCAAGATTTCGCCGTTCTTCATTCCCCAGACCATCATCAACATGATTTCGGGCTGGGTATCGATGAATACCGGTGCCAAGGGTCCGAATACAGCCACGGTTACCGCCTGTGCCACCGGCACGCATGCGGTGGGCGATGCCTTTGAGATCATTGCTCGTGGCGATGCCGATGCCATGCTGGCCGGCGGTTCCGAGTCCTGCATCTGCGAGCTCGGTATCGGTGGTTTCTGTGCTTCGCGTGCACTCTCCACCCGCAATGATGAGCCGGAGCGTGCATCCCGTCCGTGGGATGTCGGTCGTGATGGCTTCGTGATGGGCGAGGGCGCAGGTGTGCTGCTGCTGGAATCTCTGGAGTCGGCCAAGGCGCGCGGCGCCACGATTCTTGCCGAAGTGGTTGGCTACGGCATGTCGGGCGATGCCTATCATATGACAGCTCCGTCGCCAGGTGGCGAGGGTGGTGCCCGTTGTATGAAGGCGGCACTCGACTCGGCCGGCATCAATCCGGAAGAGGTCGATTACATCAATGCCCACGGCACTTCCACGCCGGCAGGCGATGTGGCCGAGACGCAGGGTATCAAGGCAGTGTTCGGTGATCATGCCGGGAAACTGATGGTCTCTTCCAGCAAGTCGATGACCGGGCACCTTCTGGGTGCGGCCGGTGGTATCGAAGCGGCCTTCGCCGTGTTGTCGGTTCACCATGGCATCGTACCGCCGACGATCAACCTGGATGACCAGGATCCGGAATGCGATCTCGACTACGTGCCGCATACGGCCCGTGAAGCCGATGTGAAGGTGGCAATCTCCAACTCCTTCGGTTTTGGCGGCACCAATGCCTCGGTGCTTGTCCGCAAGTTCAACTAACCCGACAATTCGTATCTACAGCAGAGCGATTGAGTGGCCACGGCATGTGCACGATGCACATGCCGTGTTTCACGCTTATCCGGAGCGCTTTGCTGCCCTCCTTGAAGATCCGGCCGGTGGCGGACGCCAGTTTCTGGTTTCGGCCAGCGGGCACTCGCATGCCTATGACGGCAGCGAATCCCCCGATCACGTTTTTAAGGCATGGAAAGAGGGGGTGTCGGGTTCCATTCCCGATGCCCTGCCCGGCATTCGCTGTCTGGTGTATGCCGCCTACGAGGCGGGCGGCTGGATTGAGCGCCTGCCGAGGCCCAAAACGCCGCTGCCCGGCTGCCAGCTTTATCTGCACTACCCCGAGTGGAGCTTATGTTTCGACCGTGAAGCCGGTTGCATCTACCTTGTCGCAAGCCGCGGTGAGGCCCAGCTCGATGAGCTGGAGGCATTGATCGAAAGGCCTGCCGAATGTGTCGATACGATGTCACCGCATGTGCCCCCGGCGACAGCCAGCAGCAGCGAGGCCTATTGTCGTGCCGTGGAGCGGGTGCGTGATTACATCCGCGCCGGAGACGTTTTTCAGGTCAACATTGCCCGTTTCTGGCAGACGCAGCTGGACGAGGCAGCACTGCCATCCCTCTATGCCTCATTGCGCTCTGTGAATCCTGCTCCTTTTTCGGCCTTTATGCGCATGCAGTGCGCTCACGGGCCATTCTATATTCTCTCCGCCTCTCCCGAGCGTCTCTGTCGTCTTGATGCGCATGGCATGGCCGATACGCGCCCGATTGCCGGCACACGCCGGCGTGGAGAAGGGGAGGATGATGCGCGGCTGGGAGCGGAGCTGCTCATTTCGGAGAAGGAGCGGGCCGAGCATATCATGCTGGTCGATCTGGAGCGCAACGATCTCGGACGCGTCTGTGTACCGGGTACGGTCGCGGTGACCGAGCGCATGGTGATCGAGCGTTATGCCACGGTGCAGCATATCGTCTCCAATGTGCAGGGGCGGCTGGCAAAGGGCATGGATGCGGTCGACCTGTTCCGGGCCATGTTTCCGGGTGGAACCATCACCGGCTGTCCCAAGGTGCGCTGCATGGAGATTATTCACGAGCTCGAGCCGCAGGCACGGGGGCCTTATACGGGCACGATCGGTTATATTGGCTGGGATGGCAGTGTCGACATGAACATCCTGATCCGCAGCTTCTGGTGGCAGCAGGGGCAGCTTTCGTGGGCTGCCGGGGCCGGTATCGTGGCCGACTCGAATCCGGCCCATGAGCTGGCCGAGACGGGCCACAAGGCGGCCGGCTTGCTCAGGGCACTAAAGATCGATGGGAGTGGAGGGCAGGCATGAATACGTCAACAGGATTCCAACTGCACGAACGCCTGGCGGCGGATACCATCGCGTTGGGGCGTTTCCCGCTTTGTCGCCTGCTGCTGATGAACGATGCCAGCTACCCCTGGTTCATCCTTGTGCCGCAGCGTGTCGATGCACGGGAAATATACCAGTTGCCGGTCGCGGATCAGACGCAACTGCTGGTCGAGTCGAGCCATCTTTCCGCCTGTATTGCGGAGCATTTTAATGCCGACAAGCTCAACGTGGCGGCGCTGGGCAATATGGTGCCGCAGCTGCATATCCACCATATCGTCCGCTATCGCAGCGATCCGGCCTGGCCGGCCCCTGTCTGGGGCTACAAGGACGCTTCCCCCTACACAGCGGAGGCGCTGGAAGCACTGAAAGCGAGCCTGTTACCGCACCTGGCGGCGGGGTTCGTGAAGGCCTGATGAGGGCCTAGTCGCGTCCCAGACGCATGGCGAAGTCTTCGGGATAGCTGGCATTGGCCAGGGCTTCGTCGTAGTCGACCGTGTCCGACTCGACCAGTTGCTGCAGATGCTGATCGAAGGTCTGGCTGCCGTACATCGTATGCCCCTCCTCCATCGCTTTCGGAATCTCGCGCCAGCGATCCGGATCGAGAATGAAGTGTTTGACCACCGAGTTGCGGATCATGACTTCGACGGCGGCGGTACGCCCCTTGCCGTCTTTCAGTGGCAACAGCTTCTGCACGATCACGGTACGCAGGTTCTCCGACAGGCGTTCGCGAATAGCTTCCTGCTCATCCAGATTGAAGGCGGACATGATGCGCTGCATCGTGCCGATGGCCGTGGTGGCATGCACGGTGGCCATCACCAGGTGGCCGGTCTCCGAGGCCTGCAGGGCAAGCTGAATCACCTCGCGATCGCGCGCCTCACCGGCGACGATGATATCGGGGGCCTCGCGCAGGGCATCGTTCAGCCCCTGGGCATAATCGGCTACATCGATACCAAGCTGACGCTGACAGACGGTACCCTTGTTGGTGATGCCGTAGCTGAACTCGACCGGATCCTCGATGGTGACGACATGCACCGGCCGGTGCTCGATGATGTGGTTGAGCATGGCGGCCATCGTCGTGCTTTTACCGGAACCGGTGGCACCGGCCATCAGGATAAGGCCGTTGCGGTAGCGGCAGACGTCGCGGATCACCGGCGGCAGACGCAGGTCGTCGAAGCCCGGGATATTCTTGGGAATGATACGGGCCACGATACCGAAGTTGCCCTGGGTGCGCATCACGTGCACACGGAAATGGGCCACATTCTCCAGCGAGTAGTGAAAGTCCTTGCTCTGGATCGTCTCGACATCGCACTGCTCGGGAAGCTGGCGCATGACATGGGCGATCATCTCCTTGACCTGATCACGGGTCGGGGGCGGGATCTTCTCCGGCGACAGGGTGACCACGGCGCCGTTGATACGCATGCGTACACGATCGTCGGTGCGGACCATCAGATCCGAAGCCTTGTGTTTGTGCGAGGCGAGCAGCAGGTCGTCGATCAGGTGCCAGTCCGCCATCAGATTTTCAGCTCCGAATCACCGCCGCCACCACCGCGGGTCAGGACATCGACATCGCTGCCGGATTCGCCATCGCCTTCCAGTTTGGCCATCTTGATGCGCAGGCGCAGGTCGTTGACCGCATCGGCATGGACCATCGCCTCCTCTTCGGTGATGATGCCATCTCTCCATAGTCGCAGCAGATGCTGGTCGAAGGTCTGCATGCCGTAGTTCTTGCCGTCGGCCATCGCCTCCTTGATCTCGCCGATCGACCACTTGTCGATCAAATCGGAGATGCGCGGTGTGTTGACCAGAATCTCGATGGCAGCTGCTCGACCGCCGTCGATGGTCTTGACCAGACGCTGGGAGAGCAGCGCCTTCAGGTTCATGGCCAGGTTCAGGCGCACCTGCGGATGCACCTCCTCCGGGAAGAAGTTGAGGATACGTTCCAGGGCCTGGTTGGCGTTGTTGGCATGCAGGGTGGCCATACAGAGATGGCCGGTTTCGGCGAACTCCAGCGCGTGCTCCATCGTTTCACGGTCGCGAATCTCGCCCACAAGGATGACATCCGGGGCCTGGCGCAGGGTGTTTTTCAGGGCCGATTTAAAGTCGACCGTATCGGTGCCGACCTCGCGCTGGGTGATGACGCACTTCTGATGCTGGTGCACAAACTCGACCGGATCCTCGATGGTGATGATGTGACCGGCCTGGTTTTTGTTGCGGTGGTCGATCATCGCTGCCAGCGAGGTTGATTTACCGGAGCCGGTGGCACCGACCATGACCACCAGGCCACGCTTGGTCATGACGATCTCCTTGAACACTTCCGGCAGGCCCAGCTCATCCAGTGTCGGTACCTGGGTGGTGATCTTTCGGATCACCATGCCGACCGAGCCGCGCTGGCGGAAGATGTTGACGCGGAAGCGCCCCATGCCCTCGTAGGCCAGGGCCAGGTTCATCTCCATGTCCGAAGCGAAGGCGGCGCGCTGCTTCTCGCTCATCGTCGAGTTGGCCAGCTGCTCGGTCTGTACGCTGTTCAGCGGCGGCTGCTTGAGCGGAATGACCACGCCGTTGATGCGGTAGGCGGGCGGCAGGCCGGCCGTGATGTAGACATCCGAAGCCTCCTGCTTGACCATGATCATCAGCAGTTGCTTGATCGACATTTTCTGGGGTTCGTTGCTGCTCATGAAAGCTCCAAAAGGGAATTAGATGGTGCCACCGAACAGTTTCTTGTTCTGTGCCTTCTCAAGTGCGGCCTGCTGGGTGATCTGGCGAGCCTTGACCAGGTTCTGCAGGTTCATGTCCAGCGTCTGCATGCCGTCGCGCTGCGAGGTCTGCATGACCGATACCATCTGGGGAATCTTGTTTTCGCGGATCAGGTTCTTGATCGCCGGCGTACCGAGCATGATCTCGTGTGCCGCAACGCGACCATTGCCATCGGCGGTCTTCAGCAGCGTCTGGGAGATCACGGCACGCAATGATTCGGAGAGCATGGCACGCACCATATCCTTCTCGGCGGCCGGGAAGACATCGATGATACGGTCGATGGTCTTCGGGGCGGAAGAGGTATGCAGGGTGCCGAACACCATATGGCCGGTCTCGGCCGCGGTCAGGGCCAGGCTGATGGTTTCAAGATCGCGCATCTCACCCACCAGAATCACATCCGGATCCTCACGCAGGGCACTCTTCAGGGCGTTGGCAAAGGAGTGGGTATGGGGGCCAAGCTCACGTTGGGAAACCAGCGAGCTTTTCGATTTGTGCACGAACTCGATCGGGTCCTCGATGGTCAGGATGTGGCCCTTTTCGTGATCGTTGATGTAGTCGACCATGGCGGCCAGGGTCGTCGATTTACCCGAACCGGTCGGGCCGGTGACCAGGCAGATGCCGCGCGGCGTGAGGGCGATCTCCTTGAAGACATCCGGGCATTTGAGCTGCTCCAGTGTGAAAACCTCGGTCGGAATCACACGGAACACGGCACTGATGCCGCGGTTCTGTTTGAAGACGTTGACACGGAAGCGGGCGATATCGCCAAGGGCGAAGGAGAAGTCGAGCTCCAGATGCTCCTCGAACATCTTGCGCTGCGTATCGTTCATGATGTCGTAGATCATCGCCTGTACGGTGCGTTCATCCAGCGGCGGCATCTTGATGCGGGTCATGTCGCCGTGAATACGGATCATCGGCGGTTCGCCGGCCGAGACGTGAAGGTCCGAGGCGTTGTTCTTGACGGTAAAGGCAAGCAGTTCTGAAACGTCCATGATTTCTCCTCTCCCTCTCGCAGGGGCCGATATCCTCGGTGTCTGCGTGCAGCCCATGGACGGGCTGCAATCATCGATAATCGTTGGCGGTGCAGATTATCGCTTGTTCCCAACATTAGGCCGGATGAGCCTAGGTGGCTAGTTGGTGTGCTGCAAGCGCCGCTGCATGGCGGCATTGGTGTGAATCCGACCGTCACGATCGACGATCAGGACGGCCAGATCGTGCGAGTTTGCCTCGGGCAGCAAAGTGACGCCGCGCACAAAGATGGCCGTGCTCCAGGCATCGGCCAGCGTGGCGTTGGCGGCCATCACGCTCACACTTTCGCTGGCATCGGCCGGCCAGCCGTTGGTTGGGTCGAGAATGTGATGGTAGCGCTTGCCGTGATCGATGAAGAAGCGTTCGTAATCGCCGGAGGTGACGATGCTGGCATCGCCGGAGAGTTCCAGTGTGCCGAGCACCTCCGCCTCTTTCCTCGGATGGCGGATGCCGATGCGCCAGGGACGATCATTGTGGCTGCCGATGGCGCGCAAATCGCCGCCGGCATTGACGATGGCGTTGGCGATGCCGTGTTGGCGCAAAATCGCAATGCCGCGGTCGATGGCGTAACCCTTGGCGATGGCACCGAAGTCGAGCTGGCAACGGGCATCGAGGCGGATATAGCCCTGTTCTGTCTTCTTCAGGCATGCTTGCGGTGGCAGGGCGGCGGCGATGGCCGCCCTGGCCGGCGGATGCTGCGGTGGTGTTGCGTCGGAAAACCCCCACAGCCTGTCGATCTTGCCCAGCATCGGATCGAAGGCGCCGCCACTCTGCTGTTGTACCTGCCGGGCTATCTTCAGCAGCGATTCGACCTCGGCCGGCAGGGAGGCTGTTTGTCCGGCCGGGGTGGCGTTGAAGCGTTTGACGGCGTTGTCGTGATCGCCGTAGATGGTGAACAATGCAGCGACGCGCTGCATTTCGGTGGCGGCCGCGGCAATGGCCGTTTTCGCCTGGTTTTCGTCGCTGCCTGCGACGGTGAAGGTGACCAGGGTACCCATCATGAAGCGGGTCTCCTGCACCTCCTGCGGTGCCGGAGTGCAGGCGGTGAGAAGAAGGGTTGTGATCATCAGCAGGCGAAGCATGCGGCGATTGTCGCGCCGCGATTATCCTTGGCAAGGGTGGGGTTGCACGCCTTCGGCAAAACCGGATAATGCCGATACGGTTTATTGATCGATTGCGAGGTATGTCTATGTCTTTAACCCTGACCGAAGCGGCGGCCGACAAGGTTTCAGGTCTGCTGGCCCAGGAGCAGAACGAGAATCTGCACCTGCGTGTCTTCGTCTCCGGTGGTGGCTGTTCCGGTTTCCAGTACGGCTTCACTTTCGATGATCAGGTGAAAGAGAACGACGCCGTGGTTGAGCAACTGGGTGTAAAATTGCTGGTCGACCCGATGAGTCTCGAACTGCTGGATGGCGCCGAGATCGATTACCAGACCTCGCTACAGGGCGAATCGTTTGTGATCCGTAATCCCAATGCCGCCTCCACCTGCGGCTGTGGCAAGTCCTTCACCCCCACTGAAGCGGGCGGCGGCTGTGCCCATTCCGGTTACTAGGGAGATGCTTCCCGCTTTCAACGGAGCCCGTCGGGCTCCGTTTTTGCTTGTCGGGGGGCAGGGATGAGCGCACTTGTCGTCGAGAATCTGCGCAAGGTCTACGCCAGCGGGCGCACGGCCCTGGATGGCGTATCGCTGGAGGTGCCCGAGGGGAGCTTCTATGCCCTGCTGGGGCCGAACGGGGCCGGCAAGAGCACGCTGATCAATATCCTGGCCGATATCGTGCGCCCGACCGATGGTCATGCCACCTTCTTTGGCCACGACATGTTTGCTGATCGTGCCTGGTGCAAGCGCCGGCTGGGAGTCGTGCCGCAGGAGCTGGCGTTCGATCCCTTTTTCAAGACGCGCGAACTGCTGCGCATCACCTCCGGGCTGTTTGGTATGAAGCCGGATGAGCGCTGGATCGATGAGTTGCTGGAGCGCCTCGACCTGGCCGAGCATGCCGACAAGATGACCCGCCAGCTCTCCGGCGGCATGCGCCGCCGTCTGCTGGTGGCACAGGCTCTGGTGCACAAGCCGCGCCTGGTGATTCTCGATGAGCCGACGGCGGGCGTGGATGTGGAGCTGCGTCGTCGCCTGTGGGAGTTCATGCAGGAGCTGAATGCACGCGGCACCACGATTCTGCTCACCACCCATTACCTGGAAGAGGCGGAGGAGCTGTGCGAGTACGTGGCTATCATCAACCGGGGCAAGGTGCTGACAGCGCAGCCGATGAAGTCCCTGCTCGGCGAGGTGGCGGCCAACTATTTGTGGGTGCGCTACGATCGTCCGGTCAGCCTGACGGCTGCGGATGAACAGGCCCTGGCCGCGTTTCATCCGCGTATTCAGGAGGAGGGGCTTTGCCTCACCCTGACGCGCGAGGGCGAACGGCTCGGTTTCCACGAGGCCTATGAGGCGGCTCTGGCCCGCTTCGGCGCTCCGCAGGATGTGGCGATGCGAAACGAGGATCTCGAGGATGTCTTCCTGCGCCTGACGCAGGAGGGGAGGCTAGCGTGAAGCCGGTCAACCCTTACGGCTGCCGCACCCTGTTCGTGCGCGAGATTCGCCGTTTCATGCGCGTCAATATGCAGACGGTGGTCGCTCCCGCACTCACCGCGCTGCTCTATCTGGTTGTCTTCCGCTATGCCATGGGCGATCGGCATGTGCCGGGACTGGATGTCGACTATTTCACCTTCCTGATTCCGGGCCTGGTGATGATGTCGATGCTGCAGAACGCCTTTGCCAACACCTCCAGTTCGGTGATCACCAGCAAGGTGATGAACGTGCACATCTACCTGCTGATGGCGCCGCTCTCGGCCATCGAGGTGGTCGGTGCCTTTCTGGCGGCGGCGGTGATCCGTGCCGTGGTGGTGGCGATCGTGTTCCTCGCCGTGCTGATGCCCTTTGCCGATATCCCGGTGACGCATGTGTGGATGATTCTGCTTTATGGCATCTGCGGCAGTGCCATCATGGGCGGGCTGGGGCTGGTTGGCGGCATGTGGTCGCGCAAGTTCGATGATATGGCGCTGGTGAATAACTTCGTCATCCTGCCGCTCACCTTTCTTTCCGGGGTCTTCTACTCGGTGGAGCAGCTGCCGCCGTTCTGGCAGCAGGTAAACCATTTCAATCCCTTCTTCTACATCATCGACGGTTTCCGGCACGGTTTCATCGGCGTCGGCGATACCGATCCGGCCACGGCGGCCGGTATCGTGCTGGCGGCCGTGGTGCTCTGCTTCGTCGGCTGTTGTCTGCTCTGGCGCAGCGGCTGGCGCCTGAAGGACTAGCGCTCTTCACGGATGCGCTTCCGGCGCAAGCCGGCTAGGCTTGCGGCCATGAAAAAGAGCAGGATGGCCCGACGCACTTCGGCCTGGTATCAGCGCCATGCCAACGATGCGCATGTCAAAAAGGCACAGCAGGAGGGCAAACGTTCGCGTGCCGCCTTCAAGCTGACCGAGATTCTCGATCGCTACGAGATGATTCTTAAGAGCAATGCGGTCGTGGTCGACCTGGGTTGCGCGCCCGGTTCGTGGAGTGTGGAGCTGGCTGCCCGCGTCGGATCCGAAGGGCTGGTGGTCGGCATCGATCTGCTGCCGCTGGCGCCGATTCCCGGTGCCACGATCCTGCAGGGCGACTTCGATTCGGCCGAAGGCCGGGCCGAGCTCGATCAGGTGATGCAGGGGCGACGTGCCGACCTGGTGGTCTCCGATATGGCACCGGAGATGAGCGGCAACAAGGTGGTCGATCAGGCGCGTATGATGCATCTGAACGACATGACACTGGATTTTGCCGTCAATCACTTGAAGAGCGGCGGCAATCTGCTATTGAAAACATTCATGGGTGAGGGTTTCGATCAGTTCCGGCGCGAACTGGGCGGCTGGTTTGCCAGCGTCAAGCCGGTGAAGCCGGCGGCAAGCCGCAAGAGTTCGGCCGAGCTCTTTTTGCTGGCCCAGCAGTTTCGCGGTTCATCGAACGGCTGATGCCCGTCTGCGTCTGATGAGGCTGTTTGTCGCCATCGATCCGCCCCAAGAGGTGTGCGAGGAGCTGCACGCCTGGTGGGAGGCGGCCTGTGTGGAGCTGGATGCCGGAGAATGGCGCGATGTGCCGCCGCGCAACTGGCACCTGACCCTGGCCTTCTATGGCGATGTGGTCGGTGATGAGGCCAACGACCTGGCCGAGGCACTGGCCGAGTGTGCCGATCGTACGGCGCCCCTGGCCCTGACGGGCCGGGAGATGGGGGTGTTTCCGCGCATGAGTCGGCCGCGCGTCTTCTGGGCCGGCGTGGACGATGGCGACGGCTCCGGGCGTCTGAAGAAACTGGCCCGTTGTTGCCGGCAGGCCGGCCATGCTACGGTTCGCAAGCATGGCGGACAGGACTCGCCCTTCCGGGGGCATGTGACGCTGGCGCGGGCACGCAGTTTTGCCGGTGCGGTGGTACCGGAATTGCTGGCAGCCATGCCGCCATTACCGGATTTTGCGTGGCAGGCGACGCACTTCAGCCTGTACCAGTCGCGATTGCTGCCCGAGGGGCCGAAATATCGGGTACTGGAAGAATTTGAACTGGCCGGCTAGCGGCCTTTTGGATAGAGGGGATCGATATGTCATCAGAAAAAGCAAAGGCGCTGGATACGGCGCTCTCCCAAATCGAGCGCCAGTTCGGCAAGGGCACGATCATGCGCATGGGCGACCAGGCCAGGGTCGAGGTGGATGTGATCCCCTCCGGCTCGCTGGCGCTGGATGCGGCACTTGGCATCGGCGGTTACCCGCGCGGCCGTATCGTCGAGATTTACGGCCCGGAATCCTCCGGTAAGACGACCCTGGCCCTGCATGCGGTGGCCGAAGCGCAGCGCATGGGCGGCACGGCGGCCTTCGTCGATGCCGAGCATGCACTCGATCCCTCCTATGCCGAGAAGCTGGGCGTGAATGTCGAGGATCTGCTGGTTTCGCAGCCCGATTCGGGCGAGCAGGCGCTGGAGATTGTCGACATGCTGACCCGCTCGGGTGCGCTGGACATCATCGTTGTCGACTCGGTGGCGGCCCTGACCCCGAAGGCGGAGCTGAATGGCGAGATGGGCGATTCGCATGTCGGTCTGCAGGCGCGCCTGATGAGCCAGGCGCTGCGTAAGCTGACCGGCTCGATTTCACGCTCCAAGACGATGGTCGTCTTTATTAACCAGATCCGTATGAAGATCGGTGTGATGTTCGGTAACCCGGAGACCACCACCGGCGGTAATGCGCTGAAGTTCTACGCCTCGGTTCGCCTGGATGTGCGCCGCATCGGCTCCATCAAGAAGGGTGACGAGGTGATGGGTAACGAGACGCGCGTGAAGGTGCTGAAGAACAAGATGGCGCCGCCGTTCAAGCAGGCCGAGTTCTCGATCATGTACGGCGAGGGCGTGTCGCATGCCGGCGAGGTGCTCGATATGGGTGTTGAGCGTGGCCATGTCAGCAAGAGTGGCGCCTGGTATGCCGTCGGCAGCGACCGTATCGGCCAGGGCCGCGACAACGCCATCAACTACCTGAAGGAGAATCCGGAGCTGATGGCCGATATCGAGGCCAAGGTACGCAGCGACATGGGCCTGCGCAGCATGAACAGGGAAGCTGCCGGCGAGTAAACCCTTGCAGCAGGAGGAGCGGCAGGCGGCCTATGCCTATGCGGTTCGCCTGCTGGCCGGGCGCGAGTACTGTACGGCCCAGATTCGGCAGAAGCTGAAAGGACGGGGCTATGAGTGCGCGATCATCGATGCGGTGATCGCCATCCTGCTGGAGGACGATTACCTCAGCGAGTCCCGTTTTGCCGAACAGTTCGTTGCGGCCCGCTTGCGAAGGGGAGAGTCACCCTGGCTGGCGGCACAGAAGGCTCGCGAGAAGGGTGTGGATGAATCAGCGCTGCAGCAGGCGCTGGCGGCTGTGGAAGGGGAGTATGATGCCCTGGCCGCCTGCCGGGAGCTGCTGGCAGCGCGCGACCCGCGGGGCGTACGCCATGCGGATGAAAAACAGTGGCAGCGTCAGGCCAGATTCTTGCGGAACAAGGGCTATGACACTGCTACCATTCTGCGCGTGATGAAAGAGCGCAGTGAGTCGGAGGAATAAGTGAAGACAGCGGAGATTCGAGCCAGATTTCTGGATTTCTTTGCCGATAAGGAGCACGTCGTCGTGCCCTCCAGCTCGCTGGTGCCGCATGGTGATCCGACGCTGCTGTTCACCAATGCCGGTATGGTGCAGTTCAAGAACGTCTTTCTGGGGCTGGAGCATCGCGATTACGCGCGTGCCGCCTCCAGCCAGAAGTGCGTGCGTGCCGGCGGCAAGCACAACGACCTGGAGAATGTCGGCTACACGGCCCGCCACCACACCTTCTTCGAGATGCTGGGCAACTTCTCGTTCGGCGACTATTTCAAGCGCGAGGCGATCAACCACGCCTGGCAGTTCCTCACCGAAACCATGAAGCTCGATCCCGAGCGCCTCTTCGTCACCGTCTATGAAGAGGATGACGAGGCGGCCGATATCTGGCTGAAAGAGATCGGCATTCCCGAGTCGCGCTTTGCCCGTATCGGCGCCAAGGACAATTTCTGGTCGATGGGCGATACCGGCCCCTGCGGCCCCTGCTCGGAGATCTTCTTCGATCATGGCGAGCATATCTTCGGCGGCCCGCCGGGCACACCGGATGAGGATGGCGACCGCTTTGTCGAGATCTGGAATCTCGTCTTCATGCAGTTTGATCGTGATGCCGAAGGCAAGCTGACGCCGCTGCCCAAACCCTCCGTCGATACCGGCATGGGGTTGGAGCGCATCGCTGCCGTCATGCAGGGCGTGCACAACAACTACGATATTGATCTTTTCCAGGGCCTGATTGCCGATGCCTCGCGCGTGACCGGCATCGAGTTCGGTGCCGATGCGGCCAGCGACGTATCGCTGCGCGTGCTGGCCGACCATCTGCGCTCGGTCGCCTTCCTGCTGGCCGATGGTGTACTGCCGTCGAACGAGGGGCGCGGTTTCGTACTGCGCCGCATCCTGCGTCGTGCCTGCCGCCATGGCCGTCTGCTCGGCATGGATGAGGCCTTCATCTACCGCCTGGTCGATGCGCTGGTGCGCGAGATGGGCGATCATTTCCACGAACTGGTCGAGGCGAAGGGCACCATCGAGCAGGTGATTCGTATCGAGGAGGAGCGTTTCATCAAGACGCTCGACAAGGGGCTGAAACTGGTCGAGCAGGCCGCCGAGGATGCGGGCGAGGGCGGTACCATCCCGGGCGAGACACTGTTTGCCCTCTACGATACCTACGGTTTCCCGACCGATTTGACGGCCGATATTCTGCGCAATCGCAACATTGGCCTCGACATGGACGGCTTCGAATCGTGCATGGAAGAGCAGCGCCAGCGTGCCCGTGCCGCCTGGGGCGGCTCCGGCGAGGCGGCGATTCCGCAGGCGCTGTTCGAACTGCGCGAGAAGCATGGTCCGACTGAATTCCTCGGTTACAGTACCCTGAATGCCGAAGGGGCGATCACCGGCCTGTTGAAGGATGGCGAGGCGGTCGAGGCCCTGAATGCCGGCGATGAGGGCTGGCTGGTGGCCAACCAGACGCCGTTCTACGGCGAGTCAGGTGGCCAGGTTGGCGATACCGGCCGTGTGACGGCCGGCGATGCCGTATTTGTGGTGACCGACACCAGGAAGCTGCTCTCCGATCTCTTCGTACATGTCGGCAAGGTTGAGTCCGGTGCGATCAAGGTAGGCTCCACGGCCCGTTTCGAGGTCGAGGGTGCGCGCCGTGATGCCATTCGCCGCAACCATACCGCCACCCATCTGCTGCATGCTGTACTGCGCGAAGTGCTCGGCGAGCATGTGAAGCAGGCGGGTTCGCTTGTGACGCCGGAACGCCTGCGCTTCGATTTCTCGCATCACCAGCCGGTTTCGCTTGAGGAGCGGGCTGCGATCGAGGCAAAGGTGAATGCCGCGGTCTGGGGCAACGATGCGGTCGAGACCCGGGTGATGACGCCGGAAGCGGCCGTTGAGGCCGGGGCCATGGCCCTGTTCGGCGAGAAGTATGGCGATGAGGTGCGTGTTGTCTCGGCCGGTTTCTCCACCGAGCTGTGCGGCGGTACGCATGTTGCCCGTACCGGCGATATCGGCCTGCTGCGCATCGTGAATGAAACCGGTATTGCCGCCGGTGTACGCCGTATCGAGGCGGTCACCGGTCCTGCGGCCTACGAAAGCTTCGTGGCCGATACGGTGACGCTGGCCGAAGCGGCCGGTGCGATGAAGGTGCGTCCGCAGGAGGCCGTCGAGGCCGTGCAGCAGCTGCAGGGCAAGCTGAAGGATGCCGAGAAGGAGCTCACCTCGCTGAAGGGCAAGCAGGCCTCCAGCCTGCTCAATGATCTGGTCGATCAGGCTGTTGATGTGAACGGCGTGGCGCTGGTGGCTGCCGAGCTGCCGGCCGCAGTCGGCGATCTGCGCGATGTGATGGACAAGGCCAAGTCCAAGCTGAAGTCGGGTGTCATCGTTTTCGGCGTGGCACGTGGCGATAGCAAGGTGCAGCTGATTGTCGGCGTGACCCCGGATCTCGTCGGCCGCTTCCATGCCGGCAATATCGTGCGTGAAGTGGCAACCATCGTTGGCGGCAAGGGTGGCGGTAAGCCGGATATGGCCCAGGCGGGCGGTTCCGAGCCTAAGAAGCTTGCCGAGGCGCTGGCAACGGTGCCGGGGCTGCTGGAAGGTTAACAGGCTGCCGGTGACCGATAACGAAATCATTGCCGCCGTTGCAGCGGCAGCGGCGGGCCTGCTGTTTGGCGGGCTGGTGGGCTGGCTGAGCGGCCGTAGTGGTCCGAAAAAGCAACTCGATGCCGTATCGACCGAATTGGCCGAAGCCCGTGCCGAGGCGGAAAGCCTTTCCACCCAGCTGACCGACGAGAAGATCAGCACGGCCACACTGAGTGAACGTCATGGCCAGGCTCAGCAACGCCTGGAAGAGCTGGCATCCCGGCTCGCTTCCAAAGAGGCATCCATCGATGCACTGAACCGGACGGTCAGTGAGCAGCGGAGCACGATTTCCGAATTACAGGTGACCCTGGAGAAGGATCAGCAGACAGCAGCCGAGAAGCTGGCCCTGCTCGAAGAGGCAAAGGCGAAACTCGGCAACGAGTTCAAACTGCTGGCCAACCAGATATTCGAGGAGAAGGGCAAAAGCTTCTCCGATCACAGTCGCATGACTCTGGATCAGATTCTCAAGCCGGTTCAATCTGAACTGAAGTCTTTTCGCGATCGTATCGAAACCGTTCACCGCGAGGATGTGGAATCGCGAGGCTCGATCAAGGAGCAACTGCAGAACCTGCAGAACCTCAACAAACAGATGAATGAGGAGGCCAGAAACCTCACGCGCGCCCTGAAGGGTGACAAGAAGATGCAGGGCGACTGGGGCGAATTGATTCTGGAGACGGTTCTCGAGCAATCTGGCTTGCGCAAGGGCAAGGAGTATTCAACTCAGGGGGGCTTCCGGGATGAGGGCGGCAATCTTCGCAAGCCCGATGTGATCATCAATCTACCTGACGGCAAGCATATGATCATCGACTCGAAGGTTTCTCTGGTCGCCTATAACGAGTTTATGCGGGCAGAGGATGACGTGCAGCGTGAGCAGGCACTGGCGGCACATGTTCAATCTGTTCGTTCGCATATCGATGATCTGAGTTCCAAAGATTACTCTTCGCTGATTGGCCTGAAATCTCCTGATTTCGTATTCATGTTTATGCCGATCGAGGCGGCATTCATGGCCGCATTCCAAAACGATGAGAAACTTTTCAGCAAGGCATTCGACCGTCATATCGTGGTGGTAACGCCCTCTACATTGCTGGCGACGCTACGAACGGTCGAAAATATCTGGCGCTATGAACGTCAAAATGAAAATGCCCGGCGCATCGCGGATAAGGCGGGTGCCGTGTACGATAAGTTGCGAGGATTCCTTGAGGACTTCGAAAAGATCGGCAATCAGCTTAAAACAGTGCAACGAAGTTATGATGGTGCCTTGAATAAGCTGACCCACGGCCAGGGCAATCTTGTTCGCCAGGCAGAAGGCTTCGTTGAACTTGGTGTAAAGGTTAAGAAGCAGTTGCCCAAGAGTCTTGTGGATGAGGCAAGCCTGGAAGATCACGGGACATCACAAACCGAAGATAAATCATAAAGATGGCTCTTCTGCCATAATCAGGATGGCAACCAACTTTGGGGGGCACTTGTGGCAGAACAGGACAAGCAGCGGCGGGAATTTGAGCGTTATGGATTCCGGACCCATGTCGAGATCTCCGATGCGGCTTCCGGTACGCTGATCGAATCGGCCCGCCTGAAGGATGTATCCGGGGGCGGAGTCAGTTTCCTGAGCACAAAACCGGAGGCCTATGAGCGGGGGCAGGAAGTCGCCGTGGTGATTCGCATGCCCGGCACGGACACGATGATGGCGTATATGCGCGGGCATGGGTCGGTTGCCTGGGTCAGTGGTGACCTGGATGGCGATGGGCCCTGGCGGGTCGGGGTGGTGTTGTTCGATCCGTTGCGCTTCGAACAGGAAATGCGCGATGATGAGACGAGTGGGAGCGATGCTTCGAAGGAACGCCGGTGAGCAGAGCCCGTCGTTCCTTCAGGGATATCGAGCAGATCACCTACAGCCTGCTGGGGCTGATTCCCTATATGCTGGCGACCTATATTGCCGTCCAGCGCGAAGCCTCCCTGCCCGAGATCGTACTGGCGATGGCAGCGGCAGCTCTGATCTCCCATCTGCTGGGCTACGCATTTATGCACAAGTTCGGCGTGCAGCTGGAGCAGGTTCGTGACGAAACGGCCCGGGCTGCCACAGCCCGGAAAAAAGAGCGGATTGAGGTGCCCAAAGAGGCACCGAGCGAACTGGTCGATCTGGTCCGGAATTTCAATGTCACCGTCTCGGAGCTGGCAACCTACGATCGCAACTATCGGCAGGTGATCACCCGTATGATGCTCTATGCCCAGGATATCGAGGATTATCAGCGCAAACTGACCGACGAGGCGCTGATGCGGCAGCATCTGAGCCGTTACCTGAACAGCGGCCTGGTTGAGCAGATGATGCATTCCGATCGTCAAACCCTGCTGCAGAATCGCGAGGCCGAGGTCAGCGTCCTGTTTGCCGATATTCGCTCCTTTACCACCATCTCCGAACGGATGCCGCCCGAGAAGGTGGTAGCCATGCTGAACGAATATTTCGAAGCGATGACGGCTGTGGTGTTCGCCTATGACGGAGTGCTCGACAAGTTTGTCGGCGATGAGCTGATGGCGGTATTCGGACTGACCGATCATGACGATCGCGGCGCTACGGCCGCCGTGCACGCCGCCATGGCCATGCAGGAGACGGTGACGATGCTGATGGCCCAGTTCAGGGAGCGGGGGTTGCCGACGTTCGAGGTGGGGATCGGCATCAATACCGGCGAGGTGGTGGTCGGCAATGTCGGTTCCAAGAATCGCATGGATTACACGGTGATCGGTGATGTGGTCAATGTGGCGGCCCGGCTGGAGCAGAGTGCGAAGGGGAGTACGACGGTGATCGGTGAACGAACACGTGAGTTGTGTGGTCCGGGCGTGCGCAGCGAACTCCAGGGGGAGATCCGGGTGCGTAACCGGGAGCGGCCGGTGCGCTGTTTCAAGGTGATGGCCATCGAGGATTAGCCAGGGTGCTGCATGGCTGCCGTATCTCTGCCATAATCGATGCTGTTGAGCGTGTTTTGGGGGGTAGCAAGTGAAGGAGCATCGTGAATTTGAACGCCATCCGCTGGACCTGGCCGTGGAGGTGTTTGAAACCGAAAAGGGCAAGGCCATTGAGCAGACTTATTTGAGAAATATCTCGGGTGGCGGAGCCTGTTTTCTGAGTAGTCATCCGGAACTCTATACACCGGGCCAGGAGATCGTGCTGGAGATGCACCTGCCGGTGACCGCAGGTCAGGAGGCCTTGATGCAGGGGCGGGCGACCGTGATCTGGGTCGGTGAGCCCGATGGCGACGATGGCGGAAAAAACCGCATCGGTGTGTCGATGATCCAGCTTGTCTCGGTCGGCCTGCAGGAAGGCGCTCCCATCGTCTGATTTTCTCCGCTTCTCAATCGCCCCCGTCAGGGCGTAACCGGAGCAGTTTCCACAGCGAACGCGTATCGAAGATGTGTTCGATTGCCATTCCGGCTGCATCGGCCAGTTGCTGCCACTCGCGGCGTGTGCGTTCGCGCCCCTTGGTGCCCATCAGCATCTGCATGTCGAACGCGGTCAGCATCAGGCTTTCACCTTGTTCGGCCAGCACGGCTTCTGCAAGGATGATATCGGTCCGGTAAGTCCCGGCAGCCGTGGCGATGTTCTGCAACATGCGGGCGGCATCGCCATCACCCAGCCCGTGCAATACGGCCGCCAGCAGATAGACATCCTTGCCGCTTTCGGCGGCAGGCACCGCTTCCAGGCCGTCACCGGCGACAAATTCGATGCGTTCCAGAACGGAGGAGTCCACTTTTCCCTGCCAGAAATGGCGTGCCTCCTCGATCACTTGCGGCCGGTCGAAGACCACGGCCCAGAGCTTTGGATTGGCCTTGAGGATGGTGATGCTCTTGGCCCCCTTGGAGCCGCCGACATCGATCAGGCGTGTGTAGCGCCCCCAGTCGAAGTCGGTGAGGAAGGTGTCGCCGATCAGGGCCTCGGTGCTGTCCATGGCGCGGGCAAAGAGGCTTTCGAATTCAGGGTGATGATCCATGTGATCGAACAGCTCGCTGCCGTGCACGCGGGCAAAGGGGACTTCGCCTTGCCGGATGCCGTTCTCCAGCTCCTCGGTCCACGGGCGGGTCATCTCCGGCGAGTTGTGCATCAGGATCATGGGCCGCACACACTGCGGGTGGTGCTCATTGAGAAATTCCGAGGTTTTGTTGTTGGCGATATAGCCTTTCTCCGGCTCCGCAAAGATGCCCATCGAGATCAGCATACGCAGCAGCCGGTAGAGGGCATCCGGATCGCACCCTGCCTTGGTGGCCAGATCGGCAATGCCGAGCTCCTGCTTGCCCAGCAGGGTGGCAAGATCGAGGCGGGCCGCCACATAGAGCACGCGCGACTGCCAGAAGAGCGAGCCGATCTGGATCAGGCGCATGGGCGGGGGTGTGATTTTGTCCGGCAGGCTTTGTATGGCTCCGGCAAAAGCGAGCGCTTTCTGGAATGCCTTGACGGCCAGGCGGTTGCGGGAAAATGAGCTCATGATGTTTTCTCCTGATTGTTCTCGTGATCGGGGGTGATGCCGCGCGAGAGGATGCGGGCATAGAACTGCGACAGTTCGGCAAAGAAAGCCTCGTCGATCGGTCGCTCGAACTGGCGGCCAAGGAAGTCGCGGATCAGCATCGGCATCATCGACATGCTGACCACGGCGATGCGCAGCAGTTCCGGATCGATGTCGTCGGCGATGAGCCCCTTTGCCTGCAGCCGTTTCGTCCAGGCCAGGCCCGATTTGCGGCCACGCTCCAGCACCGTTTCGCAGAGGAAGCGTGCACCCGGTGCATGGGTCGAGTTGAGCGTCTTCATGATCAGCATCGGAAATTTGGGGTGCAGCAGGGCCGCACGGTAGTACATGCGAAAGAAAGACTCGAAGTCTTCCGGTGTCTCCTCCTTCTGCGTTTGCATGTTGTCGATCAGCGGTTGCAGCCAGTGGCGCAGTACCTCCTCGAACAACCCCTCCTTGTTGCCGAAGTAGTAGTAGATCATCGACATGTTGCTATCGGCCATCGAGGCCACCCGGCGCATGGATACGTCGTGGTAATCCTCTTCCAGAAAACAGTGCAGTGCGGCATCGAGCAGGCGTTGCCTGACATCGGATGGTGGGGTGACGGATGGTTCGCTTTTGCTCATGGCTACCTCGCATGCATGGCCTGGATGAGAGCGTAGACAAGCGGCGGCTTGATGCGAAATCCTTTCGTTGATCGAAAGGGGCTTATTGATCAGTCGTTCGACAAAGCGGCCTGTCGAATGGCATCGTATGGCATGGATATTCGGATGCATGATCGCGAGGGCCGGAGGATGCAGGTGCTGTTCGTGCATGGCATGGGGCGCTCGCCCATCTCCGGCTGGCCGATGCTGCGACGGCTGCGGCATGCCGGCCTTGAAACCGCCACCTTCGGCTACATGACCAGCCTGCAGGCGTTCGATACGATCAGGGATCGTCTGCTCACTCGTATTGAGCGCATCGCCGAAGGTGGTGACTATGTCGTGATCGGCCATTCGCTGGGCGGCGTGCTGCTGCGCGGTGCCCTGCAGCAGATGGCTCCGGGCATACGGCTGCCGCGACACCTTTTCCTGCTCGGCTCTCCCGTGCAGCCGGCACGCCTGGCCCGCATGCTGGGCCAGCAGCCCATCTACCGCTGGATGACCGGCGATTGCGGCCAGTTGCTCGGCTCGGAGTCGCGCATGGCAGCGATCGGCCCGCCTCCGGTACCGACCACGGCCATTGCCGGAGTAAAGGGGATTGCCTGGCAGCGGAGCCCTTTTGCCGGAGAGGCCAACGATGGTGTCGTAGCGCTCTCCGAGGTGCAGGCAGCCTGGCAGGAGGATCGGGTCGAGATCGATGCCATGCATACGTGGCTACCCGCCAGCGGCGATGTCGCCACGATCGTGCTGGATCGTATTGCCCGCATAGATTGAAATGAAATCAATGGTTTACGAAGCCGATTTGGCAGGGATGATTGAGGCTCAAATCTGTATTGGGGAATGGCATGCCAGCAAAGCCGGTGAGTGAAGAGATAACTCAGACGGTATCCCCTCGCCAGTGGATCAGGCTGGTCGTGGCGTACCTGCTGATTCCGTTGCTTCTGTTGGGTTGCGGTGGGGACTTCGGCTGGTGGCAGGCGTGGCTCTATGCTGTGCTGATCATGGCCGCTGGCCCCGGTGGGCGCATGTGGGCGGAACGACGCCATCCCGGCTTAACAGCCGAAAGACAGAATATGGAAAGTGTCCAGAACGCAAAAGCCTGGGACAAAGTGCTCGCTCCACTGATGGCGGTGAGTCTCGTGTTTCCCATGGTCATCGTGGCAGGGCTGGATCACCGCTATGGCTGGTCTCCCGAATTTCCGCTATGGCTCATCGCGTCCGGCTTCATTTTGATCGCGCTTGGATATGCTTTCGCCGCATGGGCCGTGGCAGAGAACCGCTTTTTCTCCAGCGTGGTGCGCATTCAGACGGATCGGGGGCATGTGGTGTGCGACAGCGGCCCGTACCGCCTGGTGCGGCATCCGGGATATGCCGGCAATGTTGTTGCACTGTTCGGTATCGTTCTTGCCCTGGGCTCGGTATGGGCACTGATTCCTGCGGCGGTGGCATCCATCATCGCCGTGATCAGAACCCAGCTTGAAGACCGAACTCTGCAGGAAGAGTTGCCGGGCTATCGCGACTATGCACGACGCGTGCGCTATCGCTTAATTCCCGGAATATACTGAGAGACCTGAATGGGTGGATGCCTCGGATCAGTGGTTGAGGTCCGCCAGAAGCAGTCGTTCGGAATTAAGTATTGTGAATCGACCCGGTTTTCACGGACACTCTGATTAAGGGACAC
>CAZCZU010000016.1:0-29261 GCA_964503475.1 uncultured Zetaproteobacteria bacterium
GAAATCTACACTCAAACGGACGAAAAAAAAAAACCACCCCTATGCCTAGAGCTGCGCACTATTCAAGAAGGCGCAGCTTATTGGGCTGCAGGGTTAGCAATAGAAAGATGGTGAGGCGACGAAAAAACAAGGAAAGCGAAGCTCAGGAAACGTAATTGATGAAGAAAAGGCCAGGGATGGAGGGGGGGGGGCTCGGCATATGAAAGGCAGCACCGGGGGGCAGGGGGGATGGTACCAGGATATCTGCATGAATCTCGAATCTGCGATTCGAAAAAAATCCGCGCGCGACCCAAGGATCTCTGGACTGCGCGAAATCGGCCTGTCGTGGAAGCTTGTGAAGGTTGCAGAGGCTATAGGCTATGATGCGTTTATGGTGTTTTGGGCCGAGGTGTCTGTTCTTTATCCAGGAGACCAGTCAGCCCTGTGTATTAAAATGCCACCGATAACCAGCTACCACAGAGCCCAGCGCAACCAGGTGATACGCATGCTACTGATCAATGGACACAATCCAGGCACAGTGCGCAAGGCTATGGCATCGCTCGGCGTAGACGTTAGCGAGCGCCATATCTGTCGCCAGAAGGCCATGATCAGCATCCCGGACGACTGACACAATGGGGTCTTTTTTTGTCTGTGCCTGTTTGCGCACCATGAGACCATGGGAAAGGTTTATCTGCAGGCATCAGACCTCGTTCACTTCCGCTGTTCGTGTGGATACAGCTTTGAAGCATCACCAACAGAGACCATAGATTGCCCAAGTCGTCCATGGCACCCATTCAGCTACAGGGGTGAGTGCCCACGGTGTCACGAGTTGGCGGATCAGGTCCAATGGGAGATAAACCTGATAAAAGCGCACTCACGTGCGACAGGCCCAACCAGCGAGGATGGAAAGGCCGCATCAGCCAGAAACATCGAGGGGCACCCAACGCCGGAAGAGACCAGGCTGACCAGGTTCAACGCAATCAAGCATGCGCAACGTGCAGAGGTTGCCACTTATTTCCCTGCGAAGCCTGGCAAGTATTCAGCATGTAATGGCTGTGAATTTTTAGAAGGATGTGCCGATCAGGTTGCCTGCCTTAAAAAGACTGAGCTATTCATGCGCCACCACATCGCATTTGAGACAAGAGATCCGACGCTTTTAACATCCATGCGCGCATCGCTACACGCAAAGGTGCAGGCCATCATTGATGACATCTTGTTATCGATCATTCAGGACGGTGTCCGTATCAAGGCACCGCAGTGGTACTACGACAAGGATGGTGGCTTCCATCTTGCCGAGTACACAGATGATGCTGGCGAGCGGCGCCTGATTGAGGAGATAAACTCTCATCCGCTTCTGAAGACACTTGGCGACCTTATCGGGAAAGTAGGCCTGACCCTGTCAGATGAGGGCATGACCATGCGCCAGCAGGATGGATCCCATGAAGAGAAGAAGGGCGACGCCGGAGTGTCACAGGATGAGATGCGCGAGTGGCAGGCACGGAACGAAAAGAATGCCAATGCACTCATGGATATGGTCAGTCGATCGCACGGCGTGATCGACATTACTCCGAGCAAAGACGCTGATGGCTGACCGCGTATCCTCTTCACAGCGTGTACGCCTGCAGAATGTAGCCGAGCGTGAGGTTATGCGCTACGCCGGCGATCATGCGATGTGGCACAAGTATGTGCACAACACTGAGCTTGATGCCGCCCAGGTGCTGAAGATGAACGAGATGGACCAGCACGATGGAACCATAGATTTCGCGACACGACGCGGCGGCAAAACTGCATGCAAAGAGATGTACAACCTGGAGCAGACGGCAACTAAGCCGGACCAGGAGCTTGGCATCGTGGCACCACGAGAGGCACAGAGCCTAGTGAACCTTGGCTATCACCTCGATGCCATCCGCCGCTCTGAAATGCTCACCCACTACATTGCTCACAAATCAGGGCGAAAGCAGCTGGCCGATACTTATTACCAGTTTGGGAACCGTTCGCTCGCTAGGGCTTATGGCATCATGGCTCAGGTCGACGGCGGCGACATGACGCTGGCAAGCCTGGAAGAGGTTGATGACATGCCCAAAGATCGGCTTTATGGCCGGTTCCTGCTGATGATGGGGTCGACCCGAAGGCTTGGCGCCTCCATGGAGTCTGAGAATAAGCCGCAGGTGCGCATAACTGGCGTGTTCAAGGGGGCCGACACCCTCACGGACATGCTAAATAGTGGAAAATATCATGCCATAGGCTGCTTCCATGGCGAAATGGCACGCAATGAGATCCGCAGGCTGATATCAGAAGGGCACGTTCGCGATGGCATTGTTGATCCGGATGGCTACGAGTACCCGCTCCCGATCGTGCATGTGATGAACGGCATCGAGATGGGTCTGATCAATGACGGATTCATCGCCCAGATGCGTGATCAGCTGTCTGAAGACGAGTTTATGCGGCAGCTGTTGTGTATCAATGTGGCATCCAGAAACATTGTCTGGGAGCTGTGGGTACAGTGGGCCAGGCAGCTTGGGCTTGCTGCCAAGATCTACCCGGTCCAGCCATTGCCAGGAGAACAGTACAAAAAACGCGGCCTGATATCTTTTGGCTATGACCATTCAGGGCACGGTGAGGCGCCGCAGTCGTCAAGGTATGCCCTTGTCGTTTCCGAGCAGATCGGAGCCCACACGGCGTTTATCTTCGCCAGAACCTGGGTACCAGGTACAGATGAGGCCATCGTGAAGGAAGATCTGAAAGCATACTGGCGATATTTCTCGCCAGATGTAGCGATCGGCGATGCGTATGGCATCGGCATGCTCACTACGCTGAACGATGATCTGTTCCTGGAAGGGATGACAACGATCGACCGCCGGGCAGTTGGTGATGGTCAGAGCACCGCATCGACGTGGACCGAGTGGGCTTTCAAACCCATCCGCTTTGAGGGGATGGTGAAGCACCAGATGGCTCAGGCATTTCGAAGCCTGTTTAACAACCGTCACGCTGTGCTCGCCTATACGGGCGACTCTGACAACGAGCTGGCAGATCCAGAGCTGGCAGATATCCGCCTTTTTGCCAGGCAGGCAACCAACATCAAGGCGGAAGTGACCAAGGCGAGCTATTCGAGTTACAAGATGGTGAAGCAGAATATCGGAGACGACCTTTTCGATGCCGGCATGGCATCAGTATGGGGCCTTGTGTCGCGCGGTGCTGTTCACGTTTCCACCATCGTCATGTCGAGAAAACAGAGCCGCAGCGACCTGCTGCGCACGGCATAGGAGCGCATCATGAACTGGAACCCTTTCAAGCTTATTTTTGGCCGAGGGTCAGCACCGGAGGCAATTGACCCGACTGCCGATATCGAGGGTGGTGGAAGCAGCGAGATCGGCAGTCGCGCAACAGCAGACAACGCCATCAGGCATATCTATGACCGCATGTGGGCCAGCCCTGCGACCAGGCAGATGATCGCAGACCTTCGCCGGATGGATAAGCAGGATCTGAGGGTTAAGAAAATCCACAGCCGTATGGCACGCGACACCATCAAGGGTGGCATCATGATGACCATGACCAAGCCAAACAAGGCGGTGCAGCGCGCCTGGGATGAATACAGCCGCAGGGTAGGGCTAAACAACCCGATGAAGCTGAAGTCGGACGCCCGCGGCATGGTGATGGAGGGTAACCTTCCTTATCAGTGGGTAGTATCTGACGACGCTCGTGTGATTGCCGGCATCCGCATGCCGACCGAGTCGATTGTCCCGATCGTCAGTGCATCCGGGCGATTCGAATCGCCAGACGTTGCCTATAGGCAGATCGACACGGTAACGGGCCGAACGCTGGCCGAGTTCGCTCTATTTCAGATGACACTGGGCCGGCTTGATCCAGACAACTTTGACGACCTTGGCTGTATGGGACGGCCGTATATGGATGCGTCACGGACGGTTTGGGAACAGCTGTGCATGACGGAGGAAGATCTCGTCGTGCGCCGGCGAACGAGGGCACCGCTTCGCATGGCTCACGTGCTCGAGGGGGCTCAAAATGAGGAAATGGAAGCCTACAGGGAGAGTATCGAGAACGACCAAAACGAGATCACGACCGACTTTTACATGAACAGAAAAGGGACCGTGACCGCTGTGCAGGGTGATGCGAATCTGGACCAGATTGCCGACGTTTCTCACCTGCTCGATACATTCTTTGCCGGCTCACCTGCTCCGAAGGGTCTTTTCGGATATGTCAGCGACCTTTCGCGCGACGTGCTCGAGGATATCAAGCGCGACTACTACGAAGAGATCGACGGATCCCAGGACGTACTGGCATGGGTCTATCATCAGGGCTTTGTCCTGGACCTGCTGCTGCGCGGCATAAATCCGCTCGACCACTCATTCGAAGTGAAATTCGCCGAGCGGCGTACCGAGACGTCGAATCAGTCCGCTGATCTCGGCCTGAAGTGGAAGGCGCTCGGCATGCCTATCGAGCGTATTTGGCGCCGGCTGGGGGAGGATCCCAAGCAGATCCGCGAGATGCTCGCAGAGGAGCGCAAGCGCAACGATCCATATCCAGAGCCAGGGAACATCCGCCCGACGTCAGCAGGAGTAACCCAGGACGTCAGAATCACACCTGGCAACCATCCGAAAGGTGAGTCGGCGACGAGCATCAGCAACCAATGACACGACAGCAGATCAAGGCATCGATCAAGCGAGCATCCAAAACAGCACGCAGCCGCATGCGCGTGCTCGACTCCGATACGCTCAAGTCGCTGCAGGATGCATATCGGCAGGCATCGAGAGAGATCTCGGCCGACATCGAGGCCGCAGCCGCCAGTGATGGAACCGTGCGCATCGATGTGCTGCAGCAGCTTCTGCGCCAGGTGAATGCACGGCTCGATGCGCTTTCGAATGTGCGTGGCGACAGACTTGAGTCAGGCATCGCATCAGCGGCATCGATTGGTACCGAACCTTTCGCAGCAGCCATATCGCATGGCGACCTGGTAAGGATAGGGACAGAAGCTGCACAATACGTGCAGCACCTTGTCGCAGCCGATGGACTGCAGCTTTCCGATCGGGTGTGGCGTATCGATCGACATGCGCGCGATGTCGTGAGCAATACCATCCAGCAGGCAGTCATCCAGGGGAAGTCGGCATCCGATGCTGCGGAGCAGTTCTTGCAGCGTGGCGATCGTATTCCACCCGAACTCGCAGCAAAGATCGGCAAGGCGGATGCATTACGCATCTCCAAGGATGCCGGCATGGCATTGATGAGTGGCGAGGGGAACCCGCTGGAGAATGCAAAGCGCCTGTTTCGCACCGAAATTAACCGGGCCCATGGCGAGGCGTACCAGTCGGCAGCATTCGAGCATCCGGATGTGATTGGCACCAGGTTCCTGCTTTCTCCGAACCACCCGCGCACCGACATATGCGATATGCATGCCAAGGTGAACCGCTACGGTCTCGGCCCGGGCATCTACCCGAAAGACAAAAGCCCGTGGCCAGCCCATCCGAATACCCTGAGCTTTACCGAAGCTGTTTTTTCGGATGAGGTGAGTGAGGAAGACAAGAAAGGAAAGCAGGATCGCATCAGCTGGCTGAAGGATCAGCCGGCTGCCGTCCAGGAGGCTGTGCTTGGGTCAAGGATGAAGCGCGGAGCACTCGAGCAGGATCTGCTGCATGAAAGCCAGATCGCAACGCCATGGAAGGTTTTGAAAGAGCGCTACCAGGGGAAAGGTATCGACGTAGCCAGGCTGAAGCCCAAGCCGGTCGAGCCTCTTCCGGAGCTGTTGCAGGGTATCGGTGGAAAGTACATCGATCAGGGCAAGCCGGTTTCCGATGCCATGGTCGCCAGATATCACAAGGATGTGGCAGAGCATGTGCTTACTCGCATCGATAGCCTGCATTCGGACGGACGGCTGCCTGTCATCCCGATCACCAATGCACCGGCACGCGCACGGTATTTCGGTGCATTCCATCACAGGCCAGGCGGCGACGGTGTGAAGATCAGTATTCGCGCCGGCGGATCGCACAAAGAGCTGACGCTTGCACATGAGATTGGCCACTTCCTGGATCTCGATGGTACGCCTGGCGTCGGATTCGCATCGCATGGCAGCGATACCTTCAAGCCATGGATCGATGCAGTCGAGAAGTCGGACGCAGTATCAGGGCTGCGCAAGCTTATGTCCGGCCGGTCGCGCCTGAAGCTTCCAGGAGGCAGCCAGCATATAGTCGCTCGCGACTATGTGCGCTACCTGCTCGAGCCGCATGAGATGTGGGCCAGAAGCTATGCGCAGTGGGTGGCCGTAAGGTCAGGCGATGCTGTGATGCTGCGCCAGATAGAGAGTATCCGCAGCGAGGATCTCATGGGCGAGGTTGCCTACACGAGGCAATGGGGCGATAATGATTTTGAGAAAGTCGCAGATGCGATCGATGAGGTGATGGGAAGGCTCGGATGGATGTGAACGAAAAAAAGAGAGAGGAGCGGATCCGCGAGCTGATGCGCGTCGCTGGAATGTCGCGCGAGTCGGCAGAGTTCGCAGAAGCCATCGAGTCCGGAGAGATCACAGGCGATGTGATCGTAGAAGATGGTAAAGCTGGAATAACTAACTAAGTTGTTGAAATCGTCACCGATAGTTCATTTTGAACGGCGGCGATAAGCCGCGCCGCCACTGACCCAGAAAAGAACGCCAACGCTTACCGGCGTCGGCTTGATTAACTGGTTGTACAGCGAGGTTAACGAAAATGACAAAGCACGAATTTTGCCGCCAGATTGTGCAGACCGTTGACAACTGCCGCAGCATCGACGGCATGAGCGAAGACGAGATTGCCACTGCCTTGGAGGGCCTGCTGGCGCCACTAGCGCCGAAGGAGATGAAGCGGTTTGCTGAATGGGGACACCCGGAACACCAGACTACGCCTGACAAGTGCTGGTAGCGGTACAACGATTGAGTTTTGCCGCGCCGCCACTGGCGCTTGAAAGAACTCCGACGCTTTCTGGCGTCGGCAAGAATGAATGATTATATGAGGGGTGATTATGAAACTAAAAATACGATATGCCACAAAAGAGCGAAATTACATACGGCCTGGCATGTACCAGAACGTGAGCAAAGATGCTGAGCTAGAGCCAGTGAGAATATTACGCCAGCCATGCGGGACTGGTGCGGCAGCAAATCGTTACTACTACCAAGCTGATTTTGTTGCACCGGATGATGCCGAATTTGTCCGTGATGGGCTGATACGCGAAAACGTCAACAGGAAAACAAACCCACTATTTAACCCAAAGAAACTGAATTGGGTGGGCAACATTGCGAGCATATAACTGTTCAGGGCAGCCTAACAACCCCCTCTTGACTTTAACGTGGACAGGCCGCTAATGTAGCACACATCGGGGCCTCTCAACCCCTAAGGCGTTCGCCACGCCATCCATGTCGTGGTTTTTTTGTGCCCGAAAACGGGCAGTATAAGTTCCACAGTCGGGTGTCCTGGCGAATAGAAGACCCTTCGGGGAAATACCCAGGGCCGTGCCTTAGCGGTGAGAAGCACCCGGCGCTTTTTTTGGCGCAATTTCTCAACCTAAGGAGGCCATCATGGCCAAGGCCACAAAGCGCAGGATCACCCCTGCCGACATTTCACTCTACGATAATCCGGGAATTCCGAAGATCGAAATTTTGCCCGAGCACTGGCTGCTGCTGCGCCAGGCACGCGAAGAGCTGGGTAGGATGCCGAAAGGAACCGCCATCGAGGATGCGCTGAATGCGCTGTGGATCGCCACCGAGGGCGCCCTGGAGAGCAACCACAACAAGGCCACGCTGCTGGTCACCGGCATTGGCTCCTTCAGCGGGCCGGGCGGTGCGGCATGAATGAGCCGGTCGTCTACGAGTTCAACAGGCAGCCGGTGCCGATGCATCGACACGAGGGCGATCTCTGGGTCACCAGCGAGCATATTGGGGCCGCGCTGGGGTACGCTGAGCCCAATCGGGCCATTACCAAGATATACAATCGCAACCGTGAAGAGCTTGATTTGCACACCTGCACCCCCAAACTGGTTCATCAGGCTGAAGACGGAATAGAGCAACGCCGCTCTGTCCGTTGCTTCAACGAAGAGGGCATCATGATCATCACCATGCTCTCGCGTCAGCCGAAGGCGGCCGAGTTTCGCGCCTGGGCGGTGAAGATTCTCAAGGCGTATCGCCATGGTGAGCTGGTGCTGAATCAGCCGTCCGAGCGCGATCATCTTCTGGAGCTATGCATCAGCGAGGCCGGAAAGTGCAACATCGCGGCGCTGAGCACGCTGGTTTCGCGCTACGGCTATGAGCCGTCCATAAAAGAGCAGCAGCTCAAGATACTCTCGACGCGGTACGGCAAGCGGGTGCCGCTGGCGGCCCAGGATACGCCGCTGCTGGTGCGCTGGTTCATCGACACCTTCCTGCTGCACCTGAGGCAGGATCTCTATCAGGGGGGTGATAGCCGGTTCGTGCGCGCCATACGCGATGCCGGATTGAATATCGACATGTGGGAAGACGGCACCCGCTTTATTGATCACACCACATCGCAAATTCTGGGCGCGGTGGCCGACGTGGCCCAGCATGATGGTGTACCGTCCGATATCACTCCGCGCCTGTTCGGCGAGTGGTTGGCCAGGCTTCATGCCGACATCGCCGCCGTGCGTTGCAAGCGGAAGCCGCTGAAGCTGAATCGTGGCGTGCGGGTGTTCCGGCTGACGCTGTGTCCTCCTGATGATGGTTAAACGTCTCACAGCGATCGTGTGTAGCAGGCCCCGGTTCGACAAAACCGGGGCTTTTTTTGTCAGTGGGGGATGGCCGACCATGGCAAGCTATGCGGAGTTCTATTATCCCAACTAGACAAAATGGGGTCTTTTTTTGTCATGGTCGCATGCCTGACCATGGCAATCTATGCAGTGTTCTATCGGTCGAGTCATCCGCATCAGCGAAGGCCCATCCCGGTCAGTGCGTTTCCTGTCCGGGCTCCATGTGTCTCTGGGTGAAGGTCAGAAACAGAGCTGGGTGACCATTACACGCACAGGGTCTTTCACAGATCCGCGCTATGGCCGATTCGAGATCACCCGCGAGATGCTTCTGGCCATGGTCGCCAACTTCAAGGCAGGCACCTTCGGGCAGAGCATCTTTATCGACACCAACCACAAACCCCAGGACGGCGCTGCCGGAGAGGTCAAGGAGCTCACAGTCGAAGGGAGTCGCTTGCGCGCCCTTGTCGAGTGGACTCCGCTCGGTGTCGAAGCGATCACGAAAAAGCGGATGATATACCTGTCCGCCGAATACGCCGACAACTACACAGACAACGAGGAAGGGAAGCAGCACGGCCCCGTTCTGCTTGGCGCTGCACTAACCGTGCGTCCGGTAATCAAGCGCCTGGACCCTGTCCAGCTTTCCGAGCAGGAGGGCGATGGCCCGATCCTGCTGCACCCTGAACTCATCAAATCACTATCACAGGAGGCTGAGGAAGCCATGAAAAAGCACCTTGATGCACTCAAGGCCGCGCTGGAAGGCATGAAGCTGCCACAGGAAGCGTTCACAACGCTCTGCGATGCATACACCACCGCGCTGGGCGAATCCACCGACGAGAACCAGGCCAAGGCCCTGGCCGCGACCTTTGAAGAGGCCGGAAAGTGCAACATCGCGGCGCTGAGCACGCTGGTTTCGCGCTACGGCTATGAGCCGTCCATAAAAGAGCAGCAGCTCAAGATACTCTCGACGCGGTACGGCAAGCGGGTGCCGCTGGCGGCCCAGGATACGCCGCTGCTGGTGCGCTGGTTCATCGACACCTTCCTGCTGCACCTGAGGCAGGATCTCTATCAGGGGGGTGATAGCCGGTTCGTGCGCGCCATGCTGCAGGCATCGAAGCGTATCATGCCTAAGGATATGGCCGCAGAGAGGCTGACAGAGCTACGCCAGGCCGAGGGAGATCTGCAGAAACGCATCAGCGGCTTCATGAATGCCGCAGTAAGCCTGGCCGACCCAGCGCCGGCCTATCGCGAGATCGATCTCCTGGAGGGCAAGCGCAAGCGACTGGCTCAGGAGATAGCTGAGCTGCAGCAACAGGTCCAGGAGAGCAAGAGCGCCGCAGACCTGTCAGAGGCCGACGTGGCCAATGCTCTGAGCATGCTGGCCGACCAGGTCAGGCGCGTGGATCGTGAAAAGCTAAAGGATCTGATTTGTCGCTTATGCGAAAGGATCCTGCTCGATCCGGACACGTTGGACTGTGAAATCCACTACCGCATCCGGATCGATGACAGGATTAGTATGGCGTCCCCAAGGGGATTCGAACCCCTGTTGCCGCCGTGAAAGGGCGGTGTCCTAGGCCGACTAGACGATGGGGACCTGGACGAACGCGGCGAAGCATATGTGTGTGCCTCTCCGCGTCAACTGTTTAAAAAGTGGTGCGCCCACTAGGACTCGAACCTAGGACCCATAGATTAAAAGTCTACTGCTCTACCAACTGAGCTATGGGCGCCCTGACGTGAAGTGCGGCGAAGTTTGGTCATTTCTCCGCGGCTGTCAAATGCCAATTCCAGCCCCATATCTTCGCCCATAAAACTTCCCGTGAAGCCTTACTGCTGCAGGCAGCTTTTGATAGGGTGCGAACATGCAATACGCTCCTGTTCCCGACTACCATATGCACACGCCGCGCTGCAATCACGCCATCGGCACGGTGCGCGACTATGCCGAGGCGGCCATCAATCTCGGGCTTGCCGAGATCGGTATGTCCGACCACTCGCCGATGCCGGGCGATTACGATCGCGAATGGCGCATGCGCCCGGTGGAGCTTGACGATTATCTCGGCGAGGTACGTGCGGTGCGCGATGCGCTGGCCGGTAAACTGGCTGTGCGCGTGGGGCTGGAGGCCGATTTTCATCCCGGTACCGAGGCCTGGGTCGCCCGGATGCTGGCAGAGCACGAATGGGATTATGTCATCGGTTCGGTGCACTACATCGGCGACTGGGGCTTCGATAATCCCGATCTGCTGGAGCAGTGGCAGCAGCATGATGTCGAGGATGCCTACTGCGCCTATTTCGGACTGGTGGCTGCTTCGGCCGCTTCGGGTATGTTCGATATCATCGGGCACCCGGATCTGATCAAGAAGTTCGGTCACCGTCCGCCCCCCGGCAGTGCCCGGGTGGCCGAGGCCGTTGAGGCGATGCTGCAGGCCGTGAAACGTGCCGATGTGGCGCTGGAGATCAGTTCCGCAGGCCTGCGTAAACCGGTGGGTGAGGCCTATCCGCACGGCAGCATCATTGCCCGTGCTGCCGAGCTCGGTATTCCGTTCTCCTTCGGTTCCGATGCCCATGCGCCGGGCGAGGTGGGGCATGGCATGCAACAGTGCCTTGCCATGCTCAAGGCCTGCGGTGTGGACGAGATTGCCACTTTCAAGGGGCGGAAACGCACGATGCGTCCCATTGGCGAGGAGGCCTGATGGCGACGGTGCTGGTCACCGGTGCCTCCGGCGGTTTCGGGTATGAGTTCGCCTGCCAGCTTGAGCGGCAGGGTTATCGCCTGCTGCTGCATGGACGCGACGAGGTGCGCCTGCAGCTGACGCTCGATGCACTGGAGAAGCCGGAGCAGCACCGTCTGATTCTGGGGGAGTTGGCTGCACGCAAGGATGTGGAGCGCCTGGTTGAGCAACTCGAGGGCGAGGCAGAGCTCACCGGCCTGGTCAACAATGCCGGTTTCGGTATCTGGGGGGGATTCCGGCTCTGTGAAAGCGTGGCCCAGCTCGATGTGCTGCGGGTTGATCTGGTGGCTCCGGTGGCGTTGACTCATGCGCTGTTGCCGGTGCTGAGCCGCAACAACGGCTTCGTCATCAATGTCTCCTCGCTGGCCGGGGAGACGCCACTTCCCTACATGAGTACCTACGCCGCCGCCAAGGCAGGGCTGACCTACTGGAGTGAGGCACTTCGGGCCGAGGAGCAGGGACGCCTGCGCGTGGTGACGCTGGCGCCGGGGCCGTCGCCGACCAATTTCCGTCGCGTCTCCGGTGCGCCGGCCGGCAAGGGTTCGCT
This sequence comes from uncultured Zetaproteobacteria bacterium, assembly GCA_964503475.1. GTDB lineage: Bacteria > Pseudomonadota > Zetaproteobacteria > Mariprofundales > Mariprofundaceae > CAZCZU01. The sequence continues at coordinate 11,986 of CAZCZU010000016.1, forward strand.
GTTCAGTACGCCGGCCGAGGCCGTGGTGGCCATCAGCCTGCGCATGCTGGAAAGAGGGGGCGGCTACTGCGTGCCGGGGCTGCGTCATCGTGCCCTGTGGCTGCTGCAGAAGCTGGTGCCGCGCCGCTTCTCCGTGCCGGTCATGGCACGATACCTGGAAAAATGACCCTCCCTGAGCTTGATTACAGTGTGCGCGTCTCGGCCCGGGCCAGGCATGCGCGCATCGTCGTTCGCCCGGGTGGAGCCATCGAGGTGGTGTTGCCGAAAGGGGTGTCGGAGCGCCAGGTGCCGGCCATGCTGAAGGCAAGAAGCAGGTGGCTGGAGAGTGCGGTGTTGCGTATGCGCGAAGCCGTGTCGGACCGGCCGGATGCCACGCCGCCGGATCGTATTGCTCTGCCGGGCATCCGGGAGGAGTACCGGATCGATTACCGTTACCATCCCGACAGGCGGCTGCAACTCAGGCAGGCGGAGGATATATTGCATCTGTCAGGGCCCGTGCATGAGCATGCGCTGGTGCGGCAGCGACTGCATGCATGGCTCAAGGCGGAGGCCAGGGTGCATCTGCCCCGGCTGCTGGCTGAAACGGCCCGTGAAATGAATCTGACCTATCAGAAAGTCACCATTCGTCTGCAGAAGACGCGCTGGGGCAGTTGCTCGGTGGGGGGCAATATCAGCCTGAATGCCCGCCTGTTGCTGCTGCCACCGCAGCTGTTGCGCTATGTGCTGGTGCATGAGCTGGCCCATCTTCGCCACCACAACCATTCGCCGGCTTTCTGGCAGGAGGTGGCGCGCTACGAACCGGATTACCGGTGCCTGCGTCGTGAACTGGTCGAGGCCGGCCGGCAGATGCCGGGCTGGGTGCGTGTCTAGTCGCCGGCCAGCCGTCGCTGCAACAGCTCGACGCTGGCGTGCGGGATGCTTTCGCCCCGGTAGCGGGCGGCCGGAGCCTGATTGCAGAGGCCGAGGCAGTCGCAGGCGCTGATGTCGTGTTGTCCGTTTTCGCGCATGGCCGCCAGCAGGCCGAAGCGACGGCAGACGGCGCCGGTGCAGACGGCCATGCCTGCACGACCGGCAGATTCGACGGCAAACAGCGGACGCAGCATGGCTGCCGTATTCCCATCGGCTCGGAAGTATTCGGCCAGTGCCGCGAATTCCGCTTCCGGGACGCAACCCATTGCCGTTTGCAGATCCTGCAGTGCGGCCAGCAGAAAGCGTGGCTGTTGCGGGTAGGCGTGTGTATCAACTATTTCTGTGAGACGGGCATCCATCAGCATGCGGCTATGCTAGGTTAACGGAAGCAGGGAGGCTACGAATGCAGCAGGGCGATGATACGGTTTCACTGATTCTAACGGCCGAACAGATGCGTATGGCCGATGCGCATACCATCCGGGAGCTCGGCGTCAGCGGTGAGTGGCTGATGGAGCAGGCGGGGGCAGCGGTCGCCGATGCGGTGCGCTTTTTTCTTGAGCAGGAGAGGGCACACGAGCCGGTGGTGATCGTTGCCGGCCCTGGCAATAACGGTGGCGACGGCTTTGCCGCCGCTGCCCATCTGATCGGTTTCGGGATACGGGTTGAATTGCTGCTGCTGGGTTCTCTCGAAAAGCTGCAGGGCGATGCGGCAAGTCATGCGGCAAGTGCGGTGTCTGAGGGGCTGGATGTATACGAGCTTTCCGATCAGGCTGCATATGCTATGAGTCGGCCGCGACTGCAGCAGGCCGGCATGCTGGTCGATACGCTGTTCGGCACCGGTCTCAACCGGGCGCCGGAGGGCATGGCAGCCGAGCTCATCGCCACGATAAATGATATCCGCTGTCCACTGCTGGCCGTCGATGTTGCCAGTGGTGTTGACAGCGATACGGGGCAGGTGCCGGGCGAGGCGATCCGGGCGACCTGGACCTTGCCGATCGCTGCCTGCAAATGGGGCCACTGGCAGGGCGAGGGCCGGATTTGCGCCGGAGAGATCCTGCCCGCGGCCGATATCGGTATTCCCGAAACGTTGATGCAGGCCATGCAGGCCGAGTATCCGGGCCCTGCTGCACGGGCCCGGCTGATCACCCGGGAGGATCTGCGCCTGGCCGAAACACCCCGTCGTTACGACATGCATAAAAAGGATTTCGGCCATCTGTGGGTATTCGGTGGCTCCAGGGGTTACACGGGGGCGCCTCGCCTGGCGGCGCTGGGAGCACACGCCATGGATGCCGGTCTGGTCAGTATCGGCTGTCCGGATACGGTCTATTCCGTGCTTGCCCCGGCGTCACTGGAGACAATGGTGCATCCGCAGGATTCGGCTCCCTGGCAGGGGGCGGATGCCGTGATCGCCGGTCCGGGCTGGGGGCGGAGTCAGGGTGGTCTGCTGGCCGAACTGGTGGCGTCCGGTTTGCCGCTGCTGCTCGATGCCGATGCCCTGAACATGGTTGCGGAAGATGGCAGGCTGGCAGGGGCTGTCGTCAGCCGAAAGAGCGTCACCGTGATGACGCCGCATCCGGGAGAGGCGGGGCGGCTGCTTGGCTGTACCTCTGCCGCCGTGCAGGCAAATCGTCCGGCAGCAGCCAGGGCGCTGGCCGAACGCTTCCATGCCTGGATTGTGCTCAAGGGAGCCTCGACCCTCATTGTTTCGCCGGGCTTGCAGCTGTGGCTTTGCCCCTTCGGCTCGACCGCACTGGCGCGTGGCGGTACCGGTGATGTGCTGGCCGGCATGATCGGTGCTTTGCTGGCGCGCGGGCTGCCGGCAGAGGCGGCATTGCCGGCCGCGGTGGGGCTGCATGCCCTGGCTGGTGAAGATCGGGCGTGGTGGCTGGCAGGCGAGCTGCCGGAGCGGGTGTTCGCCCTGCGTCGACGTCTGTGCGAAAGGGTTTGAAACGATGACAGGAATATGTTTTCGTTACCGGCATGATCTGCTTTAATCGGGCTGACGCTGTTCGGGAGGGTTGCCGATCTTGAAACCACGCAGTGCACCGCTGTCGCCACGTCTTTCCATCTACCGCTGGCGTATCGGCATGATTGCCAGTATCGCCCACCGGGCCAGTGGCCTGGCGCTGGTGCTGTTCGTGCCCTTTTACCTCTGGATGCTGCACGGCATGACCGGCACTCCGGATGATTTCCAGGCCAGCCTGGCCCAGCTGCATTCGCCGCTCGGGCGACTGACACTCTGGCTGGCCGGTACCTCGCTTTTTTATCATATCTGCAATGGCATCCGCTTCCTCGGTATGGATATCGGCCTCTGGGATCATGCCGATGGGATCCGTACCAGTGCCCGGATCGTTGTCGGGCTGGCGGTGGCCGCATCGCTGGTGCTGGCGGTGGCGCTGTGGTGAGGCAAGGAGGCCGGGTATGGTGAAGAAGCTGCTTGGCACGGGCCACAACGGCCTTTCCGACTGGTACTGGCAGCGCCTTTCGGCCGTGGTGCTGCTGTTGTTGATGCCGCTGCCGTTTATCCTGATTGCCGGTGTCTACAGCGGCGCGCTGGATCAGTTCGGTCTGCTCGACTGGCTCGACAATATCGTCTCGCGCGTGCTGCATACCCTGCTTATTTTTGCCCTGATCGTGCACGCCTACATGGGCGTGAAGATCATTCTGGAGGACTATGCCCACCATTTCCTGGCCCGGGTGGCATTGATCGGCGGTATGCTGGTCACACTGGCCGGCTTTGCCATCTGGTGGATGGCCCTGATCTGGGCGTGGGGTGGTTGATGTCGTATCTGTCGACGGATCGTGTAAAACATCATTTTCATGACGTGGTCATTATCGGCGCCGGCGGCGCGGGCCTGCGCTGCGCGCTGCAGCTGGCCGATGCCGATCATCGTGTGGCGGTGATCAGCAAGGTGTTGTCGACCCGTTCGCATACCGTGGCGGCCCAGGGCGGCATGAATGCCTCGCTGGGTAACGTCTCCTCCGATCACTGGCACTGGCATATGTACGATACGGTCAAGGGTTCCGACTATCTCGGTGATCAGGATGCCATCGAATACATGTGTCGGGCAGCGCCGCAACTGGTGCGCGAACTGGAGCACGAGGGCGTCCCGTTCTCGCGTCTGGACGACGGCACCATCTACCAGCGCGCCTTTGGCGGCCAGTCGCGCGAGTTTGGCGAGGGCGGACAGGCGCAGCGTACCTGTGCGGCCGCCGATCGTACGGGCCACGCGATCCTGCATACGATGTATCAGCAGAACCTGCGGGCCGGCACCCACTTCTTCCAGGAGTACTTTGCCCTCGACCTGATTACCGATCACGAGGGCTGCAAGGGCGTACTGGCATGGGATATCGCCAGCGGCGAGTATCATCTTTTCCAGGCCAAGGCAGTCATCCTGGCGACCGGCGGGGCAGGGCGCGTCTTCCGCACCACCACCAATGCCCATATCTGTACCGGTGACGGCGGGGCGCTGGCGCTCGCAGCCGGCCTTCCGGTCGAGGATATGGAGTTTTTCCAGTTCCATCCCACCGGTATCGCCCATGTGGGGCCGCTGATTACCGAGGGTGCACGCGGCGAGGGTGGATACCTGATCAACAGCGAGGGCGAGCGTTTCATGGAACGCTATGCACCGACGGCCAAGGATCTGGCCAGCCGCGATGTGGTATCGCGTGCCATGGCGCTTGAGGTGCGCGAAGGGCGTGGCTGCGGGCCGGACAGGGATTACGTGTTGCTGAAGCTTGATCACCTCGGTGAAGAGCTGATCATGAAGCGGCTGCCCAATATTCATGAGTTGGCACTGCGTTTTGCCAATGTCGACTGCACGAAAGAGCCGATCCCGGTGCAGCCGACCACCCACTACACGATGGGTGGTGTGCCGACCAATCGCTATGGCGAGGTGGTGAGCCGGGGTAAAAAGGGCGATGAAGAGGTGATGCCGGGGCTCTATGCCATTGGCGAGGCAGCCTGCGTTTCGGTGCACGGAGCCAATCGCCTGGGCGGCAACTCGCTGCTGGAGATCATCGTCTTCGGCCGTGCCTGTGGCAATCGTGTCATCGAGCAACTGAAGGAGCAGCGCTATCACGCTTCCCTTGCTTCCGACTGCTGGGAGCAGGGGGTGGCGCGTGTGGAGCGCTGGTTCGATTCCGACAGCCCGGCCGGTGGCGGCGGCGTACGCATCGCCGATCTGCGCAACAGCATGCAGACGATTATGCAGGATCACTTCAGTGTCTATCGCACCGAGACGGTGATGCAGGAGGGGGTGGAGCGGCTGGAGTCGCTGGTGGGCATGCTCGAAGGGGCCGGCATCGAGGATAAGGGACGCCTGTTCAATACCGAGCTGGTCGAGGCGCTGGAGCTGGAGAATTTGATGGCATTGGCACGCGTAACGGCAGCCGGTGCCCTGGCACGCACCGAGTCGCGCGGTGCCCATGCCCGTGACGATTATCCTGACCGCGACGATAAGCAGTGGCTGCGCCATACCCTGGGCCGTATTGAGAAAGGCGAGGTGAAACTCGATTACAAGCCGGTGCGCATGCAGCCGATGACGGTGAACTCCTTCCCGCCGAAGGAACGGGTGTACTGATATGAGCGAGATGATCCGGCTGCAGGTTTACCGCTTTGATCCCGAGAAGGGCGATGCGCCGTTCATGCAGGAGTATGAAGTGCCGGTCACCAAGTCCGGTATGAAGTTGCTCGATGCCCTCAACTATATCAAATGGCACCTCGACGGGACGCTGACCTACCGGCGCTCGTGCGGAGAGGGGGCCTGCGGTTCCGATGGCGTCAATATCAATGGCGTGAATGGCCTGGCCTGTATCACGCCGGTCGCCGGCCTGAAGCAGCCGATCCAGGTGCGCCCGTTGCCCAGTATGCAGGTGGTGCGCGATCTTGTGGTGGATATGGAACACTTCTTCGAGCAGTACCGCTCGGTGAAGCCATGGCTGCAGAACACGACACCGACGCCGGAGCATGAACGGCTGCAGTTGCCCGAGGACCGGGCTCGCCTTGACGGCTCCTACGAGTGCATTCTCTGTGCCTGCTGTACCACCTCATGCCCGTCGTGGTGGTGGAACGGCGAGCGCTTCCTGGGGCCGGCCGTGCTGCTGCAGGCCAATCGCTGGCTGCTCGATTCGCGCGATGAGGCGACCGGCGAGCGTCTCGATCAGTTGCAGGACGGTTTCAAGCTCTACCGTTGTCACCAGATCAGCAATTGTGTCGATGCCTGTCCGAAGGGGCTGAACCCGACTGCCGCCATCGACCATATTCGTCGCTCCCTGCTTGCCCGTAAATCCTGAATTGCCCATGTCCGATGCGGTGACGGCCATGCGCCGGGTACGCTATCGCCTGCGCCGGCAGGGGATGGCCGAGCTTGATGCCTGGCTGGCGCCATTGGAGAATGTGGCCATGTCCCGTCCCGATCTTGTCGACGAAATCGAGCGTTTGCTTGCGTGTGAGGCACCCGAGTTGCTGGCCATGATGCATGGCGAGGTGGCCTGTCCGGCGCTGTTGGCCGAATGGCTGGAGTGCCGTCGATGAGGCGCTGGCTGTGGCTGTTGATACTCATCTCGCTGGGTGCCTGCAACGCACCGCATGAAATCGGCGCGGCCGAAAAGTCCGTGGCGTTGCCGATGCAGGAGGGTTTGGTGCTCGATCCACCCGAACTCGATCTGGGGCAGGCCAGGGAGGGGGAGAAGGTGCATGCCACGCTGCTGATACGCAATAACGGCAGTGGCTTTGCCCAGATCGCCTCGATCGAGACCTCATGCGGTTGTACGACGGCGGAGCCCGGGACGCGCATGCTTGCTCCCGGTGCCTTTACCCGTCTGAGTGTCGAGGTCGATACCTTTGGCAAGCGTGGCAAGACGCGCAAATGGATCAAGGTGATCGATGGCATGGGGCGCGAGGCGACGGCCTGGCTGACGCTGACGACCCTGGGTAATCCGCATCTTCAGGCGAAAGGGCGCACACTGTTCGACGGCAAGTGCGCCAGCTGCCATTACCAGCCGGCTGTGGGGCTTACCTCCGGGGCCGCGATCTACAAGGCAGTCTGTGCCATGTGTCATGGTGCCGGGGCCAAAGGGGCCTATGCGCCGGAGCTGACCCGTTTCCGCGATGCGGCGCTGTTGAAACAGAAGGTGGCTCTCGGAAACGGCACCACGCACATGCCAGCCTTTGCGAGAAAGGCCGGCGGACCGCTTGATGAAAAGCAGTTAGACGCACTTGTGCAATGGTTATTGTCGCTGGACGAGCACTAGGCATACCGGTATAAATCCGGCCCCATGAAAGACATTGTAATTGCTCCATCCATTCTGTCGGCAGATTTTGCCAACCTTGAGAAAGAGATTCGCGCCATTGACGAAGGTGGCTGCGACTGGGTCCATGTTGATGTTATGGACGGACGCTTCGTTCCGCCGATCACCATTGGTGATAACATCGTCAAGGCGATTCGTCCGCACACCGATAAGCCGCTTGATGTTCACCTGATGGTGGTCGAGCCGGATCGTCAGGTTGAGGCTTTTGCCAACGCCGGTGCCGACATCATCACCGTTCATCAGGAGGCCTGCGTGCATCTGGAGCGCACGCTGCAGCTGATCCGTTCGCTGGGCAAGAAGGCCGGCGTCAGCCTGAATCCGGCCACGCCGGTGTCGACCATCAAGCATGTGCTGCACTGTGTGGACCTGGTGCTCTTGATGAGTGTGAACCCGGGTTATGGCGGTCAGTCCTATATTCATGCCGTCACCGACAAGATTCGTGAGGCGCGCAAGATGCTGGATGAAGCCGGAAGTTCTGCCCATCTGGAAGTCGATGGTGGCGTCAATGCCGCGACGATTGCCGAGGTGGTCGGTGCCGGTGCTGATTCCGTTGTGGCCGGCTCTGCCGTCTACAACAAGCCGGACTATGCGGCTGCGATGAAAGAACTGCGGGACCTGGCTGCCAAGGGATAACGGTATTTTTTGCACCTTGACGGTGCAAAAGGCGGCTGGTAGCGATGCTATCTTTAGGGAAAAAGGTGGTTCGCTATGGTCCCGATAGTGATACTTATAACAACGAGAGGGGAGGATAAGTGATGACAGACCAAGCTGATCAGTCCCGTCGCAATTTTCTGTATGTTGCGGCTGGTGGTCTTGGAGCTGTGGCAGCGGGAGCTGCGGCGGTTCCGTTCGTGGGTAGCATGCTGCCTGCGGCAGACACGCTGGCTGCTGCCAAGACCGAATTCGATGTATCCACCGTGCCGGAAGGGCAGCTGGTGGTAATTCAGTGGCAGGGTAAGCCGGTATTCGTAACCAACCGTACCGAAGAGCTGCTGGCCGAAGTGAAGGGCCACGACGAGATGCTGAAGGACCCGATGTCCAAGGCGATCGAAGCGGTTCAGGCCGAGTGGATGGATACCGAAGAGAAGCGTATCTATCGTTCCATCAAACCGGAATACCTGATTGTGGTGGCAAGCTGCACCCATCTGGGCTGTATTCCGATCTACAAGCCGACCAAGGGCCGCAAGGACTGGGGTGACTCGGTTCCGGAAGATTGGCCGGGTGGCTGGCACTGTCCGTGCCACGGCTCGCTGTATGACATCTCTGCGCGTGTAATCAACGGTTCTCCGGCACCGCACAATCTGCATGTCATGCCTTACAAGTACATTAGTGATACGACCGTAGTCATTGGCTAACAACGCGAGGAGGGGAACGTGTTAGATAAAATTATGCAAACGCGTTTGTTCGCATGGGTGGACGAACGCACAGGTGCTGGCGACATTATCCGATCGCAGCTTACCGAGTATCCGGCTCCGAAAAACCTGAACTACATGTGGAACTTCGGTTCCCTGGCACTGCTGGTGCTGGTACTTCAGATCGTGACCGGTATTTTCCTGGCCATGTATTACAAGCCATCTGCCATGCTGACGCACGGCGGCTTTACACAGGCTTTCGATTCCGTGGAACGCATCATGCGCGATGTGAACTTCGGCTGGCTTATCCGCTACATGCATGCCGTTGGCGCATCGGCCTTCTTTGTTGTGGTGTACATGCATATCGGCCGTGGTCTCTACTACGGCTCCTACAAGGGTCCGCGTGAACTGCTGTGGATCATCGGTGTGGTCATTCTGCTGATCATGCAGGGTGCCGCCTTCTTCGGCTATCTGCTGCCGTGGGGCCAGATGTCCTTCTGGGGTGCAACCGTGATCACCAACCTGTTTGGCGCCATTCCGGTGCTGGGCGAGTTTGTCGGCAAGCTGCTGGTGGGTGGTTTCGCAGTCGGTGACCCGACTCTGAACCGCTTCTTCTCCCTGCATTACCTGTTCCCGCTGCTGCTGGCAGCTATTGTTGGTGGCCACGTGCATGCCCTGCATGTTGTACACTCCAACAATCCGGACGGTGTCGACATTCACGACGAAAAGAGCACCATTCCGTTCCACCCGTACTACACGGTGAAGGACGCGTTCGGTGTGGCAGTCTTCCTTCTGTTCTACTGCTACTTCGTATTCTTCAACCCGCAGGCTTGGGGATACTTCATCGAAGTGGATAACTATGTGCCGGCTAACAACCTGCAGACCCCGGCTCATATTGCGCCTGTCTGGTACCTGACGCCGTGGTACACCATCCTGCGCTCCTTCGAGAGCAAGCTGCTGGGTGTGCTGGCCATGGGGGCCTCGCTGGCTATCCTCTTCGTGCTGCCATTCCTGGATCGCTCCAAGGTACGCTCGGCTCGCTATCGTCCGGTCTACCGCCAGATGGTCTTCCTCTTCTTCTTCACGGTCATCGTGCTTGGCTACTGTGGCCACTCGGCACCGACCCCGGAGCTGAAGCTGATTGGCCAGATCGCGACGGCCCTGTACTTCGGCTTCTTCCTGTTGCTGCCGTTTGTGCACAAGTTCGAGAAGACCAAGCCCGTACCGGAGGAGATTTGACATGAAGTTGAAGCAAGCATTTTTGTCGATGGCAGCTCTTGCGATGCTGGCGCTGCCGCAGGCGGGCATGGCCAACGAGGGTGGCGTTGAACTGCGTCACATTGAAGTGGATACCATGGATCACGAGAGCGTGAACCGCGGTCTTGATGTGTTCACCGAAATCTGCATGGGCTGTCACTCGGCCAAGTATGTGACCTACAAGGGCTTGATGGACTATCCGGAGATTGGAATCAGCCGTGAGAAGGCGGATGAGTTGCGTGGTGACAAGCCGCTGACCGCTGCCCTGATCTCGGATCTCTCTCCGGCCGATGCCAAGGAGTTCTATGGCAAGGTTCCGCCTGATCTGTCGCTGATTGTGGCCGGTCGTCGTGGCGGTGCCGACTATGTCTACTCCATTCTGACCGGCTTCGAGCATGATCCGCACGGCAAGATTCCGGACGGTAACTACAACACGTACTTCCCGGGCAATCGTATCGCCATGCCGGATCCGCTCTCCTGGCTGGATCATAACCCGGCTGATACGGCGACGCTGGAGCAGCAGGCGCATGATGTGACTACTTTTCTGGCCTTCATCTCCGATCCGCACCAGAACGAGCGTCGTGCTATCGGTGTATGGGTGATGGGCTTCCTTGTGATCCTGACCCTGGTACTCTGGATGCTCAAGCGTGAGGTCTGGAAGGACGTGCACTGATCGGCAACTGCCGTCATGTATGAAAAAGGCCCGCATCCGCGGGCCTTTTTTTTGTGGCCTTTCTTGACCGTTTCAGGGCCTCTGCCTTACACTCGCCGCGCCTGACGCGGCAGCCCTAACCCCGAGGAGTACTTCACCGTCCATGCGCGAATTCGAACGTATCAAACGCTTGCCGCCGTATGTATTTGCTGTTGTGAACCAGCTGAAGATGGAGATGCGCCATGCCGGCGAAGACATTATCGACTTCGGCATGGGCAATCCGGACCAGCCGACACCGCAACACATCGTCGACAAATTGTGCGAGGCGGCCCAGGACGGCCGCAACCATCGTTATTCTGTTTCCCGGGGTATTCCGGGGCTCAGGCGTGCGATCTGCGCCTGGTACAAGCGCAAGTTCAATGTCGATCTCGACCCCGAGACCGAAGCCATTGCTACCATCGGCTCGAAAGAGGGGCTTGCGCACCTGGCGGTGGCCATTACCAGCCCGGGCGACCTGATTCTGACCCCGAATCCGGCCTATCCGATTCATCCGTACGGCTTCATCATTGCCGGCGCCGATATCCGGCATGTGCCGATGGGGCCGAACATCGACTATTTCGAGGAGCTGACCAAAGCCGTACGCGATTCCTGGCCGCGCCCGAAGATTCTGATCGTCAATTTCCCGTCGAATCCGACGGCGCAGGTGGTCGATCTCGCCTTCTACGAGAAGGTGGTCGATTTTGCGCGCGACAACGATTTGATCGTCATCTCCGATATCGCCTATGCCGAGATCACCTTCGACGACTATGTCTGTCCGTCGATCATGCAGGTACCGGGTGCCAAGGATGTGGCGGTCGAGTTCTATTCGCTCTCCAAGACCTATAGCATGCCGGGCTGGCGCATGGGCTTCATGGTGGGCAACAAGGAGATTGTTGCGGCCCTGGCCAAGATCAAATCCTATCTCGACTACGGCACCTTCCAGCCGCTGCAGATTGCCGCCTGTGCGGCCCTGAATGGCCCGCAGGATTGTGTGGAAGAGATTCGCTCCATGTACCAGTCGCGACGCAATGTGCTGATCGAGGGTATGCACAAAATGGGCTGGATGGCCGAGAAGCCGAAGGCATCGATGTTCGTCTGGGCCGAGATTCCCGACGAGTTCAAGTCGATGGGTTCGCTGGAGTTTTCCAAAAAGCTGCTGCGCGAGGCGCAGGTGGCGGTCTCGCCGGGTATCGGCTTTGGCGAGTATGGTGATGAGTATGTGCGCATTGCCCTGATCGAGAACGAACACCGGACGAGGCAGGCGCTGCGGGGTATCCGTCAGTTCCTGCATGCAGGAGCATAACAAGATGAAAGAAGTGCGCGTAGGAATCCTCGGGCTTGGCACCATCGGCAGCGGTGTGGCCCGGCTTCTGCTGGAGCAGCAGGAGCTGATGAGCCGCAGGCTCGGTTGCCATGTGCGCCTGGTGGCTGCCTGCGACCGGGATATTCTTGAGCGCGAATTCGATTTCGACATGGAAGGAGTGCGCCTGACCGCGCATGCCAACGAGGTGGTCACCGCCGAGGATGTCGACCTCGTCGTAGAGCTGATCGGCGGCTATGAGCCGGCCCGTACCTTTGTCGCCACCACCATCGAGCACGGCAAGCATGTGGTCACGGCCAACAAGGCGCTGATTGCCAAGTTCGGTGAGGAGCTTTTCCCGCTGGCCGAGGCGCAGGGTGTGGCCATCGGTTTTGAGGCGGCTGTAGGCGGCGGCATTCCCTGCCTGAAGGCGCTGCGCGAGGGGCTGGCTGCCAATGGTATCCAGTCGGTGCACGGCATTCTCAACGGCACCTGCAATTACATCCTTACGAAGATGGAGGATGAGGGCACGCCGTTTGACGAGGTGCTGGCCGAGGCACAGGCGCTTGGATATGCCGAAGCTGATCCGACCTTCGACATCGAGGGCATCGATACGGCTCACAAGCTCTCCATTATCGCTGCCATGGCGTTTGGTTCGCGTATTCGCTTCGAGGATGTCTATACCGAGGGTATCTCGCGCATCACCCCGGACGACATTGCTTCGGCCAAGGAGCTGGGATATTGCATCAAGCTGCTCGGTATCGCCAAGCCGCACGACGGCCATGTCGAGATGCGCGTGCATCCGACGCTGGTGTCGCTTGATGCCCAGATCGCCCAGGTCTCGGACTCCTACAATGCCGTGATGATCTCAGGCGATTTTGTCGAGCATACGATGTATTTCGGCCGCGGGGCAGGGGAGCGTCCGACCGCCTCAGCCGTGGTGGCCGATATCATGGATATCGCCCGCGTCATCCCCGGTTGTGTCGATCGTATGGCACCGCCGATGGCCTTTGTCGATGCCGAGCGCCGTGATGTGCCGACCCTGCCGATGGCTGATACCGAGAGCGAATACTATCTGCGCTTTATGGTGCAGGATGAGCCGGGCGTGATTGCTGCCATCACCTCGATCCTGTCCGATCATCGTATCAGCCTTGAGGCGCTGGTACAGAAGGCACGCCATGCTATCAAGGCTGTACCGGTGGTGATGACCACGCATGAGACGACGGAAGGTAATCTGCAGGCTGCTGTGGCCCGTATTACCGCTCTGGAAAGTGTGGAAGGCGATGCGCTGGTGCTGCGCATGGAACGCTTCGCCGCCTGATTATTGTTGGAGAGAACAATGCCCCATTACCAAGGAATTATTGAACGCTACCGCGCCTTTCTGCCAATCGGCCCCGAGGATGCGGTGATTACCCTGTATGAGGGCAACACGCCGCTGCACGAGTCGCTGAACCTGCGCAACGCCATCAATCCCGAACTGAACATCTATCTGAAGTTCGAGGGTTTGAACCCGACCGGTTCGTTCAAGGACCGCGGCATGACCATGGCCGTGACCCAGGCCTACAACAGCGGCTCCCGCAAGGTGATCTGCGCCTCCACAGGCAACACCTCGGCTGCGGCCGCCGCCTATGCTGCCAACTGCGGCATGGAAGCCTATGTGCTGATCCCGGACGGCAAGATCGCGCTGGGCAAGCTCTCCCAGGGCATGCGTTACGGCGCCAGGGTGATCCAGATTCGCGGCAACTTCGACGATGCACTGCAGATTGTGCGTGACGTATCGGCCGATGGCTCCATCTCGCTGGTCAACTCCGTGAACCCCTATCGCCTGCAGGGCCAGAAGACGGCCGCATTCGAGATCGTCGACGAACTGGGCTTTGCTCCCGACTACCATGCCCTGCCGGTCGGCAATGCCGGCAACATCACCGCTTACTGGATGGGTTACAAGGAGTACCATGAGAAGCGTGTCTCCCGGAATCTGCCCAGGATGCTCGGCTTCCAGGCCGCAGGTGCTGCGCCGATCGTTAATGGTGCCCCGGTTGAGAATCCGGAGACCATCGCCACGGCTATCCGTATCGGCAAGCCCGCTTCCTGGAAACAGGCCGAAGCGGCCCGTGATGAGTCCGGCGGCCGTATCGATGCGGTGACCGATGAGGAGATTCTCGAGGCCTACAATATGCTGGCCTGCATGGAAGGTGTCTTCTGCGAGCCGGCGTCGGCTGCATCGGTGGCCGGTATCATCAAGCTGAACAAGGCCGGTTACTTCAAGCCGGGCGACAAGATCGTCTGCACGCTGACCGGTAACGGCCTGAAAGACCCGGATACGGCCATGAAGGGTGTGGCCAGTCCGGTCACCATCGATGCCACCGAGGATGCGGTGCGGAAGGTGCTGGAAGCCTGATCGGCTGAGGATGTGTCCTTTTCCACCGTTGTTGTTACCGATGGCCTGATTCGCACGGAGGCGGGGTATGCCCCGCATCCGGAGCTGCTGCCCTGGCTGAAACCGTTGCAGCGCAGCAGGCAGCGCTGGTTCGAAAGCGCGCTGCGCACACCGCTGGGATGGTATGCCTGGCTGCAGCATGAAGCACCGGCAGCCCTGCTTGCCGCGGCACTGCCGTCGGATCACGCCTTTCCGTTTGCGCCCGTCCACTACTGGGTTGCCTCACCCTGTTCGCTGCAGCTAAGCCGCGACCGGGTGCGGGTGATGCCGGAAGTGCTGCTTCCTTTCGATGAACGCGATGCCGCCTGGCTTTGCGAAACCCTGAATCCGTTGCTGGCCGAAGATGAGATGCAGCTTGTGGCCGCAGGGCGCGCACTTTGCCTCGTGTCCGGACGTCATATCGATGTGCAGCCGACCGATTTTGCGCATGTGAATGGCCACACGCTGCCGAACCGCTCGCCGGAAGGTGCCGATGGTGCTGCCTGGATGCGGCTGCAGGCCGAGATCCAGATGCTGTTGCACCAGGCACAGCCACCGCACCGACAGGGCATGCCGCCACTGCAGAGCCTCTGGTTCTGGGGAGGCAGTGATTGCGCGGCATCCGTTCACGGGCCTTTGCCTGTGGCCACCCGCAATGCGGTACTGGCGGCCGTGGCTGATGCGCGCGACGCGCAGCTCTGTATCAGCGAGGCGGACGCCCTCGCCGAGCTATTGGGGCACCATGGCTCCCCCCGCCACTGGTTGCTGGCCGGTGACGGCCATGCCGTGGCACTGAAAGAGACGCTGCTGCCGTGGCCGCGTGGAAAGGGGTGGAAGCCCAGAGGGGCGCAGCCTTCGGAGGCACTGAGGGAGCTGTTGCTCTGATGCAGCTGCCCGAACAGCCAACCCTGCGCGGACGACGCCTGGCCTGGCGACACGCCATGCTGGTTGCCGATGATCCGCTGGCCGCCTGGCAGGGTTTGCTAAGCAATCGTGGCCTGAGCGAGGGCGATGGTTTCTTTTCGCCGCGCCTTTCCGATCTTCCGGATCCGGATGCGATGCAGGATATGGCCAAGGCTGCCGGGCGCATCGCCGAAGCGATCAGCGCCCGCGAGCATATCCATATCTTTGGTGATTTCGATTGTGATGGTGTCTCGGGCACGGCCATTCTGCTTGAGGCGCTGCATGCAGCGGGTGCCCGCGTAAGCTCATCCATTCCGCACCGTGCCGACGATGGCCACGGTATCGGCGTCGAGCCGGTGCGCGAGGCACACGCCAGCGGTGCCACGCTCGGTATCAGTGTCGATACCGGCACGACCTGTTTCGAGGCCTGTGAAGAGGCGCAGCGCCTCGGCTTCGATCTGATCGTTACCGATCATCATCTGCCGGATGTATCGTTGCCACAGGCCTTTGCCCTGCTCAATCCGGCCAGGGGCGACTGCGGTTTTGCCGATCGATTGCTGTGCGGTACCGGTGTCGCCTTTTTTCTGCTGGTGGCGGTCTGGAAACGTTTGCGTCAGGTGGACAGTGCCCCGGCCTATGATCTCCGGCAGCTGCTGGATCGCGTGGCGGTGGCTACGGTAGCCGATGTCATGGCCCTGCAGGGGGTCAACCGTATTCTCGTCCATCATGGCCTTGCCCAGCTCAACAGTCGTCCGTCGACCGGTATGGCGGCCCTGTTGCAGGTGGCGCGGGTCAAGGCGGCGGTTACCACCGAGACGATCGGCTTCTATATCGCGCCGCGCATCAATGCGGCCGGGCGCATGCGTCATGGCGAGGAGGCGATGCGCCTGCTGGCTACAGATAATCCTGAGGAAGCTGCCCGGCTGGCGGCGGTGCTCGATCAGAACAACCGTGAGCGACGGCAGGTGGAGGCGGAGGTCTTCAAACAGGCCGAGGCGAAGCTGGGCAGTGCCGATACGCTGGCCGTCTACGATGCCCAGTGGCATGCCGGCGTGGTCGGTCTGGCTGCCGGCAGGCTGGCCCGTAAGCACCACCGCCCGGCTGCCGTCGGCTTTGTCACCCCTGAGGGGGCGATCCGTGTCTCCCTGCGCGGCAGGCCCGGTTACCACATCGGCGAGCTGCTGAATGCCTGCGGCGATTACCTGGAAGGCTTTGGTGGCCATGCTGGGGCAGGAGGCGGCACGGTGCGTGCCGATGGCTGGTACGGCTTTGTCGAGGCCTTTGCCGCGGCGGTAAAGGCGCAGGGGGCGTCGGCAAGCAGTCATCCCGAGCTGCCTCTCGATGGCGTACTGGGACTCGATGCCATGCATGCGGGCCTGGCTGAGCGGTTGCAGCGTTTTGAGCCGCTGGGGCAGGGCAATCCGGCCTGCCAGTGGCTCATCGATGCGGTACAGATCGTCGACCGGCGCGATATGAAGGGCGGGGTGGTGCGACTGAAACTGCAGCAGCCCGGCAGTCGCAACGGTTTTCTCGATGCCGTTGTTTTCGGAGCTGGTCCGATCAACGAGGCCCTGCAGCCGGGGCTGACCATTTCGCCGATTGGCCAGCTGAAGCTGGATGAGTGGCGTGACAATGGCGCGGTGCAGTTCGTCATCGAGGATGTATTATCGGACCAGGTGTGATTTTTATCACGATAACATCTTTATTTTTAACGTTTTTTTATTTTTCTGTCATCTGTCTGTAAATATTGTCCTCTAGGCTTCCGCTCATGGTTGGAGTGCATGCTCCGACAACTCTGGAAGCTGGAGGTTCACGATGAACGCAGTGGAAAAGTTACTTCAGGATTTTCTTGCAGCCTTTGAGAAGGTCAAAGGGGCAAAGGCCCGTAAGCAGCTTGAGGTGCGCTGGACAGGCGGTACGCAGGTTGTGATCCGCAATGTCGCCAGCAATCGTGGCGAACTGGTCGGGCTGGGTACCCTGCGCCTGATGACGGAGCAACTGGCTCGGGCGGCCTGATCTTCAGGCTGTACGATTTTCGTGAAAAGGCCGGGCAGAAGCCCGGCCTGTTTTTTTGATCCGCTTCGGGCTCCTGCCCTTCGCTTATATCGTTTCGGCGGCGCATGTCCGCCTTCACTT
>CAZCZU010000016.1:29361-56700 GCA_964503475.1 uncultured Zetaproteobacteria bacterium
ACGTCCCGGCTACACGCCGGTCCGCCACCCATCCGTGGGTGGGGCGTATTGAATCCGCTTCGGGCTCCTGCCCTTTGCTCATATCGTTTCGGCGGCGCATGTCCGCCTTCACTTACGTCCCGGCTACACGCCGGTCCGCCACCCATCCGTGGGTGGGGCGTATTGAATCTGCTTCGGGCTCCTGCCCTTCGCTCATATCGTTTTGGCGGCATGGCCTGGCTGGTGATGTGTATCACGCTAAATATTTAATATAAAAGTGATTTATGTCATCGATTAAAGCGGGGTGTCGGTGGATGATGCAGCCATGTCAGATCCGGGCCGAGGCCCGCAAAGGAGGCTGATATGAACGAAGCAGAGAAGGTCATTCAGGATTATCTGAAAGCCATTGAAGCTGTGAAGGGTGCCCAGGCGCGCCAGCAGACTCGTGTACAGTGGACCGGCGGTTCGCAGGTCGTGATCCACGACGCCAGGAACGAGGAACATCGTCTGGTGGATGTCGGGACTCTGCGACTGATGACGGAACACCTCTCCAAGGCTGCCTGAACGGCTTAAGGCCAACGGACGAACGGGACAGGCCGGGCAAATGCCCGGCCTGTCTGCTTTACTGGCATGGGATAATATGGCTGCCGGGTCGGTAGCTTGATTTGCGCGGGCGTATCGGTACCTTGCGCACTCTTTCTTTTTGCAGGCGATTTGTGGAGTTGAGTCATGAGCATTGAAGATCAGATTGCAGGTTTTCGCACCCGGGCCGAGGATTTCTCGGGCCGCATCGAAGCGCTGCGGAGGTCTCTTTGACGTCGATGCCAAGGAGGAAGAACTCCGCGAGCTGAACGCCCGTATCGAGGATCCCACCCTTTGGGACAAGCCGGAGGAGGCGCAGAAGCTGATGCAGTCGCGCACGCGACTGGAGCGGGTGCTCAAATCATTTCATGAGGCAGCCGAAGGCCTGGAAGATCAGGTGACCCTGTTTGAAATGGGGGCCGATGAGGGCGACCGCGACAGCCAGATCGAGGCCGTTGAAGGTCTCGACACGGTGGCCGGCAAGGTGGACGAGCTGGAGCTGGCCCAGATGCTGGGCGGCGAAAACGATGCCGAAAATGCCTTTCTTGAGATTCATGCCGGTGCCGGCGGTACCGAGGCACAGGACTGGGCCGAGATTCTGCTGCGCATGTACCTGCGCTGGGCCGAGAAGAAGGGGCTTGCCACCGAGCTGATGGAGTGTACGGCCGGTGAAGAGGCGGGCATCAAATCGGCCACGGTATCGGTGAAGGGCGATTACGCCTACGGCTATCTCAAGGCCGAGATCGGGGTGCACCGCCTGGTGCGTAAGTCGCCGTTTGATTCCGGCAACCGTCGCCATACCTCCTTCTCATCCGTATTCGTCTACCCCGATATCGACCGTGAGATCGAGATCGACATCAACGAAGCCGATGTACGCACCGATACTTACCGCGCCTCCGGTGCCGGCGGTCAGCACGTCAACAAGACCGATTCGGCCATTCGTCTGACTCATATGCCGACCGGGATCGTGGTGCAGTGCCAGAGCGACCGTTCGCAGCACAAGAACCGGGCCACGGCCTGGAAAATGCTGAAGGCACGCATCTACGAGTATGAGCTGGAGAAGCAGAATGCCGAGAAGCAAGCGCTCGAAGATGGCAAGACCGATATCGGCTGGGGCAACCAGATTCGTTCCTATGTGCTGGATCAGTCGCGCATCAAGGATCTGCGTACCGGCATGGAGACCGGCAACACGCAGGCATTCCTCGATGGCGATATCGATGCCTTCATTCATGCCCAGCTGATGGGACAGAAGCGCAACAAGGGCGATCAGGCTACGTAACCCTTTATTTTTTCGTAAATAACGCTATAATCGCGCGCCTTTTCGCGGTCGCCCTTTGGGCATTTTTGGAGGTTAATTGATGATCAAGCTCTATTCCGATCCGCAGTGCCCGCAATCGCATCGCACCCGCATCGTACTGGCAGAGAAAGAGTTGCCGGTCACGGCTGTGGATCTGGAGCCGGAAAATCTTCCGGCCAGTTTCCTCGACCTGAATCCCTACGGCAAGCTGCCGACGGTAGTGGATCGCGATATCGTCTTTTTCGAGGCCTCTGTGGTCAACGAATATCTCGATGAGCGCTATCCGCATCCGCCGCTGAAGCCCGGTTCGCCGGCCGAGCGTGCCCAGATGCGTCTGGCTGTGCTGCGCATTGAGGAGGAGCTTTATCCGCTCTACTTCAACCTGGTCAAGGTGAAGAAGAAGGCCGAGCCGATGAAGAAGATTCGTGCCTACCTCGATTCGCTCGATGCCTACCTGGCCCGCCAGGAGTATTTCATCGGCGAGCAGTATTCACTGGCCGATATCACCATTGCGCCGATCCTGTGGCGTCTCTCTCCGAATGGTGTCGATACCTCCAAGTGGTCCAACCTGGAAGCCTACATGGACCGACTGTTCGAACGCCCGGCTTTTGAGCGTTCGCTCTCCGAGTACGAGCAGATTCTGCGCGAGGACTATTAACTCGAAGGGCAGAGGGCGGATGGTCGCAAGACTGTCCGCCTGTCTGGCGCCGGACTTGCTGGTGCCAGTGTCTTGAAACAGTGATCGGACACAACCTGGCGAGATTTTCATCACGGTTTAAGGGTTCGTATCCATCATTGTTCCATTGCACGAACACGGGCCGGGGGGCTTGTTGTCGTTGTTCAGACCAAGCTGCAGGTGAGGATGCTCTCTTGTTGGATGTACTTCATCCGGGCCACCCGGATCGTCAGGACACGGAAGTCTTTATTCAGGCGGTTTTTGCGCGTCAGTACGATGCCGATATTCGTCATTTCATGCCGCATATGGTGCGTCTCTCCTATGATGATTCCGGCGAACTCTACTCTGCTGTCGGTTACCGCGAGGCGGCCGACGGTCCTCTCTTTCTGGAACATTATCTCGATTCTCCGGTTGAAACGGCCATGGCCCATGCCATGGAGCAGCCGGTTTCACGTAACGACATTGTCGAAGTGGGTAACCTGGCCGAGGTGGGGCCGGGCGGTGCCCGTGATGCCATCATTGCCCTGACGGCCTATCTTTATGGTGCCGGCTATCACTGGGTGGCGATTACAGCTGTACCGCGCCTGGTGAATGCCTTTCAGAGAATCGGCCTGCGTACGGTCTATCTGGCCGATGCCGATATCATGCGTCTGCCGGAATCGGAGCGCTCCCTGTGGGGTCGCTATTACGACAATCGTCCGAAAGTGGTTGGGGGAGATATTCGCCTCGGCTATCGTGCGCTGGAAGCGATGAAACACGAGCTGCCCGAAGGGTGCTGTGAACTGATGAATGTCGGCCGAAACCTTGGCATGGCCTGGGCCCGACAGCACGGGGTGAATGCATGAGCCGATTGCTGAAGTCTATTGAGGAGTATGCCGCCAGCCAGCCGCAGGCCATTGCTCTGGAGGGCATGGAGGAGTCACTCGATTATGGCGGTCTGCTGCAGGCGGTACGCTCATGTTCGGCCGAGTTGCAGCGGCTTGCACCGCAGACCGTGGCCCTGCTGATGGACAATGTGCCGGCCGTGGCGGTGATTGATCTCGCCTGCCTGCACGCTGCCTTGCCGCTGGTGCCGATGCCGCTCTTCTTCTCGCCGGCCCAGAGCGGTCATCTGTTGCGCCAGAGCGGGGCCGAGCTGCTGATCACCGATATGCCGGAGCAGGTCGAAGGGCTGCTGCAGGGGCTGGGACGCGACTATATCCGCCTTGAAGATATGGCCCTGGCCGGTTCAGATTGCGCCTGTTTCCGTCTCAATGATGCAGGCTCAGCCCGTTTCCCGGCCGATACGGCCAAGGTGACGTTTACCTCCGGTTCGACCGGCGAGCCGAAGGGAGCCTGCCTGACCATGGCGGCGATGGAGGCCGTGGCCGATTCCCTGCGTCAGGCGACAGCGGCCCATGCCGACGATCGTCACCTGACCGTGCTTCCCTATGCCACATTGCTGGAGAACATCGGCGGCATCTATGTGCCGCTGCTGGCTGGCGCCACCGTGGTCATGCCGGGGCTGAAGCAGATCGGCCTTGCCGGCGCCACCGGGCTTGATCCGCAGCGTTTTGTGACTGCGCTTACCGAATACCGGGCCAGCAGCTGCATCATGATCCCGCAGATGCTGCAGGCGCTGGTGGCCATGGTTGCCGCAGGCCTGCCAAAGCCTGCGACCCTGCGCTTTGCCGCTGTCGGTGGCGCGCCGGTGGCTGAAACCCTGCTGGCCCGGGCCGATGCCCTGGCTCTGCCGGTATTCGAGGGCTACGGCCTCTCCGAGGCGGCCAGCGTGGTAGCGGTCAACCGGCCGGATGCACGCAGGATCGGCAGTGTCGGCAAGCCGTTGCCGCATGTGGAGCTGCGGTTTGCCGAAGATGGCGAGATTCTGGTGCGTGGCAGCCTCTTTTCGGGCTACATGGGCAACGATGAACTGGCCGTGGGCGAGTTCTGGCCGACCGGCGATGTCGGATACCTCGATGATGAGGGTTTCCTGCATCTTGCCGGACGCAAGAAACATATGTTTATTACGGCCTTCGGACGTAATGTGTCGCCCGAATGGGTGGAGCGCGAGATGATGATCGAGCCGGCCATCGGCCAGGTCTGCATCTTCGGCGAGGCGCGGCCGTTCAATGTGGCCGTGATCGTGCCCCGTCCCGGTTTCGACCAGGGCCAGGTGGAGGCTGCGGTAGCCGCTGCCAATGCACGCCTGCCCGATTACGCCCGTGTGGGGCAATGGATCGCTGCCGGCGAGCCCTTCTCGGTGGAGAACGGGCAGTGGACCGGCACCGGCCGGCCACGCCGCGAACATATTTTCAGGGCTTATCTCGACGCGATCGAGGCCCTTTATCAGGAGAACTGAATGGCATTCTACGATGATCTGATCAGCCGCACCGAGGCGGCACGCAACGATTTGCTGACCATTCCCTTTATTCAGCAGGGAGCGGCCGGCCAGCTAAGCCTGGAGAGCTACATCGCCTTCCTCTCCCAGGCCTATCATCATGTGAAGCATACGATCCCGCTGTTGATGGCCACCGGTGGCCGTCTGCCGGAGCGGCTGGAGTGGCTGCGCGAGGCGATCGGCGAGTACATCGAGGAGGAGATGGGGCATCAGGAGTGGATCCTGAACGACATCGCCGCCTGCGGTGCCGACAAGGAGGCCGTGCGTGTGGCCACGCCGCATCCGGAGACCGAACTGATGGTTGCCTATGCCTACGATACGGTGATGCGCCGCAATCCGGTCGGCTTCTTCGGTATGGTGCTGGTTCTGGAAGGCACCAGCGTGGCTCTGGCCACCAATGCAGCCGGCAATATCCAGCAGGCGCTGGGATTGCCGAACCAGGCTTTCTCCTATCTCACCTCGCACGGCTCGCTCGATGTCGGCCATGTCGATTTTTACGAGAAGCTGATGAACCGGCTGGAGGCGAAAGAGGATCAGGAGGCGGTCGTCCACTGTGCCAACATGATGTACCGGCTGTACGGCGATATCTTCCGTAGCCTGCCGCTGATTCCGCTGGAGGGAAACTGAGATGCAGCTCAACGACAAACGTATCATCCTGACCGGTGCTGCCGGCGGCATGGGGAGCATTCTGGCCCGTATGCTGGCCGGCAAGGGTGCGAAGCTGGCACTGGTCGACGCCAGTGCCGAGGCGCTGGAGAAACTGGCTGGCGAATTGCCGGGCTCGGCCGCGATTGCCGGTAACCTGGCCACGACCGAGGGATGTGAGCGGGCCGCGAAAGAGGCCTCCGAAGCATTGGGAGGGGTTGATCTGCTGATCAACCTGGCCGGTGTGATGAGCTTCTCGGCCTTCGAGGACGAGGAGCCGGGGCGCATCGAGCTGTTGATGCATGTGAACCTGATCGCCCCGATGCTGCTTTCTCGCGCCGTACTGCCGGGGATGCTGGAGCAGGGGAGCGGGCGGATCGTCAATGTCGGTTCGATGTTCGGCTCGATCGGTTTTGCCTATTTTGCTGCCTATTCGGCCAGCAAGTTCGGCCTGCGCGGTTTTTCGCAGGCGCTGCGTCGCGAGCTGGCCGATACGTCCGTGGGCGTGACGTATGTGTCGCCGCGCGCGGTGAAAACACCGATCAATACCGGCCCGATCATGCGCATGAACGAGGCCACCAAGACCAATATGGACGAGCCGGACTACGTGGCGGGCGAGATTCTGGCTGCCATCGAGGCGGGCAGGAAGGAGGCCTATATCGGTTTTCCGGAATCGCTGTTCGCGCGCATCAACGGCATCCTGCCGGGCGTCATCGACAACGGTACTGCGGCCCAGAACCGTATCGCCCGCAAGTTTGCCAAGGGCGAAGCCGAGTAAGGGTTCTCTGACCAACACGCAAGGGGGCGATTGATGAAACAAGCATGGATGATTGCGGCGATAGCACTGCTGTTGCCGATGCAGGCCGAGGCATCCGATATCAAGCCGTATGCCTCAATGGGCCTCGGGCTGTTCGAGCTCGATCCTGGCAAGGAGAAGAAGACCGCTTTCGGCGGCTATGTTGCGGTCGGTGCCGAGCTGCATGAACTGCTCGATGCCGAGGTGCGCCTGGGGGCGACCAATGCCAATAACGCCACCAACAAGTCGAAGGTGGAGTGGATGGCGTCAGCCCTGGCCAAACCGAAGATCAAGATCGCTCGCGATATCATTATCTACGGCCTGGCCGGTGTGACGGCACTGAAGACGAGCTACACGCCGGCAGGTGCTGCCAAGCGATCGAAGACCAATGCTGCCTTCACGTTCGGTGTCGGCGGCAGCTACGAATTGAGCGATCAGGCCGAGCTGGGTGCGGAGTGGGTGCGTTACAGCAGTAAGGCCGATGCCGCGACCAAGAACACCAGTTTCGGCGGGCTGGATGTCAACGGCTTCGTCGTTAATCTCAATTACCGTTTTTAATTCGATACGGGAGGATAGGACTATGAAACGCATCTTTGCCGGCCTGATGGGCCTGATGCTGCTGGCCACACCGGCCATGGCAGCCGATGAAGTGATGGAGAAGGTGGCCGGACTGCAGCACGAGTGGGCTGTGGCCAACTACCAGACACCGGACGACAAGAAGAAGGCCGCCTTCGAGGCCCTGGTCGCCAAGGCGTCGAAAGTGACGGCCGAGTATCCGCAGCGTGCCGAGCCGAAGATCTGGGAAGCGATCATTCGTGCCGGTTATGCGGGCGCCATGGGTGGCCTGCAGTCGATGTTCAGTGCCATGCCGCAAATGGAGCAGGGACGTGACCTGCTGCTGGCAGCGGAGAAGATCGATCCCAGGGCTCTGAATGGCTCCGTCTACACCACGCTGGGCAGCTTCTACTACATGGTGCCGGGCGGCTTCATCGGTTTCGGTGACGACGACAAGGCGCTGGAGTACCTGAACAAGGCGCTGGCCATTGCCCCGGACGACATGGATGCCAACTACTTCATGGGCGACTACTGGCTGGAGCAGAAGCAGTACAAGAAGGCCAAGCCCTACTTCGAGAAGGTTCTGGCCCTGCCGGATGTTGCAAGCCGTCCGATCTACTCCAAGGGCCGCAAGGCCGAGGCCAGGGCCAAGCTGGAGAAGGTGAACAAGAAGATTCATTAGAGAAGATCAACTGGCTCCTGCCATGTGGTCTTTACGCCCTGGCAACAGTGCAATGTTGCCAGGGCTTACGGAATCGCTCACTTCGTGCCCGATTCTGCAGCCCATCCATGGGCTGAATGTTGGAGAGCTTCGATGTGAATGTGATGATGAAAGGGCGGCCTGCGGGTCGCCCTTTTTCGTGGGTGTGTGGCAAAGGGTGGATTTTGTCCCGGCCTTGTTCCATGCTCGACAGTGGCATGGATGCCTCAGGGCCTCCGGCCATCTGTTTCCAACGGAGTACGTTATGCCCAAACCCCTTCGCCTGCTGATTCCCCTGCTGCTGATTGCCGCGATCGCCGCCATCTGGTGGTGGCGCGGAGAGGAGCAGATTGCGGCCAACGGCATCCTGAAACTCTACGGCAATGTCGAGATGCGCGAGGTGCAGCTGGCCATCAACGGCAATGATCGCATTGCCGGCATGCAGGTCGAGGAGGGTGAGCGGGTGAAGCGGGGGCAACTGCTGGCCGAGCTCGATAAATCACGCCTGCAGGCCCTGCTCGACGGGGCGGCGGCCAGGACCGAGGCGCAGCAGGCGGTGGTGGATCGCATGATGTCCGGTACCCGACCGGAGGATATCCGCAAGGCACGCGCCGAGCTGGCAGGGGCTGAGGCGCAGGCTGTGGATGCCGAGCGCACCTATCATCGCCTGCAGAAGCTGAGCCGCCAGGAGCTGGCCTCGAAAGAGCAGCGCGACAATGCCGCCACGGCTGCCAAGGCGGCGCGTGAGCGGGTAAAGGCAGCCACCGAGCTACTCAGTCTCGCCATCCAGGGTCCGCGCAAGGAGGATATTACCGCCGCCCGCGCCCAGTTGAAGGCCAACAAGGCTCAGCAGGCACTGGCGCAGCATGAACTGGATGATGCCAGCCTCTATGCCCCGGCCGACGGCATCATCCGCAACCGTATCCTGGAGCCGGGCGACATGGCCTCGCCGCAACGCCCGGTCTACACACTGGCGATTACCGATCCGCTCTGGGTCCGTGCTTACCTCTCCGAAACCGATCTGGGCCGGGTGCACCCCGGCATGCAGGCTGAAGTGATGAGCGACAGCTTCCCGGGCAAGAGCTATCGCGGCTGGGTTGGTTACATCTCGCCGACGGCCGAGTTTACGCCGCAGTCGGTGCAGACGGAGGATATGCGCACCCAGCTGGTCTACCAGGTGCGTGTGCATGTCTGCAATCCGCAGAACGAGTTGCGTCTCGGTATGCCGGTGTCGGTCCGTATTTCGCTCTCCCAGCCCGATAAACCGATGACGGAGGGCGACCCCTGCGCACAGGGGCAGCAGTGAGCACGGAAGAGGATTCGCGCAGCGCCGTTGCGGTGCGCCTTGAGGGGGTGCATCGCGCCTTTGCCGGTCCCGATGGCAAGCCGTTGCAGGCACTCGACGGCATCGATGCCGTGATTGGCCGCGGCATGGTGAGCGGCCTGATCGGGCCGGATGGCGCGGGCAAGAGTACGCTGATGCGCCTGGTTGCCGGGCTGCTGACACCCGATCACGGCCGTATCTCGGTGCTCGGCATCGATGTGGTAAACGATCCCCTGGCCGTGCAGGCGCGACTGCGCTACATGCCGCAGCGCTTCGGTCTCTATGAAGACCTCTCCGTGCAGGAGAACCTCGACCTCTATGCCGACCTGCAGCAGCTACCTTATGCCGAGCGCGCCGCCCGCTACGAGGAGCTGATGCACCTGACCGGGCTGGCACCGTTCAAGAAGCGGCTGGCCGGGCATCTCTCCGGTGGCATGAAACAGAAGCTGGGGCTGGCCTGTACGCTGGTGCGCCAGCCGGACCTGCTGCTGCTCGATGAGCCGACGGCCGGCGTCGACCCGGTATCGCGGCGCGAGTTGTGGGAGATCGTCTACCGCCAGGTGGAGGCCTCCGGCATGAGTGTGCTGTTCAGCACCGCCTATCTCGATGAGGCCGAGCGCTGCGATGAGGTGCTGCTGCTTCATCAGGGGCAGTTGCTGGGGCAGGGGGCTCCGGGCGAGTTCAGTGGCCGCATGCAGGGGCGCAGCTGGGAGATTGCGGCGGCGGAAGATGAGTCACGCAGATCGCTGCAACAGCGTCTGGCCGGAGAGTCCGGGGTGATCGATGCCATCATCCATGGCGAATCGGTACGCGTGGTGACGGAGGAGGGGGCCAGGCCGCCGGCAGGGGCGCAGCCCGTGCCGCCGCGTTTCGAGGATGCCTTTATCAGTATGCTGGGCGGCATCGAGAAGGTGGTTGGTGATGGCATGGCGGTCGGCAAGGGTCCCGATGTC
Source organism: uncultured Zetaproteobacteria bacterium (assembly GCA_964503475.1). Lineage (GTDB taxonomy): Bacteria > Pseudomonadota > Zetaproteobacteria > Mariprofundales > Mariprofundaceae > CAZCZU01. Next base: position 39,249 of record CAZCZU010000016.1, read on the forward strand.
GAGTCAGATGGGCCGGTGATCGCCGTGGAGGGGCTGTCGCGCCGCTTCGGTGCCTTCGAGGCGGTGAAGGGGATCGCATTCGATGTGCGAAGAGGTGAGGTGTTCGGCCTGTTGGGTGCCAACGGGGCCGGTAAATCGACCACCTTTCGTATGCTCTGCGGCCTGTTGCCGGCCAGCAGCGGACATCTCGAGGTGGCCGGTGTCGATCTCAGGCGCGCGGCGGCCAGTGCCCGGGCCCGTATCGGCTATATGTCGCAGCGTTTCTCGCTTTATGGTGCCTTGAGTGTGCGGGAGAATATGCGCTTCTTCTCCAGTGCCTACGGGCTTGGTCGCAAACAGCAGCAGGCGCGCATGGAATGGGCCTTCGACCATTTCGATCTGCGTGGGGTGGCCAACACGCCGGCCGATACGCTGCCGCTCGGCTACAAGCAGCGTCTGGCCATGGCCTGTGCCCTGCTGCATGAGCCGGAGATCCTCTTTCTCGACGAGCCCACCTCGGGTGTCGATCCGCTGGCCCGGCGCGAGTTCTGGCAACGCATCAATCGTCTCGCCGAGCAGGGAGTAACGGTGCTGGTCACCACCCACTTCATGGAGGAGGCGGAGTATTGCGACCGGCTGGTGATCATGGCTGAGGGGACCATCCTGGCCCACGGTACCCCGCATGCGATCCGTGAAGAGGCGGCTGCAAACGGTGAGACGGTGGAGAGCATGGAGGATGCCTTTATCGCCCTGATCAGCCGGCAGCCGGAAGCGAGCCTCGCATGAGGCGACTCAACGGCATGCGCCTGCGCGGCCTGATGCGCAAGGAGTTCCTGCAGATATGGCGCGATCCCTCCAGTATCGCCATCGCCTTCGTGTTGCCGGTAATCCTGCTGCTGTTCGGCTACGGCGTCTCGCTTGATGCCAAGCATGTGCCGATCGCGCTGGTGGTCGACGAGCCGGGGGCAGGCACTGCCTCGTTCACCGGCTCCTTCCGCCATCTCGAATATTTTGCGCCGGTGCAGATGCCGGATATGCACACGGCCGAGGCTGCGATGCGCGAAGGCAGGGTCGATGCCATCGTGCACCTGCGCGGCGATTTCGGGCGTGATCTTTATCGGGAGGGTGGCACGACGGTGCAGATCCTGGTCAATGGCGTCAATGCCAACACGGCCCGCCTGATTACCGGGTATGGTACCGGCGTGTGGACCAACTGGCTGCAGCACTATGCCGAGATCAACGGTCTGCCGCTCAATATTCCGGTGCAGGTGGAGCAGCGGGTCTGGTTCAACAGCGAGCTGAAGAGCCACAATTACCTTGTGCCGGGCCTGATCGCCGTCATCATGACCCTGATCGGGGCGCTGCTGACAGCCCTGGTGGTGTCGCGCGAGTGGGAGCGGGGCACGATGGAGTCGCTGATGGCCACGCCCGTCTCCATCGCCGAGATCATGATCGGCAAGATGGCACCCTATTTTGTGCTCGGCACGGGCGGCATGCTACTCTCGGTGGCCATGGCCGTGTGGCTGTTCGAGGTGCCGTTGCGCGGCTCCTTCATCGTACTGTTTATCGTCTCCTCGCTCTTCCTGCTGGTGGCCCTGGCCATGGGGCTGTTGATCTCCACCGTGGCCCGCAACCAGTTCGTCGCCTCGCAGATCGCCCTGATTGTCACCTTTCTGCCGGCCTTCCTGCTCTCCGGCTTCATCTTCGAGATCGCCAGCATGCCGGCTTTCGTGCAGATGATTACCCACATCATTCCGGCCCGCTATTTCGTGTCGCTGCTGCATACGATCTTCATGGCCGGCAATATCTGGTCGGTGATCTGGCCCAATGCCGCCGCACTGGCCGTGATGGCGATGCTGCTGCTCGGGATCGTGCGCCGCATCTCGCGTAAGAGGCTCGACTGATCATGCAGGGAACCTGGCAACGCATTTTCGCTTTGATGATCAAGGAGTTTCTTGCCCTGATGAAGGACAAGAAGAGCCGTTTCGTGCTGATCGGGCCACCGATTATCCAGCTGCTGGTCTTCGGTTATGCCGCCACCTTCGATCTTAACCATGTTCGCTATGCCGTCTTCAACGAGGATGGCGGAGCGGAATCGCGTGCTCTGGCTGCGCGTCTCGCCGGTACCCAGGCCTTCGATCAGGTGGGGACGATCCGTCATCAGGGGCAGATCCGGCCGCTGATCGACCGCGGTGATGTGAAGATGGTGCTGCACATCGGCCCCGAGTTCAGTCGCAAGCTGGCGTTGGGGAAGCCGGCGCCGGTGCAATTGATTGTGGATGGGCGCAACTCCAACACGGCCCTGCTGATCCTCGGCTATGCCCGCACCATTGTGCAGGCCTACAATCTGGAGCGCATACGCCTGACAGGGGCGCAGGGGCCGCCAGTGCAGCTGAAGGTGCGTGCCTGGTTCAACCCCAATCTGCAGAGCCGCTGGTTCCTGATCCCCGGCATTGCCGGCCTGATTACGCTGGTCGTGACCATGCTGGTGGTCGCCCTTTCGGTGGCGCGCGAGCGGGAGCAGGGCACCTTCGACCAGCTGCTGGTGACGCCGATGCGGCCGTTCGAAATCCTGCTCGGCAAGGCGCTGCCCGGCTTTATTATCGGCATGTTCGAGGCCTCGCTGATCATCGCCATTGCCATCTTCTGGTTCGATATCCCGTTCCAGGGATCGCTGGCGACCCTCTATGCCGGGCTGGCCCTCTTCCTGCTCTCGGCCATCGGGGTAGGGCTGATGATCTCGTCACTGGCCGTGACCCAGCAGCAGGGCTTCCTGGGTGCCTTCCTCTTTATCGTGCCGGCCGTGCTGCTCTCCGGTTTTGCCACTCCGATCGAGAACATGCCCGAGGTGGTGCAGTGGATCACCTATGCCGATCCGCTGCGCTATTTCATGGTCATCCTGCGTGGCCTCTTCCTGGAGGGGACCCCCTTCATGCTGCTTATGCCGCAGTTCTGGCCGCTGGCCGTGATCGGAGTGGTGACCCTGACCATCGCCGCCTGGCTTTTTCGCCATCGTATGAATTGAGCTATCGGGGCTGTACGGGCATGCTGCTAACGCTATTGAAAGCTGCCGGAGGCCGTGATGTCCGAACGTGATTTTGAGCTGGTACGCGCATCGATCGAGCAGATCGGCGATCGCTCCACCGCCCTGAGCAAGCTCTTCTATACCCGCCTGTTTCAGCTCGATCCATCCCTGAGCGATATTTTCGATGGCGGCGTGGCAATGCTGAACCGCAAGTTCGTCAATATGCTGCTCACCTTCAAGAGTGCGAAGGGGATGGAGAAGCTGCGCCCGGCGCTTGAATCGATGGCCAAACGCCATGTCGGCTATCGGGCTGCGCCGCGCCATTTCCTGCTCTTCCGCGATTGCCTGCTGGAGTCGCTGGCGGAGCTGTTGGGTGACGAATTCACCCCGGATCTCAGGGCAGCCTGGGAAGCGCTCTACGATGAGGTGGCCGGCATCATGACGGCCTGGATGCAGGCGCATCCCGAGGTCGTTGTTCAAGCCTCCGGGAAGGGGAAGACCCATGTCGACCTATCGCTGCTGGAAGAGATTGGCGGCGAGGAGGTGGTGCGCAACGTGCACCAGCGCTTCTACGACTTCATCTACAACGATGACTATATCGGCCAGTTCTTCTTCCACCGCGCCAGGGAGCTGGTGGTGACGAAGCAGACCCAGTTCATGGTGGCCGCCTTCGGTGGCCCGAACAACTACAAAGGCGAGCCGCCAGCCTTTCTGCACATGCACATGTATATCACCCAGGAGATGGCCGATATCCGCAATATCTATCTGCAGAAGGCGATCCTGGGCGAGGGCTTGAGCGAGGCGATCTGCGAGCGCTGGATGCGGGTCGATAACGCCTTCCTGCCGGCCATCGTCAAAGAGAGCGTCGATGAATGCGTCATGCGCGTCTGGGGTCAGGGGCCCTTCGTCATCAAGCGGCCGGCTATCTATATCCCGCTCAGACTGTAGGCGCGCAATATAGCGCGTTTGTGCGATGGTGCATGTCTCCTTATTTGGTTAGAGATGGCCGCTTCAGCCGGTTTCGTCCGGCACGGGGAAGGGGGGGACCATGCTACGACACCGATCGAGGCTTCTGTTGATGCTGCTGCTGGGCAGTGCGCTGCTTGTTGCCTGTCAGGATCGCCATGCCCAGTTTATGGCCAAGAAATTACCGGAAGGGATGCGCGACGATTTTTTGGAATATTATGGCGAAGGGGGCTACAAGGCATTCGCCATGGCCATCGATGACGATAACTGGGTCTTCGCCACCGCCTACAATGCCAGAACACAGGCGTCGGCGGACGAGTGGGCCATGTACCGTTGTATCCGGTATCGTCACAGCAAAGGTGTCACCTCGACCTGCCGCATTTTTGCCAAAGGCAACGATTATGCTGATTAAGGGCGTCTTTCCGGACTCACCGCTAGAGGCCGGATTCAGAATTGTCGCAGGTAACGCTCGAACTCGAAGAAATCGAGCGGCTTGAAAAATACTGGAATACTGAGATTGGCCAGGCCTTTGCTGTGATCATCGTTGAGGTAGCCGCTGACGGCGATGATTGGAAGGGATGCATCTTGCTGCCGCACATGCTGAATCAGGTCGAGCCCATCGATATGGGGCATCTCGATATCGGTGATCAGAAGATCGAGCTCCTCTTTCAGATCCTGGAAGAGTTCGATTCCCTCCTGGCCATTGGTGGCAACATGGGTAGCATGGCCGAGGGTTTCCAGAAAGTCCCGGAAGGAGGAGCGAACCATCGGGTCGTCATCCGCCATCAGGATTCGCAATCTTCGCGGTGCGTTCATCTCCTCTCCCTTTCAGGGAGTGATGCTAGACAGAAAATTCGTGAATTCTCCCCCCATATGAGGGGAGTCGATGAGCTCCCGGATTGCTAGAAATGGTGTTCACGATGATGGAAGGGAAACAATGATCGTCGAACAACTTACAGAACTGATTGATCTGATCTATGCATCGGCTTTGCGCACCGATGCATGGCCGCAGGCACTGGATGGCTTGCGTCGGCAACTGGGCTGCGAGTCGGCAGCGATGCTGATCTATGATATCGACCACGGCCGTTTGATCATGTCGATTCATGCCGGTGCATATGCCGTCAGTGCGAAAACCTATGAGCGTCACTTCAGCGCTTCCGAAGCCCACTTCGACAAGCTGAAGATATACGATGCCGAAGAGTACATGATCGTGTTTAATGGGCATGAAGCGCCTCGCTGGCCGGCTCTGGCGGCCCGGCGTGAGGAGATTGTAAAAAGCGACAGCCATGACATCAGCGGTTTCATGTTCAAGGTGGCCGACAGCATCGTGCATATTGCAATTCGCTGCAGTCAAAAGAGGCAGTGCTGCGACTTTTCCGAGATTCTCGAACTGCTGGCGCCTCATTTGCAGCGCGCCATGCTGGTATCGAGGCAGCGCTCCGAACTGGAACAGCGCCTGGAGAGTATGGAGAGCGTATTGAGTCACTTCAGATCGGGAGTGATTCTGATCGACGAGAGGGGACGGGCAGCTTTCTTGAACCGGCGGGCCAGAGAGCTTGTCAAAGCACGAAACGGTTTGAAGGTTGTTGATGGGCAACTGGTTGGTTCGGTGGCAGTAACCACACGAGACCTGCGTAGCCTGCTTTCCCGTGCCATCGAGCAGGGCCGCAATGGCGGCTCCTCCATCGGTGCCATGACGATCAAGCATAGCAATGATACCAAGGTCAATTTGTCGATGGTGGCGGTGCCGCTGCACCCGAAGATTCATGCGCTGTCGCATAAGCCGGCGATCTATGCGGCCCTGCTGATCGGCTCGTCCGCATTTGCCTCGGCCCTGAATCCGGATGTGCTTAAGCTTCTCTACAAGCTGACGGGGGCTGAGGCGAGGCTGGCCATCGGCCTGGCCCTGGGTAAAACGCTGGAGAAGTACGCGCAGGAGAGCGGTATACAGCCTGCGACGGTGCGCGGTTACCTGAAGCAGGTGTTTCAGAAGACATCGACCAACCGACAGACGGAGCTGGTCAATCTGCTGCACAGTATCCCGTTCTATCTGAAGGAGTAGCTCCACCTTTGGCACCATAGCCAGGAAGAGAGGCCGACGATCGCCAGGGCGAGCACCACGCTGGAAGAGGGTGGGAGGTCCAGATAATTAGCCGCCAAGATACCGGTTATGGTGCCAATGAATGCCAATATCGTTGCATGGATCAGGGATCCGTTATTCCCGTTCTGCCAAACGGCCAGTGCCGGTAGTAAAAGCATGGCAAAAACCAGGATCACGCCGACGGCATGGATGGCCGGCACGACTGCCAGTGCCATGCCAGCGTAGAAAAGTAGCCGTCGGCCGTAGCTCTGTTCGCCGGCCAGGCGGACGGCGAACAGAGACAAAGCACCGCAAATTACCAACAGCAGAAGATCGCCGCCGTCAGCTCCCAGCAGGCTGCCGAACATCAGCACGGTCATATGCCCTTCGCCATGCGGAAGCCTGGCTAGCAAGACCATGCCGGCCGCTGATGCGATGGCATAGGCTCCTCCCATAATGGCCTCTTTTGGTAGTGACGTCCGTTCCGGAATCATCGCCAGAATCAGGATGACCAGCAGGGTGACAGCACCGGCCCATAGTGGGCCGGAGCTGTCCGTTGCCATCCCGATGGCGAAGCCGGTGGCTGCGATTTGCGCCAGCGCAAGGTCGATGAAGACAATGCGTCGGGCCAGCACCTGCTGTCCCAGAAAAGGGAAAAAGGCAGCCAGAATAAGACATGCCGCGAGACTGGAGGCCAGAATCATATTACTGCGATTTCCTGGCGTTGGTGATGGTGGCGATTATTTGATCGAATAATGCCAGATAGCCATCGGTCGCATGCCCCTGCACAGCATCGGGTAGTACGATGTAATGAGTACCGGCCAGGGTGGCGACCCGACGGGCTGTCTTCGTATTGTGGTAGGATTCCACCCACAGGGCATGAACTCCTTGCCGACGTATTTGCTCGACAAGAGTGTCGAGGTGGGCCGTTGAAGGTTCCACGCCCGGCTTCGGCTCGATGAAGCCGAAGACAGCGATTCCGAACCGTGTTGTAAAGTAACGAAAGGAGTCGTGGTAGGTTACGATCGGTCCCGATTTGACTAGAGCCTTTCGCCACTGTTCCAGTTTCGCATGGATGGTAGCTGTGAAGTGTTCGGCACGATTCCGATAGGTGTCAGCGTTGGCCGGATCAAGTACTGCAAAGCGTTCAGCGATGCCCTTGGCAACGGCTGCCCCGGCAAGGGGATCCAGCCACCAGTGCGGATTCCCGTGTGGGTGCACGTCTCCCATGGCGCGGCTTAGCTGACCGGTCGGACGTCCGAGTACATGCGTCAGGAATTGCGAGGCGTCGATGTAACCGGTTGCTCCTGGCCGAATTGTTCGATTGCGCGAAGCCTCGATCAGCGGTGGCAGCCAGCCAACTTCCAGATCGAGCCCTGAGACAAGCAGGGCATCCGCCCGGGCTAGGTGGCGGGCCAGCGTAGGTTTAGGCGGTACGAAATGCGGATCCTGTCCCGGTTGAGCGAGTCGTTGTACCTCGACCCGGTCACCGCCAACTGCTTCGGCGATCTGGGCAAGTGGCTCAAGAGTTGCAACTACCTTAAGTGTTGTCGCCTCGGCCTTCGGCATCAAGGCCAGCAGGGCGGCCATGAACATAAACAGACGAATTGTCGACATAAATAACTCCGTTAATAGGGATGAGCGCCATGAGGGCCGATGGCAACGACCCAGCGAAACAGCACTTCGTTGGCTGACTGGCCGCTGGCCAGTCCAAGGTTGGCGGCTACTTCCGGCAGGGCATGGCGAACATGCTTGTATTGCAGCGTCAGGCTTTGAAATTCACTGATTTTCCATGCCATGCCACCGGAATAGGCCTGCTCGTCCGGTTGGGCCGTTTGTTTCGACAGGTCGTAACGGGTAAAGAGATGCCAGTTTCGGTCGATATCGTAGATACCGAGCAGATAGGCTCCATCCGTCACGATGCGCCGGCCTGCAGCAATATCACGGCGGCTGCGATTCCACTCGCCTTCCAGGGTCCAGCCTGACCGGTCGCTATGAATTGCTTTGAGCGCTAAATGACCACCGAGTATATCCGTGCGTCCATTTCCGATGGTTCCATTACGGCCATTGACATAGGTGGCACCCAGTTCGACGGTTTTCTGTGAACCCAGCTCCCACAGACCTGTCCAGTGTCCAAGGGCAGCAAAACGGTTGGTGCCTGTTGGATCAAATGCCACTGTATTCCCGGTCTGGAACAGGCCGGCTGTGAACGTTTGCACCGATTGACCGATGAATAGCGGTCTGTCCAGCAGAATGCCATCGCCGCTGAATTTTCCGGCTCCGAATAGGTTGACCAGGCCGTTTGGTATGTCCGAGTAAATCAGGGCGTGTGGATGAACCGGATTGGAGCAACCGATGGGCAGAAAGCTGCGACCGGCCCGCAGATTGAAACCGGCGGGCAGTCGCGCGGTCAGGAAACCCTCTTCCACCGCCAGGCCGGCAGCATTACCTGTAACGGTGATATCGAGTCGCGTATGGGGGTCGACGTCGGCACCGAAGCGGAACTCCGCCTCTGAAAGAGGCAGAAACTGTCGGCTGCGCATTTTTCCGCCATTGGCCGCCTGGCCACCCTGTACAAAATCACCGGCAAAGGTGCCAATCACCGAGATGGCCGGGTTGCCGCTATTTTCGGCTGTGGCCGGTGCTGTTGAGGGCGGGATGGCGTGAGTTTCCTGCTGTTTATGAATGGTGCCATCCATGCGGTCGACTTGATTCTGGAGTAGTTCGACCTGTTCTTTCAGCTGTCGCAGTGTCTCGGTGGATTCCACACCGTTCGTTTCGGCCTGTGCCATGGGCGCAAGTCCGCATAAGCATGGCAATAGCCATGCCATCAGATGTTTTCTCATCTTAATCTCCTCCAAATGGATTTTCCGCATAACGTCGTGCGGTCGTGATATTGATAATGTCGGGTGTTGAGATCAGTGGAGTGGAGGAGCACGGATGGCAGGCCGGTATCGGTAGCCAGCTGAATGCAGTAGGTGCTTAAAGAAGGATATCCTGTCGGCATGGGGCGCAGCATCGGCCGGATATACCTCTCCCCGGGAAAGTCCATGTCCGGTTGCTTTTTCCAGTAAACAGAGGGAGCAGTCGGAGGGGGCATGCAACCCCGGCTGATGGGAGTGCAGTTCGCTTGCCGCCCACATTGCCACCAGCATTGCTATCGTGGCTGGCATCAGACGCAGAGTTGCTGCGGTTCGTGATGTGGGGCGGTCGAATACCATGGGCGCAATATAAGCAACATTATTGCAAATGCAATATAGTTGCATTTATTGGTTGCAGAGCAGACGGCGTGTAAGCGGCTTGCACCCAAAAGATGGTTGTGATCTATTGGAGCTATGAAAGATTTGTTTGCCACGGAATCCGAGATCGCCGAACGGATTCGAAGCAGGGGAGCACGGGCGACACCGTCCCGCATTAAGGTTCTGGGCGTATTAGAGGGGGGAGTGGCCCCGTTGAGCCATGGTGAGATCGAGCAGGCGCTAGCGAACGATGCCAGCTATGTTATTGACAGGGTAACGCTCTACCGGGTTCTGGATTGGCTCGTGGAGGCAGGCCTGGCTCATAAGGCGGCCGATGCTCGGGGTGTGTTTCGTTTCTCTGCCGCCGCACCCAATGTTTGCCACAGCGAGCATGTACATTTTCGTTGCACTGGTTGTGGCAGGGTGTATTGCCTCAAGGCCTCGCCTCCGGCGCCGCCCGTGTTGCCTGACGGGTTTCAACTGACTGACATGGAGCTGGATATCCGTGGACTGTGTCCGGATTGTGCCGTTAGGGAAGGAGAGTGAGCTTACAGCACCATGGCGACGGCGTCGTGAGCGTTGAACTCGGAGTAGAGCGCATCGAGCTGGGCACGACTTTCGGCTCTGAAGGTGATGGTTACCGAGAGGTAGTTGCCGTTGCGGCTTTCGCGTGACTGCACCGCACCTTCATCAAGCTGTGGAATATGACGCCGGGCGATCATCACCATCTCGCCTTCAAAGGATTTGCTGTTTTTTCCCATCACCTTGATCGGGAAGGTGCAGGGGAAGGTGAGCGGGCTTTCGGTCGGACTGGTCATGCAATACTCCAAAAAAAACGGGGCCCCGGCATCTGCCGGAGCCCCGTAGTCTGACAACGGAATGTTATTCCTGCCAGTTCAGGGCCACACCTGCCGGACGCGGCAGCTGCGGGTAGGTGATGGCCGGAACCTCACCGGTCAGGGTTTCGAGGAAGGCCTTGATATCGGCCACATCCGCATCATTCAGTTCGGTGCCGAGCTGCACCCTGGCCATGATCCGGATCGCCTCATCCAGCGTCTTGGCGGAGCCGTCGTGGAAGTAGGGGGCGGTCATGGCCACGTTGCGCCACGACTGCACGCGGAAGAGGTGATCATCCTCCGCCTTGCCGCTTACGCTCTTCACACCGGTGTCGGTGCCGTAGTTGAAGGCCATGAACTGGTTGTTGGTGAACAGGGGGCCCGAGTGGCAGGAGGTACAGCCGATCTCGGCCACCTTCTTCATGCCGCGCTTGGCGGCCTCGGAGATATCACCCTCGCCACGAGCATATTTGTCGAACGGTGCATTGGGGGTGATCAGCGTACGCTCGAAGTCGGCGATCGCCTTGGCCATGTTATCAAAGGAGATGGCATCCGGCGTGTTACCGAAGACAGTCTTGAACTCAGCTTCGTAGCCGGCCTGCTTCAGGCGGGCAACGACCTCATCCTCGGAGATCGATGCCATCTCGACCGGGTTCAGTGGCGGGCCCTTGGCCTGGTCCTCCAGCAATGGTGCACGGCCATCCCAGAACTGTTTGCTCCAGAAGGCGGAGTTCAGCACCGTCGGTGCATTACGGCCGCCACGCTGCCACTTGTGGCCGATGGAGAACTTCTGGTTGTCGACGCCGTAGGTGGCGAGGTTGTGGCAGGAGTTGCAGGAAAAGTGGCCGCTCTTGGAGAGGGCCGGCTCGAAGTAGAGCTTCTTGCCCAGCTCAAGCTTGGCTTCGGTGATCGGGTTATCGGCCGGGACCGGTACATCGGTCGGCAGCGGGCCCATGCCTTCCGGCAGGTCGGCCGGGGGTTGCGGCTTGGCCGTTTCCTTGGCAGCAGCCACCGGGGTGGCCTGTTCGGCGGCCTTGGCCGGGGCCTTGGCGTGGTTGTCGTTCGAATCGCTGCAGGCCGCCAGTGCCAGGGCGGCTGCAATCATCAATGCAATGCGCATATTGTCTCCTTCCTATGGGGAATCGAGATCATATTATAGAAAACTAATATGACAATGGCCATCGTCGATATTGGCCGGGATTCCGCAACCCTTATTTATGCAGAGATTCGAAGATGAGTCCAGCCAGCTTGTCCGAGACACCGGGCACCTCGCACAGCTGTTTGCGCGATGCCTTTTTCACCCCCTCGATGCCGCCAAAGAAGCGCAGCAGGTCGGCTCGTTTGGCCTTGCCGATGCCGGGGATGGTGTCGAGCTGCGAGGTGAACATGCTCTGCTTCTTGCGTTTGCGCATGTATTCGCCGGCAAAGCGATGCGCTTCGTCGCGTACCCGGGCCACCAGCAGTAGCCCCGGGTGGTGGCGTCCCGGCTTCAACGGGGCACTCCCGACAAGCCAGGCGCGCCACAGATTCTCCTCGCCCAGTTTGCGGCTGTTGCCCTTGGCGACACCGACCAGCCGCAGCGTGTGCAGTCCGGCCACGGTGGCCGCCTCCCTGGCGATGGCCAGCTGGCCGCGGCCGCCGTCGATCAGCATTATATCGGGGCAGGGGAGGCTCTCATCAACGATGGCACGGAAGAAGCGGGTCAGCACCGCCTCCATGGCGGCGTAATCGTCGCCCTCCGGTACATCGTCGAGCTTGTAGCGGCGGTAGTAATCCTTCTCAGGCCCGCCCCAGCCGCCATAGACGATGGCGGCCACGGTCTGTTTGCCGCCCAGGTGGGCATTGTCGACCGCCGCCAGCAGTTGCGGTGTCTGATCCAGCTCCAGCAGTTCGGCCAGCGCCTCGAAGGCCTGCTGCTGATCGGTGCCGCCGCGGCTGGCCTGATGCTGTTCGCCGCTGTGGCGCACCTGGGTCAGCCACTGCATCAGCGGCCCGCGCTTGGGGCTTCGGATGCGCGTACGCACCTTCGGGTGCAGCAGTTTGACGATCTGCTGCAGCTCGCTGGTGTCGTCATCGGATACGGAGATCAAGAGTTCGGCCGGTGGCGGCTCCTGGCGATAGCGCTCGATGAGCAGCGATTGCAGGATCTCGATATCGTCGGCATCGACCGCCTGCTGGATGCGCACCGTATGGGTGCCGAGGTTGCGGCCGGCCCGGCGCACGCCGATACAGGCGGCCACACTCTCGGGCTGGCGCAGGATGACGATGGCATCGGCGTCGTGCGGCAGGTCGCTGCCTTCGGAGCCCGCCAGGATGGTGCGCAGGGCGCGAATGCGGTCGCGCAGCATGGCCGCCTTCTCGAAGGCGTGGCGGCTAGCTGCCGCCTGCATTTCCGTCTCCCACCCCTTGAGCAGTTCGTCGTCGCGGCCGCGCAGAAAGGCGCGCACCTCCTCCACCTGGCGGGCGTACTCCTCACGCGAAACGATATCGCAGCAGGGGCCGGAGCAGCGGCCGATCTGGAACTGCATGCAGGGGCGGCTGCGGTTGTTGAACACACTGTCCTCGCAGTCGCGGATTTTGAACACCGACTGCATCACATGCAGCGTCTCGTGCACCGCCGCAGCATTGGGGAAGGGGCCGAAACACTCGCCACCGCTTTTCAGGCGATCGCCGCGGTAGAGGCGCAGGCGCGGGTAGTCGCCGCCGGTGAGCAGGATGTAGGGGTAGGATTTAGAGTCCTTGAGCAGCACGTTGTAGCGTGGCTTCAGCTGCTTGATCAGGTTGTGTTCGAGGATCAGCGCATCGGCCTCGGAGGGGGTGATACTCACCTCGAGGTCGCACACCTGCATCACCATGGCCTGGATGCGCGGGCTCTCCGGCTTGCGCTGGAAGTAGCTCGATACCCGCTTGCGCAGGTTACGCGCCTTGCCGACATAGAGCACCTTGCGTTTGGCATCGAGCATTCGGTAAACACCGGGCTCGCGCGGCAGCGTGGCCAGGTCGACGGGGGCATCAATCCACATGGGCGAATTTCAGCATAAAGCGGCCATGGCCGAAAGCAGGGAAGGGGGGGAGGATGCTCTGAACGGTTCAGGGCATCCATGCAGGCCAGGGAAGGCCTGTCACTGATAATTGATTCGCGCCATCCGGCTCTCCTGCCGGATGGTGGCAGGAGGCCAAACAATCAGCTCAACTAGAGTTTGCCCTGTTCGTGGAAATAGACGCAGCGCGCCTGCAGCGGGCAGTGCTCGCAGGCCGGCTTCTTGGTGCAGTGGCGTTTGGCATGCTCGACGATCAGGGCATGGAACTCTTGCAGCAGGGGTAGCGTCTGGGCCAGGCGCTGATGGCAGAAATTCTGGGCCTTGTCGTAATCCATCTTCTCCGGAATCAGCCCCAGGCGATGGAAGATGCGCAGCGTGTAGGCATCGATGACGCAGACGGGCTTGTCGAGCGCATAGAGCAGGATTGAGTCGGCGGTCTCCGGGCCGACACCGTACACATCCAGCAGGCGGATGCGCAGGCTGGTGGTGGGCCAGCGTTTCAGCCCTTCGGTGCGCCCGTGCGAGAGGAAGAAGCGGGCGATCTCCTGCAGGCGCAGGCTTTTCTGACGGAAGAAGCCGGAGGGGCGGATCAGTTCGGCCAGGGCGTCCGTGTCGGCCTCGGCGATCTCCTCGGCGCTGAGCATGTCGGCCCGCTTCAGGTTGTCGATCGCTTTCTCGACGTTGTTCCAGCTGGTGTTCTGGGTCAGTACCGCGCCCACCATCACCTCGAACGGAGTGTCCGCCGGCCACCATCCCTGCGGCCCGTAGGCCTCCAGCAGCTGGCGGTAGACATCCATTGGTGAGGTGCGCTTCCAGGTCATGATCCGTCGCTTCTCCCGGCGGCCGATTTCAGCTTCCGCACCTCGGGGGCCCGCAGCGTACGCCAGGCCCCTGAGGGGAGGTCCGTATCGAGCTTCAGGGGCCCGAAGCGTACCCGGATCAGGCGCCGCACCTCGTGGCCGACCGCCTGCAGAGTACGCCGTACCTCGCGCCAGCGGCCGCGCATGATGGTGACGGTGAGCCAGCTGTGGCTGCGGCTCTCGGCATCGACGATCACCTCCCAGGGATCGCTGATATCGCCGCGTCCCATGTCGATGCCGCCGTTTCTCAGCTTTTGCAGCGTCTCAAGCTCCGGGATGCCGGTGATGCGTACCCGGTAGGTGCGCGGCAGGTTGGCTCCCGGATGGATCAGCCCCTGGGCCATGCCACCATCGTCGGTGAGGATCAGGAGCCCTTCGCTGTCCATATCGAGGCGTCCGACCGACTGCACATTGGCCGGGATATCGAGCTTGTCGTAGATCAGTGGCCGGCCGCGCATGTCTTTACGTGAGCAGAGCAGGCCGCGCGGCTTGTTGTAGAGCAGGTAGGTGAAATGCTCCTGCCGGGCCACCGGTTTGCCGTCGACGGTCACGATGTCGCCCGGCTTCACCTTCACCCCCGGCTGCGCCACCGGCTCGTTGTTCAGGGTGATGCGTCCCTCATGGATCCAGCGGTCCGCCTCGCGGCGCGAGCAGATGCCGCATCCCGCCAGGTAGCGGTTGATGCGTTCGCCCTCAGCCGTAGCGGCAGCCGGTGCGGCGGCCTCGGGCTTGCGGGCGGGCGTCCTCTTCGTCGTCGAAGTCTTAGGCTTGTGGCCGGACGTCTTCTTCGTTGTCGTTTTCTTCGTCGTCTTCTTCACGCTCATCCGCTTCGTCGTCATCTTCTTCGTCATATGCTTCGGCATCCGCCTCTTCTTCGGCTGCCATGGCCTCTTCGACCGCATCCAGCTCCTGCTGCTCTTCCTGGTGCTGCTGATTCTCTTCCACCAGTTGGGCGATCTCCTCTTCGTCGAGCAACTGCGAGGAGTCGGGCAGGTCGCGCAGCGAGTTCAGCCCGAAATCGATCAGAAACTGGCGATCGGTGCCGTAGAGATGCGGGCGACCCGGCACCTCCTTGCGTCCGACCACCTTCACCCAGCCGCGTTCGAGCAGGTTGCCCATCACCGAACTTGAGACCTTGGTGCCGCGCAGCGCCTCGATCTCGGCCCGTGTCGTCGGCTGGCGATAGGCGATGATGGCCAGTGTCTCCAGCATGGCGCGCGACAGCCTTGGCGGCCTCGTCTGCCACAGTTTGGTCACTGTCTCGGCATGTTCGGGGGCGGTGCGAAACTGCCAGCCGCCGCCCACCTGTTCCAGGCGGATTCCGCGCGCCCCATAGTGCTCTTCGAGCTCGGCAATGGCAGCCCGGATATCGTTGCTCTCGGCATCCTCGAGCAGGCCGCGCAACCGCTGCAGGCTCAGCGGTTCGTCGGCCGCCAGGATCAGCGCTTCAATCCGGTTGATCAGGCTCATGCCGCCTCCTGATGCTCGGGCTGCAGCATCACGGTCACCGCACCGTAACAGTCGCTCTGGATGACGGTGATCACGTGCTGGCGCCACAGCTCCAGAATGGCGAGCACGGTGGTGACCAGTGCTTCGCGGTGGGGCGAGTCGCCCAGCATTTCATCCAGTTGCCTGGAGCCGCCCTGCAATTGCTCGAGCACGAACTGCATCTGTTCGCGCACACTCATCGTCTCCATCAGTACCCGGTGACGCACTTCGCCGCCGACGCGTTTCAATACGCTGCGGAAGGCGGCCAGCATCGCTTCCAGATCGGCCTCGGGCAGCGGACGTTCGACCATGCCGGCCTCGGGGAAGATGCAGCGGGTGAAGACATCGCGGCCGACGCGCGGGCGTTCGTTGATCTCCTCGGCCAGCATGCGGTACTGCTCGTAGGCGATCAGCTGCGCCACCAGCTCCTGGCGCGGATCGATCTCGTTGCCCTCCTCGTCCACCTCGGGGCGGGGCAGGAGCAGGCGCGATTTGAGCTGCATCAGGGTGCTGGCCATGACCAGGTATTCGCCGGCCACGTCGAGATCGAGCTCCTGATGCGTATCGATGATATCCAGGTACTGGCGGGTGAGCAGGGCGATGGGGATATTGAAGATATCCAGCTTCTGGCCGCGGATCAGGTGCAGCAGCACATCCAGCGGCCCCTCGAAGAGATCGAGATGGACGGGCGGAAGGCCTGGGATCGTCGTCTCAGGCTGCTGTTCGAGCGCTTCCGCCGTCGTCTCCTGCATCAGACCCTGTAGCCCATCTTCAGGGTGCGCCGCACCTTCTCCATGGTGCGGCCGGCCTGCACGCGTGCCTTCTCGTTGCCGGCCTTGACGATGTCGCGTACGTCATCCATGTGTTTGGCCAGTTCGATGCGGCGATCGCGGATCGGCTGCAGCTCTTCTTCCAGGTGCTTGAGCATGCACATCTTGCACTCGATGCAGCCGATGCCGGCCGTCGTGCAGCCCTCCTGCACCCAGGCGCGCTCCTCCTCGGTGGAGTAGGCCTTGTGGAAATCCCATACCGGGCACTTCTCCGGCGTGCCGGGATCGGTGCGCTTCACGCGCGCCGGATCGGTCGGCATGGTCTTCACCTTCTTCTCGGTAACCTTCCACTCCTCGGAAAGCTCGATGGTGTTGCCGTAGGATTTGCTCATCTTGCGCCCATCCAGGCCCGGCAGCTTGGAGGCGGGCATCAGCAGTGCCTTCGGCTCCGGGAAGAGCGGCGGGCCTTCGGGGCGATAGAGATGATTGAAGCGGCGGGCGACCTCGCGGGTCAGCTCCACATGCGGAATCTGATCCTCGCCGACCGGTACACCGTCGGCCTGGTAGATCATGATATCCGCACTCTGCAGCAGCGGATAGCCGAGGAAACCGTAGGTGCCGAGATCCTTCTCGCGCAGCTGTTCGATCTGGTCCTTGTAGGTGGGCACGCGCTCCAGCCAGGGCAGGGGCGTGATAAAGGAGAGCAGCAGATGCAGCTCGGCATGCTCCGGCACCTCGGACTGGATGAAGACCACGGCCTTCTCCGGATCGATGCCGACGGCCAGCCAGTCGAGCAGCATATCCCAGATGGTATCCTTGACGATGCCGGGGTTGGCGTAGTCGGTGGTCAGGGCATGCCAGTCGGCGGCGAAGAAGTAGCAGCGATGCTCTTCCTGCAGCGTCAGCCAGTTCTGCAGTACGCCCTTGAAATGGCCGAGATGCAGCTTGCCGGTCGGGCGCATACCGGAGAGTACGCGCATCGGCTTGGCTGCCTCGGATTGATCAGGCGTCTTGGTATCGGACATGTCGGAACCCACTAGAAAAACTTCCCCTCTAAAAGAAGCGCCGATTCGTTGTGCGAAAGCCAACAAATCAGTCCCTCCTCAAGCAAAGGGGGATGATGGCATGGCAAGGCCGAAAAGCAAGGTGAGCCGGGCGTGCAGGTTGG
>CAZCZU010000017.1:0-51217 GCA_964503475.1 uncultured Zetaproteobacteria bacterium
CTCTCCCCCCTAGGCAAACATCCTAGCCTAAAGTCTGAATGTCCGCTTTTGGCCGGACTCGGTCGTTGGTTTGGCGGCTTGTTTTAACATCCGGAGTGGTGCACAACAAGAAAAGGCCCGCCTGAAAAGGCGGGCCTTTGTGTTGCAGTCCGGCGATCTTATTTGATCGGGGAGAGCAGGTCCGGGTTCGTGACCAGGTTGCGCACGCCGTGGGCGTGGTCTTCCTTGAACTCGTTACCCTTGCACCATTCGCCGACGGTGTTGATGTCGACCTTGGCGACGTTCGGGAATACCTGCCAGGAGACCTGGAACGGCGAACCCTTCTCGTCGTAGCCCGGGCCGGTGGTGGAGCCGATGTAGTTCACCGGGGTGCCCAGGTTGGTCGGCATGTTCACAGCCTGGTACTTGCCATGCTTCTTGCCGACTTTGGTCAGCTTGCCGAAGTCCAGGGCATGCCTGTCGTTGACGACCACGTAGACCTGCGCCTCAACACGCAGCTGCGGGTTGTTATCGACATCCTTGTCCAGGCAGGAGCCGAGCGTTGCACCCGGGGTGATGTCGGCGGTGGAGTGTACGTAGTGCACCTCGATGGTGTCGCCCGGCTTCAGGGTGCTGTGCGAGCTGTCGCAGATCTTGCCGTGCGTCGGCTTGAGCTCCTTCTTGCTCACGTCGATCACGGCCTTGTAGCCGCTCTGGTAGCCGTGGCCATCGCCATTGCCGGCATACTCGGTGAACTGGCCGCCCTTGTGCTCGGCATTCTTGTGGAAGTGAATGTTGCACAGGTTCATCTGCGAGTAGGCCGGAGCCTCCGAGAAGACCAGATCATTGTTGCCCGCTTTGGAATCGATATCGCGCGGTGCCTGCGGGCCGAAGCCCTTGCCTTTGGTGTTGTCGGCCAGGTGCTTGCGCTGCTCGGCAACCACCTTGTCGGATGCGACCGCATGGCCGCCGTGACCCGACATGCCGTGCTCGTCGCCATGGCCATGCTCGCTGGCGATGGCGGGTGACGCCATAAATACGACCGCAGCAGCGGCCATCATGAGATGTTTCCTCATTTCCCTCTCCCCGTAAGTTGTACAATTGAATCGCCGTAAAGAAACGGCAGTCGTGAATATATTAATGATTCTTAATGATTCAAGCCCTGGATTTTTGTGCCACAATTACAACGAGATAGATGGCATGGTGGCGATGGCTGCGAAGGAGATGGGTGATGTTGAAAAAAGTATTGATCGGTCTGGGTGCG
Organism: uncultured Zetaproteobacteria bacterium; assembly: GCA_964503475.1. Taxonomy (GTDB): domain Bacteria; phylum Pseudomonadota; class Zetaproteobacteria; order Mariprofundales; family Mariprofundaceae; genus CAZCZU01. The sequence goes on from CAZCZU010000017.1 coordinate 1,244, forward strand.
CTTCTGGTTCTGCTGTTGCTTATTCCCTTCCTGATTCCCTCCGACACCATTCGCCAGCAGGCGGAACAGACGGCCAGCGAAGCGATCGAGGCCAAGGTGACGATCGGCGATCTGGGGGTGCGTATCCTGCCGGTGCCCGGTGTCACCATCGCCGATGTGGCGGTCTACGATACAGCGAAAACGGATGCGAAAAGCGAACCCAGGGCATCGGTAGGGAGCGGCAGCGTTACGGTCGCGGTGATGCCGCTGCTGAGTGGCCGTGTCGAGTTGAAGAAGATCCGCCTTGAGAAGATTCATGTGCGCCTGGAGCCGCCGGAGAAGGGCAAGCCCGCACCGTTCGTGACCATCGATAAGGTGACGGGGGCGGTTAACCTGCAGGGCGAGCAGATCGATCTTCCGGATGTCGCCGTTGCCGGTATCGCCGTGCACGACGTGGCGGACGGCACGCCGCAGGTGGCCGTGGCATCGGGCACCGTCAAGGAGATCGTTGCCGTGCCTGCGAAGTCCGAGGCGACCCTGACCGGCATCGATATCCGCAATATTCGCCTGCGGGTGGGCGAGAAGGCGAAAGGCAAGGATGTGCACACCGTGCTGGTGGATGGCATTACCGGTGAAGTGAAGCTGACGGCGGAGAAGCTGACGCTGCCCAACTGGCAGGCCCGCCTCTACAAGGGCACGGTCGATGTGAATGCCGAGATGACACCGCTTGAGGGCAGGAAGCGTACCCTGACAGCGACCATGAAGGCGGGCGGTATCCGGATGCAGTCGCTGATTTCCGATGCCACCGGTCAGAAGCGCATGTCCGGCAGCCTCTCGTCGAAGCTGAAAATTTATGCGCGAGGCGCGGATGGCGATGCCATGCAGCGCTCGCTGCGCGTGGACGGCCCGGTCGATCTCGGCAAGGGCACTTTCTACGAGGTGAGCCTGAAGGGCGGCGCCTCGTTGCTGATTCCCGGCACCAGCAGTAAGGGCGATATCAAATACGACAAGCTGAATACCGGCCTGAAGGTGCGCGGCAAGGATATCCGGGCCGAGAACTTTTCGCTGGTCTCCGATGTGCTCGATGCCAAGGGCAATGTGCACATCGCGGCCGACAGGAAGCTGGATGGCGAGATGATGGTCTCCAGCACCATGGGGCTTTCCGGTGCCAAGCTGATGCTGGGCGGTACGGCCGATGATCCGCTCATCTATCCGGCACCGTCGTCGATGATCGGCGGTGCGATCGGTGGCTCGGTGGGCGGGCCTGCCGGTGCCGCGGTCGGTGCCAAGGTGGGCGGTGCCGTCGGTTCGACGGTGGAGAAGATCGGATCGGGGATCGGCAGCCTGTTCGGCGGTGGCGACAAGAAGAAGTAGTGCATGATGTGGCGTGGAGAGGGGCCGTATGGCCCCTCTCCCGTCACGACTCAGTGTGAATCGGGCAGGGTCTCGGTGTTTTCGTTTTCCGTTGAGGCAGGGGGCTCTTCGCTTGCGGGAGGTGTCTTGGTGGCCTCATCGCTGTAGGTGGCGAAGGTGTGCAACTCCAGCGCCCCCTTGGTGATCTGTTTCACCATCTGCATCAGCGTTTTCAGCAGCTCGATAATCTCGACCATGTGGCGGATGGAGAGTGAGCCCCGTGTTCCGGCGCGCAGCAGCGATGCCTTCAGTCGCTTGTACTCCTCCTGCACAAGCTCGGACTGCTCCTGGCACTTCCCGGCATCGAATACCTCGCTTTCGGTATCGGAGATCTCCAGCGCTTTGACAATCTGGCTGCGGAAGTGAGCCAGGTCGCTCTCCAGCCCCTGCGGGATTTTGCCGGGCGGCGTGCTCTGCATGCGGTCAACCACTGCGGCGATATCGCTGACATCCTTGAAATAGCGGGTGGCGGCCAGTGCATGCGGAAACGCTTCGGCCAGATGCTCGGGCAGTTGCCGCTCACGCAGCTTCGAAGCGAAGGCATCCACGGCATCGACCAGACGCACCAGGATATCCTGATCGCTGCGGCGACTGCTGCTCATGCTTGCCTCGGTGCTGGTGGCGTCCTTGCCCATGCGGCGGGCAATGCCGGAGATACGGGCAATTTCGCGTCCCATGGCCTGCTGGGCCAGCGATGGGGTGTCGGCCAGGGTCTTGTCCAGGTATTTGGGGCGGGATTCATCCTCCTCGGCGGCCCGGAACCGCCCCTCCAGCATGGTCACCATACGCGGGGTCAGCGGCCACATCAGCAACACGCCCATCACATTGAACAGGGTGTGGAACAGGGCCAGGAAGGTGGCCGGTTGCGAGCCGAGGCCGGTCGCCGATGCCAGCGAGGTGATCATCCACAGCAGCAGCGGCAGCATCAGGATGGCGGCCAGGCCGGTGACCAGGTTGAACAGCACATGCGCCGCTGCGGCGCGTTTGGCATTGGGCGTGGCGCCGATGACGGCAATGACGGCGGTCGAGGTGGTGCCGAGGTTGGCGCCGATCACCATCATTGCGGCCGATTCGAGCGGAATCCAGCCACTGCCGGCTGCGGTCAGGGTCAGGGCGATCGAGGCACTGGAGGACTGCATCAGCAGGGTGACGATGAAGCCGATGCCGGCGAAGAGCAGGTAGTTCCAGAGCGAATCGCTGTAGAGCGCCTGCAGGTCGACCGACTGATCCAGGCCGGTGAACGCACTGCGCAGCAGATCGATGCCGAGAAAGAGCAGGCCGAAGCCGGCCAGCGCCTGCCCAGCCGGGCCACGGCGCCCCCGCTTGCTGAGCAGCCACATGAAGGTGCCGATGCCGATGGCCGGCAGGGCCAGCAGCTGGATGTTGACGTGGAAGCCGAGAATGGCGACCAGCCAGCCGGTCATGGTGGTGCCGATATTGCTGCCGTAGATGATGGCGGTGGCCTGGAAGAGATTGAGAAGGCCTGCATTGACGAAACCGATGGTGGCGACGGTGACGGCACCCGAGGCCTGCACGATGGCCGTGATCAGTGCGCCCGAGGCGATCCCCTTCAGCCGGGTGCGCGTGGAGCGGCTGAGGATGGCCCGCAGCGAGTTGCCGGCGGCCAGCTTCAGCCCCTCCGTCATCAGGTGCATGCCGAGCAGGAAAAGTCCCATGCCGCCCAGCAGTGAGTTGATCATGTTTTCCATACTGTCTCGCCTAGGTGGGACGCCGCCGGATGAATCGGGTGGTCCACTGTTTGACCATATCGTTGAAGATGAACTCTGCCAGAGCGTAGGCCCAGATCCAGAGGGCATACTCCCAGCCGATGGGGGCGATGAAGATGCCGTAGACGGCGATCAGGGTACCGATGATTTCGGTGCCGAAGGTGGCCGAGAAGAGCAGCGGCGAGGGGTAGGGGCGTTGCCAGAACCAGCCCTGGGCGCGGGTGATGTACAGGGTGCTGTGACCGGCGACGATCAGTTTGAGGAAAATCATCGACTGGATGATCTCCTCGGAGAAGCCGTACTGGCGCAGCAGGAAATAGAGCACGAACGACCAGACGACACCCGAGACGCCCAGCATGCTCGAAATGGTCAGCAGCTCGGGCATGTTCCAGCGCACCGGCGTGGAACTGATGCGGGTGTTGTCGTAGGCGATGGCTAGGATGGGGATATCGTTGAGCAGGGCCAGCAGGATGATCATCAGGGCGGTGATCGGGTAGAAGTTGAACACCACGATACAGAGCGAGATGAAGAGAATGACGCGGATGGTTTCGGCAATGCGGAAAATGGCATAGCTCTTCATGCGCTCGAAGGTGATACGGGCCTGCTGGATCGCCTCGTTGATCACCCCCAGTCCCGGTGCCGTGAGGATGATATCGGCCGAGGCGCGGGCGGCATCGGTGGCGTTGGAGACGGCGATGCCGCAGTCGGCCTTTTTCAGGGCGGGGGCATCGTTCACGCCGTCGCCGGTCATGGCCACGATATGGCCGCTGCGTTGCAGACTGTCGACGATGCGGTACTTATCCTCCGGCACCACCTCGGCGAAGATGGCGACCGATTCGATCATCTCGAGGATGGCTGACTCATGCGTGTGCACGAATTCACGCTCCAGCAGGCTGGTGTCGTACATCTCCTGCACGCTCTCCATCACCGTATCGGCAAAGGCCTGCGCATCGGCCCGGCTCACTTTCGGGCTCAGTCGCTGGTAGATGGCGGCCGAAAGCACGCTGGCCAGGGTCAGCAGCTCGTTGCCGGCCGTGCCGGTGAGCTGGGCGGAGCGCATGCTCTTCGTCGGCAGGCCGAGCAGGGCGCCGATTTCACGGGCGATGGCGAGGTTGTCGCCGGTGATCATCTTGATCTCGATGCCGTGCTCCTGCATATCGGCAATGACCGGTCGCGAATCGTCGCGGGGCGGATCGTAGAGCGGGATCAGGCCCAGCAACTGCAGCGGCGCTTCGCCCTGCCGGCGCCCGACTGCCAGGGTGCGATAACCTTTCGAGGCCAGAAGATCGACCATCTTGCCGATCTTGTCGGCCTCTTCATCGGCGAGTTCGGCCATGGCCATCAGGGTTTGTGCCGCTCCCTTCACGGCGGTGAAACTTTCCTTCTCCTTCTCGACTTCTGCTTCGGTGCGTTTGCGTACGGGGTCAAAGGCGGTGAACGAAAGCTGGCGGTAGCTTTGCCAGTCGATTTCGGGGAAGTGCTCGTCGATGTAGTGGAAGAGCGGCATCTCGATCGGGTCGCGGTTCTCCAGTCGCGAGGCCAGGGCGGCGGTCAGGAACAGCTCCCGGTCGCTGAAGCCATCAAAGACCATCGGATCGGCCACCTGCATCTCATTGCGGGTCAGCGTACCGGTCTTGTCCGAGCAGAAGATGTCGACCCCGGCCATCTCCTCGATGGCGGTCAGGCGGCTGACGATCGCTTTGCGGCGGGCCAGGTTCATCGCCCCCACAGCCATGGTGACCGACAGGACGGCCGGCAGGGCCACCGGAATGGCGGCCACGGCCAGCACCAGGGCGAAGCGGGCGATATCGATCAGGTTTTCATGCCGGAACAGCGATACCATGACCACGAGCACGATCAGTGCGAGGGTCATCAGGATCAGGAAATCGCCGATGCGGATTACCATCTTCTGGAAGTGGCTGCGCTCCTCCTTCTCCGCCTTGGCGACCAGGGCGACCAGTTCATGGAAATTGGTCGAGGCACCGGTGTTGACTACCACGGCCAGCATCTCGCCCTGTTTGACGATGGTGTTGGCGTAGGCCACTTCGCTCATTTTTTTGCTCACCGGCAGCGATTCGCCGGTCAGGGATGACTGGTCGACCAGCAGGTAGTCGCCACGGCAGAGCTGAACATCGGCCGGGATGACATTGCCGATGCGCAGCTTGATCACATCGCCGGGTACCAGTTCGCGGGCAGGAATATCGATGAAGGCGCCATCGCGCAGCACCAGTGCTTCGATGCCCAGCTTCTGTTTCAGTGCTTTCAGTGCATTCAGGGCCCGGTGTTCCTGGAAGAAGTCGATACCGGCATTGACCAGCAGCATCACCATGATGATGGCGAAATCCTCCCACTTCTGGACGATGGCCGAGAGCAGGGCGGCGATCTCGATCATCCACGGGATCGGCCCCCAGAAGCGACGGAAGATGCGGTGCCAGAGGGCTTCCTCCCGCTCCTGCAGCTCGTTGTAGCCGTACTCTTCCAGCCTCTGGGCCGCATCGGCGGCGCTGAGGCCGTTGACGCAGTCCGTCTGCAGGTTGCTGTAGGTCTCTTCGATGGATTGACGGGCGTATTGGTCCGTTTTCATGCCTTAAGCTCCTTGCCGGTGGCCAAAACGGTGGCGGATTGGATTGCGTTTAGTGTAGCGCAACGGAGCGGCGATTGCCGGTGCGGCGGGAGAAGACGCCGATCTCAGGCGTTGAGCACCAGAAACGACCAGCCGCCGGCAATGGCGGCGGTCAGGAAACTGAACAGCGAGAGGCCGGAGAAGGTAGCTGCCGCCCCTTTCTTGCCCACTTTCATCGCCCGCCAGGCGAACCAGGCGCAAAAACAGCCGATTGGAACCGAGAGGGCAACAAATATGAGCAACAGCATGCGCTGCAGACTAGAAGCTGCCGGGATGGCTGCCAAGCGTTGTCCGTTTGCATCGCGAGCATGATTGGTCTTACCTGAAACATTATGGACATGCGGATCACTGCCCGGTTGATGATGCGACTTGCTGCTCCCGGCCAATTCCTTGCCAGGAGTCGGCCACGCCCTTGCCAGGCCTTTTACCCGTGCCTTTTTATCCACTCCATACCTCCCCGTGAAATGTCTTTGAGCCCTGCATACGACAGCAGGCATTCGGAGGTGCAATATGACGGATACAGATACCCGGAACGATAGCGGTGCGGATGAGCCGCTGCTCAATCGGCGACTGATCCGGGCATGGCTCACCTGGTCTCTTCTCTGGCTTACCCTTTTTCCGCTCGTCGGCCTGCTTGTGTCGATCAAGTTTCATGTGCCGACGTTTCTGGGTGAAACCTCCTGGCTCACCTTCGGGCGCCTGCGGCCGGTGCATGTCAACGGCGTCATCTTCGGTGCCTTCTCCACCCCCCTGATCGGCCTGCTCTACTACATGGTACCGCGCCTCTGCGGCCGGCGTATGGCGGGCGAGAAGCTGGGCTGGTGGGCGCTGGTCGGCTGGAATCTTTTCCTGATCACCGGTTCCATCTCGCTGATGATGGGCTACAACCTCGGTTTCGAGGCCGATGAGTTCCAGTGGCCGTTCAATATCCTGCGTTATCTGGTGCTGGCGCTGGTCGGCGGGCAGGTGCTGGTCACCATTTTCCGGCGGAAAGAGCAGGGCTTCTATGTGGCGATGTGGTATACGACAGCGGCCCTGGTCTGGACGCTGCTGAACCTGATTCTCGGCAATGTCATCCTGCCCTATGTCACCATGGACGGCATCAGCAACGCCGCCCTGCACGGCCTCTTCATTCACTACGTGGTCGGGCTGTGGATCACGCCGGCGGGTCTGGCGATCATGTACTACTTCATCCCGCTGTCGATCAAGCAGCCGCTGTTCAGCCATCGCCTGTCGCTGCTCGGCTTCTGGGTGATCGCACTCTTCTATCCCTTTGTCGGCCTGCATCACTACCTGTTCAGCCCCATCCCCTACAGCAACCAGACCATCTCGATCATGACCAGCATGATGCTGATCATTCCGGTCTGGGCCGTGGTCACCAACCTGTTCGGCACGGCGCTGGGGCGCTGGGGGGAGATCATCGGCGGTACCACGTCGGACCACTACGCCGCCAAATTCCTGCTGCTGGCCACCTTCTATTACCTGCTCGGCTGCTTCCAGGGCTCCACCGAGGCGCTGCGCGACATGCAAAAGCTGACCCACTTCAGCGATTTTGTCGTCGGCCATTCGCATCTCACCGTCTTCGGCACCTTCGTCATCGCCGTGATCGGCGGCATGTACTATGTCTGGCCCCGGGTCACCGGACGCCAGTTGTGGAGTGTGCGGCTGGCCAGCTGGCACATCTGGCTGTTCATCAGCGGCGCCAGCCTGATGTTCCTGGGACTTGCCGTGCAGGGCTTTATCCAGGGCACGATGCTGGAGAACGGCGCCAATTTCCTCGATTCGGTACGCGAGATGCGACCATGGTGGATCACGCGCACCCTGGCCGGCACCACGATGGATCTCGGTCTGGTGCTGATGGTGATCAACTTCTACCGTAGCGCCCGCTACGGCAAACCGTTCGAGGAGGCGGGCTTCGCCTCCACGCGCCGGCTGGAGGCGAGGCCGGCCGGCGAGGAGGTGGGCGGCCTGATTCGACCTTCCGGTGTGTTCATCGTGGCCGGCCTCGGCTTTTTCGCCTTTGCGGTTGCCGTGCAGGGCATCATGCCGGCCATGACGGTGCATGCCGTCGAGGCGCGGGTCACCGATGCCGCGACCGGTGCCCGGATTCAGGTGACCGATTATACGCCGCTGGAGAAGCGGGGACGCGAGGTCTATATCCGCGAGGGATGCTGGTACTGCCACTCGCAGTTCATCCGGCCGGTCACCGGCGAGACGACCCGCTGGGGGCCGCTGTCGCAGGCGGGGGAATACCTCTATGACCAGCCGGAGCTGCTCAGCACGCGCCGCATCGGACCGGACCTGTTCCGCGAGGGGCGCAAATATGCCGACGGCTGGCATGCCGCTCACCACTGGAATCCGCGCAACGTCAAACCCGACTCCATCATGCCGCGTTTCCCGTGGCTGTATGACATCGACAAGAATGGCCAGCCGCATCCCAATGCCGACGGCAAGGCCCTGATCGCCTACATCCAGCGGCTGGGTACCCGCATCGGCGACTGGCGCGAAACCTTCCCGCCGACCCGACTATCCGCCGGCTCGGCCACCCAGCTATCGCCGGAGGATCGCACGCAGCTGGTGGCGATGGGTAAAAAGGTTTACCAAAGCCGCTGCATCGGCTGCCATGGCGCCAAGGGCGATGGCAAGGGTGTGGTGGCGCCATTCCTGAAGGTGAAACCGCGCGATTTCACCTCCGGCATCTTCAAGTTCCACTCCACGCCCGGTTCCGATGCCCTGCCCACCGATAACGATCTTTTCATTACCATCAGCCACGGCCTGTGGGGCACGGCGATGCCGCCCTGGTACAACCTGGCGCCCGAGAAGCGGATGGCGGTGATCCAGTACATCAAGACCTTCTCCGATCGCTGGCAGAAGGAGGCGGTGAAGGAGCCGATCACGGTGGCGAAGGAGCCAGCGGTGAGCATGGCCTCGATCAACAACGGCCACAGCCTGTTCAGGGCCAACTGCGTCGTCTGCCATGGCAACCGGGGGCATGGTGACGGTATCGCCGCCACCGGCATGACCGACAGCTGGGGGCATCCCGAGCATCCGGCTAATTATACGCTGCCGGCCGGTGCCATGGGCGGCATCAAGCTGGGTTATGACGGGCGCCATATCTACAAGACGGTGATGAACGGCGTCGGCGGCACGCCGATGCCTCCCTTTGCCGCCATTCTGAAGCCGCAGCAGGTGTGGGATGTCGTCCATTTCGTGCAGTCGCTGCGCATCGATGCCGAAATGGCATCGCTGAAACAGCACGGACTGGGCAAGGGGGAGGCAGCCACGGCACGCCGGAAATTGTGGGAGGATCTTTCCGATGCCGCCTATCGGGGGCATATCGCCACGGCAGTCTGGCATCGTGATCGGAATCCGGATTCCTCCATGGCCAGCAAGGTGAGCGCGAACGGAGGGCATGGATCATGAGTGAACAGAAAGAGCATTCGACGGAGCAGTCATCCACGCAGTCCGGTCGTGCTGACAGCGGCCAGGTCTTCTATTACAAGGATGCCGGCATCGAGGAGAATCATGGCTATGTGCCCCGGTGGTTGTGGGTGGTGGTTGTCGTGATGGCGGTATGGGGCATCTACTATCTTTATGCCTACTGGTCTCCCGCTGGATGAAACCGGTTTTTATGACATAAATCACATAATTATATTATCGGATTGAGGTTGCCTGTTTTCAACATGCGAGGCTTGATGCATCCGGATCGCTAATCACCTATTATACGGATGGGATTGGATGCCGCACGCATTGTGCAACGGGAGGGCTTCTATGCCGATACGGCATATCGATGAACGGGTCGACCAGGAGCGGGCGAGGCAACGGTTCATGTTGCCGATCGTTTTGATCGGTATGCTCGTCGCACCGGTCTTTGCCTTTATCGAGTGGCAGCAGGGCGATTTTGTCAGCATGATCGGTGATGCATTGCTGACGGGTGTGCTGATGACGGCACTGGTTTTGCTGCTGACCGATAGCGGCTTCGATGTGGCTGCCCGCTTCTGCATCGGTGGGCTGCTGATCAACTGGGCCCTGCTGGCCCCGTTCGGCGGCAGTACGGTCGATCACCTGCTGTTTCTCTGGTGGCCCATTTTTCCGCTGATCGTCTTTTTCCTGATGCCATCGAAGTCCGAAAGTCGCTTCTGGTTTGCCGGATTTATCATGTTGCTGATCATCGAGGGCTTCCTGTTCGAGTACAGCGGCCGCATGGCATCCGATTCGCTGCCCTACTGGAGTGCGGTATTCATCACGCTTTTTGCCGGCTATGTCGTCAGCCACTGGCTCGATGTGACGACGCTGTATCGCCAGCACCTTGAAGAGGGCAGGCGTGAACTGCAGGAGCAGGCCGAGCTGCAGGAGATCATGGCCCGTGAACTGGTCCAGGCCAAGAAGCTGGAGGAGATCGGCCTGATGGCCGGCGGCATTGCCCACGATTTCAATAACCTGCTTTCGATCATCATCGGCCATACCGAGGTGTTGCATCACGAGGTGGAGAACCTGAATGACGATATGGCCGAATCCCTGAAGATGATCTCGCTGGGGGCGACTCGCGGCGCCAATCTGGCGCGCGAGCTTCTGGCCTTTGCCGGCAAGGCCGAATTCGAAAGCGGGCCGGTCTATCTTGATCGTATTGCGCACGATATGACCATTTTGCAGCGCAGCCATCTCTCCAGGCAGATCGAGGTGCAGCTCGATATCCGTCCGGTTCCGGCCCTGACCGGAGACAGTACCCCTTTCGAACAGATGGTGCTGAACCTGGTGCGCAACGCGATCGATGCCATGGAGGGCCGGCCGGGGCGGCTTGAAGTGGGTACCGATCTGGTCGAACTGGACGGGAAGGCGATCACCAATCTGGATCTGTTTGCCGGACCGGGGCCGGGGCGCTATGTGCGGCTGTGGGTCTGCGATGAAGGATGCGGCATCCGTGACGAGGAGAGGCTGAAGATATTCGATGCCTTTTTCACCACCAAGAAGAGGGGCTCGGGGCTCGGGCTTGCATCGCTGCTGAACCATGTCCGCCGCTACAGCGGGGGATTGCAGCTGGAGAGCGAGTATGGGCAGGGCACCTGCTTTACCCTCTATTTCCCGCTGCCCGATGTCGAACAGCCGCGGCAGGAGCACCCTGTGCGCGAAGATGGCATCAGCGGCGAATTCGAGGTCGTACGTCCCTGAGTCAGTCGCCGGCGATATTCAGTTCGGCGACAAGCGGCAGGTGATCCGAGGCGATACGCGCCAGCGGTGACCGGTGCCTTTCGAGCCGTTGTATGCTGTTTCGCGGCCGGGCGAGAATGCGATCCAGTGACAGCAGCGGCAGATGAGACGGAAAGGTGGCCGGAGCGCGTAGTGAACCGAAATAGTTTCGCAGGCAGCGCAGGGCCGGAGCGAACGGTTGCCACTCGTTGATGTCGCCGGCCACGACAGGGGTGAGATCCGGGTGTCGGTCGATTTCGTCGCAGAGGCGCCGGGCCTGCCGCATTCTCTCCCTGCCTTTCAGGCCGAAGTGGGTGGCCAGCAGATAGAGTCCCGGCGGATTCTCGAATTCAATGGCCAGTGCGCCGCGTGCTTCACGGCGGTGGCAGGAGAGGTCGATGCGCTCGATGCGGGCCACGGGCAGGCGTGTCAGGACAGCGTTACCGTAGGTGGCGTCGGGGGCATGGATGGTCGGCCCGGCGATCGACTGCATACCGGTTTCACGTTCGAAACGGGCAAGCAGGTCGAGCCCGGCGTCGCGTGAGCTTTCGACCTCCTGCAAGGCGACGATATCGGCATCGATCTCTCGCAGCACCGCGATAATGCGATCGGCATCGTATCGACCGTCCCTGCCGAAGCAGCGGTGGATATTGTAGGTGGCCAGACGGATGCTCATGAGCCGGGCTTATCCCGTTTATTGGAGCGACGCAGCAGCCAGGCTCGCAGACCAAGGGTGGCCAGGGCGATGGCAGCAATAACCAGGGCCACCATGGCAAAACTGGTCGGTTGCGGCTTGTCGACCGCGGCGGCCAGGCGATTGATGATGAAGACAATGGCGATGATGCCCGGAGCCATACCGATCATGGTGCCGAGCGTGAATTCGCGCAGGCGAATATGGGTCGCTCCGGCCACCATGTTAACAATGGTGAAGGGGGCGACCGGCACCATGCGGGCGAGGATCATCGTCAGCAGACCCTGCCTGCCCAGATTGCGGCTGATGCGATTGACATGGGCACCGGCCAGGCGCCGGATGATATCGCGGCCGGCATAATGGCCGATGCCGTAGGTGGAGACGGCACTGAGGGTGGCGCCGGCCATGGCGTAGCCGAAGGCGGTGATCGGGTCGAAGACCCAGGCGCAGGCCATCACCAGCAGGGTCACCGGCAGGATCAGGAATCCGGCGGCGAGAAAGGCACCGATCACCAGCAGCGGCGCGAACGGCTGATGGCGCAGCAGCTCGATGGCGGTGACGACTCGCTGGATATCGAGCCATTCGCCCAACGGGGTCCAGCGCCAGGCGGCGGCCAGGGCGATGACAAGCGCGAGGATGATGCCGCCGATCAGCAGCTGGTGGCCGGCGGAGTCGCGCTCCTCGCGGTCGATGAACTGGTCAGTCAGCATCTCGGCATCCATTGGTTTCTCGGGATCGATGAGCTGGTTCTGCGGCAGCATGGCATCAAGCTCCGGGTCGATCTCGCCGTCCAGCTCGCGCAGGCTGCGTCCCTCGTTGCGACGCAATGCTTCCACCGCCCTGATTAAAGAGCCGTTTGCTTCGATTGCTGCGGCGACATCTTCGGCTGTCGTATCCAGGTGTTCGCCCAGCAGGCGGTTGCGGAATCCGGCAATGACCGCCGCGGTTCGCTCATCCGATGCCTCGATCGCCAGGTCGCATTCGGTATCGAGGCCCATGGAACGGTTGCTGGTGTTGGATGAGCCCACGCGTAGCAGGCGGTCGTCGATGATCATCACCTTGCTGTGTACGGAGAGGCTTTGTCCGTCCGGAAGCGGAAGGTAGGGGTACCATGTCCGAAGACGGTTGTGCCGGTCGGCCTCGCGCAGCCGGTGCAGCATACGTCCGCGCAGCACATCCATGGTGTTCTGCTCCAGCCAGCCGCCGGTCTGACGGGGCAGCACCAGTACGATGTCGGGCCCCTCTTCCTCCTGCAGTCGCCCGGCCAGTGCCTCGCCGATGCTTTGGGAGGTCAGGTACTGGTTTTCGATGTAGATGCTGTGCCGGGCAGATTGAATTCCCGCCAGATAGAGGCGTTCGCTTTCACGCACCTCCGGCATGCCGTCATAGGCGGGCAGGGTACGGGCGATGCCGATGGTGACATGCTCCAGATCGGGTCTGCAGCCGGCCGGCCAGCACTCGGCAGGCTTCCTGGTTTCGGGAGGCCTGAGTCGCTTGCCGGTCGCCTGTTGCCAGTGCATGCGGGCCAGGTCGCCCAGGGCAGTAGCGGCCGGGCCGGTGACCAGTGCCTGCACGTCGTGGAACGGGGGGTAGGTATCGCCGTGCGGATCGCGGCGTTCCGGATTATCCGGGCTGTGATCGGAAGTGTCCCAACGCCATTTGCCCAGGTCGAAGCCGCCGATAAAGGCGACGCAGTCGTCGATGACCACCACTTTCTGGTGAAACGAGGCGCCCATCGGCAGGCGATCGTGCATGTGAAAGGAGAGACGGCGATGGGTGCGCCAGTTCAGTTTGAACAGCGGCAGCCATTCCCGCTCCAGGGCATAGATCATGGCGAAATCCCAGCTGAGCACATGCACATGCAGGTCGCTGTTTTCTTCTACTACAGCATTGAGAAAGGGTCCGAGTTCGGTCGGATAGCCATCATCCGGCTCGTCACGGACCAGGCGCAGGCGGCTGTCGATATCCCAGCCGAGGATCAGAATGGAGCGGCGGGCGTTGATCACCGCTTTGCGAAACGCATCGAAATAGGCCGCGCCATCCACCAGGAAGGTGAGGTGTTCGGCCTCCTCCAGGCGCCAGCAGGTGCGGTTGGGAACCAGCAGTGGTTTGTCTTCAGCCATCGCTCATCCTCTCCCCAGTATAGGGGCGATTCGGAGCTGAACCAAACCGGGGTCAGCCGGGGGAGGCAGGCTGTTGCGAGGCGATGGTCTGCAGTAGCTGTTCGATCTCCTGCCGCATGGAAGGCCATGCTTGCTGCAGCAGATGCATGTCGTGTTCCCGGGCGGCGGAAACGATCGGTTCCAGTCGTTGCATGGCCTTGCGGGCATGCAGGGTGGCCAGCGTGTCGGAGAGGCGGTCGAGAGCCTCCGACACTGTTTTCTCTGCTCCTTCGGCCAGCATAGCATCCACCTGTTGCGAGAGTTGCAGAAGCCGGTCGCTCAGTTCGGTCACTACATCCCGATAGAGTGCGGTATCATGGCCAAGGTCGTGGAACAGGGCCCCGAAGTCGATTTCCGGCGCGGCCTGCTTGTCATGGCGCTGTGCCAGCAGCGTTTCGACATCTTCAGCCAGGGCATGGATATCGATGGGTTTGGTCACCACGCGGTTCATGCCCGCCGCGATAGCCTTCTCGATCTCCGACTGCAGCGCGTGGGCTGTGATGCCGATGATCGGCAGCTGTTCGGCGTCCGCATGGCGGCGAATTTCGCGGGTGGCACGGATGCCATCCATCTCCGGCATCCGGATATCCATCAGGATGCAGTCCGGCCGCATGCGTTCGGTCATCACAATCGCCTCCTTGCCATTGATCGCTTCCAGAAGCTCGATGTCGAGGTGTTGCAGGGCGGCATGCGCAATCTTGCGATTGATGGCGTTGTCCTCGACGATCAGGACCCGGGACCTGGCGATGGAGGATGAATCGGGGCGGGTATCTTTCGGCGGCGTGATGCGTTCCATGGCCTTGCTCAGACTCTGCAGGCTGCAGGGGAAGACCAGGCAGTGACCGGAACAGGGCTCCTCCTCACCCGGCTACTGCAGACGGATTTGTGCCACCTCCCCGGCATGTTCCGGAACCGCCGGGAATCGACTGTCGATCAGCAGGAGCGTGTGTGCCAGGTCGGCCTTGTCCAGCTGCCTCGAAACGGGGACGGCATTGGCGGAATCGAGGATGCGGATGTAGTTCTCAATCTCCGTCGCCAGCCATGCATCCTCGGAGAGAATCGTGATATACCGAATCCAGTCGGGGAGTTGCGGGTTGTCGCTGCTGCAGGTCGAGAATGGAAAACGGATATAAAACGTGCTTCCCTCTCCCGGCCGGCTTTCGAGCCGGATATCGCCCCCTATTTTGCGCAGCAGCTTTTTGCAGATGGCCAGGCCAAGGCCGATGCCGGATGTTGGATTGGAATCGTCGTGGTTGCCGCGGAAGAAGTTGTCGAAAATGTGCTGCTGATCGGCGATGTCGATGCCCGGTCCGGAGTCGCTGACCTGCAGCAACAGATGTCCCGGCTCGCGCCGGACCTGCAGTTTGACGAAGCCTTCGGCAGTATATTTGATGGCATTATCAAGGACGTTGGACAACACCTGTCGCAGGCGGGTGGCATCGCTTTCAATGACAGCCGGAATCGAGGTGTCCATATGGCAGCTGAGCTGCAATCCTTTCTGTTTCGCCTGCAGCTGTTTGGAGCGGATCACATCGGCGACCACTTCCGAAGGGGAGAACTGTTCGTTCCGTGCCTCATCCCTGTCGGATTCGACGACGGAGAGGTCGAGCAGTTGTTCGACGATGGTCAGCAGATGCCGGGCTGAATTGCGAATCGAGTTGCTGAACTCCTGCTGGCTTTCGCTCAGGCCGCTCTGCTCCAGCAACTGGTTCATGCCCAGGATGCCGTTCAGGGGCGTACGCACTTCGTGGCTGACATTGGCAAGGAAGATATCCTTGGCGGCATTGGCCGTATCTGCTTCGTCCTTGGCCTGTTGCAGGGCACGGTTTTTTTCACCCAGTTCCTGAAGAAGCATTTCGTTACGCCGGCTTATCTTCTCATAGCGGCGGTTGGCCACCAGGGCCAGCAGCACGGTGATCAGGAAGGTCACAGCCATGCCACTGAGAATGACGGGATAGTTCTGTTTCAGGTGCCGGGCCAGCGTCGTTTCGTCGGTGACGGTGACGATATGTCCGAGTAGCTCATCGCCAAGTGAGATGGGCTGGATCACAACCAGGGCATGGTCACGATGCAGGACGATGGTTTTGTTGCCCTGCAACTGCTGTTGCAGGGGCTCGGCTGCATACTGGCCGATTGCTGTGAGCAGATGATGCTGGTGATCGAAGATCTGGATCGTGTCGAAACGGCCATGTTGCTGCATGCCGGCCAGGGTCCTCAGGGCATACTGGCGGTCACGAAAGGAGAGAGCCGGGCGCATGGCCATGCCGATCAGGCGGGTCTCATCGGTCAGGCTCTTCTCGATGAACTCATGCTGGGACTTCAGACTGTAGCGATGCCAGATCAGGCCCATCAGCGAGATGGCCAGGAATGAGATCACCAGGAAGAAAAGGGAGCTTTTCCTGGCCAGGGATGAGATAGGTCGATCACTCATCGCAGCACCTCTTCGGCATAACCGAGCATTTCGGGGTTGATATGGATGCCATGCCGGATGGCATTTTTCAGACTGATCCGGAAGACAAAGCGTTCACCGCGGCGGTGAATCTCGACAATGCCGCCCCGCTCCAGAAAGCCAGGCATGTCGGATATGGTCAGGGCCGGCAGGCGGGTGATGCGGTCAAGTTCGCCGGCCAGGGGATCGTCGCGGCTGATGAAAATGGCAAGTGCCTGCGAAAGGCATGCTTCGCTGTCACACAGGCTGTAACGGGGCGAAGCCTTCGCCGAGCGGCCGGCAATCAGGGCCGACAGGCGGGCATAAAGACGATGATGCCCGAAAAAGGCGATCTGAACCTCCTCCGGCTTTTTCGGCCATTCGCTGTAGCGGACAAAACTGTAAATGAAAGCGGCCTTGAGTTCATCGCTGTCGGCCATGCGGCTTGCAGCGGCATCCGGAGCGGGGGCGAGGGCGAAGAGGGCCAGGGCACCGCCCAGGATGGCTCCGGCTGTGGAGCGGAGCGTTGAACGGGCAGCGCGAGCCTTCGTCAATTCCGGAAATCGTTTCATTCGTCAGCAGTCAGTATAGTTATCGCCGACGCATCATGACGATGGCTTGCATCTAGTCGAAATCATATTCAAGTGTGACGAAGTAGCTCTGCTGTATCAGCGAAGCGTACTGGGTGATGTAGTTGATATCCTCCTTGTGGGTCTGCTGTAGCAGGTTCTTGCCGGTAAAGCTGAGCGTCAGATGGTCGTCGGGGCGCCAGCCGATGCGGGCATCGAGACGGTTGTAGCGTGTCACGGCCTGCTGCCGGAAAGTATCGTAGTAGTAGAGGTTGGCATCGATCTCGAGCTGTTTTAGCGGGTTCAGGCCGATGCCGATATTGTAGCGTACCGGCGGCGACTGCTGGCTCACCGTGTAGGCGGTAATGGTGGCTTCGCGATCAGGGATGCGCGGGTAGTAGTGCTGGTTAAGAAAGGCGCAGGCACCGTGCAGTTTGAACCATTTGGTCGGTTGCCAGGTGAGGTCCGCTTCCAGGCCGTAGGCCTTGCCGTCGAGCACGTTCTGCAGATAGACGGGGATGACCAGAACGCCCTTGTCCACAAAGGCGGCCGCGGTGTTCTGATGGGCGTCGGAGACCCCCTGGTAGCGCAGCTTGAAGCCGGTGACCTGCAGCAGCAGTGCATCGTCGGGGAAGAGGCGGATGCCGGTTTCGTAGGCATGCACCACCTCGGAGGTGGCACGGCCGTCGCCGATCAGTCGGCCGACCCAGCCGGGGCCGCCCTTGACGTTGAACCTCAGCCCGTTTTCGATCGCGTTGGGAATGCGTACGGAACGGGATGCGGCCGCCCAGATCGCCCAGCCATCGCCGGTGTAGATGGTGCGGGCCGTGGGCTGCACTTCCCAGCCGGTATAGTCGTTGCGCTCGTAGCGCACGCCGGCGATCAGCTTCAGTCGATCATCCAGCAGTGATATCTCGTCGTTCAGCCGGAATGAGGCCAGGTGGTTGCGCTTGTCCGGCAGCTGCAGGGTCGGCGTATTGCGTACCCGACTGTCGCTGATGCGGTAATTGGCGCCGAGCGACAGCCGGTTCCAGGGCAGCAGCGTCACATCGAGCTGGGTTTCGGCATCGTAGGTGTCGCGCTGTTCACCGAAGATCGGGTTGTCCATGCCGTAGTGGTCGTAAAAGAGCCGGGTGTGTAGGGCCGTCTGCGCATTGATCTGGCGGGAGACCCTGGCCATCAGGTTGTGGCCGGTATAGCCGTCGCGGTTGCGGTAGGAGGAGAGCGGCTGGCCCGGTTGACGGATCAGCACTCCGAAGGAGCCGGCCTTCATCGTGTAGGCATCGCCCTGCAGTGTGACGGCGGTGGCGGAACGATCCCAGTCGAGGCGGAAGCCGCCCTGGGTGAAGCGTCGGTTGTCGATCGTGTCGCGTCCGGTGACGGGATCGATGCCGCCGTCACGCTTCTCCGACATCACGTAGCCGCGCCATGCCGCTTGCCCGGACCTGCCACCCAGCCGCAGGCTTCCGAAGCCCTGCTCTTCCGTGCCGGTGCCGGCGGTGATATGGGCGCCCTGCGTCTTTTCGGCGCTCCTGGTGATGATGTTGATCACACCGCTCACGGCATTGGAACCCCAGACCGCGCCCGACGGCCCACGCAGCACCTCAATGCGTTCGATATCGGAGAGCGGGTAGTTCTGCGCCACCCACCAGACGCCTGAAAACGTCGGGCTGTAGAGCGGGCGCCCGTCCATCAGCACCAGCAGTTTGTCGGAGAAGAGATCGTTCTGGCCGCGGATCGAGATCGCGTACATGTTGGCATTGGCCTGTTGCACCTCGACGCCGGGGGCGAGCCTGAGCGCTTCCGGAATGCTGCGGGCGCCGGCACGGCGGATATCCTCGTTGGTAATGATATAGATGGCTGCGGCGGTGTTGCGGTACGCCTCGTAATGCTTGCTCGCCGAGTAGACCTTGGTGCCCATCAGCTCTGAAAGGGGGAGCTTACCCATGCCCCGGGAACCGGGAACTTCTGCCGCCTCGGCCTGCAATGTGGCGGCGAACAGGATAAGGGTCAGTCGAAACAGGGCAGAACGATGGGGCACCTGGAAGCTCCTCCTGGCAAAATAAAATCGGATTGTCGCAGGAAAAACATCCTGTTCGCTCGCTGCGGGCGGGAGGCTCAATTAAAACGTCCGGGGACGGTATCGTCCATGCCGGGCTACGCCAGGGCATCGGCAACAACCCAGATCATCCAGCCGGCGTAGGCGGCGAGCAGTACCATGCCCGAAGAGCGCTGCAGTGTGCCGCCGTTGATGCGGCCGAACAGGAACAGGGAGAGCGTCAGCAGCAGCATGAAACCGGCATCGCGGTAGAGGATTTCCGGTGCCACTGCGATGGGGTGGATGGCCGCGGCCAGGCCGGTTACGGCCAGGGTGTTGAAAAGGTTCGATCCGATGACATTGCCGATGGCCAGGTCGGGCTCGTTCTTGCGTGCGGCGGCCATGCAGGCGGCCATTTCCGGCAGCGAGGTGCCGATGGCGACGACGGTCAGGCCGATCAGCACATCGCTGACCCCGGCAGCCACGGCGATCTCGACCGCGCCCCAGACCAGCAGGCGGGAGCTTGCGATCAGCAGCAGCAGGCCGGCCAGCAGCCAGGCGATGGCTGTCGGCAGCGACATGGGATGGCTCTTCAGTTCGGCATCCATTTCGGTGGCGAAGAGATCGCGTTTGTGACGCATGCCCTCATAGACGGACCAGCTCATCAGGGCGGCAAAAACGGCCAGCAGCAGCCATGCATCGGGGCGCGAGAGCAGCCCGTCGGGCAGCTGGGCAATGGCCAGTAGCGTGACGACGGCAAGGATGGGCAGTTCGCGTTTCAGGATTTGCGAGCGCAGCACGATCGGGCCTGCCAGGGCTGCGGCACCGAGAATCAGGGCGATATTGGCGATGTTGGAGCCGTAGGCGTTACCCAGCGCCAGCCCGGGGTTGCCCTGCATGGCCGAAAGGGCGGATACGGCCAGCTCCGGGGCGGAGGTGCCGAAGCCGACAATGACCATGCCGATCAGCAACGGCGGCAGGCCGGCATGGTGGGCGATGGCAGCCGCACCCTCGATAAAGCGGTCCGCGCTCCAGATCAGCAGCAGCAGGCCGCCGATCACTGCTGTGGTGGCCATGATCATCGTATCGACACTCCTTTGAATTCATCCGCAGTTCAGGCAGGGGGGAGAGATTACGCCCTTAAACCGTACTTTGTAGGGGTTACTATTATTGCGCAGGAGGCCTATGTTGTGCCGATCACCTGCGATCGCAAGGAGTTCAATCTATGCCCAAGCTCATTAAAGTCGTGCTGTTCGGCCTGCTCTTCCTGGGCTTTTTCATGCTTTGGATGGCTTCCATCCAGCTTGGTTTCGGAATCAATAATATCGCCCGCTTCACTGCCGGTGAAGATGAAGTGGCGTGGGGTGTGCCGCTGCTGATACTGCTGCTATCGCCTCTGTTGTTCCGTCCCTTCTCCCGGGCTCTGGACCGCTGGGATGCGCGCATGAAAGAGGCGAATCACAACCGTTCCGAGCAGGAGAAAAACGGCCACTGAAGACGTGACGCGGGGCAGCCATGGCTGCCCCGCGTTGTCGATAAGGCGTTAGCGCTCGCGCCGTTTGACGGTGGCGGGATCGGCCGTGATCGGACGGTAGATCTCCACCCGGTCGCCGTCGTTTAAGGTGTCCTCCGGCTTGGCGAACTTGCCGAAAATGCCGATCTTCTGCTGCTCCAGATCGATCTCCGGAAACTGCTCCAGCACGCCGGAGGCATCAATGGCATCCTGTACCGTGCATGCGGCCGGCATATCGAGCTGCTGCCAGAACTGACTCTGCTCGGCATCGATGTAGGCGATACGTACCTTCATACCTCGCTTCCCCCTTAACTCTCGATCGTGACCAGCTTCGCTGCTGTGGCGGCCGCCTGGCGACGCTTTTCGATGCGCTGGTCGATCAGGCGTTTGCCGACCAGCAAAAAGCCCAGGGCGATGAAGCCCCCCGGCGGCAGGATCATCAGCAAAAAGCCACGGTAGTCGCTGGCGAAGCTGATCTCCATGAACGAAAAGCTTTGCCCGAGCAGAAGCGAGGCATCGGCAAAGAGGGTGCCGCTGCCCAGAATTTCGCGGAAGGCGCCCAGCAGCACCAGGGCGATGGTGAAGCCGATGCCCATCATCAGGCCGTCGAGGGTCGCTTCGCGTACCGGCTGCTGCGAGGCGAAGGCCTCGGCCCGGCCGAGGATGGCGCAGTTGGTGACGATCAGCGGGATGAACAGGCCCAGCACCTTGTGCAGGTCGTGCAGCCAGGCATTCATGCCCATGTCGACCAGGGTCACGATGGTGGCGATCAGCAGCACGAAGACCGGGATACGCACCTCGTTGCTGATGATGCCGCGCAGCATCGAGATGATCAGGTTGGAGGCGACCAGCACCACAAGGGATGCCAGGCCCATGCCCAGGCCGTTGGTGGCGGTACTGGTCACTGCGATCAGCGGGCAGAGGGCGAGCATCTGGGCGAAGACAACATTGTTGTCCCAGATGCCGTCACGGATGATGGTGCGGTATTGGCTCATAAGCATCTCCTCTGGGCAGACAGTAATGCTTTGTTCTTTCTTGCTTGCCCACAAATCGGCAGGAGAGCCGATTTGGGCGGTCTCAGACCGCCCGAAGGGCGAGGGGCATGGATGCCCGGAGTCAGGAAAAACCAAAGAAGGGCACTCCGGAGACCAGCCGGCCCTGACGGGTTCCCGATTCGGGTATTCCAAAACAGGTCTCGACGTCGCTGCTTTTCTCCGGTTTTGGAATGCCCGAATCGGCAGGCTGCTAACGGGGAATCAGAAATCATTTGTTTTCCCGCGTCAGTGCAATGAATAATTCCCTTATTCATCGCGCTTGCGCTTCTTGGGGCGCACGGCCTTGGCATTGCCGACGGCGGTCAGCAGGCGGTTGCGGTTGTCGTGGAAGAAGGCGAGGCCCTTGTGCACGCCGCGCACGACGCCGCGCGGGGTGATGGTGGCACCGGTGAACTGGTCGAAGATGCCGCCATCCTTTTTCACCCCCCAGCCCTTCTCGCCCGGATCATCGAGCGATTTGCCGCTGAAGGAGAGAATCCAGTCGCCCTTGGCCGTTTCGATCTTGTCGCCCAGCCCCGGTGTCTCGGCATGGCTCAGCACACGTACCCCGAGGATGGTGCCGTGGCTGTCGATACCCATGATCAGCCGGATCGGCGTGCCGGCATAGCCGTAGGCATCGAGGGC
The DNA here is from genome assembly GCA_964503475.1 of uncultured Zetaproteobacteria bacterium. Lineage (GTDB taxonomy): Bacteria > Pseudomonadota > Zetaproteobacteria > Mariprofundales > Mariprofundaceae > CAZCZU01. The sequence goes on from CAZCZU010000017.1 coordinate 23,253, forward strand.
AAAGGCAACGGCACTCACCTGCTGCTTCAGATTGGCGCGGTAGACGGTCATCGGTGCACCGTCCGGGCCGGTCACCTCGAGGGTGTCGGCCAGCATGTCGTTGTCGTGCATCGCATCCGGCACGACTTGCGACAGCGAGCCCTTCAGATCCTCGGCCTCACGCTGAGCAATCTCCGGATAGGTCACGCGGCTGCCGAAGGCGAGCAGCGAGCCTGCCACAAGGGCCAGGCCGCCCAGCAGCAGGCCGTGGTAAGCGATATGCTGGCGAAATGGGGTGCTCATGCGTCACCCCCCTTCAACGGCAGCGGTGCGCCGCTTGCGGTGCGGCCGAAGACACGCGGGCGCAGGTAGTGGTCGATCAGGGGGGTTGCGGCATTCATTAACAGCACCGCGAAGGCAACACCCTCCGGATAACCGGCCCACTGGCGGATGACGTAGACCAGCACGCCTGCGCAGGCGCCGAAGAGAAGTTTTCCCTTTACCGAGACCGGTGAGGTGACCGGATCGGTGGCGATAAAGAAGGCACCGAGCAGCAGGCCGCCGTTGAGCAGGTGGAAGGCGGGGGAGGCATACAGCTCAGGATTGTAGAGATGCATGCTGCCGGCCAGCACGGCGACGGCCGCCAGCATGGCCACCGGGATATGCCAGCTGATGATGCGCTTGAAGATCAGGAACAGGCCGCCGGCCAGGAAGAGCAGGCCCGAGGTCTCGCCCAGGCTGCCGGCCGTGGTGCCGATGGCGGAGTGGAGGGCATCGTAGTGGCCGGGCAGCAGCTGATCGAGGCTGCTGGCAGTACCGCTGCTCAGGGCCGTTTTGACATGCCCCAGCACCGAGGCGCTGGTGACGGCATCGAGATCGGCAATGCCCTGGAAGGTGATCGAGAGGCCGGCCATGAAGCCAAGCGCGTCGGCTGAGCCGAAGGGGTGGGGGGCGATCCAGGCGGTCATCTCGACCGGGAACGAGATCAGCAGCATGGTGCGGGCCAGCATGGCCGGGTTGAACAGGTTCTGGCCCAGGCCGCCGAAGATGTGTTTGCCGATGACGATGGCGAAGATGGTGCCGAATGCGGCGATCCACCATGGTGCCCATGGAGGCAGCGACAGGGCCAGCAGCCAGGCGGTGAGTACGGCCGAGCCGTCATAGAGGTTCTCCCCGATTGGCTTGCCAGCCATCTTCAGGCAGGCGGCCTCGGTGAGCAGGGCGGTGGCAATGGCGATGACGAACAGGAAGAGCGCCGGCCAGCCGAACAGCCAGATACCGAACAGGGTGGCTGGCAGCAGGGCGAGCATCACCAGGCCCATCACCTGGCTTACACTGCGCGGGCCACCGATATGGGGGGCCGAGCGGGGAGTCATCACCTGGGCATTCATGCAGTCGCCTCCTGCTGTTCTGCGGCCGCCCTCTCCTCGGCAGCTTTCTTGGCTTCCATGGCGGCCTTGCGTTTGGCAGCCATTTCAGCCCGTTCCTTCTCGATTTTGGCCATGCGTTCCTGCTTGGCCTCGATCAGTCGCTTGATCTCTTCATCCTTGCGCCTGGCTTCACGACGGGCGACGAATTCGCCCTTGCCGAAGTTGAAGTAGTGCACCAGCGGGATATTGGAGGGGCAGGCATAGGCACAGGCCGCACACGATACACAGTCGGTGAGCCCGAGCTCGATGGCGCCGTCCAGGTTGCCGTTCTTCAGGTTGTTGGCCATGGAGAGCGGCAACAGCCCCATCGGGCAGGCATCGACACAGGATGCGCAGCGGATGCACGGCTTCTCGGCCTGTTCGGCGATCTCGGCCGCGGTCAGAGCCAGGATGCCGCTGCTGCCCTTGACCACCGGCGCGTCGAGGTTGGTGATCTCCTGGCCCATCATCGGGCCGCCCATGATCAGGCGGGCCGGCTCCTCTTTGAGGCCGCAATAAGCAAGAATGTCGGAGACACGCATGCCGAGCGGAACCGAGTAGTTGCCCGGTCTGGCCACGGCATCGCCGGCCACGGTCACGATGCGGCGGGTCAGCGGCTCGCCATGACGCACGGCGCGGTGGATGGCGAAGGCGGTGCCGACATTGTGCACCAGCACGTCGACATCGGCCGTCAGCCTGGCGGCCGGAATCTCACGCTCGGTCAGGTAGTGCACCAGCTGCTTCTCCGCCCCCATCGGGTAACGGGTCGGTACGGTGATGACATCGATATGGCGATATTTGGCCGTGGCCTCGCGCATCGCCTTCAGCGCTGCCGGCTTGTTCGATTCGATGGCGATCAGTACGTCCGGGGCACCGAAGACATTCAGCGCCTGGGCCATGATGCGGATGCCGTCGACAATCGCTTCGGCCTCCTCCTGCATCAGGCGGTCGTCGCAGGTCAGGTAGGGTTCGCACTCGCTGCCGTTGATGATCAGTGTGCCGGCCGATTTGCGCTGTCCCATGTTCAGTTTCACGGCCGACGGGAAGGTGGCACCGCCCAGGCCGACAACACCGGCGGCGGCAACGCGCGAGGCAATATCCTCCGGCTCCAGCAGCTGCGGGTGCAGCGGGGTGGGGAAATCGATGCAATCGTCACTGCCGTCGTTTTCGATGACCAGCGTCAGGGTTGGCAGGCCGGAGGGGGGCGGGGCCGGATGGGCGATGATTTCGGCGATATGGCCGGAGCAGGGGGCATGGATATGGGCCGAGATCGAGCCCTGGCCGCGTGCCAGCAACTGTCCCTTTTTGATCAGCTGCTTTTCGACCACTTCAGGATTGGCCGGAGCGCCGATATGCTGCTTCAGTGGCACATAGAGGCGTGCGGGCGCCGGAATCACCTGGATCGGCATCTCCGAAGTCTGCTTGCGCTCCTCCGGGTGTACGCCGCCATGGCTGTGCAGCAGCTTGCGGAAGCGGGTGCCGATACTCATGCCGTAGCCGCCACAGGCATCGGCTTCTGCCAGCGCCAGTTATCCAGCGTGACATCCTCGTTCACCATCACCAGGCATTCGGTCGGACAGACATCCAGGCAGAGCTTGCAGCCGTTGCAGGCATCCTGGATGACGCTGTGGATCTGTTTCGGGGCGCCGACGATGGCATCGGTCGGACATATCTTGAAGCAGCGGGTGCAGCCGATGCAGGTCTCCTCTTTGACGACGGCCAGCATCGGTGCGGATTGATCCATGCTGGCGGCTGCGGCATCTACGCCCAGCTTCTCCGCCAGGGCCTGCACCAGCGAGGCGCCGCCCGGCGGGCAGAAGGTGACTTCGGCCTCGTGGTTGGCCAGGGCCACGGCCGCCTGCGAGCAGCCGGCATAGCCGCACTGGCCGCAGTTGGAGCCGGGCAGCAGTGCCTCCAGCTCCTCGACGATCGGCTCCGCCTCCACCTTCAGGTAGTGGGCGGAGATACCAAGGAAGAGGCCCAGGATCAGTCCCATAGCGGTCATGGTGAGAATGGTTGCCAGCATATTTCCTCCTTCATATGGAAAAGAGCGTCCTGCCTTTTCCCTTATCGCGAAAATCGTTTGCGTCGCTAATGGCTCGGAATGCCCGAGAAGCCCATGAATGCGAGCGACAGGAGCCCGGCGACAATGAATCCGATCGGCGTGCCGGCGAACAGCGGCGGCACATCGGCCGCGGCCAGGCGTTCGCGCAGGCCGGCGAAGAGCACCATCACCAGCGTAAATCCGAGGGCTGAGCCGACGCCGAACACCATGCTCTCCAGCAGCGAGTTCTCCTCCTGCAGGTTGAGCAGGGCGACACCGAGCACGGCGCAGTTGGTGGTGATCAGCGGCAGGTAGATGCCGAGCAGCTGATGCAGCATCGGGCTGGTTTTGGCGATCACCATCTCGGTGAACTGCACCACGGCGGCGATCACCAGGATGAAGGCGATGATGCGCATGTAGCCGATGCCGAGCGGCATCAGGATGTAGTGCTCGATCAGCCAGCTGGCTACGGCGGCCAGGGTGAGTACGAAGGTGGTGGCCAGGCCCATGCTGATGGCCGTATCCAGTTTGTTGGATACGCCCATGAAGGGGCAGAGGCCAAGGAACTTGACCAGTACCACGTTGTTCACCAGGGCTGAACCGATCAACAGCAGGATATATTCATTCATCGTGCGTACTCCGTTTCATGCCCGGTTTACTCGCATGAAACGTGCCAATTCGGGGTGGGGCGGTGGTCGTTTGCCGGGGCTTGCCCTGGCCGGGATTAATGACCTGACACCTGTGTGGTTTTTGCGACAAGCCCGGAAGCGGAAAAAGGGGATTGTCGGAAACACGACAATCGGTTACGGTAGCAATCGTTGTATTGCTGGAAATAGGAGGGTGCCCTTGCCGGGCATGCTTCTTGCGCGCCGCTATCTATAAGCATCGCAAGAGGATCATCGAGGCAAGGGATTGAGATGTGACACCACTCCGGAGGCCGGCAACATGAGTAAAGAAGAGGCGCAACCTACCCCGCAACAATTGACCAAGGTCGTCGAGGCCTTCCTGGCCGAGCCGCCCGAAGGCGTGCCGGAGATGATTCTCGATATGCTCGCCAGTTGCGGCGACATGCGCACCTCCGGCCTCTCCCCCGAGCTCTATTACAAGGCGGTCGAGCAGTCCGCCGTCGCCATCTCGATTACCGATACCGCGGCCAACATCCTCTACGCCAACAGCGCATTCAGCCGTATCACCGGCTACGCCCCGAAAGAGGTGATCGGCCATAATCAATCCTTTCTCTCCGATAAGTCGACACCGAAGATTGTCTATGAGGCGATGTGGGCCCGCCTTTCGCAGCAGAAGAGCTGGAGCGGTATGCTGGTCAACCGTCGCAAGGATGGCTCCCGTTATGTCGCCGACCTGGTCATCGTGCCGGTGCAAAATGCCGATGGCGTGGTCACCCATTACCTTGGCATGCATCGCGATGTCACCGAGATGAATCGCCTGGAGCAGGAGGTGCGCAACCAGAAGGCGCTGATCGAGACCGTGCTCGATGCCATGCCGATGGCCATTGCCGTGCTCGATCGCAATGGCCGCATCGTGCTCGATAATCAGGAGTACAAGAAACTGCTCGGCGATCTGCGTGTCGGCGAGCCGGCCCGCTTCTTCCTGCAGGCCCTGGGCTATGATGTGAGTGGTGGCATTGCGGGTGCTGCAGAGGGGTTCAATGCCCGCGAGGTGCGCTTCGATCCCAGGGGTGGTAACGCGCCGCGCTGGTTCTCCTGCACCGGCATCCGGTTCCGCGAGGCGGCCTTCAGTGCCGAATCCTTCTTCGACAATGCCCGCGAGGATCACCTGCTGCTGGTGGCCAGCGAGACGACACGTGCCAAACAGCAGGAGGAGGAGCTGCGCGTTAACGCACTGCGCGCCCTGATGGCCGAAGGGGAGCGCACCCAGGGTATCCGCGAGGCGCTCTCCGGTGCCATGTACCAGCTGCAGGCGCCGTTCAACCTGATTTCCGCGGCCGTGGGTATCATGTCCCGTCGCGAGGGCCCGGCAGCAAAGGAGCGCCATCTCTACCAGGTGCTGGACGAGGCGATTAAATCGGGACGCAAGGCGATGGAGACCTTGCGTGGCTGCATGCCGAACGATACGGAGGAGGTGAGCGGCAGCGTCAACCTGAACCAGCTGATCCGCGACCTGCTCAGTGTGAATACCCGTCGCATGCTCGGCATGGGCGTGGTGGTCGACTGGCAGCCGGATCCTGAGCTGCCGAAGGTGACGGCCAACGAAGGGGCCCTGCGTCGCCTGTTCAAGCAGCTGCTCGACAATGCCATGGATGCCATGGATGCGTCCGACATCGCCATGCGGGAACTGACGCTCTATACCCGTACCTTCGATACCTACTGCGAGATCGGCATCAGCGATACCGGGCCGGGCATCTCCGAGGAGGATCGCATCAAGGTGTTCCAGCCCTTCTACTCCACCAAGCAGCAGCAGGGCTGCGCCGGTATGGGGCTGACCATGGCCCAGGAGATCGCCAATGAGCATGCCGGTACCATCATTATCGATCCGGCCGAGGAGACGGGCGGCTGCCGCATTCGCGTGCACCTGCCCCTTGCCCAGGCCCCGTTGGGAGGTCTGTCATGAGTGATGTGAAACAGGCCCCGAAATACATGGACCACTCCGAACTGATCGAGGCGGAGCTGGAGGCGCTCTACCAGGTGAGCACGGTGCTCAGTAAATCGCTCTACCTGAAAGAGACACTGCAGAGTGTGCTTGATGTGCTGCACGAGTATGCCGGCATGGAGCGCGGCATGGTCACGCTGCTGCAGCCGGAGAGCGGCGACCTGCTGGTCTCCGCCATTCACGACGGCAACGGCAATCATGCCGAAGAGGTGCGCTACCAGCATGGCGAGGGCATCGTCGGCAATATCCTGATGCGCGACGAGACGGTGATGATCGAGCGCATCGCCGATGAACCGCGTTTCCTCGGCAAGCTGGGGCTCTACGATCCCGAGCTCTCCTTTATCGGTGTGCCGATCCGCATCGGTTCGCTCGATCCGGTCGGCGTGCTGGCTGCCCAGCCGACACCGGGGCCGCGCATGCTGCTGCGCGAGCGGGCCCACTTCCTGAAGATGGTGGCCAACCTGATCGCCCAGACGGTGCGCCTCTCCTGGGAGGTCGAGAACGAGAAACGCAACCTGGCCGGTGAGCGCGATCGCCTGCGCCAGGAGGTGCGTAGCAACTACGGCTTCGACAATATCGTCGGCCACTCCGATGCCATGCGCATGGTCTTCGAGCAGGTGCGTCAGGTCTCCAAGTGGGACAGTACGGTGCTGATCCGCGGCGAGTCGGGTACCGGTAAGGAGTTGATCAGTAACGCCATCCACTACAATTCGCCGCGCGCCGATCGCCCCTTCGTGAAGCTCAACTGCGCCGCCCTCTCCGACAGCCTGCTGGAGACGGAGCTGTTCGGACACGAGAAGGGCGCCTTCACCGGTGCCGTGAACCAGCGCAAGGGCCGCTTCGAGCTGGCCCACGGCGGCACCATCTTCCTCGACGAGATCGGCGAGATCACCCCGGTCTTCCAGGCCAAGCTGCTGCGCGTGCTGCAGGAGGGCGAGTTCGAGCGGGTCGGCGGCAGCAAGACCATCAAGGTCGATGTGCGCGTCATTGCCGCCACCAATCGCGATCTGGAGCAGAACGTGCAGGACGGCGATTTCCGCGAGGATCTCTACTACCGCCTGAACGTGATGCCGATCTATATCCCGGCCCTGCGCGACCGGGCCGAGGATATTCCGGATGTTGCCCGGTTCCTGGTCGGCAAACTGGCCAAACGCCAGGGGCGTGAGCTCTCGATCACCGATCCGGCGATTCGCATGCTGATGCAGCATGCCTGGCCCGGAAACGTGCGCGAGCTGGAGAATACACTGGAGCGCGCCGCCATCATGAGTGAGGACGGCACCATCGACGAGCCGCAGGTGGCACTCACCGGCATCGCCGCCAGGCCGATCACGGCCATGCAGGCCGCACGCCCGGCTGCAGCTGCTGTCGACCTCGACGATCCGGAACTGGATGAGCGCGATCGCATCATCGCAGCTCTCGAGCAGGCCGGCTGGGTGCAGGCCAAGGCGGCACGTCTGCTGGACATGACCCCGCGCCAGATTGCCTACCGCGTGAAGACGCTGAACATCGAGATGCGCAAGATCTGAGTATTGGCATTCGAAGTTTTCACAGCAGCGGCTAACATCCCTTTCTGAAAAAGGGAGGTAGTACTTGTACGCGATTATTAAGCCGCTGCTGCGCGTCTGGTATACGGTGGAACATTGGCTGGAACAGGCACCGAAAAAAACGGCGCGCAGGTTTGAGACCATCATGTTTACCTGTTGGACCATACTTTTTCTGACTGCGTTACAAGGTATGGACATTCCATCCGATCAGGCAAACCGAATGAGCGCTATCATCATCATTTTGCTGTTGATTTATCTGGTTACGCGGTGGGTGTCGAACAGCGTTCCCGTTCAAGATAAGATCTTACGGTCGGATGTGTTTGAAATTGTTCCAGAGGACTTTAAGGCATTCGGTCATTTCATTAGTGCATTGATCGGCATTGTTGTGGTGATTTTGAGTATGCTTTTTACGGGAGAGATATGGTTATCTCTCATAGCAGGGCTTATTTTTGCAGTCCGACTCAATGATCTACATGGTCCATCTCAAGAGGATCTTGGCTGGAAAATTTCCTTGGAAGATGAGGCAGTGCTGTTTCACGGCAAGGGTAGAACGGCTCGCATTCGTTTGCCCAATGTTGTCGGTATGAAGGTTTATCTCTCTTATAACCATCCTAAGAAACTTTCTTTTAAAATGGAGGATGGTCAGTTGCATGAGGTCAAGTACTACCGGCGTATGGATGAGATTTTGGCGCACTGCACCCGTGTGGTTCCTGAATCAAAGACCGAGTGGGTCTCGTATACCTGATTCGTCCACGCTCTTTTGTTTTTTGCGGCTGGATTTGGCGCGCGGGTTGTAGTCGAGGCAGAGGTGAAGCCATGCATGCAGCGCCTCATCCTCATCGATCCCCTCCGGTTCGATAAAAACGAATCCTTTCATCGGCTTGCCGGTGAAATCCATCTCCCGTGCGCCGTCGCGCGTTAAAGCCTCGTCGTAGATAGCCGGATCGAGACGGGCCATCAGCATCTCTTTGACGATGCCGACACACATCTTGTCGCGCACCATGAAGCAGAGGCCGCCCATCATCCGTTTCTCTTCGGTCGGGATATGAAGGTCGGCAAAGTATTGCCGTACCCGGTCGGCCAGATGTTCGTCAAATGCCACGTTTCAAAGTCTGCATGAAGTGATCAATTCGGGGCTCAAACGTTGCAAGGTCTTCAAGCGTGGCGCGGTAGCGCGTGATCGCTTTTACATCCTCTTTCAGAGCATCGGGCAAAAGCTCCCGGATGCGCAGTTCGGCGATGGCCAGGGGACGATGCCCGGTAAGCGTGGTCAGCTCCTGCGTAATCGTGGCCTCCTGTTCCGGTGTGCCGTGGCCGCAGAGCGAGATGAAGGCGTAGCCGGGGAGGCTCGCCTGCTGCTGCTCGATCAGGCTTTTCATCGGGTTGGCCACCTTCGAGCCCCAGATCGGGGCGACGAGGATGATGCGGTCGTAATCGGCGAGCTTGCATGCAATGGGTTCAATCGCCGGGCGGCGGTTGAACATCATGTCCATGAAGATGGTGATCATGCTGCGACGTCGTTTCTCGATGACGGGGCAGCTGTCGCATGCAAGCCGTGTCGCCAGATGCTCGGCCAGCAGGCGGTTATTGCCCGAATGGGAGAAGTAGACGACCAGGGGCTTCATGTGCCCGCTTGCTTCGCCTCTTCGTCCGCCTCTTCGTCCGGAGCTGACGGCAGCTCCGGTTGGGATGCAACGAGGTCCCTGAGGGTCTGTGCCCCGGTCGCCTTATCGATGGCGGCATCGCGGGCTGCGAGCAGGCTATCGACAGCACTCGCCTTCGGCAGTCGCCAGGGGGTGGTGCTGCCGCCTTCACTGCCCGAGCGCACGGCATCGAGAATCTGCCTGAGCGGGATGGTCTCCATATCCTGTGCCGGCACAAAGGGCGGGGTCGGCTCACTGGTCTGGATGATCAGTTCCTTTGAGTGCAAACGGTTCAGCACCATCTCGGCCACATTGCGCGGCACGCCCAGCCAGCGGGCCAGCTCATCCAGTTGCCAGCCACTCCGGTGGCGATAGTAGTGGCTGCCGATGAAGTGCATGGTCAAAAGCGACAGCCGTTCGGTCATCTCGGCGCTCAGCTCCAGGTGGCCGCGTCGCATGCCGATGTGCTCGGGATGCTGGACATAGAAGGCGATGCTGGTGCCGAGCAGCAGAATCAGCCAGCTGATAAAGAGCCAGATCATGAACAGGATCAGGATGGCGAAGCCGGAGTAGATGGCGGTGTAGTTGCCGGAATTGGCGATGAAGGTGCCGAAGGCCCAGCCCGTACCCTCCCAGGCGATACCGGCCACCATACCGCCGATCAGGGCGGGTGCGATGCGCACGCGGGTATTGGGCATGAAGACGTAAACGAAGGTGAAGGCGATGATGACCAGCGCGTAGGGGATCAGTTCGCCGATCGAGGCGACCACCATGCCCATACCCGGCAGCTCGGAAAGTGTCTGCATCACCGAGGAACTCATCATGGTGCCGGTGATGCCCAGGGCCGAGAAGATCAGCAGGGGGCCGACGAGAATCACGCTCAGGTACTCGCTGAAGCGCTGCCCCAGCGGGCGGGCCTGATCGATGTGCCAGATGTAGTTGAACGACTTCTCGATCTTGTGCAGCAGCGAGATCACCGTATAGACCAGCATGCCCAGGCCCAACGAGCCCAGCACGCCCACCTTGATATTCTCCACGAAACCGACGATCTGGCGGGCCACCTCCTCGCCCTTGTCGCCCAGCGGGGCGAGGGCATTGAGCAGGACAGGCTCCAGCTGGTTGTGCACCCCGAAGCCCTTCAGTACCGAGAAGGTGAGGGCCAGCAGCGGCACCAGCGACAGCAGGGTGGTGTAGACCAGGCTCATCGCCCGCAGGGTGAGCTGGCCATCGAGGAAATCACGAATCACCGCATAGCCGATCTGCAGGGTGCGGGTCAGCAGGGCCTCCCAGCGGGGCAGGGCCTCGATATCCTCCGGCCAGAGAACTTTCAGCAGTATCGCCTTCCATTGCATGATTTTGTCGTACATAAAACCCCTTATCCGAAAAGCCGACGTTCTGCGTGCCAATTATAGCCTATCCATCGCTTTTCAGCGCCCGGCCGCGAAATGTCGAGTTCGGGACAACGGCTGCGGCAGCCCTTGTTGTCATTGTGACATGGCGCGGATGGCGTGCGCATAAACTGCCTTTTATTTCAGTATCTTGCACGTGGTATTAGGTTGGCACGCTCCTTGCCAACAGTGGAAGTGGGGCACTACCCCAAATCCGCAGAACCGGAGGATGGCATGGAATTGAAGGTATTGGGTCAGGGCGACGAAGCACCGAAAGGGGGCTGCTCAGCCGGCTCCTGCGGATCGAACGACGATCAGATGTCGCACCTGCCGGATGAGATCCGCAAGAAGGTGGAGAACCATCCCTGTTACTCCGAGAAGGCACACCACTATTTCGCACGCATGCATGTCGCGGTCGCACCGGCCTGCAACATCCAGTGTCACTACTGCAACCGTAAATACGATTGCGCCAACGAATCCCGCCCCGGCGTGGTCTCCGAGCTGTTGACCCCGGATCAGGCCGTGAAGAAGACGATGGCCGTCGCCGCCAATATCCCGCAGATGACCGTGCTCGGCATCGCCGGCCCCGGCGATCCGCTGGCCAATCCGGAACGCACCTTCGAGACCTTCCGCGATTTGTCGGAAAATGCCCCGGACATCAAGCTCTGTGTCTCCACCAACGGCCTGGCCCTGCCGGAGTGCGTGGATGAGCTGGCCAAGCACAACATCGACCACGTCACCATCACCATCAACTGCGTCGATCCCGAGGTGGGAGCCAAGATCTATCCGTGGATCTTCTGGGAAAACCGCCGCATCAAGGGTGTGAAAGCCGCCAAAATCCTGATCGAGCAGCAGCAGAAGGGTCTCGAGATGCTGGTTGAGCGCGGCATCCTGGTGAAGGTCAACTCGGTGATGATCCCGGGCGTGAATGACGAACATCTGAAAGAGGTCTCCCGTATCGTCAAGGAGAAGGGTGCCTTCCTGCATAACGTCATGCCGCTGATCGCCGAGGAGGAGCACGGCACCTTCTACGGCGTCATGGGCCAGCGTGGCCCTACGGCCGATGAATTGTCCGACCTGCAGGACGCCTGCGCCGGCGATATGAACATGATGCGCCACTGCCGCCAGTGTCGTGCCGATGCGGTGGGTATGCTGGGCGAGGATCGTGGTTCCGAGTTCACCATGGACAAGATCGAGGCGATGGAGATCGACTACCAGGCTGCGATGGAGAAACGCGCCAGGGTGCACGCCTCCATTGCCGAGGCGCTGGCAGCCGACGAGGCCAAAGAGGCGGCTTCGCCGATTGATGCGGCCGCCAACGGTCGTCGCTTCCGCCCGGTACTGATGGCCGTCGCCACCAGCGGCAACGGTGTCATCAACCAGCATTTCGGCCATGCCCGCGAGTTCCTGGTCTATGAAGCCTCCACCGACGGCGTCCGCTTTATCGGCCATCGCCGTACCGATCAGTACTGCATCGGCGACGACACCTGCGGCGACAAGGAAGACGCACTCGACCTTACCATCAAGGTGCTGGAGGGCTGCGAGGCTGTGCTCTGTTCCAAGATCGGCTTCGAGCCGTGGGAGCGCCTGGAAGAGGCCGGTATCATCCCGAACGGCGAGTACGCCATGGAGCCGATCGAGGATGCCGTAGCAGCCCTCTACGCCGGGATGATCGAGTCCGGCAGGCTGGATGAGAATAACGAAGTTGCCGACCAGGCAGCTTGATGAGAGCCGGGAACGTGCATCCATGCCCGTGCCCGGAACGCACGAACAAAAGCGCGGTTTTGTCCGCGCTCACAAAATCGGAAGTCGAGCCCGATTTTGGCAGCCCGTCCATGGGCTGCACGGCAGCGCTGCTGCCTTAGGAGGTAACGATGGCACTGGAAATTATCGAATCGTGTGTGAACTGCTGGGCCTGCGAGCCGCTCTGCCCCAGCGATGCTATCTCTGAGGCGAGTCCTCATTTCCTGATCGATGCCAAAAAGTGCACCGAGTGCGAGGGCGATTTTGCCGTACCGCAGTGCGCCAGCATCTGCCCGATCGAGGGCGCGATCCTCGATGGCTTCGGCGAGGCGATCAATCCGCCCGGATCCCTGACCGGTATTCCGCCCGAGAAGCAGGCCGAGGCGATGGCGGAAATCCAGTCGCGATGAGCAAGGTGCTCTTTTTCGAGAAGCCGGGCTGCATCAACAACACCCGGCAGAAAAAGCTGCTGGCCGCAGCCGGCCATGAGGTGGATGCCCGCAATCTGCTCACAGAAGCCTGGTCCACGGCCCGGCTGCGCCCCTTCTTTGGCGGGCTGCCGGTAGCCGAGTGGTTCAACAAGAGTGCACCGCGCGTGAAGAGCGGCGAGGTGAAGCCGGAACGGGTTAGCGAAGAGATGGCCCTGGCGCTGATGGTGGCCGATCCGCTCCTGATCCGCCGGCCGCTGATGCAGGTCGGCGAGGAGCGCATGGTCGGCTTCGATTCGGAGCAGGTGGATGCCTGGATCGGTCTGACCGAACTTCCGGGCAGCGAGATCGAGGCGTGCCCGCGCAGCTCCCATGCAGCGGCGTGCAGCGTCGAATAAGTGTGAATGAAAATAACCAACCAGGAGGAAGGTGATGGCTAAGGCGAAAGTGACGTTCAAGGATATCGGTGTGACGGTGCATGTACCGGTCGGCACCCGCATGATCGAGGTGTCGGAGAAGGTGGGTGCAGGCCTGATCTACGGCTGCCGCGAGGGTGATTGCGGTACCTGCCTGATGAAGGTGGAAGAGGGCTATGAAAATCTCTCCACGCCGAGCGTGGTCGAGGAGAAGGTGCTGAAGGAGAACCTGGCCGGCAAGCACAACCGTCTCGCCTGCCAGGCGCAGGTGTTGGGTGACGTCGTCGTCAGCCCGGCCTGAAAAAACTGCCGTGAGGGGCACATCTGCTGCGTTGTGCAGTGCTCGCTCGGTCGGCGTATTATCCATACGCCTCGGTCGCTGCGCGCTGTACGCCTTGCATCTGCACCCCTCGCGACGCTTTTCAATTTTCCGTTTTTGAGAGGAAGGAGAGTGAACAATGCCAGATATCATGTTTAGCAATCCGGAATACAGGGACAAAACGGTCTACGTGCCGGCCGGTAGTCATACCGAGACGATTCTCAAGGTGGCGCGTGAGCACAAGATTCCGATCAGCTTCAGCTGCGAGGATGGCGAGTGCGGTACCTGCCTGATTCATGTCAAATCCCTGGACAAGAAGGGACTCATGGGCGGTCCGCTGACCGACAAGGAGATCAGCGTTCTGCAGCAGGCCGGCAAGATCAGCAAGGAGCAGGTCGATGAGATGGCCGTGACCGACCTGCCGACCGAGTGGCGTCTGGCCTGCCAGATGATCGTGCGCGACGAGGCACTGCTGATCGAGTACTGAGAATATGATGTGAAGAGCGTGTGGGCCCCTGAGCCGGCCGCGAGGAGTAAGCCATGGGAATGATTGCCAAACAGTGCAGCATGGCGTCGAAACGCCAGATCACATCCTGCGATGTGTGCAGGGACAAAGGTGTTGCGACCCTCCTGGCTCGCCTGCACTGCTGGTGCCGGGATACGCTCGCATCCTGGCGTGAACTGAACAGTTCCGGCTCCGCCACACTCCGTATCCACATCGATGGCCTGTGAGTGGATCGATGCAGATCCTGACAGCCACCCGTGACCCGAAAGAGCGCTACTACCGTTCCCTGCTCGGGCACGGCCGTGGCACATTCAACGATCATGCCCTGGCCAGCATGCTCGCCTCCTGGCGGGCAGGCGAGACGACTTATCCCGATTTCATGGGCCTTGGGCCTGAGGGCTATAAGGCGATGATGGCCTTTCATTTTCCCGGGCTTGCCTGGCCCGGTGAGCGGCCGGGTGGCAAGCCCTGGAATGACGATGCGATGCCGGAGTATGCCGAGCTGTCGCAGCTCTTTGTCGATCACCAGAACCCCGACATCAGTGATCAGCCGTGGTGGATCGATCTGCTGGTGATCGGCTGCAGCGGCCATGAGCATCTGTGGCGCGATATGGGGCTTTTCGATCGCGACGATCTCTCGCGCCTGCTGCGCGAGAATTTCCCGCTCCTGGCCGCGCGCAACAGCCGCGACATGAAGTGGAAGAAGTTCCTCTACAAGCAGCTTTGCGAGCGCGAGGGGATCATCGCCTGCCCGGCGCCGACCTGCGATGCCTGTGCCCACTTTTCCGAGTGCTTCGCCCCGGAAGAGTGAATGCCAAGCGTCGTGAGCGGCGCATCTGCGTCGTTGTGCGGTGCTCGTATCCTCACCATATTTCCAATATGCCTCGGATTCTGCGCTCCGTACGCCTTGCAGCTGCACCACTCACGACGCTTTCAGGTCGTCGCTATCCACAGTCTGTCCGATGAGTGTTCAATGTCTGATCCGGCCTGCTATTGCAGCAGATCTCGATGCCATGGTCGCACTGCTGGCCGAGCTGTTTGCCATTGAATCGGATTTCAATAGTGAACCGGAGAGGCAGCGCCGCGGGCTGGCGTTGCTGCTGGAAGATGCGCGGGCCCTGTTGCTGGTTGCCGAGTGCGACGGAGTGGTGGTGGGGGTGTGCAGCATGCAGCAGCTGATCTCCACAGCCGAAGGTGGCCCTGTCGGTCTGGTTGAGGATGTGGTGGTGGCGGCTGCCCATCGCGGTAAGGGCATGGGCAGACAGATGCTGGCTGCCATGCAGGAGATGGCGGCCCGTCGTGGAATCAGTCGACTGCAGCTGCTGGCCGATCGCGATAATAAGGCGGCATTGCGTTTCTATGAAAAGAGTGAATGGGAGACGACCCGCCTGATCGGCATGCGTCGAACGATATAGAGCGGAGCTTTTTTAGCGCAGCGATTTTTCGTGTTTTCTCAGCAGGCGCAGCACCGGCAGGGTGGCGGCACTCTCCATGGCGGTGAAGCCGTCCCGTGTTGCCGGCACCAGGCTCGCCTCCAGCTCCAGCAGCGTGCGCACCACCTCAGCCTTGCCGGCCGAGGCGGCATAGATCAGGCAGGTGGCACCCTCCCGGTTCTGATGATCGATGTCGGCGCCGTGCTTGACCAGGGTACGGATGATATCGGTGTGTTCGCCGGCACAGGCGAGCCACAGGGCGGTATTGCCGTCGCCATTGGTCAGTTCGAGGATATTGGCATTCTCCAGCAACTCGGCAACGATGGCCTGATCACCCTTCAGGGCGGCCAGCATCAGCGGTGTCAGCCCCTGCCTGTTGCAGCTGAAGGGGGAGGGATCGCTGAAGTCGTGCCGCTTGTACCACAGGCGCAGGCGCGGCGACGGCGGCAGTCCCGAGCCGGCCGCGAACTGCTCCCAGGCCTGCCAGCCCCCCTCCAGGTTATAGACTTGTTTGAAGCCGGTGCGCCCGAGCAAGGTAGCAAGGTCGCGGCTGCTGATGCCGTGGTAGCAGTAGAGCAGCAGGGGGGTATGCGTCGCCCGCCGCATTCTCAGTTCGTTGATCAGGCTATCGCTGGCCATTTGCGCACCGCTCAGGTGGGCGCGCGTGAAACTGGCATCGTCGCGCATGTCCAGGATCACCGGCTTCTCCCGCTCGATGAAGCCGGTCAGTTCGGCGGCGCTGATATCCTGATAGGGCATGCCGGCTCAGCAGCCGACGGCGGCAGCTTCGGATTCGAAGCGCTCTTCGCCGATCAGCTCCGCTACATCGGCATCGATCACCTCGATGCCCATTTTGGCGCAGAAGCGCTTCTCTTTCTCGGTGGCATCGGGAAGCAGGGCCCAGCCGCGCTTGATATCGGAGCCGTAGATAATATCCGAGAGCACCATGCGCTCGGTATCGCGCGTCATGCGCGTACCGATGAAGAGGTAACGCTTGTCGATGCGCATCTTCTTCACCCAGGAAGGGATGGCGAAGCCGCCCATCAGCTCGGTGATGTAGTCCACGTAGTCGGCATCGGAGGCGATGAAGTTGGCTTCCGGATTCGGGGTGCCCATCGGCTTGAACAGGACGGGCAGCGCGGGATCGGCCGCCTCCTGTTCGATCTCGTTGTAGGCCGTGCCGTCCCAGTGGTAGATGCGGAAGCGGTAGTCGGTGCCGGCGATGCGGGCCACGCCGACGATCAGGTTGTGCGGCGTGTCGGCATAGGTCGCCTGCAGCTGCGTGTCGCGGTTGATATCGACGACATAGGCGGGGCGAATCTCGGCCAGCCAGTCGTGTAGCGGCGCGCGCGTCCACTGCTCACCGCCGTAGGTCTCGTTCAGGAAGCGGGTCAGGAAGGTGCGCCCCTTCTTCAGCTCCTGGTTCATGGCTGCACGCGGAAATTCGTACATCAGCTTCGGAGCCATCGGCTGGCCGTTGTTCATGGCCAGGATCAGGCTGTCGCTGTCGGCCGGGATCGGGCTGCCATTCTCCTTGTGGACGGAGCCCTTCAGGGCGCCGGCACCGAGGTAGGGGACAACACTGCCATCTTTCAGACCAGCGATGATTTCTGCAAACACGTTTTCGGACATACACGACTCCTGGATAAGGTTTCTGTGCCTATGCATGCAAGAACGGTTCCACTCCCGATCCCGTTAAACAGGACAATTTTGGTCCGTTTAAGCGCACAATGGCCTCTGGATTTGTTGTAAACACGACACGAAATGCTTTTGATCGGGGGCAGGCGATTGGCTAGCCTGCCGCGCCATGCGCACACACCTTTTCCCGGCCACCATCCTGGCCTGCCTCTTATTCCCGGTTTCTGCCTCTGCCATCGTCATTGTCGAGGGCGCCATTATCGGCCCCGCCAAGGAGGGGGTGAGCACCCATGCCGAAGTGGCTGTCGATGGCTCAAGCGGCAATACGGTGAAGAACACCACCAAGGCCAGCCTGCTGAGCCAGTGGAAGCATGGTGACCATACCGAGTACCTGACCGGCCAGTACGCCTACGGCAAGAGCAGCGGCGTGGTCGATACCAACCGTTTCTTCGCCCATCTGCGTCACCGCACCGATATCACCAGGCAGTGGGGTGTCGAGGCGTTTGCCCAGGTCGGGCGTGATCCCTTTGCCCGTATGGAGCAGCGCACCCTGTTTGGCGGCGGCGTGCGCTGGGTGTTGCTGGAGAAGGAGGCCCACTCCGCCATCTATCTGGGCCTGGGCGCCTTTTACGAGCACGAGAAGCTGAGTGCCAGGGCAGGCACCACCGATGCGCTCGACAGCAAGCTGGGGCGCGCGAATGCCTACCTGATACTGAAACGGCAGCTCAATGAGCGGGTACGCGCCTACAGCACCACCTACTATCAGCCCGCCTTCAGGGACACGGGCGATTATCGGCTGCTGGAGCAACTCGCTGTTGCGGTCAATCTCTACGAGAATCTCGACCTGAAGCTGAGCCTCGATATCAACCACGACTCAAGGCCGCCGCAGAGTGTGAAGCCGACCGATGTCCGCTACAGCACCGGCCTGGCCATCGATTTCTAGTCTCCTGCTGGCGCACACCTTGCTTCTGAGGGGGTATGAGCGCACAGGTGAAACAACCCGCAGAACATCCGGCCACCCTTTGGGCTCGCGGCCGCGCCTTTGAGCCGATCCATATCGACTGCATCACGGCCGTGATGCTCAAGATCCTCGATGGCAAATGCAAAATGAGCGAGGCGGACAAGGCGGTGGTGAGCGTGCTCTACGACGCGGTTAAAAGCCGCCCCGGCAAGCTGCTCGGTGATCCGATCCACACCCTGATTGCCGAAGCCCGGCACGATCTGAACGAGACGATGTGCATGCGCATCTACGAGCAGCGTCTCTATGCCGAAACCATGATCTCACGTCCGGTGATGAAAGCGTTCAAGGCGATGCTCAGGGAAGAGGGGATAACCGGCAGCCATTCGATGCCCGCCTGATACCCTTTTTACCTGAATTGTGCTTGCCTTGCAGTGTGCGCTAAAGCACCGCACCGGGGCCGGTATGATGTAGTATCCGGGCCTGATTGGAGGAGTGCGCATGACGAACAGTCCCGTCTGGTTACGCCTGTTTCGCCCCAGGGTCGATTGGGTCGAGGATGCCTGTGGCCTGTGCGAGAAGAACCCGCTTTTCGAGCAGATACCGCACCGTTCGGTGCGGAGACTGGTGTCGCGTATGCATCGGCGCAGTTACAAGGCCGGCGAGACCATCGTCGGCATGGGCAATGCCGGGGCGGGGGCCGTGCTGGTCCTCTCCGGCGAGGCCGAGGTCAGCGTTGGCGATGTCGAGCTTGAGCGCATGCGGCGCGGCGATCTGTTCGGCGAGGTGGCACTGGTGGCCGATCTGCCGCGCACGGCCGAAGTGACGGCGGTGGAGGATTGCGAGCTGCTCTTCTTCCTGCGTTCCGATCTGCAGGAGTGGCTGGCGATCATGCCGAAGGAGGCCGCCCGCCTGCTGCAGAACCTGGCCACGATGCTGGGCCAGAAGCTGATGGCCAAGAATATCTCGATTTCGCGTCAGGATAGCGATGAGTGATCGCCTCTCCGATCTGCTGGCACACCCGGTAGCACTGGCCACGGCGACATTCGCCAGCGGCCTGCTGGTCGCGGGGCTTTTCCTCTGGGTAGCTGCTCCGATCCTGTTCACCCTTGGCCTGTCGGCCATGCTCTATATGGCGCTCTCCCCATCGGTGGATGATCTGGTGCGCCGCAATGTGAACAAGCCTGCGGCCGTGGCCCTGGTGATGGTGATCGTCATCGTCTTCATGCTGGCCCTGGTCGCCCTGCTCTATCCGGTGGTGGCGCAGCAGTTCGAGGAGTTTTCAAGCCGGGCCGGTACGCTGGATGAGCATATCCTGCACCTCTGCACGGAACTGAACGGTTGGCTGCTGGCGCACCATATCGGTGACGGCTTCGATGCCGAGGCGACGGCCCGCTCGCTGCTGGCCCACCTGACCCATCGCGCCGACGTCATGAGCGATGCCGTCGCATCCTGGTTCAATGAAATCGCCTTCTCGCTGCTGCTGGTGCCGCTGATCACCTTCTTCCTGCTCAAGGATTACCGTTCCCTGCGCAACGAGGGGATGCAGCTGTTGCCCAACCGTTATTTCGAGATGGGGTGGCTGGTCTACAACGCCGCCACCAGTCAGTTGCAGAGTTATGGCCGCGGCATCTTCGTGCAGGCGTTGTCGATGTCGTTGATCTCCACGGCCGGCTTCTGGCTGCTCGGCCTCGACTATGCGCCGGTGCTGGGGCTGCTGGTGGGGCTGCTGAACCTGATTCCCTTCTTCGGCATCACGCTGGCCAAGATTCCGCCGGTGCTGGTGGTGCTTCTCTCCGACCAGCCCGATGTCTGGCTGGCGGTATTTGCACTGGGTGTGGTGTTCGTGGCCCAGGCGGTGGACTCCTTCTACCTGCTGCCGCGCGTGGTGGCCCGGTCGGCCAGCCTGCATCCGTTGACGGTGATGACCGGGGTGATGCTGGGCGGCTACTACTTCGGCTTCTTTGGCCTGATCCTGGCCGTGCCGGTGATCTTCTCGGTGAAGGTGATCTATGCCGAGCTGGTGCGCGGCTTTTGCCAGTTTCATATCGGGACGAGGCATAGCTGACGCGGGAGTGGGCAATGTTCAAGCATAGTAAATTGTTGGAAACGTGAAGATCGCGATCCAGACATGGGGGAGCACCGGCGATACCCACCCTTTTCTCGCCCTGGCGGCAGGCCTTGCCACAGCCGGGCACGAGGTGACGCTGGCCATCACCGGTACCGACCGCATCGATTTCACGCCGATGGCCGAACGCTTCGGCTTTGTCATCGAGCAGTCCTTTATCGGCGAGAGCGAAGCGGCGGTAAATGAGCTGGGCAAGCGCATCTTCGCCATTGCCGATCCGATCAAACAGACGCGCATGATCTTCGGGGAGATGATGGAGTCGCAGATTGATGCGATGTTTGCCACGTCCGAGCGGTTGTGCGCCAGCCACGATCTGATGATCGGCCACTTCATCATGCATCCGGCCCGGCTGGCGGCCGAACGGGCCGGGATTCCGTGGCTCACGGTCACCCTCAATCAGGGCGCCATCCCGAGCCGCTACAGTGCCCCCAATCCGTTTCCGAATCTGGGGGCCTGGCTCAATCCGTGGCTGTGGCGCCTGGTGGCCCATTTTCTCGATACTATTGTTGTCCCCTATGCCAATGCCCTGCGGGCCCGCTATGGCGCAGCACCGATCGATAGCTATCTCGATTGCTGGGAGTCGCCCCGGCTGAATCTGATCGCCGTCAGCCGGCAGCTATGCCCGCGCCCGGCCGACTGGGGCGAGCACCGGCAGATTACCGGCTTCTTCAACCTGCCGGAGGCGCACAGCGACTGGCAGATGCCGCCCGACCTGCGTGCCTTCCTCGATGCCGGCGAGGCGCCGGTCTTCATCACCTTCGGCAGCATGGCGGGCCTGGCCGAGCCGAGTGATGAACTGGAAGAGACCACGGCCCTGCTGGTTGAGGCGGTGCGCATGGCCGGTTGCCGCGCCATTATCCAGTCGCACTGGAATGAGATCCGTACGGTCGAGGCGGGCGAGCACATCTACCGTTTCATCCGCGCCCCGCACGAGCGCATTTTCCCGCACTGTGCGGCGGTGGTGCACCATGGCGGCGCCGGCACCACCCAGAGTACCACCTTAAGCGGTTGCCCCTCGATTGTGGTGGCCCACATCTCCGACCAGTTCTTCTGGGGTGCGCTGTTGCACAGACAGGGGCTGGCACCACGGATGCTGAAGCGAAGGACGCTTACAGCGGCGAAACTGGCCAAAAGGATCAGGCAGGTGCTGGATGATCCGGGCTACCGCGAGCGGGCAGAAGCGGCTGGTCGGCGGATGCGGGCCGAGGATGGTGTGGCTACGGCCGTTCGTCTTATCGAATCTATGCCCCGGCGCTGACGGAAAAGGGCATTATCAGGTCGTCACCCGGCAGGCGATCACCCGCTCCCATACCTCGGGGGTGCCGGATTCGCGCACGTTGTGTAACAGCGCCTTGAAGGCGGCATTGTGGCGGGCCTCGTGCTCGATGAATGTAATCACCGATTCGGCATAGGCATCGATCAGCTCCGCCAGCGGGCCGCTGGCCAGCATGGCGAGCACCTTCTCGGGCGGTGAAAGGGCGAGCACGGCCAGGATCGCCCGCCAGGCATCGCGTGGCGAGGTCTCATCGGACTGTACATCGGAGAATTTCTCGATCGCCCACCAGAGCGGGTGGTGATCATCGGTCAGCAGGGTCGAATCCTGCTGTGCCCTGAGGTAGGCCGCTGCCCACTCCTGAATCTCCTCTTCGCTCAATCCGTCCTCCGCTGAGTTCACTATAGCCTATCGATAGCGGAATGGCCGTATGGGGGAAGTGATATGGATCAATCGGCACGATTTTGCGACGGCCGGAGATGATCCGGCGGTTTTGAATGTGCGTAGACTCATCTACACTCGGCTTACCTGAAGGGAAGCGGGAGGGTCATGGATGACGCAAAAAGAAGAACCAGCCTATGAAGTGAACGGGCCGACACTGGCCTTCGTCTGGATGATGGTGATGGCCGGCGGTGTCATTATCGCCGTGCTCCTCTATTTCTTTGCCGGCGATCCCATAGGCGAAGCCCTGTTGTCGCCTGAATACGAAGTCTGGCTGCTGGTTGCAGGTCTGGCTTCGGGATTCCTGACCATTCCGAAGCTGCGCCGTTTCCGCGAGGCCACGCAACTGAAGCCGGGCACGGCCCCCGATGCCGAACACTGGCAGCGTGTCGGTCAGGCGATGTTTTCCGGTTTCTTTGTCGCTGATATTCCCTATTTTTTCGGAGTCATCGCCTACATGTTCGGCAATTTTGTCGGCACGGCCGCCGTGATGCTGGCGCTGTCGATCTTCCTGGCGAGCCGCTTCAAGCCACCGGTTCGCTGACTCCTTGATGCCATGGTGGCGAGCGGTGCAGGCCGGTCGTCAGGAATCCCGTTTCGGCAACAGCGATGCGATGGATGCGATCGCGATGGCGAGCAGGATCCACTTGCCATCCTCCCAATCGTAGTAACGCCATTCGAGATAGAGGAGCAGCGCGAATAGCGGGTAAGGGGACTGAAGGATATTCATCGCGTATTTCAGTCCCGATGTGAGGTTGAGGCCGTTCGATTCCCACCAGCGGATACTCTCCTGCGAGAGGTGCGGTAGAATCTCCGGCTGCTCTTCCCGGAACGTGGCGAGCATGGTCAGCACCCGCTTGTTGACGCCCAGATAGAACAGCTGGGCAAAGCGGTGCTTCCAGCCGGAGTGGGTGTCGATCAGCAGAGCGCGGGCGAGCTCTTCCGCGTCATAGGCCCCCGAGACCCAGGCCCAGCGGCTGTTGCTCTGCTGCATCGAGGTAACGGTCGTAATGTATCGGGCAACCCTGGCCAGCCGGGGTTCGAGGTCGGCCGTGTTGTACTCCCACTTGAATATCGCCACCAGCCCCGGCGGCATCAGCTCGGGCGAGAGTTTTCGCCTGTCGAACAGTTCCAGCAGATAGAGTTCGGCATGCTTGCCGAGTGTCTCGTTTCTCAGGAAGTCGGAGGTCTGGAACTTCTTGAGGGTACGGTAAAAGACCTCTTCATTGCCGGCATCGAGCAGCCGTTCCACCTTCTGGGTGAATTGATCGAATTCATACCAGCAGCCGTTGGCCTGCACGATCGCTCCGGCCAGCTCGGCCTGGGTGTAATCGAGATGGTGTTTGTCATATTGCCAGTTGAGTTCGCTGATCAGGCTCATCGGCACGAAACGGCCGGGATCATCGATCTCAAGCAGCAGATCCAGCAGCTCCTCCTCGAAACAGCTGCGGGTATCCAGCATTTGCATGAACGGCGCATCGGCCATGCAGGCCAGTATTGACCGGGTCCGTTCGCCATCCTGGCCGGCGATCGAATCGGCGACCGATTCAAGCGCCTGGTTCAGGGCCTGCCAGCACTGCTCCCGCTCTTCCTGCTCCGCCGACAGGGCAGGCTCCCCGGTCTCGGCCGGTTCGGGCGATGCCACCGTTCCCTCCGCGGGCCTGGATGCACTCTGCTGCTCGTACTCGGCCCATCGTCTCGCCTGTTCATAGGCCTGGCGCAGCCGCTGGAAGCCATCCGGGTCATCTTCCGGGTGCACCTTCTTTAGGCGAATGGCATAGGCGCGCTTGATCGTCCGCAAATCATCCGTCGGCTCGATATCGAGTTCGTTCCAGATACTCATTGGCTAGAAAGCGGGGGTGCCGTCAATCTCGTTCAGCGCCTCCTCGAGCGCTTTGCGGCCATCGCGAATGCGGAACGGATCCTGCGTGGCCAGCAGCCCCTCAAAGTGGGTGATATGCCGGCCGATCAGCTCCCGCTTTTCGCCGAGGAACTCCTCGTAAAGCCGTTCGGCGCGGGCCATCAGGGCACGGTTTTCGGCCTGGTCGCGCGGATGGATTTTGAGGTCCGACAGCTTCTCCATGCTTTTGCGCATCTCCTTCTCGGAGAGGCTGCCCGGCGTCCGCTCGATGACGATGCTCTTGCTTTCCTGAGTGCTGACCGCGGTGGCCTCCACCTCCAGAAGGCCGTTGATGTCGTAGCTGAAGCGGATATCGACAGCCTCCTGCCCGGCCGGCGCTTTGGGCACATTGATGGTGAATTCGCCGAGGGAGATATTGTTCTGCACCAGCCGGCTCTCCCCCTGATAGACATCGACGCTGATCTTCTTCTGATTATCGCGCAAAGTGTAGAATCGCTCGACACGGCTGGCCGGGATCACGGTGTTGCGCTCCAGGATGGGGGCAAACAGGCCATACTCGATCCTGCCGTTCTCTCCCCGATGGCCAACCTCGGTGCCGAGGGTGTAGGGACAGACATCGGTCAGTACCACCTCATCGAGTGCTGCATCACGAATCTTGAGCCCCGCCTGTACCGCGGCCCCCAGCGCCACGATCTCGTCCGGATTGATATGGGCCAGCGGCAGCTTGCCGAACATGCGGGCCGCACTCTTACGCAGGATCTGCATGCGGGTCGCACCGCCGACCAGTACGATCTCGTCGATCTCCCCGGTGCGGATACTCGAATCGCGCAGGGCCCGCTCCACCGGCGTCATCAGCCGCTT
Source organism: uncultured Zetaproteobacteria bacterium (assembly GCA_964503475.1). Classification (GTDB taxonomy): domain Bacteria; phylum Pseudomonadota; class Zetaproteobacteria; order Mariprofundales; family Mariprofundaceae; genus CAZCZU01. The sequence goes on from CAZCZU010000017.1 coordinate 47,892, forward strand.
GAGCAGGGGGCGGGCAAGCTGCTCGAACTCATCCGGTTCGATCTCCCAGGTCAGGGTCTGTTCCCCGTCACGGATCTCCATGGTGGTCGCATCGCCGCCGGTCAGTGAGCGTTTGGCGCGCTCGGAGATGGCCATGATGGCGGCGAGTTCCCTGGGAGACCGGCTCTCCTTATTTATCTCGTGACGATCGAGGAATGCCCGGGCGATGGCATCGGTGAAATCCTCACCGCCGAGGAAATTGTCGCCGGCGCTGGCCCGAATCTCCATGATGCCGTCGAACATCTCGAGGATGGAGACATCGAAGGTGCCACCGCCCAGATCGAAAATCAGAATCTTCTTTTCGGCATGCGACTGGTGCAGGCCGTAGGCCAGGGCCGCGGCCGTCGGTTCGTTGAGCAGCCGCTCGACCTTCAGACCGGCCAGTTCGCCGGCCGCACGGGTGGCCTTGCGCTGGGCATCGTTGAAATAGGCCGGCACGGTAATGATCGCCTCTTTCACCTCCGCGCCGAGGTGTGCCTCGGCATCGCTCTTCAGCGAGCGCAGCAGCAGGGCGGAGAGCTCTTCGGGGCGAAACGACTGTTTGCCGAATTTCACCACATGTTCCGAGCCCATGTAGCGTTTGAATGCGGCGGCGGTGATATGCGGGTGCGTCAGCAGCCGTTCGCGGGCCGCCATGCCGACCAGTACCTCGCCATTGTCGTCCAGGCCGACGACCGACGGTGTCATGACATGGCCGAGGGCATTCGGGATGATGCTTGATGCTCCGTCCTGCCAGGCCGCTACAAGAGAGTTTGTTGTGCCGAGATCGATACCGATAATCATAATGTGATTTCTTCCCTCCCTGGAAAAAGAGACATTCAAACAAGGGATGATCATGCCGTGAATAGCACAAATGTGTTACCGACACGTTGAGCCTTACAAGGTGACCGGAACTGGTGTAGCGATCCTTTCCCCGGCTTTGTCTTTGAGGTTAGGTTTAGGGGCAGATGTCTACGGAAAACAATCGCAACAACTGCATCGGTGTCTTTGATTCGGGCGTGGGCGGGCTATCGGTGCTCGCCCATATTCGTGCACGGCTGCCGCACGAGTCGCTGCACTATGTCGCCGACACCGCTTGGCTCCCCTACGGCTGCAAGCCTGAGGCGGTGGTGGCCGAGCGGGTGATGCGGGTGGGCGGTTTCCTGGCTGATGCCGGCTGTAAGGCGATTGTTGTCGCCTGCAATACGGCCACGGCGGCGGCCATCCAGCATCTGCGCGATGCGCATCCGATCCCGGTGATCGGCATGGAGCCGGGCATCAAGCCGGCTGTCGAGCAGAGCCCGGATGGTATGGTCGGCATCCTGGCCACCACCGCTACCACGGCCAGCGGCCGCTTCCGTGCCCTGCAGCAGCGTTTTGCCGGAAGTGCGGAGCTGATCGTGCAGCCCTGTCCGGGGCTGGTGGAGGCGATCGAAGAGGGCGATACCGCGTCAAACCGCATCGAGGCGATGCTGGAGGGGTTCCTTGCCCCGCTGCTTGCACGCGGTGTCGACACGCTGGTGCTCGGCTGTACCCACTACCCCTTCGTGTTGCCCGAGATTCGTCGCATTGCCGGTGAAGATGTACGCATCATCGATACCGGCGAGGCGATCGCCCGCAGGTTGCAGCAGCAGTTGCACGCCCATGGCCTCGAAGCCGAACCCGGCCTGCCGACTTCCTACAGCTTCCATGCCACCGGCAGCGCCAACGAGGCGCTGATGCGCCGCCTGTGGGGCAGTGAGCTGACGTTGGAGCAGTTGGAGCTGTAGCCGGGAAGTCCATTCCGCAACCGTTGCTTCAATTCCGGGCGGAAGTTAGTTCGGGTAAGGGCTGACGACACAGCAGTAAAAGGTGCCGTAATAATTGTAACAGCCACGGGGGGAGTCACCGGTAGGGCCGCCGGCCGGGCAGCCGACATGCGCTCTACAGCCGCTGACCGTACAGGTGGGCGGCGGCCCGGAGACATTCAGCCGGAAACTCCCCTCCTGCAGGGTGGCGGAGCCGTAGGGGGAGTGCAGGGCGAACACCAGCGGCTTCTTGAGCGACACCCGGCCACCGGCATCCCTGTCCAGTTCCAGGCCGACCTTGATGCGCAGGGTTGGATAAGCGGTATCGGGCAGGGCGTCGGGCGGTAGTTTGATCGTCATGGTGCCGCCGTTCGTCTTCACATACTGTAGCCACGGCGCATCGGGGCGCGGCGGTTCAACGCTCAGAAAGCAAGTGCCCGGGGTCAGGGTCAGCGTCATCTCCGAATTCGGGACAGCATTCCACAACTCGATGGTTGCGGGTACTCCCTGTGTAACGCTGTCTTTATCTCCGGCCTGCGCCGCCCCGGAGTCAGTGGCGCAGGCGATCAGTACCATGATGAATCCGGTGATGGTCCGGATGCAGGACCCAGCCTTGTACGAACTTGAAGGCATCATCTTCATGCTTATGCCACTCCCCTTGTGATTTTCCCTCGATTTGATCGCGATTCTATCCGGGATCGGAGGCGTGCGAACCGGATAAATCTGTTCTCTGTCTGCAGGATCAATGGCGACTTGCCCTTAGGTTATTATTAACGTCATGCATTATTAATGTTTGACGTTAATAATGCCGTGCTCTACTAATGGCAAGGTGATCAGGAGTTTCAAGAATCGCGAGACGGAAAAAGCTTTTCACGGTGAGTTTTCCCGTGGCATTCCTGCCGATCTGGTTCGCAGAGTGAAGATGAGACTCGATCGCATTGATGCGGCGGTTGCCCTGGATGATTTAAGGGTGCCGCCATCGCATCATTTGGAAGCGCTGAAAGGTAATCGAAGAGGGCAACACAGCATTCGCGTCAATGATCAATGGCGTATCTGCTTTGTGTGGGATGATGGCGGAGCATCCGAGGTGGAACTGGTTGATTACCATTAGGGTGTGGGGAAGAGAGAGTTAAAGGAGCTGAACATGGCTACGAAGGCAGCATTCATTCATCCGGGTGAACACCTGCAGGAGTTCATCGAGGAGTATGGCATCACGAAGTACAGGCTGGCCCAGATGGCACGCATGAACCCGCAGCGGATCGGTGCGATCGTCAATGGCAAGAGTGCGATTACGGCCAGCACTGCGATTCGCCTTGGCAAGGTGTTTGGAACGTCTGCGCAGTTCTGGATGAATCTGCAGGCCAGGTACGACCTTGAGGTTGCCGAAGCCAATCATGCCGTCGACATTGATGAAATCGAGAGCCTGGCCGCCTAAGCGAAGGGGTGGCCCGAAATTAAGTGTTTTTAGTAAACTAATGGGATGGTCCGCCCCGCACCTCTAACGGCATCGCAATGTGCCAG